>JBAYUG010000080.1:0-15326 GCA_041675325.1 Kapaibacterium sp. (SeqCode)
CTCCGCACACAGCCCGCAATGAACGCAGCTGTTCAGGTATGAAATAAGTTTACTGTCTTGTGGTTCGGAAAGAATCCTTGTTGCTTTATCTATTTTTTCATTGAAATTTTTCATTCGATATTCCCCCTGCTTTTTAAAGGCCAGACTCCCCGCCATCCATAGAAGAATCCAAGATGATAACGCGCAGCAAAGAAATACAAAGAATGTTTAAGCTTTCCAAGAGGCAGATACAGGAACAATAAACTGATGCATATAAAATAGTAAGGTGAAAAAGATTTTTCCACAAGTACAATCAATGTCAATATCTGAAAGTCTGTAACAATCAAATTTGATACATAGTCGTCAGGATTAGAAAGATTTCTTAGTTTTCTTAATGCAATTCGTTTCACAAATATACCCAAACCGCTAAGGCTTGATGCAGTTAATAAACATACTAAAATCCATTGTATTGTATTTGAAAAACTGATATCAAAAAGCAACAAAAAGTATAATGCAAAACATACAAAAGTACCTGTATGATACAGAAGACCTGCTGTATATGTAGGTAAATGTAAAAATGCTGACTCCTTTTTTAAAGGGTTCATCGCACCAATAAAAGAATAACCTATTGCCGCTTTCAGGTTACCTCTTTTATTGGAATAATCTTTAGGTGAGCCAAGTCTGATAAGCCTTAAAAAATGAAAGCTCAATACAATAAAACAAATCAGAAAAGCTGAAAGTGAAATTGCTTTATACAAAGTTATATTAATTTAATTTTGCTAAACACATCCATCAGGTTTTGGTAAACCCGCAACCCGGCATGCACCGCGAGCAGGACCAAGGGGAAACAACTCATATATCTCTTTCAACCTAACGCCTGTTACCTGACAAATAGACCGAATCATTGGTGCCATACCTTTTTCTTCCCAGTTATTGCGTATAAAATTTACGATTGCCCAGTGTTTTTCGGTCAGATTTTCGATACCGTCATACTTAGCAAATAATCTTGCAACCTCTTCATTCCAGATATGGGGGTCTGATAAAAAACCGTCACCATCGACCTGAAATTCTTTTCCGTCTATTTCCATTTTTGTAATTTAATTTGTAGGGAATAAATTTTTAAATGAGATACTCTAATAAAATTAATTGCAAATTAGTAATAATATTTTTAATATTACATTCATTAATTTTTAACAACGCAGGAAAATTATTCGAAACACGGCAAAACGCTAATCAGACAGCGGGTTTACACGTATTAAATATTTTAAGAAAATAATCTATAGAGCGAAATAAATTTTAATAAAATCACTGCGGGAAATAATGCAGAGACGAAAATTATTTTTCCGGTGAAGTAATCGTAATAGAAATGATTATAACAAAAGTATGTTGTTAGTAATGCGCGTTCTTCGCATCCGCCGTCTTGTCGAAGAGAAGTTTATCCCGATTTTCTTTATCGGGACCGTCTTGTCGAAGATCCGCCGTCTTGATTGGAGGATTGGGCGGGTCAACCATCTAATAAGACTAATTTAGAACGCAAGTAGAGCGCAAGGTAAGCGCAAGGTAAGCGCAAGGTGAGCGCAAGTAGAGCGCAAGGTGAGCGCAAGTAGAGCGCAAGTAAACAGGAAGTGCAGAAAGGGCAAGAATAACAGGGAAAAGTGCTTAAAAACCAAAAACACCAAACAAGCCATATCAAGTATAATTTTATTAATTCATCCTTCTACTATATATGCAAACAAAAATGGAAATTACGACATGAAATAATTGGGAAAATTTTTTGCATGACCACTTTATACGAGAAAACATTAAAAAATCAAAGGGGTAAAAATATTTGCATAAAAAATGACGGCACAATTTCCAAAAAGAATTGCATATATAATAAAAGAGAGTATTAAAGAGGGTGTATCAACTAATTATTTTTATTTTGTCATCCCCTCATGCACTTGGCGGGGATCTTATCAAGGATTTCTGCTCTACTCTTTTTTCCTCAATCCCTTACACCTACTCACTGCTCTTCGTCACTTCGTCACTTTCTCACTCCGTCACTTTTTCACTCCGTCACTTTCTCACTCCGTCACTTTCTCACCGCTCTCTATGTCATCCTCGTTATAACCCTTACAAACCAAAATGAAATAATTATCATTAAAGAACTTAGTTAAATACAAGATTGGTTTTGCTATTCTTCTGCTAATATTTACTGATACCATAATATTTATTCTAAACTTTATATTTTACAAGATTATTCTCTTCTCACCGGAGCTAAATAAAAATAAGATTATAACGTTGAACCTTTGCTTGAATTTAAATTTATTATTAAGTTTTTGCAATAGAAAATTGAGGGGAGTGACTTAAATCTGGGGAGGGTGTTCAGAGATTGAATAATTTCTTGTCTGTTTTTGCTTTTCTGATTATTCCTTTATTGAATGTGATGATATACAAATCGTCATCATCGATTGAATAGAAATCTAAGTCGTTAGTGAAAATGCATTTATATTTTGGGTAAGTTTTAACGATTTCATAAAGTAAGTGGTCGCCGAAGTCTATTTTCGTGCCCTCGAATGAATCAAGAACGTTTTTAGGAATTAAAGTTTTGTCTATAATAATAATGTTCTTTTTGAAAGGCTTCTTAAAACTTTCGAGATATATTTTCCACTTGGTTATGAAGTCTGAATCATTTGTCTTTAATTTTTTAAAATCTTCGGAATCTAAAGAAAAAGTTTCTTTACCAGTTGCGCTACTTTTATATACTTTATAAAAGTTCACCTGAATATATTTGTAATATTCGAGAACAACAGATAAAGTTGAATAAGCTTTAAATCCTTCGGATTTTAGTTTATCAAGTAATTCTGAAACTTTGTCATTATATTTTTCTAATGAAGGATTTTTTAAAGCTGCGGCAAACGGGTCTTTGTATGCTATAACAATATTTGTATCAACGAAAAAGGCTTCCGTAGGAAGCCCTTTGATATTTTTTAACAATGAATCACCATCGATTACTTGTGGCATATTAGTATTCGGCTATGCTTGCATAAAATTTCTTTTCGTCGTGTCCTTTTTTAATTATACCAATTCTCATCTGAGCATTTAAAACGCATAATGTAACTTCATCTAAATCATCCTCGTCAAGATTGACAAATTTGATTTTATTGAAAAACTGTTTCTCGGAAATCTTTAAATCAATACATAACTGACCAAAAGCGTGGTTTAAAAAGGTGCTTGAAAGAAACTTATACCCCTCAAAGTCGAGAGTGATTTCTTTAAAAGGCTTTGCACCGAGAGCCTTCTTTAAATGCCTGTATAGTTTATCTCCTTTATCGGAGGCTAAAAGAACAGGATTGTTTACTATTTCTACTACTTTGTGCATAATAATTTTAATTGTAGTTTACTCTTATGTTAACGATAGTTCCTTGAATAAAGTTTTTAATCGTTTCTTTTGTGTGATTATCGAATTCGTCTATACAAAAATAACCATTTCCTGATATAATTTGCAAGTATCCCTTGTTTTGCTTTATGAAATTGCTTAAAAAATGAAGACCAAGACCACTAGCTTTTGTCAATTTATTTGTCGAAGTACCCTTTCGCATAGCCCATTCAATATAATCAACATCATTGGCAAGAGAAAGGTCTTTAATTTCTTTCTTTACTAACTGAGGAATGCCGACTCCTCTGTCGTAAAATGCAATTTCGAAATAGTTCTTAAGAGGGTAGAACTGACCAGCCATAGAGATTCCATTTTTGTTATTGCCGTGTACGAGACCGTTGTTAATTATTTCATAGATGTTTTCAGTAATCTTTTTGGTTAAATGCCCATCGGTTTTAATATATTTAATAATGTTTGATTTAATCCATTTAACCACCTTTTCATCTAACGGGAAATCTTTTTTAATGTATTTATTAAGTTTAATAATATCTGATTCGGGAAAATCTTTTTCCATACATTTAGCACTTTTATGCAAATGTTTAAAACCGGTTTGTTTTAAATACTGATTGGCATCGCAATAAGTAGAATGAATTTTAAAATTTACACCTTTTTCAGTTAAAATTAATTGGTCTAAAAATATGATACAATATGGTCTTAAAAACTGAACCTTCAATTCACAAAGATTATCACTTTTAAGAATTTGCTTTTCAAATGTAACTAAAGCGTTAAACGAAGCCGGTGCTATTCCGTAATATTGCAATGACAGTAAATGTTATTTTATAAATTTAATATTGTTTATATATCTTAGAAGAACACCGGTTTGGTATATTATATACTCGCATTCGTTGTCATCGATATCGCCGTCTTTGTGTTTTGTGTTTTCGTTGAAATATTCATCAAGGTAATTAAAAACATTAATAATTATGTTTCGGATTTGTTTGTCTTTCTTGTCTGCTTTATGAATCGTATTCAATTCTTTTATATTTTCTTTAAATCCTTTCTTGTTACTTAATTTAAATCTTAGGAATTCTTCTAATGTTCTTCTCATTTTATCAACTGCGTCGATAAAACTTCTATCTGTTACTTCTAAATAAGATGTTAAGCCTTCTTTGAAAAGAGTATTGCTATCAGGGTTTAAAAAAGAGAGGACTTGGTTGACTAATTTTTCATCGAGTTCTTTTTCACCTTTGGGATATAGGATAACATTAAAATTATTTATTGAAACACTAAGATTTATGTTAGAATAATTAACAATATCTTGAATTATATCAAACAAATCAGTTATATATTTCATTTCATTAGAATACCTATTGTACCATCCTTCATCAGGCAAATAGAATAAACTTTGAATTAATTTATAAAAATGTTTTTCGTTATTTTCGGTTTTGGAACTATTAATAACAGTATTTTGAAAAATAGTGCTTAAATACAAATCTTCATTATATTCTAAAGCCCAAATTTGACAGAACTTTTTTAAATATTCACTGGTGATTAAAAGTCTGTTTGTATTCAACAGGTTTATTATCCTTAATCTAAATTTTTCAAATTCAGTTTGATAATCTAAATCATTTATAATATTCCATCTTTTGTCGAATTCTTCTAATTTTTGTTTAATTTCTTCTGCGTTCATAAAATTATAAATTTAGTTTTATTCTTTTGGTTTGGCTCTTTTTTCTTTCTTCTTTGTGGTGAACATTGGTTCGGTATATTTCTTGTAGAGGTCGAAGAGAAAATCGAGGCGGGAGAGTTCGTTTGGGAATGGCTGTGGACGATAGCAGAGGTCAACGGCTTTGTCGAGTTTGTTGTGTGCGTCTACGAGTTTTTTGGGCATTGCGAGGGGGTCGTAGAGGTCAGCGAGTGATTCGCTTTTGAATTCTTCGCGGACTGCTAAAAGGTTTACAACTGCTTCTTCTACTCTTTTAATCTTTTCGTCTGAGGGAGTTTCAGGCCACGGATAATTATTATAAACAAGGTTGTTAGAGTATCTATAATCACTTTTCATTCTTCCACAAATTTGTCTTACCCAAGCCATATGCATAGTAGAAGTTAAAATTCCAAAATGATATAATTTAGCATCAGGAATAACGCTACAAGTATTATTAACAATATTATCTTTACTTAAAAATGCTATCGGTATAAACCTCCTGTTTTCTGAAGATGTCAAAGGAAAAAGAATAAAATCTGTTTTTGGTTGTCTTATTTCACCAAACAAATAAGGGTACGAAGCTAATTTTCTTGTAGCTTCGCGATTACTAAGTAGTCTGTATGTTTTAACATTATGAATTCTTTTTTCAACTTCCGGTAAATCTTTTATTTCGGATGGTTTTATATCTTCCAGCCATAAACACCATCGTTTTTCATTGTGGAGAAATTCACGACCACTTATTAAAGGTTTAATAAATTTAATAGCACTAGGTTCTACTTTCAGGAATTGATTCTTTTCTTCGTCTGTAAAAAGAAAGTTACCATCATCATTTGGCATACTTCCAAATGTTATTTCGGGAACATTACATAGCGTATTACTTCGCGATAATATTAATAAATTATCATTATCGACTAAATATGGGTTAATAGTTTTGGCTTTTACTTCTACCGGATCTGACTTTATGTCTTCGTAATCGAATAATCTTTTGTTTTTAGTATCTGAATTTGCAAAACCAATTATAATTACGTGAACAGCGGCTTTTCCTTTTGCTTCGTTGTCCCATTTAAAAGTGCGATGTGCAAAACTAATTTGGATATTTTCTTTTAATAAATGCGACCACAATATTCCAACCTGTTCCCCCTGTGAGATTGAGTTTGTAGAAACAAAAGCAACTTTAATATTTGTACTCTTTATGTATTTAGTAGCTTTAATATACCAAGCACAAACATAATCAAGAACACCGTAGTTTTTGATACTATTAAATATTAAATCCATATCTTTGTTTTGCTCTTCATCTCTTCTTTTCTTGCCAATAAACGGAGGATTGCCAAGGATATAATTGCATTGGCTTTTTGGGATTACTTCGTTCCAGTCAACTTGTAATGCGTTTTTGTTATGGATATGAGGAGATTTCTTTAAAGGGATTCGAGCATAATAACTTCCGAAGTTTTCGGATAGCAGCAGGTTCATTTGATGATCTATGAGCCACATCGCAACTTCGGCAATACGAGCGGGAAACTCTTCGATTTCAATTCCATACATACTGTCAACATCTATACGGCTTAAATCTTTTACGTCAAAATCTGTGATTAATTCTTTATGTGTTAATTTTCTGAGTTCGTCAATAATTTTAATTTCAAGAAGCCGTAATTCCCGGTATGCAATAATTAAGAAATTTCCGCAACCGCAGGCGGGGTCTAGAAATTTAAGTTTAGTTATTTTTGTGTAGAACTTTTCAAGTTTATTTAAGTTAGATTTACAATCATCGAATTCTGATTGCATTTCATCTAGGAACAAACCTTTTATTACCTTCATAATGTTTTTCTCGGAAGTATAATGAGCTCCAAGGTCACGGCGTTTGTCTTTATCCATAACAGATTGAAATAGAGAGCCGAAGATAGCTGGAGAGATTTTACTCCAATTAAAACCACTGCATTGAAGAAGAGTATTACGCATTTCAGAATCAAAAGAAGAAATAGGAAGATTCTCTTTGAATAAATCACCGTTTATATATTGAAAAGCATTCACATCTTCATCAAGATATTTCTGTAGTTTATCCGGAGGTGTATTTAGAGTTTGAAAAATATTTGCAAGATGCACACCTAAATCAGAACCGTCTGGGGATGTTCTACTTTGTAGGAAAAAATCGAATTGCCCAATAGGCTGGAAAATACCTGTATCGTCTGCAAAGAGAATAAACAATATTCTAACGAGAAACCTTTCTAGGTCGTGACCAACGTAACCATTGTTTTTAAGAGCATCGTGAAGTTTGCCCATAAGGTTTGCGGCTTCAATATTAACGGGGTCCTCATCTTTATATGTTTGCTTTTTAAAGCCAAGGATGAAATCGAAAAGATGAATATTCTTGTGAAGTTCATTTAACAGAAAATTCTGTTCTGTATTTTCTTCGAGATTATATAGACGAAATCGGTTGAAATCGGAAACGAGAACGTATTTAGGAAGTTCTTCTTCTTTGATGCCCGGGAAATAATCCAGTGCCTGTGTGTATGCACGGTCAAGGTTTTTACCTTTGGATTTATGTTCTACGATAAGAACGCCTTTCCAGAACAAATCTATGAATCCATGTTTATCGCCGAGTTTTTTAACCGGTTCTTCGAATGAAGCAACACGTTTGCGTGAGATGCCAAAGATAGAAAAGAATTCATCCCAAAAAGTTTTAGCTTCGGCTTTTTCGCTAACTTCGTTTTCCCACTCTTTAGAGAATTTAAGAGCACGTTTTTTAACTTCATTCCAGCTAAGAGGCATAGATAGTTTTGTTTCATATAAAATAGTAATTTTTGTTTATAGAAGTTATGGAAAAGTTTTTATTTGTTTTATATTCGCTAAAGCGGCAAGACGGTATAAAAAGCTTTCTATCTTTCCTTCCATATTCTTATCCCCTATGTATCTTAAAAAAATACGTTGTAATAATTGCTTCTTTTTGATATGTTAACTTGTAATCTAAAGTTTGTAATTCAATGAAAAGGTTTAAATTAAAAACTTCAATAAATTCTACAAAGATTATTTACAATTCGCCCATTTTCTATCAGAAAATATTAATCGATTAATAAATCTTAAACATATAAAGATGAATAAAAAAATTAAATCAATTAAAGATATTCATAGAGAAATAAACGCTTTATTTCTTAATATTGTGGATAAAAATGATTTGACAAAGAGAGTAGAAATATTTATTAATGGTATTACAGGAAAAGAATTAATGTCAAAAGAAGAGATAAAAGATTATCTTATGTATTGGTTATTTTATTATTTTATGAAAGATGGGAAAAGATACTATGATAAGATTAATATTAACAAATTGCTGCCTTTTAATAATTTTATAAAGAATCGTAGTAAAAATTTTTTAGATCAATCTACTGATCGTTATGAATCCACACTTTGTTACGATATCATTGAATCTACTTACGGTATGTTAGATCCTGAATATAAATATAATTATTTGACTAAAGAGGTTTTTCTTAAGGATATCAAACTTGATAAAGAACTTGAAAAATTATATAAGTTTTTATTAAAGTATGCCTCAGTTGATAGTTTTATCTATTATTTAATAAAAGATAGAAAAAGGAGGTTTCTAGTATCTCTAATCAAAAATAATTTAGCTTCTCTTTCGTCAATATTCTATTTTTTTAATGATTCCAAAGACCTTCGCGAAAACAGGGAATATTTTTATAAACTTCTTGACGGAAAATTTTCAAGACATACAATTCAACTTGCAATTCAGCGTGAACTTAAAAATATCAGAGCCGGAAAATTCAGATATTATAGGGCATAATTTCATCCTATACCTGCCGTGTTATATCATTTTAAATAATATCCCGTATATATTATAGATTTTTATAATACGCTGTATATTATACTGTTTCTTATTATATACGCCATGTTATAAGAATTACATTCTTTCCCATAATCTCTAATCTTAATATTTTGAACCAACTTTAATAATTTAAAAGTTGGTTCAAATGAACATAACATATAAAAGTAACACAGACAACTCGAGAGGGAAAAGATCTGACACTATCAAACTCTTTCATTCCACCTTTACCGGATATCTATGCGCATTACTTAATGATTTCATATTGATTTCATATAGAGTTTATATGGATTTCATATGGAGTTCATATAGCTTTCATATAGCTTTCATATACCTCTCATATAGAAACAGTCTAAAAATCGCATTTAGCAGGTCTTCATCTTTAACTGAATTTGAAAAGTGGCTCGGTAATCCAAGATATACGGGAAAAAGTCCGCCCCGTTGCAAGGTTCTACAGGAATAATTAACAATTTATAAAAAATATAAACTAAGATAAAAAATGAAAACACATATTTTTAAGAAACGCAAAGAAAATATTAACTTAAAATTAAATAGAAAGGAGCCATATAATGGCGAAATTAAATGATCAACACTTAGGAACGCTTAGGGGAGCATTAGGTCCTCAGGTATTCAAAATGCTATTCGGTGAGGCATACGTGGCAAGATTACCGAGAAGAACTATGAATGAACCAACTGCAGAAACGATTGAAAGAAGGAATAGATTTAAGTTATGTATGAAATTTTCGAAGGCGGTTTATGGATTAACTAAAGTAAGACCTTTTTGGGATGCGTTTATTCCCGAGGGTGTTACAAAAAGACTTCCAACTATCGCTAAAATCGCTAAGACATCGTACCAGACCATAACGGCAGCGGATGTGCAGGATATCACATTTCTGGCACCGGATTTTGGTTTCGTGACCACGACAACAGATTTAACGATTGATGGAACAGAAATTAATGTAGCAATCGATCCTCTGGGCACAAATCAGGGATTTGATACAGGGGTCGAGAAATTTATTCAACTTGGTTGCGTGATGCATTTGCAGGATCCGGTGAACGGAACTCAGTCTGCTCACAGATTCATGAATTTTGCTTCGTCAAACGTTATTTTGAACCTGGCAAATCCGCTCAGCTTCACAATTCCAATTGAACCCGCAAAACAAACGATATACGATGCATATGATACGCACAAGACATTCTTGATATTTGTGACATTAGATGCGAATGGGAAGTCTGTGCATTATTCAAGCACATTCACAGCATAAGTTCAGAAACGATGAAAACAAAAGATGCATATTTTGATTTTAAAGTCGATGAACTTAACCAAGAGAGTATTGCCCCTTTTAAAGGGGGCAATACCCCTTTTTTGCAAACTTATGTTTGCTTTGCGAGTAAACATAATTTAATTAATTTTTTAAAACTTTTAAACACAATAATAAAATGGCTAGAATAATAAATTCTTCAAACAGCAGAATCTCCGGCAAAGTCGGTGATTTGGTTTTCTTTAACAGGGGCAATAAGTCATTCGTAAGACGCGCTGCAAAAAGTCATATCGACCTGTCCCCTAAAGGAATCGCAAGAAGAGAAAAATTTGGTATGAGTATAAAACTGGCGAAAGGCATATACAGTGTTCCGGAGCTGAAAGCACTCTGGGAAAAGAACAAAATCGGGAAAGGTACGGCATTCAACACTATTCAAAAAGAGAATTATCATTTGGTTAATGGCAGAGATTTTATTGATACTCCTTCTATAATACCCGGTTTATTTACATCAAATCAAACTGAAAAAACAGTTAAGATTGCAGGTAAAGCGATAAGATTTAAGTTGAGTAAAGATGAAGTATTCGGAAATTATGATTACTGCATTAAAGATGAAACAATAATTGCAGGTGTTCTTTTCCTGAATGTTTGTAATAATTCCTGCAATGAACCGTACAGGTTTATTGGCGTGAAAGGCAGCCTGGAAAAGAAAGGGAATAAAGATTATGCCGTGATAAATTTGAATGAGGCCGCTTTAAATAAAATGGATGCATACGATTCATTTACGATTTATTTCGGTCTTGTTTGCGGTGATATAGGTATCGGTAATTTCTCGAGAACGATTTCGAAGTGATAGAGTTTTTGGAACACGGAAAGAACGGATGTATTATGATAATGATGAACACGGATAGAAAGAACGCACACTGAAAGAGCAGATGTATTATGATTTTCGTTGACTATTTAACAAGGATTGAAAGAACGCACACTTAAAGAGCGGATGTATTATTATAATGATAGAAAATTGAACACGGATTTTCACGGATTGAACGGATGATTATAATAATGAGAGAAAATTGAACACGGATTTTCACGGATTGGACGGATTCACACGGATAGAGCGGTTGGGGTGTAGTCATGCATTAAGAACTAAAACAATGTCGTGATTAGATCCCCTGCCTGCGGCAGGCAGGCCGCCAAGAACGAGCGGGGATGACAAATAAAAATAAGGATGACCTGCAAATAAAAATAAGGATGACCTGCAAATAAAAATAAGGATGACCTGCAAATAAAAATAAGGATGACTTACCTAATTTGTTTTAATTCGTTCCCAAGTGCCCTGAAATACTGAGTAAGGAGGGCGAGCACCCGGGAACGAGAGAATAATTTTATTATTTTATTAAGATCATTTTAAGCTGTTTTGTAAAACTGCCTGACGTGATTCTATAGAAATATAATCCGCTTGAAAGTTTGCTTCCGTCGAATTCGACTGTGTAGTAACCTGCGTCTTTTGTTTCGTTTATTAATACCGCTGCTTCTTTTCCGAGTATGTCGTAAACTTTTATTGATACAAATCCTTTTGCGGGGATTTGGAAATCAATTTTTGTTTTCGGATTGAATGGGTTAGGATAGTTTTGCGATAATGAGAACTTTTCCGGTACGCCGATTTTAACCGCTGAGTTTAGCTTATGGTATTTAATGTTTCCGTTGTAATCTATTTGTTTGAGGCGGTAGAGATATGTGCCCGTGGTTATTCCGTTTTCTTTAAATGAATAATTAACATACTGATTTGAATTTCCTTTTCCTTCAACGTAGCCGACTTTATTCCATTCATTTTTCCCTTCGGGTGTTTTTTCTACAGCAAAGCCTTTATTGTTTGTTTCGCTTGAGGTTGTCCAGTTCAGTGTTACGGAATTATAATTAACGTGTGATGTAAATGACTGAAGTTCAACGGGTAAAGCCCCTTCTATAAGGGTTTCCCAGAGACCGCGTCCGTATGTGCCTGCTCTGAGTCTGTCGCCGGAAGCATTATAGTAAACATCAAGCTCGGTGACGACAACATTTGGTAATCCGTTTGAATAAAAAACCCATGAGTTTGCACCGTCTTTTACATACACACCCAAATCGGTACCCGCGAAGAGAACGTTTCTGTCTGTTGCGGTTTTATAATGTAAAATGCACATGACAGGCAGATTGGGTAAACCTGTTGAGATGTTAGTCCAGTTAGTGCCGCCGTTTGTAGATTCAAAAACTTTCGTACCTGATGTATATCCGCCGCAAGTTAACCAGACAGTATTTTGGTCGGTATTTTTCACAGTTAAATAAGTAATGTAATTTCCGGATAAAGCCGGGAGAGTTACGGAAGTCCAGTTAGTTGCACCGCCGTTTGTGGTTTTCCACATCGCTGTTCTATCAGCCGTATAAAGAATATTCGAATTGGAAGGTGCGATTGCAAGCGAACGAAGTTTTGCGGAAGTACTTAAAGATTGAGAAATCAACGTCCAGGTATTACCTCTGTTTGTACTTTTATAGACTGAATCATAACCGGCAATTAAAGTTGAACTGTTATTCGGGTCAATAATATAAGGTGTCACCCATGCACCTGTGCGCTGTCCGCCGGGTAAATTAGCTGAAATAGTAGTTGGAAAAGATATTCCACCATTAGTGCTTCGGTAAATCGTTCCTCTTACATAAGTTGCATACATATATTGTGCATTTGAATAATCCACGATGCATTCCATACCGTCACCGCCTGTTACGTCAGACCAGCTTCCGCCGCTGAAAAGCTTTGAACCGTTATCCTGCAACCCTGTGAGGACAGTTGTTGAGCTTGTTTGCGCAACACCGATTCTATAAATCTGGCTGATGGCAAGACCGTTAGATAAATCAGTCCAGCTTGTTCCGCCGTTTGTGGTTTTATAGATACCGCCGTCATTGCCCTCAAAAAAGACTGAGGCACTTTGATAAATCATAGCATGTTTATCCGCATGAGTAACGGGTGCACCGCTAAAATTGTAAGAAGGATGTGAAGTCCAGGATGTATTTGCCGTGAAATTCACGCCTCCGTTTGTGGATTTCCAAGTGGTAATTCCCCCTATGAATATTGTATTTGCATCATCCGGTTTGACGGCAATGCATAAGTCATAAGTCCCCTGCCCGCCGCTGCCTCCGGAGCCGTCAGTGTAGTAGCCAAGCATACCTGCAGGCGAACCTGAATTGACAGCAGTAAAATTTACTCCGCTATTTGTAGATTTATAAATTCCATTAACTCCTCCTAAAGAATTACTTGTAAGTAAATAAACAATATTTGCATCGGACGGGGCTATTGCAAGCTCAGTTCGACTGGCATTTGTTCCGCTGCCGAACTCATACTCTAACCAATTCTCACCGGAATCGGTTGAATACGAAAACCATTGGGATCCTGAATATGTTTCACCTGCCCCATAAACCCTCGTAGGGTCACCGGGTTTAAATGCTAATCGCCAGCTTGGATAAATAAATTTTCTTGTCCAGGTAGTCCCGGCATTTGTCGTCTTATAAATTCCGTCCGTTGTTGAAGCTAATAATATCGAATTATCTGACGGATGTATTATTAGTGAATAAACTAATTTCTTTTGACTCGTTGTATATGTCAGACCCGTTGCATTCCACGTAGTTCCGCCGTCAGTTGATTTGTAAACACCAATACTCGCATTGTCCTGACTTTGTCCCCCGTTTAATGACCACATACTGCCTCCGTCGCGATCGCCTGTAGCAATATAAATAGTATTTGAAGCTGCATAATCGCTTGGGATGACAATATCGCTGACACCCAGAACTGTCATATTATTATTCAATATAGTCCAGTTTGTTCCGCCGTTTGTGGTACGCCATATTCCTCCGGAAGGACTTCCTACCCAGAAAGTATTTGCAAGAGTCGGATGAAAAGCAATACAGTTAATTCTTCCAAGACCCGCATATCCGCCTGTCGTAGTATTCGTTCCGAGATTAACCCAGCTTTCGGAATAATCGGTATTTCCCGGAGAATAATATGGACTCTGTTTGTACTTCTCGTATTCATCAACTGCAGTAGTCTTTGGAAATTCGCCTGTCACTTGATTCACTCTTTGCTCCCAGTAATACTCCCAGCGCTTGTATATCTTCCAGTACGGAACTTTTTCTTTCTCGCCGTTCTTCATGATATATCCGCCATCCACTCCATGAGAAGCCCAGTGTTCATTCATAGCTTTTTGAATGTCAAAGAAAGTGGATTTGCTGTTGAGGTTGTATTTACTGACAACCGATTCAGGAATAACCTGAGAAGAAATATCTTTGTAGAATAGAAATGAAATAATTATTAAACTTGCAATAATTACTTTGGGAAAATTGTAATTTAAATAATGCATAATTATACTCCTAATTACTTTAAAATACAGTTTCTGTTTTTGAAGAACAATTCAAATGAATATGGCACAAGGAAAGAGCGGTGTCTATGATTTTCACTGATTAACATGAGCTTAAAAACAATAGAACACAGATTTGCACGGATTGAACGGATGCACACGGATAGAAAGAACGCACACTGAAAGAGCGTACTTTATTTTCTGATTTGTAGATAGCCGCCACGGTTCGGAATGGAGGATTGCATCGTTACAAATGCTTTGGGGTCGATGTTGATTATTAGTTGCATTACTTCTTTTTGTCTCTTGCGTGGTATCAGTACGAGGAGAACAGTGACTCCCCCGCTTGCACCTTCGCCCGGGATAAGCGTTACACCGAATTTGTCCCTGCGGAGAAGCTCTGTTATATCGTCAGCATAATTCATTGAGATGATATTAAGCCAGACGAAACCCGAGCCGAGTTTTTGTTCGAGTGTAATTCCTATGATAGTGCCAAGTGCGAAACCTGATGAGTATGCTGCTACGTTAATCCAGTTATCGAGCTGCGACATTACGCTGCTGATTGCGACAACCCAGATTGTTACTTCAAAAAACCCTATCGCACCCGCTACGTACTTCTTTCCCTGCACGGTTATTATCATGCGGATCGTTCCGAGTGATACGTCAATAATGCGCAGGCACATTATCATGACTGCGAATAGGATGGTCTCTGTCATTTAATCATAAATAAAATAATAAAATAGCTGTCATCCCCGCTCGTTCTTGGCGGGGATCTTATCACTTTGTTCTCGTTCTTCTAATAAATAATAATAAAAAA
>JBAYUG010000081.1:0-15218 GCA_041675325.1 Kapaibacterium sp. (SeqCode)
ATCACCAAAGACTTCAATTACTGCATCAACGAGACGGTACATAAATGGTTCATTGAACTCAAGTTTGCGTGCCAGCCTCAAGGCACGTCTAAGTATCCTCCTAAGAACATAACCCCTGCCTTCGTTTGACGGCATAGCACCATCACTTATTGCGAAAGTAAGCGCACGGATATGATCAGCAATAGCATTCATTACTGAAATTAATTCGCCTTCATATTTTTTACCTGTTATGCCGCAGATAATATTAATAATCGGAATGAATAAATCAGTTTCGTAATTGGACTTTTTACCGCTCATAGCTCTTACGACTCTTTCAAGGCCCATGCCCGTATCGACATGTTTGTGAGGTAAATTATGAAGATCACCATTTTGGTCTCTGTTATACTGAATAAAAACAAGATTCCAGATTTCAATTACATCTTCGAGTCCGGCGTTAATATCTTCAGGTTTGCATCCATTTTCAGTAAGGTCTATATGAATTTCAGAACAAGGACCGCAAGGACCAGTTTCTCCCATTTCCCAGAAGTTATCCTTTTCATCAAACTTTAAAATATGTTCAGGATTAATATCAGTTTCTGTTTTCCAGAATTCTAAAGCTTCATCGTCAGTTTTGTAAACAGAAGCCCATAGTCTATCTTTAGGAAGTTTCCATACATCGGTAAGAAGCTCCCACGCCCATTTTATAGCTTCCTTCTTATAATAATCTCCAAATGACCAGTTACCAAGCATTTCAAAGAAAGTATGGTGGTAACCGTCCATACCAACTTCTTCAAGGTCATTATGTTTACCGCCTGCTCTTATGCATTTTTGTGTATCAACCGCGCGGGAATATTCACGT
This sequence comes from Kapaibacterium sp. (SeqCode), assembly GCA_041675325.1. Lineage (GTDB taxonomy): Bacteria > Bacteroidota > Ignavibacteria > Tepidaquicellales > Tepidaquicellaceae > CAIKZJ01. The sequence goes on from JBAYUG010000081.1 coordinate 839, forward strand.
GTGCCAAGTCCGAGGAATACATCCTTAAACTGATTCATGCCGGCGTTCGTAAAAAGTAATGTGGGGTCTTCGAAAGGTACAACAGGGGCTGATTGAACAGCAGTATGTCCACGTTCTTTAAAAAATTTTATGAATGAGTTTCTGATCTCTTTTGACGTCATTATATAGATATAATTTGCAATTTATACATTAACTTTAAAGATAATTTAAATGGAAACCATTAGAAACGCAAATAGTGTGAGAAAAATAAACTGTAAATAATAACACCCTCTGAAGAGAGGGTGTTGTTTAGAAAAATTGTTAAAAGACTATTTTAATTCCTGTATCAACAATGAATACTTTCATATCCTGATTGAAAGTATCAGTGCTTTCAGTTGTAACTCCGTTTATAGTTGTTACCGTCTTAACATTTTCGAACTTAGGGGTTGCACCAAGAAAGCCTATTGATGAAATCCAGAATATGTTATTTGACAGGGGATATGCACCACTAAGTGAAAACATGTATGTAAGTGCCGTAGTTGACTTTTCTTCCTGCACAAATGAATCAGCTCCGCTTGTAAGTTCTACTTTGGGTGAAGTCGTACTCATGATACCTGAATAAGCTTTAAACCCTACAACGATACTCTTTGATGCGGGATATGAATATTCGAGACCGAGCAATCCTCCGTAGATATTCCAGCTTTTTGAATCTGTGGTCCAAGCTCTACCTGTTTGATTGTTAAGCTGCTGAGTAAGATTAGTTAAGTCTGTGCCATTCGAATTATAGAAGCCCATTACGTTAATGCCTAGAACGTCAACGAGCTTATAACCGACGACAGCTTCAGCCTTAAAACCAATTTTAGCAAAGCCGGAATTTTTGTTGAGTGCATCCGTTTTTCCTAAATCACCATAAGGGAAGCTGGGACCTACCCGAATTTCAACATTAAATTTTTTATTGAAGCTGCTCTGCACATTATTCTGTGCATGGGAGAATGAAATATGAAATGCCAGGATTAAAAATAGAACATAAATTATTTTCATATATTATAATAATAATTTTATACTTCTGCTATATAATAATTTTTTAGACATAAATAAAGGTAAGAGTTTTTACTCTTCACTTTTATTTTTAAAATTGAATAATTGAAATTATTTCAGCAAGGACATTTAAGAGAATTTTATCTGATTAAGACGAAACCGAAAACATAGTCAAAAGACTTATATTTTGAGTGTTTATTGCGATTTTAAGCCGTTTATACCTGAAACAAGAATTTGACATACTTAAGACTAATCGAGAGCCAATAAAAACGCAAGGTGAGGCAAGTTATAGAAAAAAAGCCTGTAAGCAGTGCTGGAACTATGTTTGAATCACACCTGGATTAAATTTCGGTATTTCAGGATTACAATTAGCGATTGAAATACAATGAGAAACTACATCCCGAGTTTTTGCCGGATCGATAATTCCGTCAATCCAAAGTCTTGCTGCAGCATAAAGAACGTTAGTCTGTTCATCATACTTTTTTGTGATTTCATCAAGAAACTTTTTCTTATCGTCAGCATGGATTTCTTTACCGAGTTTTTTCATTTGTCCGATTTTTATATCGAGCAAAACATTCGATGCCTGAGAACCGCCCATAACTGCAATCTTTGCATTCGGATATGCGAATATGAATCTGGGGTCATAAGCTTTACCGCACATTGCATAATTTCCTGCACCAAAACTATTGCCGGTAATTATAGTTATTTTGGGAACAGTAGAATTTGCAACTGCATTAACCATCTTAGCACCGTCTTTAATGATACCGCCATGCTCGGAAGAAGAACCGACCATGAATCCTGTGACATCCTGAAGAAAGAGCAGGGGAATCTTTCTCTGGTTACAGTTCATAATAAATCGTGTTGCTTTATCGGCTGAATCAGAATAAATAACTCCACCGAACTGCATTTCCGTTTGACCTTTAGGATTCTTTTTCTTAACTACTTCACGTTGGTTTGCTACGATTCCTACAGCCCATCCTTCTATTCTGGCATATCCTGTAATAACAGTTTGACCGTATGCAGGTTTATATTCGTCAAAATCACTATCATCGATTATTCTTGCAATTAAGTCGTAAGTATTATATGGCTTTGAGCTGTCTTCAGGGATAACTCCGTATATTTCATTAACATCGTAAGCAGGATTTTTTGATTCAATTCTATCAAAACCGGCAAGTTCATTATGACCGAATTTGCTAACGAGGCTTCGAATTTTATCGATAGCAGTTTTATCGTCAGGTACTTTTTCATCAGTGATGCCAGAGACTGCTGATGATACTTCGCCTCCGCCAAGAGCTTCTGTATCTGTTACTTCGCCTATTGCTGCTTTTACAAGATGAGGACCTGCAAGGAAAATACTTCCTGTTCCTTCAACAATAATTGTTTCATCGCTCATAATCGGCAAATACGCACCGCCTGCGACGCAAGGACCCATTATTGCTGCAATCTGCGGGATACCTTTAGAGCTCATGATTGCATTATTGCGGAAGATTCTACCGAAATGTTCTTTATCAGGAAATATTTCATCCTGCAAAGGAAGAAAAACTCCTGCTGAATCAACGAGATAAATTATAGGAAGCCTGTTTTCCATTGCAATTTCCTGAGCACGGAGATTTTTCTTGCATGTTATTGGAAACCATGCGCCTGCTTTTACAGTAGCATCATTTGCAACAATAACACAGTCGCGTCCTGATACTTTGCCGATGCCAAATATGGTACCTGATGAAGGGGCACCACCATATTCCTTATACATATCATGAGCAGTAAACTGTCCGATTTCTAGGAATGAAGAACCTTTATCTATGAGGAGATTAACTCTTTCTCTGCAATGAAGTTTGTTTTGCGAATGGAGTTTTTCTATGGCTTTTTTGCCTCCTCCTTCTGAAATAACTTTACCCTTTGCCGCAATATCTATCATAAGACTTTTATGAAATACAGTTCTTTCAGCGAACGCTTTCTCTTTCTTTAAAATCGATTTCAATAATGCCATAGAAAAAATGTATAAATTAATTAATAAGTTTGCATTTTAATAAAATAATGTGTGAATTGAAATACAATTGGTGCAAATTACTTGTGACGACACTTAGAAAAAACTCAAAAAATATTATGCAAGAGCTTTTTTGTTGGGGCTAAGATAAATCGGTTCTTTGCGCTCGGTTATTACTTCTTTAGTTATAATGCAGCTTGCAAGGTTTTCTTTTGATGGTATTTTATACATAATATCAACCATCATATTCTCCATTATGGAGCGCAATGCACGTGCACCTGTACCGCGTTTTATGGCTATTTCGGTTACTGCTGCGAGAGCATCTTCATGGAATACAAGGTCAACGCCTTCCATTCTGAAAAGCTTTTTATATTGTTTAATCAAAGCATTTCTCGGTTCCGTAAGAATCGTTAGCAACGCTTTAGTATCAAGACTTTCGAGTGAAGTAACAATCGGAAGACGACCTACGATTTCAGGGATTAAACCAAATTTAACAAGATCATCAGGTTCGACTTGTGCTAAAATCTCATCGGTTTTAATATCATTTTTCCCGAAAACTTCTGCACCAAAACCTATAGAACCTTTTGCAACTCTTCTTTCAATAATTTTTTCAAGACCAACAAAAGCACCACCGCAAATGAATAGAATATTCTTTGTATTAACGCTCAAAAGCGGTTGTTCAGGATGTTTCCTTCCGCCTTTAGGAGGTACAGTTGCAATTGTTCCTTCGAGTATTTTAAGCAATGCCTGCTGAACACCTTCACCGGATACATCCCGAGTTATTGAAACATTTTCACTTTTCCTGGATATCTTATCAATTTCATCAACATAAATAATACCCATTTCAGCTTTCGAGATATCGTATTCGGCATTCTGCAAAAGTCTTACCAACATTGATTCAACATCATCACCGACATAACCGGCTTCAGTAAGAGTTGTTGCGTCAGCGATTGCAAAAGGAACATTAAGCAATTTCGCCAAAGTCTGAGCGAGATAAGTTTTTCCGGTACCTGTAGTACCAATCATTAAGATATTACTCTTTTCAAGTTCAACATCATCGATGCTGATAGATTTCATAGCATCGATTCTTTTGTAATGATTATAAACGGCTACTGCGAGAGATTTTTTAGCACGGTCCTGACCAATAACATATCCATCAAGGAATTTCTTAATACTTGCAGGATTGATACCTGTTTTTGATTTATTGAAATTGACGCTGCTTGTTGGGTCAGTATTCATCTTTATGATATGAACGGCACCATCAACGCAGATTTCGCAAATAAAAGGAGCTTTCCCGAATCTATCTGCGGGACCTTTAATTAAATTTGTCACTTTATCTGCGCTTCTGCCGCAGAAAGAACATCTTGGAGCATTTGTATTAGCTGACTTAGCTGCCATATTCAATAAATTATTTAGTGCGCGATAAGGGAGTCGAACCCCCACGAGTTGCCTCGCTAGATCCTAAGTCTAGTGCGTCTGCCAGTTCCGCCAATCGCGCTAAATATCAATGAATATAATTAAAAATAGCAAATGAAATTAGTCAATTAAGGATGAATTCACAGGAGTAATTATGAAAGTTGAAAACAGACGGGAAATTATTGTTTACTATTTTCCATTTAAAAAATCTCCAAGGAGGTTATCATCAGAAATAAATATCTTTGAGCAAAATTCCCCGGAAAATTTACCTGTTTTTACGCAGTTGTAATGATTATCCCTTACAGATTTTTTATTTTTAGACTTTGCCGAAAAAGCAAAGTCGTCAAGTTCGCTACCGCATTCAGTACAGAAGACGCCGTTATTCTTCGGAGTTTTCTTTACAGTCTTCGAGTTTTTGGAATTCTTAACAAGTTTCGAATTCTTTTTCATTAAATTTTAAATTTAAATCTTCAACTTAACAAATAATTATTTATCCGTAAGTTACCTATAAAAACAAAATTAGAAAAATAAAGTTCACGAAAAATATGGATATATGAAAGAAAACTTTTTTAAAAATCAGAAGTCAGTGAATTGCTGAAGGAATACGGGTCAGTTTTCTTGCTGTAAATATCATCAAGTGATTCTTGCAGAAGTTTGAAGTTGTTATTATTCCAGAAAGTCTTTTGTAACTTTATGTTAACCATTCCGATTATTTCATTGGTAAGGTGTTCTTTGCGTTTTATATCAAAAAAACCTGTAGATTTCAAGTGATCCCTGTGGTTAAAAATTTCAGAAAGAAGTTCTTCTGTGCCAGTGTTTTTAACAGCGACAGTTTTCAACACGTTAATATCCCAGTTATTATCATGAGGCGAGCGAAGATGAAGAATGTTTTTAATACTCGTAACAATCTCGTCTGCGCCTTGCCTGTCAGATTTGTTAAGAGCAAAAATATCGGCAATTTCCATTAAGCCGGCTTTCATAGCCTGAACAGAATCTCCTGACTCAGGAACGAGGACGACAATTGTAGTATCTGCAGTTTGAGCGATATCAAGTTCGGATTGACCAACGCCGACAGTTTCAATGAGAATAAAATCCTTTCCGGCAGCATCGAGTATTTTCGAAACGTCGTTCACATTTTTGCTTAATCCACCTAAACTTCCGCGAGTAGCCATAGAACGAATGAACACATTTTCAAGAAGAGAGGAATCGGTCATCCTAACTCTGTCACCGAGCAATGCTCCACCCGTAAAAGGGCTCGTTGGGTCAACTGCAATAACCCCGACTTTGTATCCTTTTTTAACAAGACTTTTAATCAAACAGTCAGTAATAGTAGATTTGCCGGCACCAGGCGGACCAGTAATCCCAATCTTATACGCTTTGCCGGTATGGTTGTAAACTTCTTTCAGTAATTCAAACTTACTATCGGTTTCATTTTCCGCAACAGAAATTGCTCTGGAGATACTCCGTTTATCACCTTTAATTATCTTATCAATATCAACTAAATCAACTTTCATCGGGCATTAAAGGATTTGAACCACTGGTAAGTATTTTTTAGACCATCTTCAAGTTTAAAGACTGGTTTCCAGCCCAAAATAATATTTGCTTTATTGTTATCAAGGCAACTGCGTTTCTGTTCACCCTTAATAGTTTCCCTGTGTACAAACTTTGAATCAGTACCGGTAACTTTCTTAATGAGCTCAACCAGTAAATTTGCGCTTGTTTCTGTACCCGTAGAAATATTAAAAAAATCTGACACATTGCAGTCGAGTGCTTTAAAGTTAGCATCCGCGACATCTTTGACGTAAACATAATCACGAGTATTTGTACCGTCTCCATTAATATAAGAGATCTTATCCGTTATAATATTTTTCATAAAAACAGATACTACACCACCTTCACCTGAATTTCCCTGTCTCTCACCAAAGATGTTAGCGTATCTTAAAATAATGTAGTTAATATTGTAGTAGTTCTTGTAGAAGAAAAGATACTTTTCAATCGTTGTTTTTGATATACCGTAAGGAGATAATGGCTGAATAATGTGGTCTTCCGATGCAGGGAACTGAACCTGCTCACCGTAAGCGGCACCTCCTGAAGAGGCAAAGATAAATTTCTTAACTTTATATTTTTCCGCAAGCTGAAGCAGATTAAGAGAGCCTTCAATATTTATTCTCAAATCTTTAACAGGGTCAACAATAGAATCTCTCAAATCAATCTGTGCTGCCTGATGATTAATAACATCAATCTTATTTTCTTTAAATATGTATTCGATATTATCTAAGTAAATATCATTTTTATAGAATTTACAACCTTTATTTATAAATTCCCCGCTACTGTTTGACAAATTATCGAGTACAATCACATCATGGCCTTGAGCCAAATATACATCGCAGATATTTGAACCTATAAATCCTGCACCTCCAGTTACAAGAATATTCATATTTTATTCTTTATTAATTCAGAAAATTTTCTTCCAATATCCTTCCTGTAATAAATATTATCGAACCTTATCTTATTGATGTTATTATATGTTTTTGAAAGAGAATCATGGATTGAGACATCACTAGAGCATACAATTGACAGCACTCTTCCTCCGCTCGATACTATTTTACCGTTTTCAATTAGAGTACCGGAATGGAATACCAGAGCATCACTATCTAAACTATCGAGACCATGAATTTCTTTACCTTTTTCGAAATTATCAGGGTATCCTTTAGATGCGGCTACAACACAAGCGGAGAATTTATCGTATGTCTCAAGCTTATAATTATTGATTGAATTATCAGCTACAGAAATAAGCAGCTCAAGAAAATCTGATTTAATTAACGGGAGAACTGCCTGAGTTTCAGGGTCACCGAATCTGCAATTAAATTCTATCACATAAGGGTTCTCATTTACAATCATTAATCCGCAATAAAGGCAGCCTTTAAATATCCTTCCATCTTTATCCAAACCAATTAATGCCGGCTCAATAATCTCATTTTTTATTTTCTTGAAAATATTATCGCTAATAAGTTTATCTGCGGGGGAGTAAGCGCCCATTCCACCTGTATTTTTACCTGTATCACCCTCACCTATCTTTTTGTGATCCTGAGCAGCGGGTAGAATTACGTAATCCTTTCCGTCTGTAACAACAAAAACAGATAATTCGAATCCTTCTAGAAATTCTTCTATAATAAAACTTGCACCTGAATCACCGAAAATTTTTGCAGTTGTAATATCATTAATAAATTTAACTGAATCACTTTTGTCAACAGCGATATAAACACCTTTACCCGCAGCAAGTCCATCAGCCTTTATAACTGCAGGAAAGGAAATATTATCGAGATAGTTTTCAACTTCTGTGTAATTATCTTTATTGAATGATTTATATGATGCGGAAGGGATACCGTATCTTTGCATAAAATCTTTAGCATACACTTTGCTTGTTTCTATTTCAGCTGCTGATTTTGAAGGACCAAATACTTTTGCATTTGTTTGATATAGCAGAGTATCTGCAAGACCTAATGATAACGGAACTTCAGGACCGATTACCACAAGATCGATTTGTTCATTGATAACAAATTGAGTGATATCTTTTATATCTAAAGGATTTAATTTTACAGGAGTGGCTAATTTATCAATACCCGGATTTCCCAAAGTGCAGTAAAGCAAACTTTCGGAATTCTTAAAGGATGATGAATTACTTAATTTCCAAGCGATTGCATGCTCTCTGCCGCCATTACCAACGATTAATATCTTCATTTTATTCAACGTCGAGTAAATAGTTCAATTCTTTTGCGAGTTCGCCAGTTATATCCTTTCTGTTGTACAATTTTATCATTTCTTCATTGGCTGACGGCATTTCGTTCTTCAACCACATCTTGTAATATTCGTAGATTGCGTTTGAAATTAATTCAGGAGTTTCATCGGAAATAAATTTGATTGCATTATATTTTTCGAGAAGCTTTTTAGTGACACCTTCGGGTACGCATGCAATGATGTTTTTGCGGCTGCCGATGTATTCGCCGACTTTACCAGGCATAGCAGCGTCTTCGTTTTCACCCCTTGAAACAAGCAAGAAAAGAACATCGGAGGCGAGGAGATACTTAACACATTCCGCGTGATTTACATATCCCGGTAAATTCAGGCTTTCCTGAATATTAAGATGTTTAGCAAGATTCATAAGTTCTTTTGTAAAAATACCAAGAAAAAGGAATTCCACCTTACCTCGGGTTTCGGGATAAGTATCGAAGAATTTTCTTATAGCGTTGAAATAAAATTTTGGATTTCGTGTATAAAAACTTCCCGAATATGTTACCCTCATTTTATTTGTTAATGGGAGTTTTTTTGTCTTAGCTGTTTCGAAATCCTCCTCATCGTATCCATGAGTAAATATCTTTACATCGTTATAGTTAATATTTTCATATCTCCTGATAAGCATTTCTTTAACTCTTCTGTTTGTAGTTATTACTATGTTCGAATCTTTAATTACCCTGCGTTCGAGTTTTTCATTTGCCTTTCTGTGGAAAGGTGTAGGGTAGAAGTTAAGGACGGGGCTGTCAACCCAGGCATCTCTGTAATCTATAACGAGTGGAATTTTATACTTTCTTTTAACTTCCTGACCAATAAGAAAATCAGTATATGGAGGAGCTGTAGCAAAAACGAGATTAAATCCATTATACTTTTCCCAGATAGCATCAATCTTTTTAAGTGCTTTTCTTTTCCATAATATTTTTGTATCGGGGATGAAAAACATTTGTGCAATTCTGCTGCGTAATTTCCTGAATCTTTCTTTTGGAACTCTTGTAACAATTTTGGATAAATTCAACTCATCATTACCAGTTCTTTCAATGATTATTCCGCTTTTAAGAGCTTCATCTAACAGGTATTCGTCAATAGCGAAATACTTTTTAGGATTAATTGTGAGTACAATGGGCTGCCAGTCATAATTTAACAGATATTTAGCAAATTTAAGAGTTCTCTGCACACCACCCATACCCATCGGGGGAAAATAATAGGAAATAATTAATATTTTATTCAACGTATCTTAGTGTAATTTGTATGATATTGTGATTTAATATAGAATTTACTCAAAATATGAAAAAAACTCAATTCAACTGCATTATTCATATTTGGTTCCATTATACCGTATGACATATTTAATGAATTGATTTAATTTTATTATTAATATAATATAAATAAATGTATCTATCTTGTAATATACACTTGATGTTACCCAACGTAAAATGACCAAAGCTGATATATTAATAGTCGAAGATGATGAGATAATTGCATCATTAATTAAGACATATTTAGAAAGAAGCAATTATAATGTTATCGACATATTCTCAGACGGTGAAAAAGCTGTTACAGCGGCTTTAAACTTCAATCCTGATTTAATCCTGCTTGATATATACCTAAAAAATAGTATTGACGGTATCGAAGTTGCAAAAAGAATAACCAAGCAAAAAGAAATACCCATTATTTTTCTTACAGCTGATTCAAGCGATGAGACAATACAAAGAGCAAAAATAACAGAGCCTCACGGATATCTTGTAAAACCAGTTGAAAGTGTAGTTCTTATTACGAATATAGAACTAATACTCCAGAAACAATTTGCTCATAATAAAAAATTATTAGAGTCACTGAAGAAAGCTTATGATGAACTTGAATCAAAAGTTCGGGAAAGAACTATAGATTTATACAAAGCTAACGAAAAGTTAAAAATTGAAATCACTCAAAGATTAAAAATTGAAGAAGAACTTCGAAGAGCCGATACATTAGTCACAATTGGGAAAATGTCAGCAGTACTTGCTCATGAAATACGCAACCCGCTAAATTCCATAAAGATTAATGCAGATATCATGATTGATAACGATTCTTTCACGGAGAGCCAAAAAAAGCGACTTAAAATAATACATAAAGAGGTAGAGAGGCTGAACAATTTAGTAAAAGATGTGCTGCTTTTTGCGAGGCAAAACGACTTACTACTGAGTGAATTTACACTTGAGAGTTTTTTTGAAACAATACATTTGCAGCTTAAGGCAATACTTGAAGAAAAGAAAATTGCCATAGAATTTAAAACCTCTATGGTAAAAATCAGGGGAGACGTAGAAAAACTTAAACAGGTATTTCTTAATTTAATTATAAATGCAATAGACGCAATTTATGAAAATGGGAGAATAGAAATAAATTCTTTTATAAATAACAAAGACATATTTATCATTGATATAAAGGATAATGGCTGCGGAGTAGCCGATCCCAATAAACTTTTTGAACCATTCCATACGACAAAGAACCTCGGAACTGGGCTTGGTCTTTCTATATCCCAGAATATTCTTCGAAGTCATGACGGTGATCTATACTTGCTGAGCAGCAAACCAAATGAAACAATATTCAGAATTGAGTTACCTTTAAAAAACATCATATTCAGTAAATGAAAAAAGTACTTTTAATTGACGACGAAAAAGATGCAGCGGACTCATTATCCTCGTGGTTTGAGGATAAAGGATATAATATAAAAACTGCATATTCAGGTACAGAAGGAATAGAGCTTGTAATGAATTTCAATCCCGATGTTGTTATTACGGATATTAAAATGCCTGATATGTCGGGTCTTGAAGTCCTTTCAGCTATAAAGAATTATGATGAAATGATTCAGGTAATTGTGATAACGGCTTTTGATGATATGGACACAACAATAGAGGCTATACAAAAAGGTGCATACGACTATCTTGCAAAACCACTTGATATAAAGAGGTTGGAACTATCAGTTAGAAGAGCAATAGAAAACAGAAAGAAAAGCCAGAAGCTCGAGTTACTTGAACCTGAAAACTTGACAGAGAACTCGAACAGTTTACAGCTTATCGGGAAATCATCTGTCATGATGGAAATATTTAAGAAAATTGGAAAATCTTCTGCAAACAGGGTTACCGTTCTTATACAAGGAGAGAGCGGAACTGGCAAGGAACTAATTGCGAGAATTATACACAGCAGCGGCATCACAAAAGATCAGCCGTTTGTAGCTATTAACTGTACAGCATTACCGGAAAACCTGCTTGAGACAGAACTTTTCGGGCATGTTAAAGGATCATTTACAGATGCAGTAAGAGACAAACGCGGAAAATTTGAACTTGCAGGAGAGGGAACTGTATTTTTAGATGAAATATCAGAAATGTCATTCAAACTTCAGGCAAAACTTCTCAGAGTTCTTCAAGAGCATGAATTTGAAAGGGTAGGAGGAGAAAATTCAATACAGCTTAAAGCAAGGATAATAGCAGCGACGAACAAGAATCTACATAAAATGGTTACTGAAGGAACGTTTAGAGAAGACTTATTCTACAGGTTAAGTGTTTTTTCTATTACTTCTCCACCTTTACGAGACAGGCGAAATGATATTGAAATACTTGTTAAGCATTTCATCGAAAAGATAAACACATTGCTTCATAAGAACGTCAGAAAAATACCAAAGGAAGTAATGCTTCTTCTAAAAAATCATGAATGGAGAGGTAACGTCAGAGAACTTGAAAATACCCTCATGCAGGCAGTTGTATTATCAAAATCTGATATGTTGGAGAAGGAAAATATACTTTTGAAACGATACTCTGACAATGAATTCAGCGACCTACTTTCGAGGGAAAATCTATCTCTTGAAGAACTTGAAAAAGAATACATCAAAAGGATTCTTACCCGTGCGGAATGGAATGTTGGCAGAGCATGCGAAGTTTTGAAAATAAGTAAAGCCACAATCTACAGGAAGATTGAACAATACGGCTTGAAACAAATGAAATAACTATTTACTACTGTATTCGTTATCCTTTAAGTTTAAATCAGGAATATACTTACTTCCTAAGATTATAACCGATACTTTACCGGTAAGTTTCTCACTAATAGATATTGATTTAGTATTTGCCCATATAGTTGCACTCTTTTTAATAACAATATTTTTACCATTCTTATCTGTTATACTTATTTCTGCGGGTACAGGCAAGCCTCCTTTATTAGTTACAACAAAATTCAAAGTATTGTCATCGTTCTGATTAACTTCAGTTATGCCCAAATCGGTTGTTCCGAACTCCATAAACCATTTCTTCCAGAACCAGTTGTAATTGTTTTTGGAATATGTATTGAAGAGATTGAAAAAATCATAAGGTGTAGGATGTTTACCGTTCCAGATTTTAATATACTCTTTCAAGAATCCCTTAAATACTTCCTCGCCAATCATATCTTTGAGTATATCGTAAACCAAAGCGGCTTTATTATAAGCGTTGAGGCGGTACGATGGAGAACGAATCTGATTTGAGATTGACAGCATCGGTATATCATAAAATGTTCCTGCCGTTCGAAGATAAGCCCGAACATTGTAAGCTCTTGAATCTATCCTGTTTGTATCTCTATTTGAATCAGCGGGTGCATTTATGTTCATTGCACTCTGGAATTCCTGAGGCAAAAATACTGCCCATCCTTCATCCATCCACGCATACTTTCGTTCATTAATACCCATATAAAACGGAAAGAAAGTATGCGACATCTCGTGAGACGTAAGGTAAACAGTCGATTCCCATGTTTCTGTGTCATCATCGTTAATAATCATAGGAAATTCCATCCCGCCCTCTCCGTTAAAGACAGTCATCGAAGGGTAAGGGTACTGAACTCCGGGATAGGTTTTGCCCATAAATTCTATAAATTTTTCAGCAATACTGAACACATCATACTTGTTGTATGCCAGAGCATTTGGTCTGAAAGCTGCATGAAGGTTAACTCTTCCGGAATTCACATTTTTCATTTTCCATTTGTAGTGGTCGCTCATAGCAAATGCAAAATCCGGAACATTTTCTGCCTTAAAATACCAAACATTATTTCCGTTGTTCTTTGTCAGCTGATTATCTGCATCGAGTTCAGAACAGTCAACCTCGAAAAAATCCTGTCCTTTTAATGCAACGTTATACATTTTTAAATAATTTTCGTTTAGTATATCGGCAGAATTTTGTAAAACGCCCGTTGCCCAAACGCACATATTGGGTCTGTCAGTAGTAATTTTTACTTTGAAATTATTGAAGTCATTGTAGTATTCTACCTGACCTCTATAATCAATCATGTCCCAGCCGTCTATGTCGTCAAAAACTGAAACCTGAGGATACCAGTGACCAATCATATATGAAGTAGAATCGTATTTTCCCATTCTTGGAAAATCTACAGGGATTTTAAAACTCCATACAATAGTTATATCGCATGAAGATTTTGGGTTTAAAGGAGTATCGAACTTAACGACAAGATTTGTACCTCCACGGGAAACACTTTTGGATTTAAGGTCAATATCAATACTGTTTATATTTAATTTAGATATTTCCATTCCGCTGCTCAGGCTTTTTTCATTCACTTCCCAGTCACGTGATTTGCCGGGTTTAGAGAAATCCTGGTATGTCCTGAAAACAATTTTATCGAGTGAAAAAGGAGAATTGTTATAATAGATTATTCTTGCGGTTGCCGTTAATGTCGGAGAGTAAGAATTAATTTTCACATCAATATCATAATCAGCGGAATTTTGCCAATAGTCTACACCCGGAGAACCTGAAATAGATCTTGTTTGCTTTTCATATGCATTATCAATTTCTTTGGGTACGAAAATATCCTGAGCGCTTGAAGAAAGCGAGGAAATTAAAAGTACAAATAGTAATATGAATTTCATTTTAATTAATTTTAGTAAAATAATAATAGTAATCTATATAAACAATATTCTTCAAATAATTCTGTGCTGAAACAATACCCGGAGGTTTCCACTTACTTTTACGAGAACTTGTAAAACATGCCTAAAATTGTCGGGGGCACTTACAAAAAGTTGTAAGCCATGTCGACACGTGTCGGGGGCACTTACAAAAAGTTGTAAGCCATGTCGACACGTGTCGGGGGCACTTACACAAACTTGTAAGCCATGTCGACAGGTGTCGGGGGCACTTACACAAACTTGTAAGCCATGTCGACACG
>JBAYUG010000082.1:0-15101 GCA_041675325.1 Kapaibacterium sp. (SeqCode)
AATCAGCAAAAGGACCACCGCTATTGTCATACTGATAATAAGAATACAGTTCATATGCATTCCCTTCAAAATTTGAAGCAAACTGCCCCATAATTCTTACTCGATTATGAGGGAACCTGTACTGACCGTCAACACTTACAATTCTTTCTTTTCTGTCAATCGATTTATCGTTTGAATAAAGCAGAAAACTACCGACAGAAAAATCACTCGCGATGTAGTTTGGCCGGGCAACAAATATCTGTCTCTTTTCTCCCGTCTTATTAACGTCATCCTGTATGAACATGGCTCCTGCTTTAATTTTATCACTTCTGTAAGTGTAATTAAATCCATAATCAATATTTTGTATTGAACGCGTGTAGAATAGACTGATAGGAGAACGGTAAATATCCAGATCCTTACTGAAGAAAGTTCTCTTTTCAGTCAGATAAGTAGGTCTGTTGTAAAGCGAGAAATAATAAGGATCCGCCTCAAGTGTTGATTCATCTGTATTGACAGTTGCTTTTAATTTATGATTATCGATTGACATATTGAACTCTCCGCCAACCTGAGCTTTGTAAGATGAATCGTTAAACTTGTTTCCTACAACGTATGGAGTTGCATTAAAATCTACTTTTGTTCTTTCGTTGAATGGAGTAATATCAAGTTTATATGTACTATTAACACTTAATAAATCGTCATCCGGTACGAAGGAATACCAGTAAGACGAACCGTCGGGACGGTAAGCAAACATTTGAACATTTATACCAATTTGATTTGAGTTTTTATTTTGAAGTTTATCAACCGGTATTTTCAATTCAGTTTCGATATATCCTGGTTTACCGTTTTCAGGCAAACTGTATGTTTTTGTTTTGCTCTCCCACACCCAGTCCCATTCTGATGACTGCGAGCGTTGATTATAGATTAGAACATCACGCTGGTTATCGTTGAAATTGAATATGAATATATATCCGTTCTGTGCTTTGTTTTCGAGGTCAAGTACAACAAAAAATTCATTTTCCTCTTCTGTACTCCTGTCCCTTACAAGAGACTTTGCAATAATTTTTCCCCTTGGATAATATTTAAAGGCAAGATAGATAGCATCTTTGGATTGTTTTAGATAAACAATTGTACTGTCATAATCTTTGCTGTTAGAACGCGGAATCATCATGTAAAAATCCGTAAATACTTTTGCATCATCCCATTCGGATGAATTGATAGTACCGTCTATTACAGGATAATTACTAACTCCGGTTTGAGTCTGTGCGAAAGTTATTCCTGCTTTCAGAAAAAAGATTGTAATTACAATAAGTAAAATATTATTTTTCATAAGTCATATTTAAATTCTCCCCTTTATCTGAAATACGTGAAGTAAAAAACATTGTTACGAAATGGATATAATAATCTTTCTTGTTTTGAGTTAATTGATAAACTAATCGGGAGTAATTAAAAGGTAGAATCTGACCTTGCATACAATAAAGATATAATGCGAATGCATTAAATGTTTAAAGCGTAAAACTTTTATATTTGTCTATCTTTTGTTTTTGTTCTTTCTTCGTCGAGTATCAGTAATCATACTATCAATACTAAACCCGCCGCAAGCGTACCCAATACAGCTTGCAAAACCAATATCTTGAATTTTATTACATCTCCCTTCTTAGTAAACATAATTCCATACGGAGTCCACCATGCCCATTTCACGCTGTTACTCATTACTTCTTTCCTGAAATTCCCTCTGTCTTTTCCGTAATTAAATATCTCACAGTAAAGATAAAACATGAAATCACATCCCCACGTCCACCAAATTATATTAAATGCGGACGCTGTTCTCCAACCAGATAAGAAAAACAGCAGCGCAGTCAATAGCAATTGAAATAATCCCTGCACAACCCTGTATTTGTTGAAATTGCTGAAATCAGCCCAGCCCTTCTTCAGACTTATATTAAACCCAAAATAGTCAAACAATGCAAAGACAACCGCTGCTGAAATCGTAAATACCAAATTTAGAATAATCTCCATAAAATAAATTAGTAATCTCATCAATCACAATAAACGCACTTTGATTCACTTATTATTACATAGAAATTTAATAATATCTTCTTTATTTTAATTCTACTGCGGGAGTAATTCAGCGGTAGAATGCGACCTTCCCAAGGTCGACGTCGCGGGTTCGATCCCCGTCTCCCGCTCTTAGTGACCTTTCTGCTCATAAATTTCGATGTTTCCATTGCTTTTAAATTATGCTAAATTTATAAATGAGTAAAAAATATTTCACTGTCGGACCTACTGAACTATCAGACGGTGTCCTGAATTACTATAAAGACGCAGTTGAGAAGAATCTGTTTTCTGTATCGCACCGCTCCGCAGAGTTCGAAGAAATTAGTTCTCATACAGTTAATTCCCTAAAAGTACTTCTGGGCATACCTGACGATTTCTATGTTTTCTTCTTGTCTTCTGCTACTGAATGTATGGAACGCTCTTTACAAAATCTGGTAGCAGAAAAGTCATTCCATTTCATTAACGGATGGTTTGCCCAAAGATACTATGATATCGCAAAAGCCCTCGGAAAGAAACCTGAATATGTAAAATCCGAATTCGGAAAGAATTTCGACTACGACAATATTTCAATACCAGAGGGAACAGATTTGGTCTGCATGACTCATAACGAAACAAGCACGGGCACTGTTTTTAATATCGACAAAATATATGAGATAAAGCAATCTAACACCAATATAAATATAGCTGTTGATGCTGTCACCTCACTTCCTTTTTACAGGTTTAATTATTCTCATATTGATGTATTGTTTTTCTCAGTCCAGAAAGGTTTTGGATTGCCCCCGGGACTCGGGGTTATGCTCTGCAGGAAAAGTCTTATTGAGAAATCCAGGTTTCTTTCTGAAAGTGGATT
Organism: Kapaibacterium sp. (SeqCode); assembly: GCA_041675325.1. Classification (GTDB taxonomy): domain Bacteria; phylum Bacteroidota; class Ignavibacteria; order Tepidaquicellales; family Tepidaquicellaceae; genus CAIKZJ01. Next base: position 2,885 of record JBAYUG010000082.1, read on the forward strand.
TACTACAGGCACTTATAATAGCTTCATCAAACTGGCAGCAAATGCAGATAAGAATCAGACAACAATGACGCCTAACATCCCTGCAATTTACTTATTGGGTCGTGTCTGCGATGATTTGTACAACAAAGGTCTTGATATTATCCGTGAAGAAACTGAAAAGAAAGCAAACCTTATATATAGTTTCTTTGATAAGCATCCAAACATTAAACCATTCGTAAAAGAATCTGATATTCGGTCTAAGACAACTTTAGTTCTTGAATCTAATATAGATACTGGAAAGATATTTACAAAACTTGAATATAACGATTTTGTTGTAAGTCGGGGATATGGAGATTATAAGAATAAACATATACGAATTGGGAACTTCCCAATGCACAAGTTTGAAGATGTTAGCAACCTGCTTTATTTATTCAAGAAATTCTGATATGGACCTATTCGACAATAATCCGGATTTACTTAATGACAGACCGTTAGCAGAAAGATTGCGTCCTAATAATCTCGAAGGATTCTTTGGACAAAGCCACCTGATTGGTAAAGGAAAACCTATCAGTCAGATGATAGAAAAGAAGTCAATAGTTTCAATGATTCTCTGGGGACCTCCGGGTGTTGGTAAAACAACTATTGCATTATTAATTTCCAAACTAATAGAAGCGGAATTTATTCAGCTGTCCGCCGTATCATCAGGAGTTAAAGATGTCAGAGAAGCAATTATTAATGCTGAAAAGAACCAGAAGTATTACAATAAAAAGACAATCCTTTTCATCGATGAAATTCACAGGTTTAATAAGTCTCAGCAGGATTCCCTTCTGCACAGCGTCGAACAGGGTTTGCTGACTCTAATCGGTGCCACAACTGAGAATCCCTCGTTCGAAGTCATATCCCCGTTGCTTTCACGATGCCGTGTTTTCACACTTGAAGAGCTCGGTAAGCAGGACTTTGAAAACATTGTTGAAAGAGCGCTGAAATTTGACCCTGTCTTTAAAGACTTCGATATCAGAATAACTGATTTGAACTTCCTTATATCACTTTCAAACGGTGATGCCCGCAGACTGCTGAACGGTCTTGAGTTTGCCTTTCGTCTTACACAACCGGAAAAGGGAGTTTACAACATAACGAATGATATTCTTAAAGATGCCTTTCAGACCAACTACATTAAATATGATAAGAATGCAGAAGAACATTATAACATAATATCTGCATTCATTAAAAGTATGCGCGGCAGTGATCCTGACGCAGCTGTTTACTGGCTTGCACGGATGCTTCAGGGAGGCGAAGACCCAAAGTTTATAGCAAGAAGAATGATTGTACTTGCTTCAGAAGATATAGGTAATGCTGACCCTTACGCTATTACTATTGCTGTTTCAACTTTTAACGCAGTTGACAGCATTGGAATGCCTGAAGCAAGGATTATTCTTTCACAGTGTGCAACGTATCTTGCTTGCTCTCCAAAAAGTAATTCATCCTACATGGCGATTCGTAATGCTGAACAAGATGTTAATGAACTTCCTGCTTACAGCGTGCCCCTTCATCTTAGAAATGCACCTACTAAGTTAATGAAAGAACTCGGTTACGGAAAAGAATACAAGTATGCTCATGATTATGAAGGACATTGGATTAAGATGGATTACCTTCCAAAGGAACTTAAAGATAAGATTTATTATAATCCATCTGAGAATGGACGCGAAGAGAAGTTCAAAAAGTTCTTGAAGGAAAGAAAGAGAAAGAAATAAGTATTATTGTTTTAGAAATGATTCGATATATTCAGGGACAACAGGTTCACCTTTAAAGAAATCTCCCCTCTTTCCGGCAGTGTATGCCCATCTGTGAAGCCAGGAAATACCTGACTTTTTATAAAATTCATCCTGCATTCGGTAACAACTATCTTGTAATGCTTCATCGATTGTAATGAACTTATACCCGTTCCTTTCATACATTTCAATCACCTCAGCAAAATAATCTGCATTTATTAAATTTGCATGCATCAGTACTATATGTTTTATATTGTATCCGAGAAGTGCCATAGACTGATTTTCATAGTACTTTAAAACATCTTCCATATAAATAACATAATCATTTCCGATTTTTCCTGCTAAAGAATCATTTTTTTCAAACTTTGCTTTTTCATAAGCCCAGGAGAAAATATAGTCTGAATTGTCTATAGATACAGGCGCAACGATGTAACCCAAGGAGTCCAGAAATGCCTGAAGCGAATCTGCTTTCTCCTTAGTATCTCCTCTGAATAAAAACGGATGTCTGAAATATTTTAACTTCGTACCCTTTGATGTAAGAAGTTCTTTTAAGACTATTTCTCCATCAAGAATATCGTACCTGAATTCTGAGAAAAATAAATTATTGTAATTTTTATGTGCATAGGTATGGTTCGCAAGAACCATTCCTGCATCGAGCCACTGTTCGAGAATTTTAACACCTGAAGAATCAAATATATTGTTTTGGTAAAGTTTTCCTGAGTTTACGGAACCAAGCGCGGTAATATTGTTTTCTTTAAATGTTTTAAGAAGTTTATCGGTTATGTATCTGCCTGTATTATTTTCTTTAAAGTATTTTGTTATGTATGGTAAATCATCGCAGGTTATGCATAAATATTTATAGGATTGAGGATATGCGAAACTGAAAGCGAAAAGAAGAAATATTGATAAGAATATCTTTTTCAAAAACATTACAATACTTTCTTAATAATCTCAATTGAATTCTTAACTTCTTCGAATGTAACATCAAGATGAAAGACCGCCCTTAGATTCTCATAGCTTCCTGAAGATATTCGTACACCATTTTCCTCAAGAATTGCAATAATATCATTCTTGCTCTTTTTGCTGTATGAGAATACAACTATGTTTGTCTGAACATTTTCAAGATTTACATTAAAACCGTCAATCTTTGAAATCTCTTCCGCAAAATATTTTGCCTTCTCGTGGTCTTCCTTTAGTCGCTCAACATTATTCTCCAGTGCATACAAAGCTGCGGCAGCTATGATACCCGACTGACGCATGCCGCCTCCAAGTATTTTTCTCCATTTGTGAGCAGTTACAATAAAATCTTTATCGCCGCAAAGCACCGAACCAACAGGAGCACCCAATCCTTTTGAGAAACAGAATGAAATGGAATCACAATATTTCGCATATTCTTTCAGCGATATACCTGTTGCGGCAGATGCGTTGAATATTCTTGCACCATCTATGTGTACTTTGATTCCGTTCTCTTTTGCAAATGTATAAATCTCTATGATGTTGTCTATAGGTTGTACTGTCCCTCCTGCACGGTTGTGAGTATTCTCGAGACATATTAGAGTGGTTTTCGGAAAGTAATACTCGCCTGACCTTACCGCTGTCTTAATATCTTCTGGATTCATCACACCGTTAATACCATTAACAGTATGAAGTTGAACATTAGAAATTATTGATGGTGCAGATGTTTCGTAGTGGAATATATGAGATTCAGATTCGCAAATAACTTCATCGCCTTGCTTTGTATGTCCCTTAATTGCAAGTTGATTTCCGAGACATCCTGTCGTTACATACAACGCACTTTCTTTCCCTGATATCACAGAGCACTTTTCTTGAAGACTTATTACTGTAGGGTCTTCACCAAACACATCATCACCAACTTCTGCGTTAAAAATAGCTTCACGCATTTCCTTTGACGGTTTCGTTACAGTATCGCTTCTGAGGTCAACTTTCTTCATTTATTCAGTTAAAACATTTTTTCCTGATTACCACTATTGCCATTTTCCTTGTCCTCTTCCACTATTCTTGCAATCGCAGAAATATAGTCATTTTCTCCAATCCTTATCAATCGTACTCCTGAAGCAGCACGTCCCATCACTCGAATATCCTTTATCTTTTGACGTATTAAAATACCGCGTGTCGTTATTATCATTAAATCATCTGTATCGGTTACTTCTTTTATAGAAATCATCTTACCTACCTTTTCAGATGTTTTCACTGTCTTTACACCCTTACCGCCTCTTGCTGTTATCCTGTAATCAGCCAGATCACTTCTTTTGCCGTATCCTTTTTCAGTAACTACAAGTATCGTTGCACTTGCTCGAACTACTGCAATCATACCTACTACATAATCACCTTTCGCAAGTTTTATAGCTCTAACACCTGTTGCAGTTCTGCCCATATCCCTTACCAGAGATTCGTTGAATCTAATAGCCTGACCAAAATGTGTTCCTATGACAATTTCCTGACTTCCATTTGTTAATTTAACTTCAACTAATGAGTCTTTCTCATTTATATTTATAGCATTTATGCCATTTCTTCTAATATTTGAATAAGCATCAAGTTTTGTCTTCTTAATAACTCCTAATTTTGTTATCATCGTAACATATAATTCCTCTGCAAAATCTTTAACCATAAGAAATGCAGATATATTTTCGTCCTTTTCCTTTTCAATAAGGTTAAGTATGGATTTACCTCTCGAAGACCTTGACCCTTCCGGAATATCATAAACTTTTAACCAGTAGCATTTACCTCGGTCTGTAAAGAACATAATATATTGATGAGTAGAACCAATAAACATATGTTCGATGAAATCTTCATCAGTACTTCCGGTAGATGCAGCTGTAATTCCCTTTCCTCCCCTGCCCTGTGCTTTATAAGAAGTAACGGGAATTCTCTTTATGAAACCCTTATTGGAAATTGTAATCACTACATCTTCCTCTTTCACAAGCTCTTTTATCATTTCATCATCGCTCATCTTTTTTACATCATAGATAATTGAAGTTCTTCTTTCGTCTCCAAACCTATCCTTTAGTTCTTTTAAATCGTTTATAATTAATTCTCTTCTTAAATCTTCGCTCGCAAGTATCCTCTTGAGTCTTTCTATTGTTTTCAATAATTCCTTATACTCTTCTTCTATCTTTTTACGTTCAAGTCCTGTTAGTCTCTGTAATCTCATTTCCAGAATGGCTATTGCCTGAGCTTCAGTAAGCTTGAACCTCTTCATCAGGGATTCTCTTGCAGTCGGTGTATCCTTCGATTTCTTTATAACTTTAATAATCTCATCTATATTATCTAATGCAATAATATATCCTTCTAATATATGTGCTCTTTTTTCTGCTGCATCAAGTTCAAACTTCGAGCGTCTTACAATAACCTCGAGTCTGTGCTTAATGAAATACTCCATCATTTCCTTAAGATTGAGTACCCTTGGAACTCCGTCAACAAGTGCAAGACTGATTATTCCAAACGTCACTCTCATCTGTGTGTGCTTGTAGAGATTATTAACGATTACATTCGGATTAGCATCACGCTTCAGCCCGATTACAATTCTCATTCCGTCCTTATCACTCTCATCATTTATTGAAGCAATGTCATCAATCTTTTTGTCTCTCACAAGTTGTGCAATATTCTCAATCAATGTAGCTTTATTAACCTGATACGGTAACTCTGTTACAATAATGTTTTGCTTATTCCTGTCCGGCTCAATTGATACTTTTGCTTGAAGAATTACTTTACCTCTTCCTGTTTCATATGCATCAATAACAGGCTGGAATCCGTATATAATACCCCCTGTCGGAAAATCAGGTGCAGTTATGTACTTCATAATCTTTTTTATCGGAGCATCAGAATTCTTTATCAGGTATATTAATCCGTCGCACACTTCTGTCAAATTATGCGGAGCTACGTTTGTCGCCATTCCTACGGCGATACCGTTGGATCCGTTTACGAGAAGATTCGGAAAATTACAAGGAAGTACTGACGGCTCTTTCAATGTTTCATCGAAGTTAGGAACAAAATTTACTGTATTCTTGTCGATATCAGTTAATAATGTTTCTGCGATCTTAGACATTCGCGCTTCAGTGTAACGCATAGCTGCGGCTGAATCTCCGTCAATTGAACCAAAGTTTCCTTGTCCGTCCACAAGTGTGTACCGCAATGAGAAATCCTGCACCATTCTTACCATTGTGTCATAAATAGCCTTATCACCATGAGGATGAAATTTACCTAAAACCTCACCAACTATTCTTGCAGATTTCTTGTACGGTTTATTCGAATAATTCCCGAGTTCACTCATTCCAAAAAGCACTCTTCTGTGAACGGGCTTCAATCCGTCTCTTACATCCGGTAAAGCTCTCGAGACAATAACGGACATAGAATAATCTATATATGATGATTTTAATTCATCCTCAATATTTACAGGAATTATCTTTTCGTTTGGCATTTATACTTTGTTTTGAATATCCCTTAAGGGAGTTTTAAAAAGTGGAGATAAGGAGATTCGAACTCCTGACCCCTTCGTTGCGAACGAAGTGCTCTACCAGCTGAGCTATATCCCCCGGAACAATCGTTAAAATACGTAAATCGGAGCTCTTTCTCAATGATATTATTCATGCAGAAAGGGTTTAAGGAAGCCCTTAAACCCTTATAATTACTGTATTTAAGAATAATCTTTACTGATCGAGATTCTTTAGATCATCCATAGATTTGAATTCAATATCTTTTGGCGGATCAAAGAAATCATCAGCCAATTTTGCGTCCGGTTCGAATTCTTTTGCTTCTAATGTTGATTTACCGTCCGTGAATTTTAATGCTATCATGTCCTTGTAAATCCAGATTTTCTCTGCTCCTTTTGTATAAATATCACATTTATACCCGAGTACTTCTTCACTTCCTCCTTTTGTATAATCTTTAAGATGTTGCTTTACATCGTAAAGTTTAGCAAAGTCTTTCTGGAAGTTCTCATCTTTTGAAACATCCATCTTCATGCCCATCTTTTGCCCCATCATATCCATCACCATATACATCATTCCGTCTTTTATGTACATAAGAGTAGCTACATCCTGCCCAGCCTCTTTGGCTTTAATATCCATCTTGGCATTCTTACCCTTTACAAACATGTCAAGAGTTCCTTTACCCTTTTCATCTGTCATTTCATATTTAAGATGAAACGGAGTATTTTCGTTCATGGAAACATCTTTTTTGTCTTCCGTTTTTTTCTCGTCTTTGTTTCCTGCCGTATCTTTCTTGCCGCATCCTGATATCAGGCTTAATGATAAGATAGCTACAGCAAACAGGTAGAACAAATTCTTCATTTTCATAACTTTTTTATTTAAGTTTATGTTAATATGTGATATAAGATACTTATTTTATTTTCAATAAAACATAAACTTATTTTGTCTGATTTAATAATGACTGATGGAGAGTTCGTAATACTTTTTGATGGAGTCTGTAATTTCTGCAACTCCTCCGTAAACTTTATTATTGATAATGATAAGAATAATAAATTTAAATTTGCATCGCTGCAATCTGTATTCGGACAGAAAATACTCGAAAAATTTAACCTGCCAGTTAACTCTTTCTCTACACTGATATTAACCGATGGCAAAACTTATTACACTCGTTCGAGCGCGGCATTGCGAATAGCTAAGCATCTACGCTTTCCTTATAATCTATTTTATACATTCATCATTGTACCTCCGTTTATAAGAAATTTATTTTACGATATTATTGCACGCAATCGTTATAAATGGTTCGGTAAAAGAGATTCTTGCAGATTACCTTCCCTGGAAGAACGGGATAAATTCATCGAATAAAATTATTTTAAATATTAAAGAAAAATCTAGATGTTACCAAAAGCAGAAGAGTTAATTCACAGATTCAATCTTGTCAAACACCCGGAAGGTGGATACTTTGCTGAAATGTTCCGTTCTAAAGATGATATTTCAGACGGTTTGCCCGAACGCTTTGATGGCAAGCATGTTTTATATACTTCAATATATTTTATGCTCGATGAGGATGATATTTCGTCTTTTCATGTGTTAAAGTCAGACGAAATTTGGCATTTCTACGAAGGAGATTCTCTTTTACTATATGCTATTGAACCTGATGGAAATCTTAAGACCATTCGTTTGGGAAGGAATCATGATAAAGGAGATGTATTCCAGCATCTTGTTAAGGCAGGTACCTGCTTTTGTGCTGAGGTGGAAGATAAATCTTCTTATGCCTTGGTTGGTTGTACTGTTTCTCCCGGGTTCGAGTATTATGATTTTGAACTTTGCACTAGAAACGATCTTCTAAAATTGTATCCACACCATAATGATATAATTATAAAGTTTACCAAGGTATGAAACTTCTTAAATTAAGCAAGATAAAATATAAAAATCCAAAATATTTTAATTAAATAAAAAAGGCTGAAACTTTCAGCCTTTTTAAGATAAATATTTATAAAATATTATTTCTGCTCTTCAGCTCTTTTCTTTTCGTAGTCTGCTATAACCTTCGATTCAACTTCCTTTGGTACTTCCTCATAATGCGAGAATTTTCTCGTATACGATCCGCGTCCCTGTGTAAACGAACGAAGCTTTGAGGAATATCCGCTCATTTCTGAAAGAGGAATATGACATCTGATAACCTGCAGTCTCCCTTCAGATTCCATCCCGAGTATCTTTCCTCTTCGTGAAGATACATCTCCTGAAACTGCACCCATGAATTCCTCCGGGAAGTAAATTTCAACTTCATATACAGGCTCAAGTATTACAGGTGTAGCATCCTTGAAACCTTTTCTAAAAGCTTGTGAACCTGCAAGTTTAAACGATAGTTCATCTGAGTCAACATTGTGAAAAGAACCAAAATGAAGCGTTACTTTTACATCAATTACTTTACAACCAATCAACACACCCGATCCCATAGTATCTATAATACCCTTCTCAACTGCAGGAATAAATCTTCCGGGAATCACACCGCCTACAATAGCGTTAACGAATTCGAATCCTTCACCCCGCGGCTTAGGTTCTACGTTAATCACTACATGCCCGAACTGTCCTTTTCCACCGGTCTGTTTCTTATGCCTGTACTCTATATCATTAGCTTTCTTTTTAATTGTTTCTTTGTAAGGAATCTTAGGTTCAGTAAGAACCACTTCGAGACCATACTTGTTCTTCATTCTGTTGATAATTGTATTTAAATGAATCTCACCCTGTCCGTGAATAATTGTCTGGCTTATTTCAGGGTCATAATTCATGACAAATGTTGGATCTTCTTCATGGAATGAATGTAATGCCTGTCCAAGTTTGTCTTCTTCTCCTTTTCTGGCAGATGCTATAGCAAGTGACATATTAGGCAATGGGAATTTAATCGGTTCGAGAACAACCGGATACGACTTTGAAGAAAGAGTATTGTTCGTATGCGAATCTTTAAGTTTTACAACACCGGCAAAATCACCCGTTATTACTTCTGCAATTTCTTTTCTGTCTTTGCCGTTCATTGTGTATGTTTGCGCAAGCCTCTCAGATTTTCCCGTTGCCTCATTAATTAAATCCATACCGGGTGTTACTTTACCCGAATATACTCTGAAGAATGAAAGTTCACCGATATTCTTTTCCGATATTGTTTTAAATAGGAATAAAACGGGCTGTCCGTTTACGTCAGGTTTAACTTCAACTATTTCTTCACTGTTTGGTTTATGACCTTTTTCTGCTGGTCTGTCTGTCGGTGATTCTGTGTAATCTGCGATGAAATCCATAAGTGGTTTTACACCTACATTAGTTGAGGCAGAAGTACAAAATACCGGAAATAGCATCCTGTCTTTTAATCCTATTCTTAAACCCGCGGCTATTTCATCTTCCGTAAGTGAACCGGATTCGAAAAACTTCTCCATCAGTGCATCATCTTCCGATGCAATTGCTTCTACAAGTTTCTGATGATATTCATCTGCTTTATCTTTGAGATTTGCCGGAATATCTTCAATCGTATAGTCGCCTTTGCCATCTGTAGTGAACTTGTACATCTTCATTTTGATTACATCGACAATAGAATTAAATCCCAGACCATGATTCACAGGAAATGTTACTACAGCGACTTGAGGACCAAAACTTTCAACAAGCTGGTTAACAGTTTCTTCATAAACTGCATTTTCAGTATCAAGTTTATTGATAACAAAAATTATATTATTGTGAAATTCTTTTGTGAATTTAAATGAAGATTCAGTGCCAACCTCAATTCCCTTGAAGGAATCAACAACCATCAAAGCTGTTTCAGTTACTCTCAGAGATGATTTTACTTCTCCTATAAAATCCATGAATCCTGGAGTGTCAATAATATTAAACTTTACTTTCTCACCGTCGCCTTTTTTCCAGAAACAGTTCATGAGTGCAGAATTTATCGACATTTGTTTTTCGATTTCATCTTTGTGATAATCGCTAACGGTGTTTCCCTCTTCAATTTTTCCAAATCTGTTTGTAACACCTGCCGAGTGAAGAATTCCTTCTGTCAGTATGGTCTTCCCGCATCCACCGTGGCCTATTACGGTTATATTCCTAATTTGTTCCGATTTATAATCAGGCATAAGAAATTAGCTCCTTGCTTGCTTATTTTTAAAGTTATTCAAAAGTTTAAAATTATATAAACGATTAAAATAACAATTATGACAGTGATTTTAAAGCCACTTTTTAATAATCTAGAATATTCTTAATTTTAAGTAAATAATCACTGTTATGAAAAAATTACTTTTATTAGCGTTGCTCGTTATCATTCCTGTACAGATTTTTTCCCAGATAAAGCTAATGGGTAAAAATATTGATGAGTACGTAGAGGAATCTATGAATAGATGGAACATACCTGGTATGTCGGTTGCAGTTATTGAGAATGGGAAAGTAACTCATATCAAAGGCTATGGTGTAAAAGAAATTGGTAAGCAGGACAAAATTGACAATAATACTTTATTTGCTGTGGCTTCAAACAGTAAAGCATTTACCGGGCTTTCTGTTGCAATGCTTGAAAGCGAAGGAAAACTGAAACTTGACGATAAAATCAGAAACTATATCCCGAATATTAAATTATATGATGAAACATCAGCAAATCTATTAACGATTAAAGACGTACTTACTCATCGAATAGGTACTGGTACATTTCACGGCGATTTCATTACTTGGGGTACTAATTATTCCGATAAAGAACTTATTGAAATGCTTCAGTACGTAAAACCGGTTTTCGGATTCAGAAGCGGTTATGGTTATTTCAATACCGGATATACAATTGCTGCAGAAGTAATGAGAATAATAACCGGGAAAAGCTGGGGAGAGTTTGTTCAGGATAATATCTTAAATCCTCTTGGGATGAACAGAACACTTACAAGTGTTTCACAATTAAAAACCTCTGAAAATGTAGCTTCGCCCCATACATTTGATTACGAATATAAAATGGTTCCCATTCTTTGGAGAAATGTTGATAACCTTGCTGCAGCCGCAGGATTAATCTCATCAGCAAATGATATGGCAAAATGGGTTACGATGCAAATCAATATGGGAATGTTAAACGATAAAGAAATATTTTCTAAAAAATTGATATTGAGCACTCACGTTCCCTATAATCTAATCCCCTCTCCATCTCATGGTACAGGAAGACTTACTAACAGGCATTTCAATACTTATGGACTCGGTTGGGGTATTGCAGATTTTAAAGGTGAATTATACATAGAACATTCCGGAGGTTATGACGGAATGCTTTCTCGTACTGCATTTCTTCCTGACAGAAAGTTCGGACTTGTAATTCTTACCAACAATGACCAAAACGAAGTAATTACATCTTTAATGTACCAGTTGTTTGATTATGCCTTAAATAAGGAAGTGTTTAATTGGGACAGTCTTTTATTTGTTAGCAGTACTAAAGACGGTATTCCTTACGATAAAATCATGTGGGACGAAATTAGAGACAAGAATGATCCAAATCTCAAACCAGGATTCAATATGGATGACCTGCAAGGTACTTATAACAATATACAGGCGGGTAATCTTGTTATTTCAAAATCCGATAATGAGTTTGTATTCAAGCTGTCATCACGACCTGAAACACAAGGCGTTTTTAGGCACTGGCGAAACGATACTCTCATCTGTAAATTTGATGACCTTGTAATAGGCAGATGCCTTGCACCGATAAATTTTAAAGACGGAACTATACAGAGCATAAAAATTAAATCGGCTGACTTTGTTGACCCTTTATATTATGAGTTTATAAGGCAAGATTAAACGATTTTAAAATATTATTGTTTGATATAATATGAATTTCAATAAATTTCCGGAACAGCTTCCAATTACAACATACGGAATGGAAATACTTCGTAAGGAAGCAAAGCTAATTAAGAAAATTGACGGCAAGTTGATAAAACTCGTTCAGGATATGTATTATACTATGGCAAATGCAGAGGGTATTGGTTTAGCAGCTCCGCAGGTCAATGAAGATAAATCGGTTTGCGTCAT
>JBAYUG010000083.1:0-15099 GCA_041675325.1 Kapaibacterium sp. (SeqCode)
CCGACTCGTCGGGACTTTTCAGGCAGTTGCTCTATCCGCCACGGCGGACTACCTGTCGAAATTTAAAACTCTTTTTCTGAACTATTTGCAAATCTAATCCCGACTCGTCGGGACTTTTCAGGCCGTTGCTTTATCCGCCATGACGGACTACCTGTCCATCTTAAATAAAGAGTTACAAATATATTAATTTAAGGGCTTAAAATAAAGTAATAAAAATCGGATATTACCACCGTGTTTTTAAATCCACCGAACTAATTTATCCATTGAACGGCGTACTTTCTTTGCTTTAGCAAGAATATCATTTTCCTCGTCGCGATTTCCCAGTGCGAATAGAGCAGTACTCTTTAGTCCTTGCTCCCGCAGATTTAGAATTTTATCTACTTCATCCGGTAAGAATCCTTCGATTGGAATTGAGTCCACTTTCTCGAGAGCCGCAGCAACAATAGCTGTACCAAGCGTTAAGTAAGTCTGTCGCATTGCCCATTCACATTTTTCTTTTGACGAGCGGCTGCCTACAAATTTTAATATATGGTGCTTCAGCTTATCAAGCTTCTCAACACTTACATTTCTTTCCGCGGCAACAAAATTCAGATAGTCATGAACATGCTTTTCTGTAACATCATCCCATGCCGCAAAAACCAGTAGATGCGAACACTCGGTAACCTGCGGCTGATCGAATGCTGCTTTTCTAATTTTCTCTTTTAAATCTTTTTGTTCCGTCACGAAAATATTATAAGGCTGCAATCCATAGGCGGAAGGAGATAACCTAACAGCTTCCAAAATTCTATTGACCTGTTCTTGAGGAACCTTTTCGTTGTTCATTCTCTTTACGGCGTAGCGCCAGCTTAGTGCTTCCAGTAACTTCATTTATTTTCTTCCTTTTCTAATTGTATATAAAGTATAACATAAGAATGCTCAAAATATCATAATAATTTCATTAAATCAGGTGTGAATTTTTAATATTTTATTATTGATTATTTTTGATTAGTTTTTAGAAAAAAATACATCAATATGAAAATTCTTCTTGATTTGCCGTTTATTGTATCCATTGTCATTCTTTCAGTTGTGTGTATCTCTGTTTTTCTTTTAGCCGAAAAACTGACGCGAAACAGACTCAAACAGGACATACTCTTGGAAAATCATGATGTAAGCGGATTCATTTATAATGCAGTGTGCGTTGTATATGCTGTTCTGATTGCCTTTGTTGTTTTTGTTATATGGAGCGATCTTGAAAAAACCCACTCAAAAATAGAGGGGGAGGCAAACAACCTGCTTAACCTGTATTATGATGCATATGCTTATCCGGATTCCATTAAAAAAGAAATACAGACAACCATCCGGGATTATGTAGCAGAGGTCACGCGGGATGAATGGAAAAGTTTAGCTGAGGGACAACCCGACGAGGAGGCTCGAAAAACGTTCATAAAACTTAACAGGATTTTTTTATCCATCAAGTCTGATCAGGTGGCAAACACAGAAGTACTTTCAATCTCGCTTAACAATATGAAAGAAGTGAGAGAATTTAGGAGGCACCGGATTTTAAGCAGCAAGCAGAATATGCCGGATATTTTGTGGCTGGTACTTATATTATCCGCAGTAATCATTGTTGCTTTTACGTTTCTCTTCAGCGTGAAAGAGGTATGGCAGAACAACGTAATGACAGCATTTTTAGTCTTTGTTAATGTCCTGGTTTTATATCTTATATATGTACTCGATAACCCATTCAAGGGGTATGATGCCATAAAACCGGAAGCATTTCAGCCGTTGATTGATATTATTACCAGAACAGCTAATAAAACACCCTGATATATAGTTAAGAACTTATGATAATTGATAAAATTAGCAATTCAGAATTATATGAATTCAAAAATAAGGGAATAAAAAGAGCCTTTGAATTCATTAAGTCAACAGACCTTAATTCACTTGCCGACTGCAGGTCTGAGATTGAAGAAGATAATATTTACGTCATAAAAAGTTCTTACAAAACTAAGAGTAAAGAAGACGCATATTTCGAAGCACATAGGAAATACATTGATGTTCAATATATAATAAGCGGAACTGAAACAATAGGATATGCTCCTAATAACTCACAGAAAACACATAAAGAGTACGATGAAGAAAACGACTACGAACTTTACGATGCAGAGTGTTCTTACATTACATTCAGGGAGGGCATGTTTGCAATATTTTTCCCCAAAGAACTTCACAAACCCGGAATAATTAGTGGTGATATTCCGACAGAGGTTAAGAAAATAGTTGTTAAAGTGCGAGTGTAAATATAAATTCAATTGTACGGTTTATTATATAAATCCTAAATATATCAGCAATGGCTATACCAACATCAAGAACAAATAAAACGGCAGAAATAAAATTTAATTCTGAAAGCTGCAATGGGTGCGGAAGTTGTGTGACTGTCTGCAAGGATTTCAATCTGGTTGTTGAGGACGGAATCGTTAAAGAAAGCGGCACGTCAATTTTTGGATGCATAGGTTGCGGACATTGTGCCGCAATATGCCCCAATGATGCTATTGAAGTTCATGGAAGAACCATGACGCCTGAAGATCTTTTTGCTTTTTCATACGACAAAGAATCAGCAGGTTATGAGGAACTTCTTTTACTATATCAGAGAAGAAGATCAATTCGAGAGTTTAAAAACAAAGAAATCGAATCTGAACTTATTGATAAAATTGTATATGCTGCTAAGACATCTCCAATGGGAATACCTCCTTCCGACGTGAATGTTCTTGTAATTAACAGCAAAGAAAAGAACAGAGAATTTGCAAAAGATTTCTGCAAGTATCTTGAAAGCATTAAATGGATTGCATCAGACTGGTTTCTAACATTAATGCGTCCTTTTCTTGGCAAGGAATTGACATCAATGTACAAAGACTTTTTAAGACCTTTATTAAACATCTATACTACGGGTATGAAGAACGGTATAAATAATGTTAATTATGACGCTCCACTTTCAATGTATTTCTATGGTACATTATATTCAGACCCGGCAGACCCAATTGTAGCCGCCACATCAGCGATGTATGCAGCTGAATCCCTTGGATTAGGCACCTGTCTTATTGGAGGAGTACATCCCTTTATTCAAAAAAGCAAACAGGCAGAAAAGTTCAGGAAAAAATATGGCATTAAAAACACAAGCAAGGAAGGACTAATACTGATAATTGGTTACCCTGATGTAAAATATAGAAAAGGAATTAACAGAACTTTTGCGTCTGTAACGATGATGGATTAAATCGTAATGAAATTAAAACACATAGTGTTTTCATTTCTGGAAATATATTCTTAATAACAATCGATAAGTTGAGAACAGGTTTATCGAATGCCCCGATAAGAGAATGAGTTATTATAGAAATAATAAACTAATAAGGATTATTGCCGCGAGTGTTGTTCATGCTGTATTTCTTGTAATTGCCACACTCTGGCTTCTACAGCAGAATTACACTTATGGGGATGAAAGGTTTGTTATCCGATGGAGTTCGATAATAAAAAAGATGGTCTTTAAAGTAGATGACAAACCGCCGACGAATGATCTGCTATTCATAAACACCTCTTATGACAACATGCTTATTGATAGGATTGATGCTGACGGATTTCCCATCGGTAATCAGGTAATCACAGACAGAGAAAAGCTTTCGAGACTGTTTGAAATAATGCAAAAGAATAATTCAAATCACAGTTATGTTATCTGTGATATATTTTTTCAGGATCCCTCTCCTTATGATTCAGCACTTAACAAGAATCTTATTAAAGTAAAAAACATAATCATACCCTATCATATTGATACAGACAACAATATTCAGGAACCACTTTTTAATATTAACAAAGGGTTTTCGAACTATAATATTATTGAAGGTTCATTTTTAAAGTATTCCTTAATGCAGCTGGATTCATTCCCCAGCCTTCCGCTAAAAATGTACCAGGATATGTTCAACGCAGATTTTAACAATAAAGGTGTTATTAGCCGCATGAACGGGAAGCCGGCATTTAATACAATAATTATTGATTTTAAAGTCAGGTATTACGACATTAGCGAGGAAACTTCGCCCAATCCATATCCTTATGTCAATCTTGGAGAGTTTATGTCTCTTCCAGACTCAGTCATCTCTGAAACGATGAAGAACCGTATTGTAATAATAGGCGATTTACAGGAAAGGGATATGCATCAGACCTTAATAGGTACAATGCCCGGTTCAATTATATTACTGAATGTTTTCCTCACTTTAAAAGATTCAGAGAATCTAATAAAACCATTGTTTCTTTTTGTCCTTTTCGTTACTTACTTTCTAATTTCTCTTGATGTGTTATCTGGGAAAAATATTCTTGAAAGAAAATATATTAAAAAACTTTCTCAGCATCGTATAGGTAAGTTCTTTGTAAAACTTCTTAAGTACGTTTTTTATTTGATTATTGCATCAATTCTTATTTACGTATTGTACAATATTCACATAAATATTTTAATCCTTGCAATCTATTTTAAATTAGTTGATTCACTTCTGAGCAAGATAAGAGACAGGAGAGTGGAAAAACTTAAGACGGAAATATAAAATTTTAAACAGTATAATTATGAAAACAAATATTATAATATTGCTTTTCTGTATTTTGTTTCTTGCCTCTTCTCCGGTCAAGGCACAGGATTGCTATATAGTGATTAAAATCAAAGGTACTATTGTGCTTGAGGGAACAGATCAAATCCTTCAGAAAGACGACCGGATTTGCGGTAATGATAATGTTATTTTCAAGACTGCAGATGCTGTTGCGGTAGTGCACAGCGCATCAAAGGGCAGATATACTCTCAGAGCAGGTAAAAGCAGGTTCAGCGAAATAGAAGGTATCCTTAAATATACGGTTTTTTCCGTATTATCAAAGAACAAAGCTACTCTGGATACAAAGAGTTTGGATTTTGAAGATTTGGAAGATGAAAAGGGTTTTTTCGATGTTTATTGCATCATAGACAGTTACGAACTCAAACTTTTTGAAAATGATTATTCAACAAACGACGATAATTATTTCATGCTGCGGTTTAAACATAACAATACTCCTTTTGAGATAAGATTGAAGAACGCCAATAACGTCGTTTACTTGGAGAAGGAAACTATATTTGCGCCATTAATAAAAGATGAGAAACAGGATAAACTTGAAGATGTAGCATTATATTATTACGACAGTAAAAATCCTGATAATCCCAAAATAATAAACGCATTCGACTTATCATTTCCGAAAGAGAAAAAACTTGCAGATGAACTATCGAATTACGTGATGCTGCTTAGAACATCAGGAAAAACTGAGGAAGAGATACAGGACGAACTTATAAAATACATGTCTGATGCTTACGGAAACGTTAACAATGATAACTTTCTAAAATGGGTAAACGAGAATGTAAAATAAACAAACCCCTTTCTCCGAAAAGGATAAGGGGGTTTGAATACTCTGATACCAATAATTATTTTAAGAGAATAATCTTTTTCGATGCTGCGAAACTGCCCGCCTGTATTCTATAAACATACATTCCGCTGGACAAACCTGCTGCGTTGAAATCAACAGTATATGTTCCTGTTTTCAGTTCCTGATTGACAAGTGTTCTCATTTTCCGTCCGAGCAGGTCAAAAACTTCAAGCTGAACAAATCCGCTTTTCGGCAGTTCAAATTTAATTGTGGTCGCAGGATTAAAAGGATTAGGATATGCATCATACAGTTTAAACTGAGCTGGAATTTCGGTACCGATATTATTTATTCCGACGCTGGCATACATTCTCGTAAGAATTCCATAGAAGACGTTCGATTTAGAAGTACCGTCATCAAAATTTCCTGCAAAGCCTTTATAATTCTGAAAATTTGTATACGCTAGTTGAGGTACTGCAATCGCCTGAACAGGAAGATTATACGTCATAACAGGCCACGTTGCAATATTCTGAGTTGTAAATAGTGTTACATCCTGAAAGAGTGTTGATGGTTGATTGTTTGTATATACTTTATTCCATACTTCGGTGGCATAATTAAAGTCCCACATTTTCTCTATGAACGGAACAAAGGGAAGCATGTGCACTCCATAAATATATCTTGGAATATTTCCGTATGTGTTGCTGATAACAAGGCTGTGCCACATATTGCCGACAACAAGATGCTTTGTGTTATAATCATTATATGCAGAGTTTGTACTTTGAAATGTTCTGTAATACTTTCTGAAAGCTCTTATCTCAGAAGCAAGCATAAGCTTGCCGGTATTCTTGAGATTATCATTCCCCATTGCAAGACCAAAGAGGTACATTCCGTAATACGCTGTTGCTGCTTCGCTTACACTCTCCTGGTCCCTGCCCGCACCCTGAGTCTGTACTCCGTTCATCCATGAATTACCGTCAAACCAGTCTTTATGCCTGTGCATCGGAAAGTAAGGGTCTTTTGTTACTGCGGATGGTGATGCAGGATTTCCCACATCCCTGCATAAAGCAAGAACTTTATTGAAATAGTCATTTCCGTTATCAGTAAACAGGTTAGGCTTCTTTTTAGCAACCACAGCTGCCGCATAGATTACATACCCATAATGAAATGCGTGGTCATTATACCTGGCATTTCCAAAATCAAAATTGTAAACCAGGGGGTCGCTATTATCCATCGCAACATAAGAGAGGTATGATATTATTCCACCGTAACGGTTATCCCATATCAGTTTATTATTCTGACCTCCTGCCCACGAAGGAGGAGGAGGGTTCCACGTGAGATTAGTCCCGTCAACCCATTTCTTAATAAAATTAAATACCGTATCCCTTGCAGCAGATGAAAGATTATTTAGTGTATCTTTCCTCCAGTTACCCGGGTCAGCAATCTGATATCTTTCAACGAGTTCATCAGCAATGACAATCACTCTTGCCATTCTTGTAATATTCTTTCCAAACCCGTAAGGAGAAGTAGTAGGCTGGTTCGTCCCGTTTGGAATCTGGTATTTAGCACCTATTGTTGTATCAAAATCTGCTTTTAGATGGAAGTAAAGAGAGTCATACCATTTTGTTGTACTGTTAGGAACGTTTGTCAGGTTTCCTGCAGCACCATACCATGAATAATCAGGAATCATATTCTCAATCATGTTCCATGTTTTTCCGTAAACTTCCTTCATGTCGCCTCTCATAGTTTTAAATTTAAGTGTACTCGAGGTTGCATTAGTGAGCATATCCTGATGATGGGGCAGTGACATCATAAGCAGCGAATCGCTGCTGCTGTTCGTTGTATAGTTAAAATTAAAATTGAACTTTGTAGTATCTGATGTTACGGTAGAAGATATCTTTCCGCTTAGTGGTATATATCCTGAATATTTATCGAGCAATTCAATTCTTGAAGTTGAATCTGCTGCATTTGGGTCTGCATTCTGTGTTGTTACGTATGCTATTCTTAAGTAACCTGTAAATGGAGTTGATGATGTAATTCCTCCGGGAAGGAATGAAAGCGTAATGTCACTTGACGAGTAAAGAATAAAAAGCTGTTTATTTGAACCTGCACCCGCAAAATATATCTTAAACTTATTTCCTGTTATGACAGTCGGCGGCGATGCCTGTATGGGGTTTCCATTGACCGAAAGCATTGAATTATTAGGCGAATAGAACAAGGGCCTCAGGTTCTGGTATTTCATCGTGAAATACGGCATTCCTCTAACAACAGGACATTCCATATAATTTGAACCTGACGTCCATCTGAAAGTTGCGGACAAGTCATCATAGTTATAAAGTGTGCCCTTTGAAATTGAAGCACTGTCGAGCGTCCCGAAATAGTAATAAACAGACGACAGCCAGTTAACCTGGTTGGTCGTATCAGCCTGATTCCAGCTCCAGTTAAAAAACTGCTGATCAGGAGTTACATATCCGAATCCGTATAGTTTAGTGTTTGTAATTTCTCCCGTAGGTTTATAAGCAGCTACCAGATATGGAAAAGGAAATATTTTTTCTGCGCCTACATCCTGCCTGCCGGGAACGTAGTTGAACGATGGGAATGTCCCCTGTTTCATAATAGCGTTCGCAAACCAAGCATTCGTCGGATAAGGAAATTTTAATGAGTCATACATGTATGTCAAGGGAATTTTGTTCTGAACGGCACTTCCCAGCGTCGCGAGGTAAGGCTGCGAGGTAGAGAAAGGCTGTCCGTAATTCCATTGTGGAAAAACATTTTGATTTAGAGCCAAAACCGCAATTGCGGTAAGTACTATTGAAACGATTAGTTGTTTTGATTTCATAACGTGTTTTTATTTATTGGAAACCATCTTGTTTTTTTCAAAAATGATTTAATAATTAAACAATATATCTTGAAAATAGTTCTTCTTTTTCAATAATTGCTTCATTAAACCTTATTGCTTATATCATTTATTATATATTTAAATAGTTTTAAATTTAATGAATATGATCCGATACTATTGACTGAAATATTAATCATAAGACCGCAAAGTATACAGCTTGGAGATACCATCTGCTCGCTTCCGATGTTTAAAGCACTGAAGAATAAATTTCCGGATTCTTATATTACATTTATTGGCTGTCCTACAAACTACAACGTAAACCTCAAGAAACTTAATCCGTATATTAATGAGTTTACGATTTTCAGAA
The DNA here is from genome assembly GCA_041675325.1 of Kapaibacterium sp. (SeqCode). Lineage (GTDB taxonomy): Bacteria > Bacteroidota > Ignavibacteria > Tepidaquicellales > Tepidaquicellaceae > CAIKZJ01. The sequence continues at coordinate 8,598 of JBAYUG010000083.1, forward strand.
AAGACAACATCAAAGTAGTTTATTATTTCTTTAAGAATTTGAGAAAGAAGAAATATGACCTAATAATTGTACCGACAACTATCAGAATTTCCTCGACTTCATACATGATAGCTATGCTTGCAAAAGGAAAAAAGAAAATAGGTTTTACAAGAATTGATGAGAAGAGGAACAGGCTTGGGTTCGTTCTTGATATAAAACTCGAAACCGACTGGGTACGGGACAAGACAAATCAAGTGTTCAGATTTCTTGACAGCGTTAAATGCCTTGGTTGCGATATTTCAATCGATGAAATAAAGAAGATGAGAATGGACATCAGCAAAGACGACATTGCATTCGGTAACGCTTATGCAGAAGTTAATTTCCCTGACAAGAGCAGACTTGTTTTCGGATTTCATCCCGGTGGAGGCAATCCTGCATACATTTGGGATTTTAACAACTATTTTGAGCTGATAAAGAAATCATACGAAAGGTACAACCCTTATATATTAATAACATCTGGTTTTCTTGACAAGGATATTACTGACAAACTTGAATCAAAATTAAAAGAAGCAAACATACCGTATATATACAATAAAGATATGGATGCTTACGGACTTGCAGCGGTATTAAAACATGTTAATGTTTATGCAACAAATAATACAGGCGTTATGCATCTAGCTGCATTCACGGGAACTAATACTGTATCGGTATTCCGCAAAGGAGACACGGCAGAATGGCAACCGCTTTACAATAATTCTAAATGTGTGGAATCAAAAACTGACAGCATTAACAGCGTAACTGTGGAAGAGGTGTTTGAAAAAATTACCGGGTTTAAATTCTAAAAAGTTTTATACCTTAATAATGCCGTTTTTACAATAAAATTCTTTCTTAAGTTTCACTTTGTTATGAAAATAATCGTAGTTCGAATTGCTTTCAATTGTTTTCGGATGGTACATGTGAAAGACAACGGCAAGATTCCTCACCGACTTAAAGTCAGCATTAATTAACCCCAGCCTGTACTCGAGATCTGAATCCTCACCTATACCGGGTCCCGTATAATTTTCATCAAATCCATTAATTTTAAGAAGCAGTTCTTTTGAAACAGAAAAATTGCAGCCAACAATGTGTAAGCTTTTTCTGCTGATTACCCTCCTGATAAGTTTGTTCTTTAATACAATCCCCTCTTCAGCCGTGGATACAGTATCATTAAACCCAATCGATTTTCCGAGCGCCTTCAGATAAAATCCGTCAAACTCATCCGTAATAACAAGCTCTTCAGATAACTTATCTGAGAGTTTTTTATTGAGATGCACTCTTCTGCCAACAAGAACATTATTCTTACCGGAATTTTCAAAATGGGCTTTAATAAAATCCTTGTGAGGAATGCAGTCGCTGTCAAGAAATATAAAATAGTCGCTGTTTGAGCAAGTTACTGCTTTATTCAGGATTTTATTCTTACGAAATCCAGCGTCTTCTTGAGTTACATAAGTAATCCTGTAATTGCTTTTACTTTCATACTCATCAATAAATCTCTGCATTTCTTCTCCTGAACCGTCATCAGCAATAATAACATCAAAGTCTTTGTGAGTCTGCCTTGTTAAAGCTGACAGTAAGATTCCGAGTTCCCTGACCTTCTTATAAACAGATAATATTAAAGTGATTGATTTCATTTACCTTAAAAATTACATCATTTATCAATAAAAGAAAATACACTATATAAGTGTCTAAAGATTAAGTTCTTGATTATTCTGCGCGAATGCTTGCTGTCCGTTCGGTTTAGTTGGTTCATAAACAAGCTTGGGCAATCGGGTGAATTTGTCTGTTTTCTGATTATCAATTTTAATATTTTCATTTGTTGATAATCTACAAATACATACTTAAAGCACACGCAGGACCATTCGTCTTTTCCTTAATGACGCTGATGTTCCTTTTTCTGTTTCAGTTTCTGATAAAATCAATTGACCAGCTTGTCGGCAAGGGACTCAGTCTGTGGATAATAATACAGCTTATATCCCTGAACCTTGCGTGGATGGTCACTCTTGCAGTTCCTATGGCTGTGCTTGTATCAACGCTCATGGCTTTTGGAGGACTTTCATCTACAAACGAGATAACAATAATTAAAGCAGGAGGAATCAGCCTCAAGAAATTAATGATTCCTGTTATGATGTTTGCAATACTTGTCACATATCTTATGGTGCTGTTTAACAACGATGTTCTTCCCGAAGCAAATCATCAGGCAAGAATATTACTGCAGGATATCTCAAAGACAAAACCTACCTTCATTCTGGAAGCTGGAAAATTTTCTGATGATATAGGCGGCGCACGAATACTCGTTAAGAAAACTTTTGAGAACAGCAACAATCTTGAAGGAGTTTTCATTTATGATTATTCCAATCCCGAGATAAGGAATGTAATTTCCGCTGAATCGGGTGATATAAGTTTCACGAGCGATTTTAAGTACATAATCATGAACCTCAGAAACGGTGAGATACACCAGACGAATATCAATGACTTAACAAAAGACTACAAGGTAGTAAAATTTGAAAGACATAGAATTACGCTCGATGCTGCAGGATTCGGTTTTCAGAGGTCAAATGACAATGCATTTTCAAGGGGTGACAGAGAGCTCTCTTCAAAAGCGATGAATGTTATGGTGGACAGCCTCAAAATTTTCAAGAACAAGAACAGGGATTATTTTATTGAGGAAATTAGAACTGCCGTAAATAGAATTGCCGGTATTAATTACAAAGATACTGTTTACAAAGAGGTAACAGAATCCGGGATGAGGTCAAGCGATAAAGACTCGATAATGGTGTTAATGAGCATTTTAAAATCAAAGAAAGAAATGTTCGGCAATCAGCTTCTTTCAAGAGCTGCTATTCAGAAGCAGATTGATTCTTACGATGTAGAGATTTACAAGAAGTACTCCATTCCGTTCGCATGTCTAGTATTTGCGCTGATTGGAGCTCCTCTTGGATACAGGGTTAAGCGGGGAGGGTTCGGAATTGCTGCAGGATTCTCACTTTTATTTTTCCTGCTTTACTGGGCATCTCTGATTGGCGGTGAAAAACTCGCAGACAGGGATTTATTAAGTCCTTTCCTTGGGATGTGGCTCGTAAATATCATACTTGGATTGTTCGGATTGTATTTAATGTTTAAATCATCTTGAGTATATTGTTTTGTCAAGCCCCGAACAATATGATGTTGCCCAACCCGGTCAGGTCAGGAATGAAGCAGCCGTAAGTAACCAGTATGTGATTCGGGTGTCTTGACATTTTAATATCAACTTCAATTATATGGAAAAAACCAAATTAGCCGTAGTCGGTCTTGGAAGCATTTCACAGGTAATGCATCTGCCAATATTAAGCAAACTTAAAGAAGCAGAATTAACAGCTATTTGCGATAAAGACAATTCCAAGTTTAAGAACATTGCAAAAAAGTACAGCAGCGCAAAAGCTTACAAGGATGTCAACGCACTGCTCGAGGAGCATCCTGATGTTGAGGGAGTAATAATCGCTACGCGTACGGATGACCACATGACGACTGCGATTAAGTGCCTCGAAGCAGGCAAGCATGTTCTTGTCGAGAAACCAATCGGGCTGAACACTGATGAAGCAGCAAAAATTGTTGATGCAGGGGAAAAGAACAAGAGAATGGTTATGGTTGGAATGAACAATAGGTTCAGAACCGACGCCATGCTCCAAAGAAGTTTTGTCAGAGCAAAAGAAATAGGAGAACTATTCTACGTAAAAACAGGATGGCTGAAATCAAGAAGTTCAAACGAGAAATGGTTCACAAACATGGAAAAAGCAGGCGGCGGCGTATTTGTTGATAACGGAATAGCAATGCTTGACCTTGGAATGTGGATGCTCGATTTTCCTGAAGTAAAAAGCGTTTCGGCAGTAAACTATTTCCATAATTCAAAGGCTGTTGAAGATTCTAATTTTACGATGGTAAAATTCAAAAACGGAGCAACTCTGACAATAGAAGTTAGCTGGAGTTTTATAAGAAACGGTGAGTTCTTTTACTGCAACGTTTTCGGAACAAACGGCAGCGGGTCAATTAATCCGTTAAGAATCCATAAGATGGTCAACAAACAAATGTTTGATATGACACCGAAGAATATCAAACATAACCCGGCAATGTTCAAATCAAGTTATGAGAATGAACTAAAGTATTTCATAGGGTCAATAAGAGGCACTCATGCTCCCATCTCCACTGGAAAAGAAGCATTAGCTGTTATGGAGGTTACAGAAGCGGTCTATAAATCTGTGGCAGCCGATAAAGAGATAATATTTAAATAACATATAGATAACGATTTCTTAACATGAAAGGGTTACGTTTATGAAAAAACGTAAAATGAATTTCAAGATACTGGTAGTTGACGACGAAAAAGATATCGTAGATCTTCTTAAATACAACCTCGAGAAAGAAAATGAATTTGAAGTAATTACAGCTTTGAACGGCAAGGAAGCGCTTGCATTAGCTTCAGAGAACAAACCCGACCTTGTACTGCTGGATATAATGATGCCTGAGATAAACGGGTTCGATGTATGCAAGAAATTAAAGAACAACATCTCCACATCAAAAATACCGGTAATATTCCTGACAGCAAAAGAAAACGAGATTGATGAAATCATAGGGCTCGAGCTTGGCGCTGATGATTACATACAGAAACCCATCTCACCAAGAAAAGTTATAGCAAGAATTAAATCTGTGTTCAGAAGAGCATATTCCGAAGATGACAAGACTGTAAAGACAGATGAATTTATTAAGTTCAAGAAACTGCAGATAGATTCGGTTGCTCACATAGTTAAGATTGACAATGAAGAAGTGTTTTTCCCAAAGAAAGAATTTCAGCTTCTCCACTTCCTGCTCTCAAACAGGGGCAAGGTTCTATCAAGAGAAGTTCTTTTAAACCAGATATGGGGAGAAAACATATATGTTGTTGACAGAACGATAGATGTGCATGTTGCCAAAGTTAGAGAAAAGCTCGGTGAATACGCAGACTACATAGAAACCATCAAAGGTCTTGGATACAGATTCAACGCCGAATAAGCATTTAAAATCACTCACAATTGAAAAGAATAATATCCTTCTATGATTACCTGCCGTTGCTTATTGCTGTGGAAGCTGTTTCGCTTGTATTGATCATAAACAGAATTGACACAGTATCCTTTGTAATTATCACTGCATCTTTTGTTATTATAACCACAGCACATATTTTTCTGTATGTAAGGTCAAAGACCGAACGAACAAATTTCTTTGGTAAATATTCAAAGAAATTAATGTCGAACGAAGAGACGTTTGCATTAAACAACTACGAAGAAAAGATTTCAAAGGTAAATGATATTATCGCCGACATGAATCTAAATTTTGATAAACTATCCGGAAACAATGAGTTCAAAGAAATATTCAACAGCTTTACACATATAACAAACAGGCTGTTAGACGAACTGAACACCGCTAAAATATTCAAGGTAAACAGGAACGAATTCCTCGGAAACGTAGCGCACGAGCTCCGTACTCCTATTTTTGCGATACAGCTATCGCTTGAAACTTTAGCAGACGGCGCCATTAATGATCCTTCGGTTAATGTTGACTTTCTTAACAAAGCTGAGAGGCAATCGAACAGATTGAAAGAGCTTGTTGACGACTTGATTCACATTTCCAGATTAGAAGAAGGCATGAAGCTCAGCAAGAGATATTTTTCTATAAACCAGCTTGTAAAGGATACGATAAACGAGTTAAGCGGTATTACAAAAAGAAAGAATATTAACTTATCGTTTGAGACAGAGATTCAGGATGTCTCGGTTGTATTTGCGGATGCGGAAAGAATCAAACAGGTATTAATAAATCTCATTGACAACTCTTCTAAATACACACTTGAAAACGGCAACATTATCATATCGACAAAAAAGGTTGATAAATGTATTCATATAACGGTTGAAGATACAGGACTCGGAATACCAAAAGAAGATTTGCCAAGGATATTCGAGAGGTTCTACAGGGTTGATAAAACACGATCGCGTGATATGGGCGGCAGCGGACTTGGATTATCAATAGTAAAACACATACTTGAACTGCACAACTGCCAGGTTAAAGTCGAAAGCGAACCCGGTAAGGGTACAAAGTTCGAATTTAACCTGCCGATATAAAATCAATAAGAGGAAAGCGCATCCTTAATTTCACAAAAGAGATTTATTACCACAAGGAACGCAAACCCACTTCGAAACAATCTGTAAACAAATAAAAGATTTTACCACAGAGGCGCACAGAGATAATCACGGAGCACACAGAGAAAGATTTATTTTATTGTTAAGAGCAAAAGATTTTAACAACAGAATCCACAACGCAACAAGATTTACAACAAATAAAAGATTTTACCACAGAGGCGCACAGAGATGATCACGGAGCACACAGAGAAAGATTTATTTTATTGTTAAGAGCAAAAGATTTTAACAACAGAATCCACAACGCAACAAGATTTACAACAAATAAAAGATTTTACCACAGAGGCGCA
>JBAYUG010000084.1:0-15003 GCA_041675325.1 Kapaibacterium sp. (SeqCode)
AATTTTATTATTTAAGAAGATGGATATAATTGTTGTCTGAAAAGTTTGTTTTTATTACAACATTTTTACGGATAGTAGCACTAAGATCACTAAGAGAAGCTTGTTTTTATTGTTTCACCACATAGGAAATTAAGTTCACCGAGAAAGGAATGTTTTATTGTTTAGAGAAAGAGAAAAAATCTTGCCTTCTGCAGACAGGCAGGGATTTCGTTTGCTCTTTTTTCTATGAACATCTATCCTTAAATTCTGTTAAATTTTCCTATTAACATGAAGAATATTTTAATAGTAATACTCTTATCTGTTCTGTTTTACGGCTGTACTGAATCTACAAATCCTTTGAATCCAATTCCCGATACAAGTCCGATATGGCCAATGCCCGGCTACAACGCACGCAATACTTCCAGTCCTTATGCTCCCGACGCAATAATGAATCCTGTCGCAAACGGTACACTCGGATGGTTGTACACTTTTCCATCAGGTAGTTACAGCGACGGCAGCGAGTTCTGCGTTGACTCACGCGGATTCATATATTATCTGCATCAGATTTATCCTCTGGGTGCATTATATAAATTCTCTCCCGACGGACAGGTGGTCTGGAAGCGTGACTCTCTCATACAATGGAATTTTGCAGCTATCAGTTTAAGCAGAGATGAATCGCAGATATATTTCGTTGCTTTTAAACCGGGTATATGGGACAGGCTGTATTGTCTTGATTCAGCGGGCAAGGACATGTGGCATCAGGATTCAGCACTTGTTACAAAACCTGCAATTGGAAAGGACGGTACAATTTATTCCTTTCATTGGAATGGTTTGATTGCAGTTTCGCCCGACGGAAGTATTCTCTGGACAAACACATCGGTTAAGGGTAATGCTGCTCAGAATTATATAGCACTTGACAGGGAAGACAATATTTATACTGTCAGTTATCCCGGAAACTATGTAAAAGTTAGTAAACAGGGTGATGTCAAATGGGAGTTTACGGCTGTTAATAATTTATTCGGAATTGTTATCGATGGATATGGAAATTTGTATTTCAATGGTTTTTCTGACGATAAGTTCTATTGTTTAAATAATTCGGGTCAAATTAAATGGACGAAGCTAAACATCAATGCTTACACAGCACCAGTTATTACCTCAGACAACAGGATTATAGTTTCTACAGGCGGTTATGTTATTTCTTACGATACAGCAGGAACAGAGGTATGGAGATGCCAGCCGTTTACTAATTTAACAGGTGCTGAAGGTCTGCTTCTTGATGATGCCGATAATGTTTATTATATCGGTGACGGAAATTACATTTTAGCAGGTTCAATATCTTCCACTGGTTCTAAAAGATGGGAGGTATCTACAGTGATGTCTGGCTCTCTCCCTCCGCCGGTCCTCTTGCCGCAGGGAAGAATGGTAGTTGCACCGAAAAGAGCAGGTAGAATTCAGGCAGTGAATTAAAACCTTTGGTCTTGAAATCCGTACTTGAATTTAGTAATTATACGCTGTGATTAAACTGAATAATATATCGAAATCATTCAAGTCTATTAACGCTTTGAATGATGTCTGTCTCGAAATCCAAGAAGGAGAATTCTTTGGATTGCTCGGTCCAAACGGAGCGGGTAAGACTACGCTTATGAATATACTCATAGGATATCTTTATGCGGATTCCGGTTCCGTTTATATTAACGGTGAAGAAGTTAAACGCACAGAGCTTAAATTCCGCAGCGAACTAGGATTTGTTCCTCAGTCTGTTGCATTGTACGGCGACCTGACTGCCGAAGAGAATCTAAAGTTTTTCGGTTCGCTTTACAACATCGATTCATCCGTCCTTCAAAACAACATAAAAGATTACCTTAACGCAGTAGGATTGTATGAAAGACGCAAGGATACAGTAAAGAATTTTTCAGGAGGCATGAAGCGCCGGCTCAATCTCATTACCGCACTGCTCCATAATCCTAAAGTTCTGCTTTGTGATGAGCCAACGGTTGGAGTTGACCCTCAGTCAAGAAATGCTATATTTGATTTTCTTGAAAAATTAAACAGGGAAGGGCTTACTATTGTTTACACGACTCATTATATGGAGGAAGCGGAAAGGCTCTGTAATCGTGTTGCTATAATCGATAACGGTAATATTATTGCAGCCGGTACAACCGATGAACTGCTAAAACTTCTTCCGGAAAAGGGACATATATTTGTATCAATTAACAATTTGCCGGATTTGTTTCCTGATTTGAACAGGTTCGGGAATGCAATAAAAAATCAGGATAAATATGAAATAAAATTAAACGAGGGTATTAACCTTTCTGCTTTTGTAAAAGTTCTTGAAGAAAAAAGTATAGGCACAGAAAACCTTATTTTACAAAAACCAACGCTTGAAGAATTGTTTCTCCATCTTACAGGAAGGAGGCTACGCGATTGAGAATTATACTGCAGTTAATAAGAAAAGATTTTATACACTTCTTTAAGGATAAGATGGCGCTAAGCCTTACATTTATAGTGCCGATGGTGCTGATAGCGTTGTTCGGAGCAGTATTCGGCGGTGCAGGTGATATAGAAAAACTTGCACTGGGTTTTGTTAACCAGAGTACAAGCTCTGTTGCAAAAAGAATTGAGAATACACTCGATACAACTAAAACGTTCAGGTTAATTAAAACTTTCACAAATGACAAAGGCGAAATAGTCTCTTATGATTCTAATTCGATTAAGAACGCAGTGATTTCGGGCAGGTTCTCTGCGGCGATTGTACTTCCCGAAGATGCATTCACTGATACATCAAGCAGCCTGAAGATGAAATACTATTATGACCCGAAGAATGACATGGAAAGTCAGATTATAGAAGGAGTCTTGCAGCAGACTATTATGCAGAGTATTCCCGAAGTATTTACGCAGAGCCTCAACAAGAAATCCGAAATTGCACTTGGTAAAGACAGCAGTAAAAAGTTTAATTCTGAGATTAACAAAGTTGTCAGTAAGTACTTTAATGTTGATACGGCTGATGTATTCGGAAGTATGAACACGGGAAAGAGCAAACAAGATTCGGGTAACAGCGGGATTAATATATTCGATAACATGCTGAACATGGAAAAGCATCAGCTTGTGGGTAAGAACGTCGCAAATTCAATGGCAACCAGAAACGTAGGCGGATGGGCGATGATGTTTCTGCTTTTTTCACTGTCCGCTGCTGCACGCTCACTGTTTGAAGAAAAGCAAACCGGTGTTATGATAAGGCTGCTGTCTTCGCCTGTAACACGAACTCAGATTCTCTGGAGCAAGTATCTTTATAATATGTTAATAGGAATCGTACAGCTTACCGTGTTGTTTCTGGGAGGAATGCTTTTGTTTAAGATTGATATATTCTCTAACTTTTTTAATCTTCTGCTTGTAATCATAGCTTCATCGGTTGCATGCACTGCATTCGGGATGTTCCTTGCATCATTTACAAAAACTTCTGCTCAGGCAAACGGACTCGGAACGCTTCTTATATTAACGATGAGTGCAGTAGGCGGCTCGTGGTTTCCCGTCTCAATGATGCCGGAAGCAATTCAGTTTTTCAGCAGGTTTACAATCACATACTGGTCGATAGAAGGATTTATTGCAGTACTCTGGCGCGGCTGGGGTTTTTTTGAAATACTGCCTTATCTCGGAATGCTTTTGGGTATCGGCTTAGTAGTAAATATAATCAGCTATATTAATTTCAGAAGAGGAAATATTTTCAAGAATTAATGTTTTATTAAAAATCATTATCCGTGTCAATCCGTTTCATCCGTGTCAATCTGTGTTCTATTCCTATTCCTAATTCACAAAAAACACATCTTCGAGTTTTTCTATCTTTAACAGTGTTGACATCATGAAATCCATAGATGAATCGGGCTTTAATAAATCGCTTAGAATAATATACTGTGCCGACACAAGTGCATCTTGAACTATCTCTTGTATATGGTCGTTAAAGGGTTTCCATGTTGAGTGCATCGCATAACCTTTTATTCCCCACATCAGGTTTTTCTTTATGTTCCTTATTCTTGCATCAACAGAGAGAGAGCCTTTGCCGTGCGAATTATCGGACAGGTCAACACCTTTTATTTCGTATATTCTGTGGTCGTCTTTCTTCATCGTAGTTTTTGCAATACCTTCAAGATAAAGATTAATATAACATTCCCATTTAATACCTTCAAAGTCGTGCTCTTCTATATCAACATCCGCAAGGAGTTCAATCATCTTATCAACATATATTATAAGTTCTTCCGGTTTTTGATTTGACAATGCCTCAAGTTCGTTCAGTATGTTTTTTCTTGTTAGTGCTTTATCCTCGTCGAGCAGTTTTTCCTTTATATAATATATTAGAAGGTCGTAATGATTTGTCAGAATCTTTATTGCCTGCTGGAGGTCGGCAGGAATATATTCCTCTATGAACTTATTGTACGCGTCGGCATCAATCCCTTCGCCCGATTTCAGGTTTGTTAATGTAAGCAGGTCTTCGATTGAGTCGTGCAAGACAGCGGTAGAACTGTAATTGTATTTTCCAGTGTCATTCATCTTTAGCTGAAACACGCATGCTCCGACACGGTTCAGGTGAGAAGCAGCGCTTATCTCACACTTCCTTCTGAGGTTCTTTCCGGCGTACAGGGTTATAATTTTTTTAACTGATGCGGAATATTCACCATAAAATATTTCGAGCAGTTTTAAGTCGGGCAATCTGTTTAAGAGTATTGCTGAATGTATCTTCTGGTAGTTAGAATCGTTCTCAATTTCCCTTCTTGCAAGCGTGATTTCCGCGGGAGCGTTCTTATCAGCTGCTCTTTTTATCCTGTTGAGAAAACTTCCCGATAAAAGAAATTCTTTTATCAATGAATGTATCGTCTTAGATTTCTTTACACCATAAAGAGAGTCGAGCAGGTGCATTTCCGGACACTTACCGTCAAGTATTTCTTCAAGAACAGAATTAGCTTTTTCGAAATTTCTGTTCAATTTTATAAGTTCAAAATCGGAATTAATCATAACTTTTATTATTGGTAGATGTTATCTATTTTACAGACAAATATCAATTTTAAAATAAAGCTACATTACAATGAAAAAGTATTTAGTTCTTTTACTATTTGTTATAATGCCTGTGGTTATTCTTGCGCAGGACCTTAATATTCCAAACAATATATACGATCAGGCTGACGACTACACAAAGTCAAGAAAAGCTTTTAACCGTGAAAGGTGGTTTTTCGAGCAGAGAATGTATCCTGATAATATTATTCCGGACGGTGCTTATCAGAAGGCTTTTGATGAAAAAATGAAGCTTCGGAGAGAAAGCGGGGTTTCCTATCCTAATGCAAACTGGACAAACCTGGGACCTACACCGGGATATTATTTTTCGTATGGAAACATTTCATCAAGAATTGTAACTGTTAAGTTTGACCCATCAAACCCGAATACAATTTATGTCGGTGCGGCTTACGGGGGTATATGGAAGTCAACAGACGGCGGGCTTAACTGGGTTTCAAAATCAGACTTTGAAGTGTCTCTTTCATCCGGTGCTCTTGCGATTGACCCAAGCAACACAAATATTATTTACTACGGAACAGGTGAAGCTACATACAGCGGTGCATCATATTACGGACGCGGGCTGCTAAAGTCAACAAACGGCGGAGACAGCTGGGCAAGCATTACAACCGGACTGCCTGCAAGCACTTACTTTTCCCGCATTGTTATAAAACCGGGCAATTCAAACTTTCTGCTTGCGGCTCTTGGCAGTTCAGGTCTTTATCGCAGCACAAATGCAGGACTTAACTGGTCGCAGTTGGTAAGCGGGAGATGCGACGACGTAGTTTTTTCTCCTGACGGCACAAAGGCATTCATTGTGGGTTCGGGTGTTCAGTATCATGTATCAACTGACGGCGGTGTTACTTTTGCTGCTGTGCCATTTACCGCAGGGCTCGGTACGCGCAATCATATTGCAATATGTAATTCTTTCCCTTCCGTACTTTATGTTTCAAAGTATTCGGGGTCAGCAATAACAATTTATAAATCAACTGACGGCGGAACAACTTATTCGCAGATATCCGTCGGAACAGATTTCAGCGGGTCACAGGCATGGTATGATTTTTATATGCATGTAAATCCTTTTAATCCGAATGTAGCTTATGTCGGTGCTATAGATATCTGGAGAACAACAAATGGAAACACATTTACCAATAATACAAACGGCTATTCAGGCGGTAACGTTCATGTTGATCAGCACAATATGGATTTCCATCCAACCGATTCTAATGTGTGTATTTCAGTTAATGACGGCGGTATATGGTATTCTTCAAACAAAGGCGATTCATGGATGAACAGAAATGCCGGACTTACTTTGACACAGTTTTATAGAATGACGTCTGACCCTTCAAACGCGAATCATCTTGCAGGCGGTACACAGGACAACGGTACACAAAGAACAACGGGTACGACTAACTGGGCTGCTGCATTCGGCGGCGACGGCGGAGAAGTATGTTTCCATCCACTAAATTCAAATTACGTACTGGGTGAAACTCAGAATAACGGTGTCAGAAGGTCTGTAAATAACGGAGAATCCTGGTCAAGTGCAACAACCGGTCTTACCGGTTCAGGTTCCTGGGTTGCACCTATTATTGCGCACCCTGATTCGGTTTCAATATTTTATACTGCAAGAGGACAGGTGTTTAAATCAACAAACATGGGCTCTTCATGGTTTGCAATTTCGTCCGGAACATCCGGGACAATACGCGAAATGGCAATAAGCAATGCCGATACGAAAATTATGTTTGCTACTTCCGGAGGTTCTGTGTATAAATCAACCGACAGGGGATATACATTCGTCTTATCAAATTCCGGTTTGCCGAATAAAACTATAACAAGCATTAATGTACATCCTGATTCTTCAGATGTTGCACTCGTTACTATGTCGGGCTTCGGCGGCAACAAGATTCACAAAACAACAAACGGCGGAGCGAACTGGTTCAGTCTTAACGGCAACCTTCCCGATTCACCCATAAATGACGGAATGTTCTACTATCCGAATTTTGCAACGAATATTATTCTTGCTGCAACTGACATTGGAGTTTTTATGACAACAAACAGCGGAACAAACTGGACTGAAATTGCCGAAGGACTTCCTAACACTGTGGCAATGCACATGGATTATAATTCAGCATCGGGTAAATTAAGGCTTGGCTCACATGGACGCGGAACTTGGGAACTCAACGGAACGCTACTTGGCATTACAAACTATAATTCCGAAGCACCTGACAAATATTATCTAAAACAAAATTATCCCAACCCGTTTAATCCATCAACAAAGATTTCTTTCGGAATTGTAAAACGGGGATTTGTAACACTCAAGGTTTATAACACTCTCGGACGCGAGGTTGCAGTACTCGTAAACAAAAACCTTAGTCCTGGTACTTACGAAACATCATTCCGCGGTGACAATCTGACCAGCGGAATCTATTTCTACAAACTTGTGTCAAACGATTTTTCTGAAACGAAACGTATGATGCTCGTGAAATAACACTGTGTAGCAAGAGTTGCAAACAAAGATAGATAAATAGCATAGATTATTAAGCGCAATGGACACGGCAAAGTAAGAACTAAAAACAAAGAAAAGATTTTACCACAGAGTTGCACAGAGAATATAACGGAGCGCACAGAGAAAAGACTGATCTAATGTTAAAAGCGAGAGATTTTAAACGCAGAGTTCGCAAAGGAAGCAAAGGTCGCAAAGAGAGCATGGAAAATTATTTAATCACTCAGGGTGTAATTCCCCGCAGCTTGCTGAGAAAGTTTTTGTAATGTAAATCAACAAGATACCCCGTTGCTTGCAACGGGGAGTTTCATTTTGTTAGAGGATTGAACATACAAATAGTTCCATTTTGTAAAAGGTAGCTTTTATTGCAACATTTTTTACGATAAGCAGAATGAATCTTTTGATAAAGAACAAAAGCCCGCTTTAGCGGGTTTTTTATTAAAAACTCTTCGATATAGTTGCTGTAAGTACAAACTCATCGTTATTTCCGTAAAGATAATATTTCTCTCTGTAAAAATTCTGCTCAGCTGTCAGATAAAAATCTCCGACATTCCAGAAAGGAACACTTGACGTAAATGATACTCCGAATTTTCTGTTTGTACCCCACTCGTTCGTGAAATTAAATCCAAGCGAGTTATTCCAGACATCAAACATTGTATATGATCCGAATATTCCAAAACCTGTCATGTTTGTGTTGAACATCGGTGTATTCTTAATGTTGTAAGTAACCGATGCCGATAAGGTCAATGGTATTTTTTTAAAGCTTATATCTTCCCTGAATGTAAAATCTACAATCGAGAAATATGCTGAGTCCTGAGGTCTGTTATCCGAACTCTTCGTTGATGTAATAAGCAGCATTGAATTAGCAAAGAAACTTTTTGCCGACAGCTTGTACCCTGACACTATTGAAAGAACATCCAGGTCGTTTTCATAATAAGCCGCATAAGGTCCGTTATTGAAAGAACGAATCGGCATGTATCTAACAGTTAAGTTTGCAGTCTTTTCAAACTTAAACTTCACTTTGAAATCGTACCTGTTCGTATAAGTTGTAATAGAATTCAATTCTCCGACATTATCGTTTTTGTGCTCATATCCTCCGTTAAACATTATGACATCGTCCAGTAACTCCTGGTCAAAATTCACTTTCAGCCGCATCTGCCCTTTCCCCGATATTCCTGGAGCACCGTATGAAATAAATCCGGGTCCTATAAGTTTGTACTCTATTCCAAGATTGGATTTCGTTTCCGGCAGACTAAACATTCCCTTTATTCTGTACATCAGGTCATACTGACTGCTTGTATTGGCATTCGTCAGATTTTCAAGAAACGACGGTATTTCGCCCGCTGCAAGTTTTGGTGCCAGCTTGTCCCGGGTTGTGACAGTAACAACTGCCTCGGATTCGAGTGATATTCTATCTTTTAAAAGACTGAGTCTTCCGTCAGCACCGAGCAGAGTGTTCTCACCCGGTGTGGGTACAAAAACAGGCGGTCCCAATGATGATGTGCTTGTTATTGGGTTTATTGTGTTTTCCCTGTCAAAAGATTTCATGTATGTGAAATGCAGATGGGACTTTTCCTTTTCACCTATGCCTATGCTTCCTGCGTATAGATTCCTTGCATAAACAGAATCTGGTATCGCATCCAGGTTTGCCAAGCCCGTTGCTTTCAGGTAAAATAATCCCGGATTGAATGTGAAATCAAGCCCCTTTACTTTAACACCGCTTACTGTATATTCAGTATAATTCGGATATGTTTCCCATATACCGATTTCCTTGAACATCGAAATAAATTTTATGTGGCCGGGTAAACTTTTAGTGTTAAGCTCGTTATCTACTGTTTGTGTTACCCTGTCTTTTAAACTTTTCAGGTCAAACAGTAGAGCAAAACTGTTTATGTTCTGCCTGTTCTCTTTTTGTTTTGTATCTAAGTATAAATCCATCTTGAATGGTATCCCGTACAGCGAGACTGTCGGAACTATATTTATATAACCGAAGTTTGCAGGCATCTCAGAATTCTTTGACTGCTCATTCTGGAAATTACTTCCAATTTTATAAGAAAGCCCGAATTCAAACGGCTTCGTGCTGAACATTGAACTCTTTATCTTACCGCCTGTTCCTAATCTGTTATTGTAATTGTTCTGTGCATTCGCATTCTCGCTTCCTTTTTCGTAGTCCTGAATACTAGATTTCAAAAGGCTGTCATTGCTTAGTTCTTCAGCGGTTAAGTCTTTGTATAAAAATGTTCTTATCTCACTTTGGTTCATTAGCGAGCCGTCAAAATAGGTTTTTACCTGCCATGCGTATTTCATTCCGTGAACAAACCTTCTTCCGACAAGAGGATACTGAAATAAATTTGTCTTTATGTTTTTCTCAACGTATGCAGCAGGATTTGATATTGTCGCATAATATGCAGACTGCCTGTTTAGAATCGTGTAGAATGAAATTTCATACGTGACTCTTACACCTGTAGGATATGGCGTGGGAGGAAGCCATGAAAACATCGGCTGGTATGTGAAAACTTCATCCATATCTTCGGGCATTATAAGCTCCGTCTGAGTTATGTTTAGTATCTCGTAATCGTTGCAGTATGAACCGAGTTCCGAATCGTCCGCAGAATTCCTTGCATAAATGCAGATGTTGTATTCACCGCTCTTAAATGTTCCTGTACTGTTTAAAGTTTTCTCAACATTGTTATCATATTTCTTAATGTCAATCGGACTTATTTCGGTAGCATTAACCTTCTTAGTACCAGTCGGCAGGGAAAAGCTCGATGTCCTTCCCTCTGCGACTTTCTGATTTGTTTTTAAATCAGTAACCTGAGCAAAAAGATATACGCTTACTGCAGGTCCGCTGTTAGTTAAAGTAACTTTCCATAAATTATCAGCTTTAAACTGAAATGGAGGCGGCTGTTCAAGGTAAACATTTACCTGTGCAAACAATTTTACCGATAGCAGCATAACTGCAGCGGCAATAAATAATATTTTCTTCATATATTAAATTAATTTTATTTTCACTCTTCATTCTTCATAAAGCAAAAGATGTACTTCGGTTTTAGGAAACAAAAGGAGCGGGTTTCTCAACCCGCTCCTTATATCCTATAAACTTGCTTACTTCGGCCCCTCTTTTCCGCTGAATATAACAGTTACCTTACATTCACCGCAAAGTTTCTCACCGCAGTAAACTTCATACATTATAGTATAAGTGCCCGCAGGAAAATTATAAGAGAAGCTGTTGCTGTTACCCGTTCCACTCGTTATAGTCTGACCTGATTTCTTCACAGTGTATTGATATTTCGGTACACATGGAGCAATGCAGATATATGAAGGTGCTGTGATAGTAGTCTGTCCCGCGTTTACCGTTTTTATTATCTTAGAGTTGCATGCCATAGACGTAGATCCGACTTTAATTTTTCCTGTCCATTTCTTGTCGCATTCGCAATCTTTTACATCTTCGCATTTTGGTAAATCCGTACATACTTCTACTTTGCATGTATCTTTTGGATATTTTTCCTCTGTGAAGCTGAATATAAAGCAGGTTTTATTTAGCGGCTCTCCGTTTAAGATAAACGTGGAACCCAATGTGCTTGTCCCCTGATTTAAAACAGTCGGAAGATTTGGTGATAATAATGTAGTATTGCTTGAAGTAATACTGTTCAATGTAACTAAATTACTGCTTGGGTTATTAACATCGAATTCTATGTAGTATATCGGGTTACCCTTTTCGTCTTTGCTCTTGCATTCAATTTTAATTACTTTCACCGTGAAATTGCATGGAACTTCAGGAGGATTGCAGACAGGTGTCGTGACGCAGACTGTGTCTCCATGACAGCACCAGCTGTAACTCTGACCTACGTGCTTGTAAATTGCTGTTTCAAAGCATACATTAACTCCTTCTCCAACTCCGCTAATGATTAAAGATTGCGGTGCCGAAATCCCATTTGGTCCAATACTTACATTCGGGAAGTTCGCTGGTGATAACGATACTCCCGAAGGAGATATCGGATTAAGCATAAATCCTGTTGTTGTATTATTCGAATTATTCTGTATCTGGAAATTGTATTTAAAAGTACCGTTTGCCAGACATTCAAGTGAGCCGTTTATTATCTGTGCACAGTTGTTTTTCGGTTCTTCACGTGGAGGACAGATTGTTGTTAACGTATCAACACAAACGATTTCAGAGTCTTTAATCCATTCGACGAGAATCTTTTGCGGTGACGTGGTAAATCCTGCCAGACAGAAATTAAGTATGCTGTTTGAATTACCCACCGGGATAAATCCGCTTGAATGTTCGTACTGTATCTCATTCGAAGGAAATATGTTCATCGAACCCCATCCGCTTCCTGTTGCTGTCCATGTGCTGAACATCGTTCCTGTCTCGGTTCTTAGTTTTACCTGTGTAAAGTAATTTGGTGTTGCGTTGTTTAACAGGTTCAGGTCGTAACAACAGTTATATGGGTCGCCTGTTATAGTTGCGCTCACATCTTCGCAGATGCATGATGGTGTCGTTATGCACAATGTATCATAGCACCAGCAGCAGTTATCAGGACTTATGTATTTCATGAGTACGCAGATGTTCGTGTTTTCTTCCGCACCGCTTATTACTGCAGTTAAAGGACCTGAGGTCTGATTGCTGCCGAGTGCAGGCGATATTGTTGTTGAACCCGGCGTTATCACTGCTCCCGTGGGAGAAAGAACCGTATATTCCACAACTCCGATACTGAAATTGGAATTATTAGTTATTGAATATGTTAAATTGTAATTACTGCCGTCGCAAACGAGCGTGTCCTTAGTGAAAGTTACACAAGGTATGTTGCAATTTACAGTAACCGTGTCGGTGCATATTATTGTATTGTCATTTTTCCAGTTCACGACAATCTGCTGTGGACTCGAAAGAGTCGAAAGACAGAAATTAAAGAATCCGTTAAGCTGTCCGCCCGGTACACCTGCATTCTTTTTTACAGTATAATTTTGAGGACTGGATGATGTGTACATATATCCCGTATAGCTGCTTCCGAGACTTCCTGAAACGAATGTGTTTTGTCCGAGCGGTAAAAATTCTATTGTATTAACACCCGTTAAATTTTGCGGTTGATTTAAATTAATTTGACCACAGCAGTTTCCGACGGGTGAGGGTGATACTGTAGCGTTTAATGAATCGCATGGATTCGATGAACCCGGAGGCTCATTGCAGTTCATTATACATACGTTGTCAATTAGAAATTTTTCGTTACCAGACGAGCCGCTCATATCAACTAAAAACATTACACCTGTTACATTGCTTAATAAAGTATTCCAGTTCGTGCAAGTATCTCCGCTATTAAGAAGTTTCCATGTGCCTTCTGAGCTGGTAGGAAGGCTGCCATTCACGCATGGACCCAAAGGTGCGCATATATGTACCCAGTCCGAACTATCTTGTACGGAAGTTGAAGCTGTAAAGACAGCCGCTATTTGCGGATTTGTACCCCAGACTCTTGGCTGTGTTTCGTCAAAATTCTGCACCAGATAAATTCTCGGATTAACAACCATTCCAGCCGCATCTGTAATTAGTTTAAAATCATAACACAAACAATTTCCAGTAAATTGAGAGTAATCACCTGAAAAGTTTACTTCGTTATAAATAAAAGTACTTCCGCTCATGTCTGTTACTTTAAGAGAATAAGTGGAGGGATTTATTGTTGACCCCGGTGATAGAATGATAAGATTACTTGAAGTGTTAATAATTGATCCCTGGTTATCAGTGTAAGTTATCCAGTTTGAAATTGTGTTATTCTCAAAATCTGTACAGAAACTGCTTGGAGTAGTTTGACCGCAGTTTATATTCAGAGTATCCATAATATTCGAGAATGATTCGCCGCCATTTGTTGACCATTGAATAAAAACTTTAAAAGGTGCAGAAGCACTTGTAAAACAAACTGTCCCGTAATTGTTTGTTCCTGCCTGAAAATCACCGAGTCCTTTCCAGAGCATATTATTTGTGATTGGCGGCGCAGCGGGCATTATACTGCAATTTACGGGACTTGCACTTTGAATTGTATTAGTCGGCAGAGTCATTCTAAATGCATCATACGTTAGCGTTCCAGTAGTGTTGTTCACGTTCACTGCAAAGCAGCAGTTTGCCGCTATTACGGGCGTGAGTGTAACAGTTATTTGTCCTCCGCCTGATACAATCATAAATGCTGAAGTTTCGCTTATGACATTTCCTGCACTGATTTGCCAAGCATATCTTTTTCCCGGCTGAAGTTTTGCACCTGTTGAGGGATATGTGAAACTTGTGCTTCTTATATCCTCTTTTTCAAAAAAAGCTTTGTTTTTTAATGCTGCCTCAGGTGACTGGTCGCCCTTTATTTCAACAATCTTTATTTTGTATCCGCCCTTAAGATTTCCCATTACAGCCCATGTGAAAATCATCGGCTCTTCAGTGTTTATTTCTGATTTATTTTCAGGGGTAAGTAAACTCATTTCAATTTCTTGTTCTATCTTTATTTCGTTGTCTTTACAGTCGCTTCCAAGCTCATCGTTTGTTCCTGTTTGTTTTGCATAAACGCATATAGTGTAGTTCCCGTCAGGGAGAGAGCCTTTCCTCATAAGTGCATCCTTATATCTGTTATCCCTGCTCGGGTATGATACATCGGGTGTTTTTGGCAGGTCGCTGGCTTTAAAGCGTTTTCTTTCGTTTGCCTTTAGCTTTATGGGTACAGTTGTAGCAGATGCTATAAGACCTGCCTTTGATTCATTCAGCGTGCCGTACAGATAGAACTCAACATCACTGTTTGAAGTGTTGTTCAGTTCAATGTTGTAAAGGTCCGCGATACTCAGTTGGTTTGGAGGAGGCTGCTGAAGTTTTATTTGAATTTGCGTTTGTGAATGTACAGCCGAAGATATAAATATTAATAAAGCTGATACGATAAAAATACGTCTGAATAATAGCAATGAAGCAAAATTCAGTGTGAAGTATGTAAAGTTGTTTTTCATGCTTTCCCGTTTTAGTTTAATCGATCTATAAAACCCGTATATAATCAGATTTTAGAATCCGATTAATATAGTCTTCTGATTAGCATTTGTCAAGTTTAATCAGCAAAGACCTTCCTCCTTGGTCAAATATAAAATTGAATTAATAAATATTCGTATTCAAAAACTAAACGAGGATACAAAATGTGTTATTAAAAATCTAATGTCAACATAAATCGAATGAATCAATATAATTTCTTTTTAATGGTCTTCAAGTTCAAATTACGGTGACGGTTTCTTATTCTTTTTACGAATTTCCATCGACAGCAATCGACAAAATTTGACAGTAAAGAATATTAAATATTTAGAGACTGATTAGGAAACAGGATTTAGAGCAGTAAGAGCAGTAAGAGCAGTAAGAGCAGGAAAAGCAGTAAGAGCAGTAAGAGCAGTAAGAGCAGTAAGAGCAGTAAGAGCAGTAAGAGCAGTAAGAGCAGTAAGAGCAGTAAGAGCAGTAAGAGCAGTAAGAGCAGGAAGAG
>JBAYUG010000085.1:0-14978 GCA_041675325.1 Kapaibacterium sp. (SeqCode)
ACCATACGCTTCACATCAGTAAATTTTCCTGCTTCTATTCTATAGAAATAAACTCCGCTTGCAAAATTAGAGCCGTTAAATTCTACAGTATATTTTCCCGCTTGTTTCACTTCGTTGACGAGTGTTCTTATTTCTCTTCCGAGTATGTCATATATCATCAGCTTTACTTTCCCGTCACCCGGAAGCTCGAAATTGATTTTTGTAACAGGATTAAACGGGTTCGGATAGTTCTGTGAAAGACTGTAACTCAGCGGTAAGCTTGTTGTTTCAATTTTCTTTTCTGTTGCCGCTGTTAAGCCCGCAATCAATAGAACATCTTCTTTATGCTTCTTTATCTTTATTTCCGTATTCATTGTTCGCAAACCCCTTAAATTATCTTCCGCTCTTTGCATTAAGTCCTCCCTGACTTCTTTTGAAAGCTGCATAATATTCGGTCGTTTGCCGTTTTCTTTTGAAGTGTTATCCTTCTTTGATGCGTTATCTGTCTTTATCTTGCCTGTGTTTTCGTTACCCGATTTAGAGGTCGTTGTTTTATCTGCATAGGTATTATCAATTTCCTCATTTTGTAGTTTATACATCCTGCTCACAACTCTCATTGTCGAGTCGTTTTTTATTGCATTTTCTATTTCGGCAAGTATTTTTTTCTTGAATTGTTTAGCGGTTACTTCCTTTTGCGCTCCGCTTTGTCCCATTAAATCCTGTACTTCGTCGTAATCCCAGCTCGCAAGAAGTCTCATCTCCGCGTCAGGGTGGAACATTGCAATAAACTCAAACCCTGTAAGAGCATCATTGTAGTTGTCCATGTTTACTTCGCACATGTTTACAAGATAGTATGCAATGTCAATAAATTCTGAATTGTAATACTCGCTTTGTATTTTGTCGTTCAAGAATGTCTTTAAATCGCTGTATAAATTATCCCTGTATGTTGGACTTGAGCTCGTATCTAATCCCTGATAGCAATCGAATATATCATACAGAGATGTGTTCAAGTACTGGCTCTCTAAATGTGTATTGATTAAATTCTTATAGCTGTTTATTGCGTCTAAATATTGTTTGCCCGATGTGTAACCCGAAGCCTGTGAGTATAATATTTCATCCTGAGGTATGTAGGAGGTTGTAACAGTACTCGTAAATATAGTATCGTTTATTTCAAATCCCATGTCCGTTATCACACTTCCCGTGTATTGAATAGCAGGCAGTTGATCGCATGTGTAACTATCACTGAAATCAGTAATAACGTAAGGATTTCCCGATGTATAAAGATAATTCACCGGATTCTCACCCGAAGAGCACCATGCATTTTCCACAGCGCTGTATGTTTCAACGGTTGAATCAAGTGCACCTGCAATATGGAAATACAACGGGTCGGAAATCTTGCTGAACTGGTTATGCCCATAGTTAATTAAAGGTAATCCTGCGTTAATGATGTTAATATTTCCTGCGTTTGAAGAAGAAAGCTTGTTTTGTCCTCCGTACCAATAGTATGTATTGCTTGTTCTTGCAGGAGATAAATTGGGATAAGAGTGACCGTTTAATATCATCGTTGTTCCGCTGCCGTTAATTACATTTCCAAACATATTAGGTGTGCATTGCTGAAGATAAACAGGATTGTCTGAACCGGTAACCGAAAAAATGTTATTCTTTATCGTTCCGGTTATCATTCTTCCTATGATGTTGTAATTCGCTGATCTTCCGCCAAATGTATTCCCATATACATAAACCGGAGTCAGCTCGGATGCATAGCTGTTTAAAACCATAGAGGCACATCCATCTACAAAAGTGTTGTTAATGATATTTATTTTTGGTTCACTTTCAGCACTAATATAATCTCCGTTGTTTTTAACCTCAAGCCCGACAGCCTGACTGCTTTCTCCTGTCATATTGAACTGGTTTCCCTGTATCAATATGTTGAATACATTCTCTGCATATATGGCAAAATCCGAGCTATTCTGGCAGTTGAATACATTGTTCTTAATAATCCTTTCGTTAAACGCAGATGTTTCATTATTGATAATTTTTATTGGAAGCGAAGCATTATTGAAAGTACAATTCTGTATCGATAAACTTGAATCACAATTTTCTACTTCAATTCCTCCCCAGTTTTCATTTTCGCTTTTTGATATGAATGTTACGTTATTTGCCTGCAATTTTCCGCCTTCCTGAACGATTATCTTCACCCCCTCTGCAAGTTGGATTACAGCGCTGTCCTGAAGTATCAACTGTCCTCCATTTTCAACTACTACATCTTCGTCAAATGTAGTGTTTGTGTTTATGTTAACGTTATCACATACACTAGCTACCTTGGAAATAAGAAAATTAATGCTATATAAATGATTATAAACGACAACACCCATTCCGGTCGTTGCAATCCAGACTTCATTCGTGTTATTAGGTCTTATTCTTAATGAGCGGACTCCTCTTATTCTTCCCGTAATTAGTCTCCAGTCTGGTGTCGGCCAGCTAGTATATTTAAACAATCTGTCAATATTAATATTATCCCGTTGTCCAAAGACAACCCATTTATCATTATAAACGTCCACCTGCGAGGCGCTTGTGAAACCGCCGAAGGGTGATTGATCCCATTGTATGGCTCCGGTATTATAATTTGATACCGACCCCTTGAATAAACCTTTGCCTTTGATTGCAATTACCAAGATACCGTTACCTGCATACTTTAAACACGCCTTACCGAAATCAGCATTAACAGGAGGATTGTAATTGGTATTTGAATACCAATTTACCCCTCCATTAGATGAAATGAACATACCTCCCCCGCCGTTTGTTGATTTTTCGAGATACAAATAAAGTATGTCATTTCCGTTTGGACCGCCCGGCACTTTGGCGAGATTGAATTGCGATTCCCACTTTCCTGGTATTCTGCTGTCCGAATATCCCGCTGGTAATAGTGAGTTCAAATATATATCATTTGAATTCACTCCGGGTGATAACGTCCCCTGGTCGAAAGTTGCAGAATAAAAGTTATTTCCGCCGTTTGCAGAATAAAAAATACCCAAACCATTACTAGGATTTGGCGGGGATTCCTGATCTGTTCCGACTAATACAATTAAATTGTTATAATTGTTGTCCTTTTTTGTTATCAGTCCGTCATAAACAAATTTTGCTCCTCCTGCAGTGGTATTATTAACTAAGTTATTACTTAAGTTGATAATACCTATATTACTAGTGTTTTTTGTTCTCTTATACAATTTTGCTAGCCGATCATAGTAAGCATCACCTCCGGTAATAAATGAAATACTGGTATTATCCGGTTTATATAATGCTCTTGATACTTCTGAAATCCAGGCATTGCCTGTGTTTGTTCCTGGAATTATATTTCTATTATCGTAGTCTAATTTTTCGAAATCCGCAATCTGGTTGTTTTTATATGCCATTGTCCAGTCTCCAATTGGAATCAACATACCCGGATTTGCTCTGCTATTGTTAGGTTCAAATGAAATATCGAAAACAACTGGCATGCTTTGACCAGCAGTTTTATATCCCCATATTTCACCTGATAAAAAATTAGCGCCGTAATTAGTGGATGCATTTGTTGTAATTCTTAAACCTGCACCTCCGCTTATGTACCAGCAAGTAGGATGATTTGGGTTTTTTATCAAGAAATTCAAACCTGAGAACATTCGTTTTGCTCCCTGAAACTCATATAACAGTTGATGATTCGGATAATCACTTGATTGATTATATCCCAATTCAATTTGTTGGTTACCATTTTCTCCTACCCAAACATGGCCGAAGTTAGTTCCGCTTGCAGTAGATTTACGAACCGGTTGATTAACTCTTCCGGCAAGCAAGACGTTATCATCAGCATCTGCAAATGTGAGCATAGATAAATAATTTCCTTTCATTGTGTCGTATTGTAAATCATATACAAAATCCCATGTGCAATCTTCCCATGTAGATGTACTTTGTTTGAATTTAAATAATCCACCTTGTATATTAACTTGAGGGGAAAATGAAAAGCTTCCATAAGCGATAAAAGCATCTCCATATTTTTTCGGAAGTATTCTAATTATATCTCGGATTCCTTTATTATTATAAAGATCCCAATGAAATACAAAACTTTGTGGTTCTCCATTCACAAAAGTATCACAGGAATATAATCCTTTCGTCGTTCCTATCCAAATCCTGTGGAAGTCTTTTTGAAATGAAATACATAAAATACTTTCATCTATAAATTGAGATATAAATGAATTTACAACTGAGAAGTCTGCTCCGCCATTTTCGCTTTTATACAACTTTGGTCTCTCGTTAACATCAGACGAATTTCCTCCAACATACACCCAGTTAGTAATAAAGGGGTCAAAAGCGATACATTCTCCCCCGACTTTTCTCATAAGATTATCGCCTTGGAACCAGGGACCCCGGTTATTATTGTAAGGGTCACTAAAGCTTGATTTAGTCCAATTTGTTCCTCCGTTTTGTGTCATCCAGAGGCAATTGTAATCTGCTTGCAAAGCATCTTGTGGATATGAACCCCATGCAATAACTATATGATCAGGATTTATGGGATGAACCGCAAGCCCGGCAATGATATATTCCGAATAGAATAAATGCGCATTGGACTCATTGTCTACTTCAGAATATGAGGATATTGATGTCCATGTATTTCCGTTATTTGAACTTCTGTAAACACCTCCGACGTCCGTCTTCGCATAAAGAATCTGGCTTTGCAAACTCCCTGTATTGTTTGCAGGATATACTGCGGTAACAAAACCACCGCATTGAAAGTTCAACGATTTAAAAGCACTACCTAAAAACGGAAATGACTGGCTTATTCCCGTGTTGTTCAGATATAACAGAACGATTAATGCTAAAATTGATTTTTTCATAATATTAAAATATAAAGATTATAAAAAAGTTTTTCACTTCAAAACGAATAAAAATGACTACTTGCACTTGAGTGTAAAACTTTCATATGTCCATAGGTTTATGCTCCTTTCTTTTTTTAAAACTATTTCACTATAATAAGTTTTTTTGTTTCTATCAATTTATTATCTGAAAATAATGAATAGAAATAAATTCCTGATGATAAGCTGCTTCCATTAAATTTTATCGTGTAATTCCCCTGAGGCTTTCTTTCGTTAATTAAAGTTCTTATTTCCTTTCCCGATATGTCATATATTTTCAGTGTTATTAAACTATTAACGTTCAAAGAATACTTAATAACCGTTAACGAATTAAAAGGGTTTGGATAATTCTGAAATAACTTAAAGTATTCAACTCTGTTTACATTTCCTGAGATTGACGAAGTATTAGAAGTATATTTGATTAATATTGTTGAATCGTTAGCATAAGCATACAGATACAAATTATTGCCGAATTTTAAGTTTCCTCCACAAATAACAGAATGAGGTGTTGGATAAATTTGATTAAATATTACATTCCCTCCATAGTTGTCATACCCCAATATCTGTATCCTATCATCCCAGAAACCTCCGGAACCATAGATATTATTTCCAAATAAAATTACTTTGTTCAAGTAAAAATTATTATTTGCATACCATAACTGATTTCCGTTTTTGTCGTATTTAATTGAATAATTACAAGGAATGTAAATATTATCATTTTCATCAAGAACCATATCATACGCTCCGCCGAATTGTATTGTATCCTGCAATCTGAATAATCTTGTCCAGATTGAGTCTCCGTTAGGTCCGTATTTTATTGTAACTGGAGTTGTGTAGCCGATACCATTAATATTTGCATAAGTTGCACCTCCGGTGACGTAGCAATTACCTTTATTATCAGCCTTTACACATCCACCTCCGGCACCATGATTCGGAGACATTGGACTATAATATTTGGAAATCCACTTTCTGTTTCCTGAATTGTCATATTTGATTGTACCATAAGCGAAAGTAAAGTCTGGATTATTAAGATTTCCAGTTATATATACATTTTTAGAATTATCCACAGAGATTGAATGTGGTGAAAAAGCACCTCCATTAGTACTCGGATAATATATCGCAGACCACAATGTATCTCCCTGCGGATTGTATTTAACAGTGAAGCTATTTATACCATTATAAGATATATCTCCTGTTACATATATATTTCCCGATGTATCGTGTGTGATGCACATCGGCTCATAATAATAACCTGATATGTTTTTCTTCCAGAGTAACACTCCGCTTGTATCGAATTTAGTTAATCCGAAACTATGGTCTTGATTTGAATATGTAATATAGAAATAACGGCTTTTAAAAGCTGCTATGCCGACATAAGAGCTTCCGGTGATTATGTTAAAATCTTTAGTCCAGATTATATTTCCCAGTGAATCGTATTTCAATATTTTTTGTGTTCCGCCTGTCTGTCGTCCCACGAAATAAACATATCCTGAAGAATCAATCGCAGCAGCTCTGCCAACTATCGGATAATTCCTCACCCACTCGAATTGCATCTGTGCTGTCGCCGGTTGTGAAATAAATAAATATATAATTACGATAAGGCTAAAAAGAAGTGATGATAAAAATGTGTGCCGGATTTGTCTTTTCATAAAATTCAAAATCTAATTATGTGTGATATTGGGAATCATACTCAATATTTCATTTCTTAAAAATTAAACCTTTTTGTCCTTAATTGCAATATGGAAATATTGTAAGAGGAGCGGTAATTTTTTGCACATAGATTCTACAATTTTATATGATACACTATTGATAAGTTTTATTCTGTAAAACAAATGTTTCAGTATATCACTAAAAAAATTTAATGAAATCAGGTTACACTCTAAGTTACTTTTTAAATATTAGGAACAAAAACAAAAAGCTGTTCCGTGGTGAACAAAACAGCTTGATAGGTTAACTTGCTTTAATATTTACATTTATTTAGTAATCCAGCCCAAGCGAGAACATGTATAATGGTTCGGAGAACTTTTGCAGGTCATACCTCCATGCAACATCAAACCTGACAGGGAAACCCAGAAATACAATCCTTGCGCCGAATCCCGGTGCAATTAGCAGGTCCTTAGTTTTAGCTCTTCCGGAGGGGCTCGAACTTACAAACTGTAGTTTCCTTGTGTCATTCCATGCAGACCCTGCATCAAGAAAAAATGCACCCATTATGTTTTGGAATCCGAGCGGCAAAGCTCCGAGAATAAGATATTTGAAGATTGGGAATCTAAGTTCAATATTTGCAAGAGCAAATTTTGAACCTGATTGTGCATTAAAATTAAATCCCCTCAACGGAGTTACTAAGGTGGCAAATGCATAGTTATCAATGCTTTCCCCGAAAGGAATAACACTATTTTCAAACTGCCAGTTTATCCAGTTATCGATTCCTCCAAGATAAAACTTCTGCGGATTTAATCCAAAACTTGCTCCTCCGTTAAACCTCATAGCAAAAGTGTAGTTTTCACCGAGCTTAAAATACTTTCTGAAATCACCCATCACTGAATAAAACTCAGAGCTTTCGCTACCGAGATAAGGTGATGCGAGTGCTGTTACGATGTATTTCTCGCCTCTTTCAGGATAAATGTAACCGAATAAAGTGTTATCAAATACCATGCTAACAGAAGGGACTATCAGATATTTGTAATTCATTTGTTCATTGCCATTGTCGAGATTTTCTCTTGATATTCGCATTAGTGACAGACCTGCATCTAACCTTCTGAATTTATTAATAGGGTAGGAGATATTCACGTCTGCGCCGTACGTTCTGTAACGGTATAACTCGCTGTAAGGTGAATTTGCGTTCTGGTAAAGCACAAACCTTGCAGTGTGATAAAGTCCAATACCATAATCCACTCTTTTTGCTAAGTACTGATAGGCAGCGGCATAATCGCTGTTTTTAAGGTCGATAACCATTGATGTCAGAAAAGTTATCCTGTGATTTCCCAGCATGTCGCTTAATGATATCTGTGCTACACCCTGAACACCGTAGTAGGAAGAATACATGGCATTTCCGTAAACTAAGTCGGGCGTGAATTTAATCTTATAATTTTTTATTTTGAAGGAGCCGTCATCATTTGTGTTATCATCAATCTTGAAATTGCTGTTCGATGTGTACAAGGAATCAAATTTATCAGTAAATAAATCTTCCTTGTCTTTTTTAGTATTAAATTTCAACTTAATATTGCTGCCGTATAGACTGCTTGAATCTGTTTTTACGTTATTCGAAAGAGAATCTTTAATTGGATTTTCGTTTAATTTAGTACTGTCGCTTAGTAACGAATTAGCATAAGCAGAATTAGAATCTAAAGAATCAATTTGAGTAAACGATGTGTCTTTTAAAAGACTGTCAACTTTTAGGTCAAGTGAAAGATTCTTTCTTGCGTCTAATTTTTTCAGTACATATTGAGTTGGGGGTAATGTGTCAACATCAAGTTTTTTATCGAAAGGATTATCCATCGAATAGATATCATAACCACCCTGATTCAACGATACGAATAATAGTTTCTTTGCATCCTTTGAAAGCGAGAGCTGGTCTATCGGGCTGATCGAGTTTGTAATAGGTTTCTCTGTGTAATTCCCGGATGTATCAAACTGTCCCATGTATATGTTCGATATACCGTTCCTGTTCGATACGTACAGTACCTTATCACCTTTCTCATTAAAGGTAACAGAGCCGTTCTTCGTATCTTTAGAGTTAGATATTCTTTCTATAGTACCGCTTGAAACCTCAATTCTATAAACATCTTTCCGGTCAATGTCATGATTCCACATTTCAAAATTTGCAGGAATGCTTTCTCTGTTTAAATAATTATCCCTGTCAGAACTAAAATAAATGTATTTACCGTCAGGCGACCAGCTGGGTCCTATATCAGAAAAAATATCGTTTGTAAGATTTGTTAATTTATTATTCTTAATATCATAAGTATATAAATCCGATTGTTTTGTGTTTGTACCGACAAAAGCAATGATGTTTTTGAATGGCGACCATTCAACGTAGGAAATTGAGTTAAGCTCTACGGGAAGCCGCCTTTCATCACCCTCTTCAGCATTAATAAGGAAGATTGCATCTTTGTCTCCAGCTTTAACGCTTATCGCAAGCTCTTTGCCGTCAGGTGACCAGGATAGACCCGGTGTAAGAACCTGAAGTTCTTCAAAATTATTCGTATTATTTCCCTGCAGAATTTTATCAAGTATTTGTCCGCTATTTACATCTGCTAAAAAAACAGAAAAGAAGTCATCCCTGTTCGAGATAAATGCAAACTTATCGCCGCGAGGGGAAATAGTTGGTGCGATGTTATAAAAACCGCCGTCTTTTTCATGGTTCGTAAGCATCTTTGCGAAATCCTTAACGTCTTCTCTTTTTGCAATTT
Source organism: Kapaibacterium sp. (SeqCode) (assembly GCA_041675325.1). GTDB lineage: Bacteria > Bacteroidota > Ignavibacteria > Tepidaquicellales > Tepidaquicellaceae > CAIKZJ01. Next base: position 9,278 of record JBAYUG010000085.1, read on the forward strand.
CAGGCCAGTGAGTTTTTTTGAGTTCCCTCAGCCATTTCTCCGATAGCTGTTCAATGTTTAATTTAAACGTCTCCTTGAAAGCCATGTCAACATCGTTCAGACTTTTTATACTACTCATTAATTCACCCATTTTATAATCTCCGTAAGTATCGGCAATGAATGAAAGAAAACTCTGTCCGCCTCTGTAAGCAAGATATCCGTCGTTGTATTCAATCGGAGGAAGATAATTGTGCAATACTGCATCTCTTATGAACATGTCAGTCTCTTTGTCCAGACCGTTAAGGCTTTGATATTCAGCCATTCCCTCGCTGAACCAGAGCGGAACGTTTAAAGTAATATTTTTTGATATGACGTTTTGTATTGAGCCGCCGTAATACATGTCATTCATGAATGCATGAAATAGTTCGTGATGTATTACGTGTCTGTATTGTTCGTAATTCCCTTCGAACGGGACAAGAATTCTGTTCTTGAACAGCTCCGTCACTCCGCCGACACCTTCAGGCAGATATTCATCAATAACATTATTCTGCTGAAATTCATTGTGCGAATTAAAAACGACTAACGGGATTCTGTTTGAGATATTATGTTCGAGATTTTTAGTGAGTGATGTAAGCGATGATTCTGCAACAAACGAAGTATAAACCGCTAAGTCATATCCTCCCTGAGAAAAATAAACGTCAAAATGTTTTGATTGTATATATTTCCAGTCAAAAACCTTATATTGCACTTTGTTTTTGCCAAACTGGGAATAGGCATCCGGCGGAGCAATAGTAAATAAAACTGCAAGGGCTATAAACGCATATACTGCCTTTTTGAATTTCATATTATTCTTAATGTAATTGATTAATAAACTGTAAAAAATATATCTATATGCGTTTTTAAGTTAGCTTAATAATAAATACTGTTTCTGTTTCTTTTATGAAGTAATTTAAGCATTTTTATAAAATATTCATACTCAAAATATATAATAATAATTGATTGTAATAAGTTCAGATAAACTATGATTGTTTTCAAAGAAGCGGTTTTTAGCAACGGGCTTAGGCTTGTTATGAGCAGGAAATCTGAAATACCCAACGTAATTATAAATTCATGTTTCCATGTCGGTTCAAAAGATGAAGAACCTGATAAAACGGGTATATCTCACCTTCTTGAACATCTTATGTTCTCCGGTTCAGAGAATATTCCGGGCGGGAAGTTTGATGAAATACTTCATGCAAACGGCGGTGAAAGTAATGCATTCACGTCTCAGGATTATACGAGTTATTATCTGTCAATACCATCTTCAAGATTGGAACTTGGGATGTGGCTCGATTCCGACAGGTATGCAAAGTTTCCCGTAACTGATGAAGGACTGGAAGTTCAGAAAAAGGTTGTAATTGAAGAGAAATTGCAGACTCATGATAATTCACCTTTTGGTTCACTCGAATACGAAAGTGCAAAACGCCTTTTCAAGACGAGCGGATACAGGTGGGAGATAATTGGCGATGAGATGCATATTAAGAACTTTACATTAAAAGATGTAGAAAACTACTATAACAGATTTTACAATCCTGCAAACATGGTATTAACCGTAGTAGGGGATATCGATTATGATGAGACTTATAATTTAGCGGAAAGATATTACGGCAGTATAAAAACTTCTGGATCTAAGCCTGAAAGGACATATTCAGAGGATATTATAGAAAATGAAATTGAAGATGAAATTGAAGATAACATCACACTTCCCGCCAGGTTTATTATGTACAGAACACCCGCACTGGGTACAAATGAATTCTATGCATTCAGGCTTATGTGCGTTGGTCTTTCCTCAGGCGAAAGTTCAAATGTTTATCGGTCACTTGTAAGAACTGATTTAACGACGGAGTCATACCTTTCTAATCAGGGAATGGAGTTTGATAGTATTTTCAGCTTTAATAGTTTTCTGAATAAAGGCGTTAGAATGTCGCATGTTTCGAATACTATGGATGATATTATTTCAAATCTTAAGCAAAACGGGCTGACGGATTTTGAAATCAAGAAGTCTGTAAATAAAGTACTGACGTCTTATTACCTAAAGATTCAGCAGTCTATGAATTTATCAAATCATCTTGCTTTCTATAAACTCTTTTTCAACGATTGCGAAATGATAAACAAAGAAATAAAGATATTTGAAAACATCAGTAATCATGATATTAAAAAGTATGCGGAAGAATATCTGGATAAAAACAAAAGAGTTGTGCTGAATTATGTCCCGGGGAAGAAGGTGAAACCATGATAGACAGGACAAAAATACCTGCTGTTAAGCCTTCACGTGATATACGTTTTCCTGATTTCACGAAAACTAAATTATCATCCGGAATCACAGTTTATCTCGTAAACGATAATAGATACCCCGTAGCAACGGTTAGAATTTTGATAAAAGCAGGCTCGTACAACGACTTTTTCATAGATGGTTATAAATCCGGTACGGCTACACTTACTGGTGAACTGTTGTCGAAAGGAACAACGAAAGCCAATGCTTTGCAAATTGCCGAGAATATTGATTTAACAGGTTCTCTTTTCGCATCAGGATTTGGATATGATGGGGCGTTTTTATCTCTTACTTCATACAAGGATAATTCAAGTACCATACTGAATCTTATTTCGGATATGATATTGAATTCAACGTATCCTGTAGATGAACTTGAAAGTAAGAAAGAGCAAATCATCAATTCGCTTATCTCTATGCAGGATGAAGGTTCGTATCTGGCTGAAAGAATATTCAAATATGTTCATTACAAGGGGACTCCTTATCAGTACGACCCTGACGGATACGTGGAATCACTGAAAAGAATTACTGTCAAGGATTTAAAGGACTTCTCTAAAAAATACTACAATTCGGAAAATATAATAATTGCTGTTGTTGGTGATTTTGATGAGGGAAATATATTTCAAATGCTGGAACAAAGATTTGCAAATGTATCTAAAGATATTCATTCAGATAATTTTGAATTTAAAGAATCTGATAACGGTAAAGGGGTCGTTTACTTAAAAGAGAAGGAGGATGCCTCTCAAACAAGTCTGTATTTAGGGCATTCTGGTATAAAACGAAACAATGAAGATTATATTAATGTAATATTTCTCAATACTTTGCTGGGAGGTTCGTTTGTTTCACGGATAAATAAAAATCTTAGAGAGAAAAACGGTTTGACTTATGGTGCAAGAACTTCTTTTAACACAAAAATGTATTCGGGAGATTTCACGATTGAAACTGAAATAAATACAGATAAAACAGGCTTTGCAGTAGAAGAAATACTTAAAGAATTAAATGATATAAGAGAAAATTTTGTTAGTGATGAAGAGATGGAAAATGCTAAGAATTACATATCGGGTAATTATCCCTTGCAGCTTGAAACATCAAATGCTGTATCGGGTAAACTTATGACGATGGAATTGTACGGATTTAATAGAGATTATTTCGATACTTACCTGAGCAAAGTAAATAATATAACAAAAGAGCAAGTAAGAGAAACAGCTGAAAGATACCTGCATCCCGATAAGCTGAAATTTATTGCGGTTGGTGATATCAAAAAGCTTGAAAAGCAGTGCGGTAAATTTGGAAGCGTGGAAGTAATAAATAAAATAAAGTAAATATAATGAACAATAATATATCAGACGCTGAAAAGATTGAAGAGCTAAACAGAAAATATAAACTTCTAAATTCTGAGGTTGAAAAGATTATCGTAGGTCAAAAGAAAGTTCTGCAGGATATTATTATAACAATACTTTCTAAAGGACATTGCCTGCTTATCGGTGTTCCCGGTCTTGCGAAAACGCTTATCGTTAGAACTTTTTCGGAAGCGCTTGACCTTAAATTCAGCAGGATTCAGTTTACTCCCGACCTTATGCCTTCAGATATTGTAGGAACGGAAATTCTTGATGAAGACGGTGCCGGCAGCAAGAAATTTAAATTCTTAAAGGGACCTGTTTTTGCGAACATGATTCTTGCGGACGAAATCAACAGAACACCGCCTAAAACACAGTCAGCTTTGCTCGAGGCAATGCAGGAACACAATGTAACTGCTGGTGGAGTTTCTTATTCACTCGAAGAGCCGTTCTTTGTTCTTGCTACTCAGAATCCAATTGAACAGGAAGGAACCTATCCGCTGCCCGAAGCACAGCTTGACAGGTTCATGTATAACGTCTGGCTTGGTTATCCTTCAATAGATGAAGAGATAGAAATCGTAAAAAGAACAACTGGTGTAAGTCATTATAAAGTAAAGCCGGTATTTTATCATGAAGAAATTATAGATTTTCAGGATCTGGTAAGAAAAGTTCCTGTATCAGATGAATTAATGAAGTATGCTGTCGAAGTTGTTAATAAAACAAGACCTGAATCAGTATCGTCTCCGAAATTTGTTAAGGATTATATCAGATGGGGTGCCGGTCCGAGGGCTTCACAGTATTTAATCCTCGGAGCAAAAGCACTGGCGGCAATTGAAGGAAGATACACTCCATCAAGAGAAGATGTGAAGTCAGTATCAGATTCGGTTTTAAGGCATAGACTTATACTTAATTTTAATGCTGAGGCTGACAGTGTAAAAGTTGATGAACTTATTAAAAAGCTAATTGAGAATAATGTGTAATATTATGCATTATATTTTTATCAAATTGGATTAAATTGATTGATAGTTATTTTATTGCTATTTTATAAAAAATAAAACTAAACATCTCTAAATATGTGTGGAATAGTAGGTTATATAGGCAAGAAAAACTCTCTGCCTATAATTATTGAAGGTCTTAAAAGACTTGAATACAGGGGGTATGACTCCGCAGGAGTGTCGATTATTAATGACGAAAATCAAATCCTGAATTTCAAAAAAGCAGGCAGAGTCGGTGATATGTACGATGCTGTCGATAAAGATTTATTTCAGGGTACAATAGGTATTGGTCATACAAGGTGGGCTACTCATGGAGTTCCGAATGATGTTAACGCCCATCCTCATTTTGACATGGATAAAAATATTATAATCGTTCATAATGGGATTATTGAGAATTATAAGATACTAAAGACAAAGCTTGCTGAAGAAGGTTTTGTGTTCTCCACTGATACGGATACAGAAATTCTTGCGAACCTGATAAATTATTATTTCAGGCAGACAAATGATTTTGAAAAGTCTGTTAGACTTGCCTTGATTGAAGTAGAGGGTACATACGGTCTGGCATGTCTTTCTGCAAAAGAACCTGATAAAATTGTCGTTGCTCGAAACGGGAGTCCGCTTTTGATTGGTATAGGAAAAGAAGAAACCATTGTATCATCTGATGCTTCTGCAGTAATCAATTATACAAAGAATGTAGTTTACCTTGAAGACGGAGATATGGCAACCATAACAAAGAACGGCTACCAGTTGAAAACAATTCATGATGTTGAGATTTTCAGAGAATCTCATGAAATTGATTTTCTTGTTGATGAGATTGAGAAAGGTGGGTATGATCATTATATGCTTAAAGAGATTTGTGAACAACCCGATACTATTCAGAACACTTACAGAGGCAGAATTAATTTTGAAACAGGAGTAGCAAAATTAGGCGGTCTTGATACGGTATTTGAAAAAATGGTGAATGCAAAACGATTTATAATTACAGCTTGCGGAACTGCATGGCATGCAGGGCTTGTAGGTGAATACATGATAGAACAATTCTGCAGAATTCCTGTTGAAGTTGAGTATGCATCTGAATTCAG
>JBAYUG010000086.1:0-14947 GCA_041675325.1 Kapaibacterium sp. (SeqCode)
GTATCTCTTGCTCTTATAACTAAATAAATCTCTTCTCTGTGCCCTCCGTGATTATCTCTGTGTTCTCTGTGATAAAAGCTCTTGCTCTTAGTAATAAATTAATTTTTCTCTGCGCTCTCTGTGCGCGAGTCGCAGATTCGACGTGGCGAATGGTAAAATCTTTTCTTTATTTGTCGCTCTGTGGTAAAATTTATTTCTTGCTTGTAGCTTTTAATATTTCGTATTTATAAACTTAAATATTTTAATTCCTCCCCCTCTGCACTTCCTTATACCTTCTACATTGCACTAAATGGTCATTCACCATCCCCGCCGCCTGCATAAACGCATAACAAATCGTCGAACCGACAAACTTAAACCCTCTCTTCAGCAAATCTTTGCTCATCGCATCCGACTCTTTCGTCTTTGCAGGAATTTCTTTTAGAGTTTTCCATTTATTTACAATCGTTTTACCGCCCGTAAACTGCCATATGTATTTGTCAAAACTTCCGAACTCTTTTTGTACTTCCAGAAATGCCTTCGCATTCGTTATCGTTGCTCGTATCTTTAACCTGTTTCTTATAATTCCCGCATCATTCATCAATGACTCATATTTCTTTTCATCGTATCTTGAAATTTTCTTTGCATCAAAATTATTAAATGCCTTCTTGAAATTTTCCCTCTTGTTGATTATCGTATTCCAGCTTAGCCCTGCTTGAAATGCATCTAATATTATGAACTCAAATAGCTTTCTGTCATCATGTAGCGGAACACCCCATTCTTCGTCATGATATTTTACCATGAGCGGATTTTTTCCCGTCCATTCACAGTCTTTATTTTCTTTCTTCATATTTATAAAATTATTTTTTAATTAGTAAAAACACAGTTCTTATACTATCAATTAAACAAATTTCACTTTTTTTCTATAGTTGGCTCTCAGTTGGCTCTTAAATAGCTCTAAGTCTGCTCCCGGGTCCCTCTTCAAAAGTTTCAGCCTCAAACTCTCTGAATTCGCACTTTCTCTAAAATTCAAAATTAAAACGCAGTGTCTATACTCCGAAATTCTTTATTCTGTTGCAATTTATCTTCATTCGCTTCGAAGAAAAATCCGTCCGGGTAAATCCCCCCGTCTATTCTATAACTGCAAGGTGAACTTCGTTTTTTGCCATAACAATCTCAGTATATTTTCTCCTGCCCTTTAACCGAAGTGATAAATAAAATTAATGTAAAAAAGTATCTGATGTTTTTATCATAATTATGTAATACGCATTCTAATTCCAAAAAGTTAAACAATATATAAAATTCCTTCCTAATATTAATTGCTAAATGAAAACCCCGAAGGACTATTTGCCGCGAGCAGGGGTTTAATGTAAATAACCCCTTGCACTACTGTTTTTCTTAAGTCAACAACTCTTTAAAAAACCCCGAAGGGGTTTAATGTAAATAACCCCTTGCACTACTGTTTTTCTTAAGTCAACAACTCTTTAAAAAACCCCGAAGGGGTTTAATGTGAATAACCCCCGGCGAAGCCGGGGGCATAAGAAAATAAAAGTCCAACCCCGAAGGGGTTGAATATAAAATGAAAATGAAATAATTTACAACATAAAACACATACACTAATGAGCAGCTACAGACAAATCCTATATCATATTGTATTCGGTACAAAAGAACGCCAAAAAACAATAACTGATGAGTACTCATCAGAGCTCTATAAATATATCTGGGGTATAGTTAAAAACCACGACTGCCATCTTTATCGCATCAATGGTGCAGAGGAACATATTCATTTACTCTGCGACCTGCACCCTTCAATTTCTTTAGAGAACCTAATCAAGGATATAAAGGTCGCAAGCTCATTATGGCTTAAAAAGAATCCCGGCTTTAAAGGCATTAAAGGATGGGCAGAAGGATATGCAGCAATAACTATATCTATCAAGGAAAAAGATATCGTTGTAGAATACATAAAAAATCAGAAAGAACACCATAAGAAGGTAAATTTCTTTGATGAGTATAAAAAGTTTCTTATTGATAATGGAATAGAGTTTGATGAGAAATATCTTATAAAGTAAATGTTCGTTCAACCCTTTCAGGGTTGTTCTATTTGTGTTTTTACTCCTGACTTCGTCGTGAGTTATTCATATTAAACCTCTTCGAGTTTAAAAAATATCTTTTCTTAAATTCAAATTCATCTTCTTTTCCCTAATCCGTGTACATCCGTACCATCCGTGAAAATCCGTGTTCTATTTCACTTCTGTTTTTCGTCTGTTTTCCTTCTTTTCTTTAAGGTTAATTGTCCCTTTCTGTCATTCCTATTTGAATTTAAATTCATGGCAATAAGTTGTAATTTATAAGATGAACAAATTATTTCTATACAACACTTTCTCACGCAGCAAAGAAGAGTTTATTCCTATCGAAAAAGGTAAAGCCGGAATGTATTGCTGCGGGCCGACTGTCTATAACTTTGCTCACATCGGCAATCTCAGGGCTTACTTTTTTGAGGATATCCTCAAAAGAGTTCTTCACTACAACGGTTATGACGTCAATCACGTTATGAACATTACCGATGTCGGTCACCTTATCTCTGATGATGATGAAGGCGAAGACAAGATGGAAAAGGGCTCAGCACGCGAGGGAAAGACTGTATGGGAAATAGCAGAGTTTTACGCAGAAGCTTTTAAGAAAGATATTGAACTGCTCAACATTCTTCCTCCTACCGTTTACTGCAAAGCAACCGATTATATAAAAGAACAAATTGACATGGTTGAATGCCTCGATAAAAAAGGATATACATACACTACCGGCGACGGTGTTTACTTTGATACAAGTAAGTTTCCGGATTACGGTAAGATGGCTCTGCTCGATGTTGAAGGTCTCGAAGAAGGAAGAAGAATTGCATTCTCCGATGAAAAGAAAAGCAAGACTGACTTTGCTCTTTGGAAATTCTCTCCAAAAGACAGTAAACGCCAGATGGAATGGAAGTCACCTTTTGGCATAGGCTTTCCCGGCTGGCATATCGAGTGTTCTGCAATGAGCATTAAGTTTCTCGGAAAGCATTTTGATATTCACTGCGGAGGCGTTGACCATATTCCAATCCACCACACAAATGAAATTGCACAGTCAGAAGCATGCACAGGTGAAAAGTTCGTGAACTACTGGCTGCACGGCGAGTTCTTGATTGAAGAAAAAGGAAAGATGTCTAAGTCGGCAGGGGAATTTCTTAGACTCCCTACGCTAATTGAAAAAGGTTATTCCTCCCTCGACTACAGGTACTTCCTTCTGATGACTCACTACAGGAAGAAAATAAAATTCTCATTCGAAAATCTTGACGCCGCACGCAACGGTTTCCAGAACCTTAAGAATAAGATTAAAGAAGTTAAAGCAAATACTAAAAATTCAGAAAGCACTGCTAATTCCGAAAATGTTCTGAATTATAAAGAAAGATTCACAGAAAGCATTAACGACGACCTGAATATATCCGAAGGTCTTGCGTTAACATGGGAGGTCCTGAAAGACGACAAGCTAAATCCTGATGAGAAAATATATCTCGTTAACGACTTCAATAAAATACTCGGACTCGATCTGGATAAACTTGAAGCAGATACCGGCGACGATTTTCCCGCAGAGATAATTGATCTGGCTAAAAAGCGCAAGGAAGCAAAAGCAAACAAAGACTTCAAACTTGCCGATGAAATCCGCCAGAAGATTAAAGACCTTGGATACGAACTGCTCGATAAAAAAGGCGGTGAATTTGATATTAAAAAGATATAGTCATCATGGCAAAAGCTAAGAACGAAGGAACAAAATATACTGTCTCTTACAAATCATTTAAAAGCAAAGTCTTAAAATCTTTGCCCCCGGCAATGCTTTTGTTTCTTTCTGAAAAGGTTCTCATTAAAGAAATCATATCAGACCTGGCAAGCGAATTTATCGGAAAGAAATACAACCCCAAAGAAAACCTCAAGACTTTTTTCTCCGATGAAACCTCAATCGAGGAGGTCATTAACGAATGCTCAAACCTGAGTTTTCTTTCCGAAAAGAAAATCATCATCTACAGGATAGTCAAGAAAACAGGCACAAGGGGTTTGCAAAAGGATGCAAAAGCTGGTTTCCTTAATTACCTCAAAAATCCGAACCCCGATAATTTGCTTATTCTTCTTAATACGGAGAAAGAGTTTACCTTCTCAAACTTTGAAGAATTTGAAAATACAGGAATACAGATTTATGTTGTATCAAATGATACTCAGCAGGAACTGCTCGACTGGTGCCGCGATAAGCTTAAAGGATACGAGGTTGATGAAGATGCACTCATTCACCTTCTTCAGTTTGTTAATCCTTCTTACGACGAGATTTCCACTGAAATAGAAAAGCTCAAAACTTACTGTATGGATTCGGAAAAAATCACTATAAACGACGTTAATCTCTGCGTTGGTATGACGAAAGATTTTACTGAATACAACCTTTTCGAAGCAATCCTTAACCGCAACTTTGAAAAAGCTATCGAAATTTATGACAATATGAGCGGAAAGCAGACCGATTCCTCTAAAGAAGTCGAGCTGAGGTTTGTCGCTTTCATGAATAACCTGTTTATCAACATCCATAAACTTCAGGACCCCGTTTTAAAGAATATGACCGAAGGTTTTGACCTTTATAGAGCCCTGAAATTGTACAAAGATGGTCCAAAAATGTATAATTTGTATAAAAACTACATGTCAGGCGTGAATGAACTTAAAATTCAAAGGGCTTTTGATTATATTTATCAAACGGATAAAACCTTAAAATATACGGAGAAAGATAAAAGACTGGTTATTAACAATCTTATTCATAACCTTGTAAATCTTTAATATATTAGGAACAAAATATCATAAACTTAAGTAAAATATTATATATTGCCGGAATACAGGAGTAATACCGACGAAGAACTTATTCTGATGTTTCAAAATGATGATGTCGAAGCGTTCAATGAAATTGTATTCAGGTATAAGAATAAAGTTGTAAACTTTCTTTACAGATATACGGGCAACAGGGAAGAGGCTGAAGACCTCGCCCAGGATACTTTTATTAAGGTGTTCCGCTCGAAGCATCTGTATAAAGAGATTGCGAAGTTTTCAACCTGGTTCTATACTATTGCGGTTAATACCGCGAAAACAAACGCTAAGAAGAAAAGCAGAATGAGTACAATGTCTTTAAGCGATTACGACCCCGAGAACGAAAAGGACTACGAACTCAAAGATCCCGGATTCACTCCTGAAGAAACCGCAAACGCAGGTATTGAGAATTATTATATTCAGAAGGCTATAAATTCGCTCGATGAAGATTTTAAGAAAATTATCATCCTGAGAGATATTGAAGATCTTGATTATGAAGAAATTGTGAAAATAACAGGTCTGCCCATGGGTACAGTGAAATCAAGAATTAACCGCGGAAGAGAAAAATTAAAGAAAATTTTAAGCGATATTTATCCTTACAATGAAAAGTGAATAACGACGAACAACATATTGACCTGAGAGAAAAACTACTCAAACTTCCCCGCATGAAAGCGCGCGGCGGATTTGAGAATGAACTCTTAAGGAGGATTAATCTGCTTGAACCTGTTTCCGTAAAGTCTGAACCCGGCAAAAGTAGTCTTTGGGAAATGCTCTTCGGCAAAAAATCCCTCGCATGGACAATCCCGGCTGTATCTCTTGCTGTTATCGGAATTGTTGTACTTTCGGTTTTTTTACCAATGTATAAAACCGATGACATGACAAAGCAGACATCAGAATTATCCTCAGGAAAAGATAAACTTCCTGTTACTTCTGGTACGCTGCCAAATGAAACCACCGGAAGCAGTATCCCGGGCAAGGATATAGTTAACGACCTTGATATCGGAAAGTCGCCAAGCCCTGAAAAGAAAGACGAAATTAATAAAGGCTATAACGAAACCTTTGTTCCGCGTTCTACAAAAACAGAATTTCCTTCAAATACTAATGTAATCGATTCCAGAAAAGAAACTACTCCTCCCGAAAAAGGAACCGAAGTCAGCAAAAATCTGACTCCTCCTGTCGAAATAGATAAAGCCGTGGAGAAGCCTGTCATTAAAGAAGAATCACGCATTGAAAATAATAACAAAGGTATTGAGCCCGATAAAAAGATTTCCGCCCCTTTGATAAAGGATAACGAAAAGATTACATTCGATGTTGACAGAAACACAGGGATAAAAGCAAAAGAAGACGTAAAGAAAAAGCTGGCAAAGAATTTAACAAAAGAAATCCTTGAAAACCTTAAGCAGAAAATTATTGATAATTAACCTACTATAATGTACACAGCTCGGATATTGATAACCTTAAGAAAAACCATTCTCGACCCTCAGGGCAAAGCAGTTGAACATTCACTCAAATCACTCGGATACGGTAATATAGTCGATACGCGTATCGGTAAATATGTTGAACTGAAAATTGATACCGCCGATGAGCTATCCGCAAAGTCTGTAGCAGAAGAGGCATGCAAGAAACTTCTTGCCAATCCTGTTATGGAAGACTATTCCTTTGAGATTGTAAAAGTCGGAGCGTAAATGGCAAAAGCAAAAGTTGGCGTTGTTGTTTTCCCCGGTTCAAACTGTGACCATGACGCGTACTATGCCTTTAAGGATATAGTCGGCGCCGATACTAAATTCCTCTGGCATAAAGAAGGAAATATAGGCGACAGAAATATCATAGTTCTCCCGGGCGGATTTTCTTACGGCGATTATCTCCGCTGCGGTGCAATCTCCCGCTTCTCATCCATTATGCAGGATATCGTTAGGTTCGCTGACAAAGGAGGAATCGTAATCGGCATCTGCAACGGATTCCAGATTCTTTGTGAATCGGGATTACTTCCCGGCGCGCTTCTCAGAAACGAAAACCTGAAGTTTATCTGCAAAACTGTATCCTTGAAAGTGGTAAATAATAAGAGTATTTTTACTTATAAGTACGATGTAAAAGAAAATATCGATATTCCCATCGCTCACGGCGAAGGAAATTATTTCTGCAGCGAGGAAACACTTACTGAGCTGATAGGGAACAATCAGATATTGTTTACGTACAATGAAAACCCGAATGGTTCTGTCTATAACATCGCGGGAATTCAAAACCTTAACAGAAATGTTATGGGTATGATGCCTCATCCTGAAAGGGCTTCCGACCCCAAAGTCGGAGGAACAGACGGATTGAGACTTCTGCAGGGAATTGCAGAAAGCGTAATTTAAAAATTAAAAACGGAGTATAAAATGTTCGGTCTCGGAACACCTGAAATAATTCTTATAATCGTAGTGGTTCTTGTTCTCTTTGGAGCAAAGAAAATTCCTGAGCTTATGCAGGGAATCGGAAAAGGCGTAAAGGAATTTAAAAAAGCGACAACCGATATAGAAAAAGATATCACAGAAGCTTCTAAAACTGAAGTTAAAACCGAAAAGAAAAGCGAATAGTCTTTTCAGCTCAGTACATGCAGCAGGAAAACCTCACAAGCGAAGAAAGATTAATGGCAATGCTTTCGCATCTGTCGCTCCTTTTCGGCGGAATTGTACTTCCAATAATCTTCTGGGCAACCCAGAAAGATAAATCACGCTTCATTAGATATCACGCTCTCCAGTCAATATTTTTTCAGATTGCTTATGTCGTTATACTCGTTATTCTCATCGTCGCATTAGCATTATTTGCAATTTTCTTCGGTGTCGGTCTCGGAATACTGACTGCTAGTGCCTCCTCCGACCCTGGAACATTTCCCATACTGATTGTTTTGTTCGTGGTACTTTTTTACGCCGCAATTATCATCTCCGCCTTTGGACTTATGGGATACTCAATATTCCTTGCAGTAAAATCGTATCAGGGCTCTTACATAAAAGTCCCCATAATCGGCAGCATCATCTACAAAAAAGTTTACACCCCCTGAACCCAATTTTTTGTCAGTACTGTTTCAACACTAATTCAAGTGCACGGAAAGATCAGCCATTGTGCACGGAGAGACCACCCAAAGTGCAAAAATAGACCAACCCAAGTGCAAGAACAGACCAACCCAAGTGCAAAAATAAACCAACCCAAGTGCAAGAAAAGATCAAATCAATCGCAAATCAATCGAAAACCAACTTAGAAGATAAACCCCGTTTGTCATTCCCGAATGTTTTTATCGGGAATCCATTTCGTTTTCAATATTTCTTTATTGTTTTTGTTTTGAGACAAGCTTAGCGGTAATAATAATTTATTTATTTCCTCTGCGTTCGAGTTGCAGATCCGCCTGACACAGTCATGGTATCTCCGTTCCTATCTATGCTCTTAGGGTAACGCAAGCATCTTGCTTGCGATGCCATTATAAGATTCGCTTTCTTTTCCAATAGCTGTCCCCTTAAAATTGCTATTTCTATTAATTTCCGTCCCCTTAAATTGCTATTTCTATTAATTTCCGTCCCCTTAAAATTGCTATTTCTATTAATTTCCGTCCCCTTAAAATTGCTATTTCTATTAATTTCCGTCCCCTTAAAATTGCTATTTCTATTAATTTCCGTCCCCTTAAATTGCTATTTCTATTAATTTCCGTCCCCTTAAATTGCTATTTCTATTAATTTCCGTCACCTTAAATTGCTATATCTATTAATTGCCGTCACCTTTAGGTGACGGATGAAGAAATAGCACAACACCCGGGCTTTAGCCCAAATAAAATTATTAAGAATATTCTATACTCTCTTTGTCGAAGATTCGCTGTGACGAACGCCCTCTGTGTTCGAGTCGCAGATCTGCCTTCTTTTTTGGGGGACGTCCCCTTGGATAAATTCTCTGCTAGCTCTTATCTGCGTAAATCTGCTTCATCCGCGAAAATCTGCCTGCCTGCTGCAGGCAGGTGTTCTATTTTACACAGCAATCAAACAATTCCCAGTTTCTTCCTTCCTTAATTTCATTCTTGTTTTCTTTTGCTATCAACTAACAACGACCAACTATGAACTGCTCTTAAGTATGCCCTCCTACTATTAATCACAACATTTTTCAAAACTTGGACATGGAAAATTTTCTTTTTATGTAAATATGCTTTATAAACAATTGTTTTTAATATACTTAAAATATTTTATAATTTTTCTAATTGAGTAAATATGTGTCACAATTCTCGTTTTTGTTGTGATTAATAGTAGGAAGGCATACATGAAATGTTTATTCTAAAATTTTCTTTGGTGTTTTTAGTGTTTTGGTGGTAAAAAAACTTTTAACATTTCAAGTCTTGTAAAAACAATCTTTTATTAAATTTAGTCAGTCAGAGAATTTCTTGTGCTCTAATTAGGTTCAGCTTGGTCTCTAATTTGGTCTTGTGTTTGATGGTAGAAAACCTGCAATTCAGCGATTTTTGTTTTTTATTTAGAGGGATTTGTAATATCAGTTATTTAGGCTTATTGGGTTTTCTTTCTTCTTGTGGCAGCATCTGTATCTTCTTTCTGATTACCTTTTTCTTTTCGTCAAGAATTTCTCTGTTCTCCTCAGTGCTGCTCGATTTCTTTATGGACTCCCGTATCTTTCTGTTCACGCTGTGAAGTTTCAGCATGTCAATTATGTCCTTTGCCATTTTCATGTAATCTATCGGAGTTCTTTCCACAATCGATAAAATACTGTCGGTGGGTAAATGCTCGGTTGATGTTATTTCATATTTCTGTGTCGTCTGGCTTAGTAGCAGGTCTTTTATTTCTTCATCGTCAATTTTGGATAAGAGTCTCGCAACATCAATCTTCTCTTCGTTGTGCCATTCGTCGAGAAGCATTTCTACTGTCTTAAGTATAGTTTTGTTTGAAATAAAATCTATGTAAACGTTGTCAACGATGTAGTTTACACCCTTTTTGTATGAAGGGTTTTTGTAATCGTCGTTTACAAACATGTTCACAAGTTCTATTTCTGCTTGCGGCGGCTTCTTTTCGTTGTCCTTCTTTCCGTATGCTCTTCTTTCGGGAAGTACGACCGATGATTTTGGGAACTGCGCCTTCTTATACTGCTGCGATGCCCTGTTGTACTCGTCTCTCATGTCGGACTCGTACAACTTGTATTTCTCTGCAATCTCTTTTATGTAAAACATGCCTTTTATCCTGTCGGGCATTCTAACAATATATTGAATGATTTCTTTCACGAAGTCCGACTTCTCTTCCGGCGAAGAAAGCTTTCCCTCGCGTTCGTATATTGAACTTATAAATGAAACTATCGTGTTGCTCTTTTCCAGCTCCTTCATAAAAACTGCTTTGCCGTGCGTCTTAACGAATGAATCGGGGTCTTCACCGTCAGGTAAAGAAACGACCTTTATGTTCAGTCCTTTTTCGAGTATAAGCTCCATTCCTCTTTTTGCCGCTTTGATTCCTGCAAGGTCTGAATCGAATATCAAATATATGTTCTTCGTGTATCTTGAAATTAAGCTTATCTGGTCTTCGGTCAGAGCCGTTCCACTCGATGCAACAACGTTCATAATTTCAGACTGGAATAGCGATACTACATCCATGTATCCTTCGACGAGTATTACGGAATCGTTCGAGCGTATGCTGTCCTTCGCAAAGTTAAGCCCGTAAAGCGTTTTGCTCTTGTAATAAATTCTGGTCTCGGGTGAATTGATGTACTTTGCGGAATCATCATCGTTCTTAAGAACTCTGCCGCCGAATCCGACGACCTTGCCGCTTTCATTCAGTATTGGAAATATCAGCCTTGCTCTGAATCTGTCGTGATATTTAAAGTCTTTCTCCGACCTTATGACAAGTCCTGCAAGCTCAAGGTCTGAGTGTGTGTAAACGCCTTCTTCTATAAAGAAATTCTCAAGTGCGTGCCAGTTGCCGCGTGCATACCCGATTCCGAATTTTGTAATGAGGCTCCTGTCAAGTCCGCGTTTATCAAGGTATTCCCATACCATTTCTTTTTCCTGTTCACCTATGCTCATGAGGTTTTCATGAAAATACTTAGCGGCTCTCTGGTTTATGTCGTAAAGCTTTGTTATTTCGTTTGATATGTCAGGTCTCGATGAAAATTTACCGAGTGTAATACCGACTCTCTGTGCAAGTCGTTCGACCGCCTCCATTGGCGTAATTTTTTCATACTCCTGAACGAAAGTAATAACGTTTCCCCCCGCCTTGCACGAAAAGCAGTGGTAAAGTTGTTTATCCTGCGATACGTTCAGAGAAGGATTCTTGTCGGGATGAAAAGGGCACAGTCCAAGAAATGTCTTGCCTCTGCGCTTGAGCTGTAAGTATGATGAAATAACGTCAACAATGTCGTTTGACCTTAGTATCTCTTCAAATATTTCATCGGGTATCTTCATTTCTAAAATATACCTAATTTGCTTTTTTGTTAATATACATAAACTTGTATTCTTTAAACCAAAAATATAAAATGCCACTTTAATAGAACACTGATATACACGAATTTAACGGATAACCACTGATTTCAATAAAGAAATCCCGGAGGCCTGCCTGCTGCAGGCAGGGATTTATGTGAATAACTCCGGGCGCAACTCGTCATATTAAATAGCATTTTCGGAAAGAGAAAATCCCGAAGGCCTGCCTGCTGCAGGCAGGGATTTAATATAAATAACCCCGGGCGCAGCCCGGGGAAAAGAACAAATTAAAACAACCCTGAAGGGGTTGAATAAAAAATAATAACATAAAAATCCGTGATAATCCGCTTCATCCGCGAAAATCTGTGTTCCATCAATTACAATCCGTGATCTATTATAACCTACTTATTGCTGTCCCTTACTCCATTTCATTCTTATCTCCGTTTCGTTAATTTATTCATCAATTAATTTACTTTTTATGATAGATAACTGGAAGGTTTATTTCAGGCAAAAGAATTCCGTGCTTATTCTTATTGCAACGCTTATCGTACTGATATTTTGTGTATCCTCCCTCGCAAAGTTTATCGTCTTTGTCGAAGGACGTCCCGGAGTCGTGCTCGATGACCCTGTCTTCTACTGGTTCAACGCTGTTGATTTAAACATACCCGTATTTGCGCTGATTTATCTTTCCATACTCACGTGCATGATCTATCTCGCTGCAAATCATCCTAACGATTTAATTATTGCCCTGCAGACTTACACACTTCTTGTTATCGTACGAATGGCAATGATGTACGTTGTTCCTCTTGAACCGCCGGTCGGTACGATTGACCTGAATGATCCGCTTGTCTTTGTTGTCGGTACCGGTACAAAAATAACAAAAGACCTTTTCTTCTCGGGGCATACGTCAACGCTTTTCATGATTTTTCTGGTTACCCATAAACGCTGGCTGAAGTATGTGTTTCTTGTTAATACAATACTTGTAGGTTCATTCGTGATACTTCAGAAAGTCCATTATTCAATAGATGTCTTTGTTGCCCCGTTCGTTGCTTATGGCTGCTACAGAATTATACTTTACTTAAACACAAAGTTATTATTTCCTAAATCACAATTATAACCATGATGTTTTTAAGAAAATACTTTTTACCGATACTGCTGCTTATTCTATTATCTGCGCAGGTTCATTCCCAGACCATCTTCCAGATTGTTGAATCCGTTCCCGTTGAAACTATTCTTGAAGAATCTACGCTTCCCCGTGCAACTGATGTCTGGATTGAAATGATACGGTCTGCAAGAAAGTCTCTTGACATGGAAACCTTCTACATTGCAAATGAAAAGGGTGAACCTCTCGAGAAAGTAATAAATGAAATCATTGCCGCAGCCGGCAGAGGAGTTCAGGTCAGGATTATTATTGACGAAAACTTCTTCAACAGGTATCCCGAATGCGATAAAGAATTCAGGAATATTCCGAATATTACGCTGAAGATAATACCTTTTAACAAAATAGCGGGCGGTGTTATGCATGCAAAGTATTTTGTCGTTGACAGGGAAGACCTCTTTCTCGGTAGTCAGAACTTTGATTACCGTGCACTGAAACATATTCACGAGCTTGGCGTTCGCGTAAAAGACAAAAATCTTGCTGTTATGTTCATGAGAGTCTTTGAAACTGACTGGGCGCTTTGCGATGATTATTCAGACGCAAATATTCGTAAGCTTAAATCGAAATCAACTAAGAAGATTTACACTTATAAGAATAAACATACTCTTAACACAATTGACTATGGCAAAGTAAAACTATATCCCGCATTCAGTCCTAACGACCTTGTCAACAAAGGGTTTGCTAAGGAAGAAACAGAGTTTGTAAGATTTATCAGAAATGCTAAAGACAAATTGTACATCAATTATTTCTCCTATACGACAAAAGGCAAGAGCAAAGACTCGCCTTACACAACGATAGATGATGAACTCAGAAGAGCCGCAGAGAGGGGAGTCGAGGTAAAGATTATTTTCTCCGACTGGGCAATTAAAAAGGATGCTATTGACCAGATTAAAGAACTTTCAAAAGTTAAGGGAATCGAAGTGAAGCTTTCAACCATACCGCAGTACAGCGGAGGATTTATTCCTTATTCGCGCGTACAGCACTGTAAGATGATGATAAGCGGTAATAAATATTCCTGGATTAGCACCGCCAATTTTGAACGCAGCTATTTCCATGAGAGCCGTAATGCCACGTTGATTATAGACAGTAAAAAAGTTAACGAAGAACTCGAAAAGGTGTTTATGCGTGTTTGGAACAGCAGCTATACCGAAAAGATTGATGTCAATAAGGAATACAAATCGGTAAAAAGGGAATAAGAATTTATTCCCCGTCTTACTTGTTACAACTATTTTAAAATCAAACATTACATTAAATATATGAACTACAGATTACTCGGAAAATCTGGCTTAAGAGTTTCGGAGCTCTGCCTTGGTACGATGACTTTCGGCACGGAATGGGGATTCGGAACAGACAAGAAAGATTCAAAGAAAGTTTTTGATGCTTTCGTAAATGCAGGCGGTAACTTTCTTGATTGCGCAAATCTTTATAACGAAGGAACAAGCGAAAAATATACAGGCGAGTTTATCGCACACCAGCGGGATTACTATGTACTCGCAACAAAATACACACTTAAGAATCCTGGAAGCCCCGGAAACATAAACGCTTCCGGAAACAGCAGAAAAAGTATGATGATCTCAGTTGAGGACTCATTAAAAAGACTTAACACTGATTACATTGATTTGTTATGGCTTCATGCATGGGATTTTCTTACTCCCATAGATGAAGTTATGAGAGGATTTGACGACCTTGTTTCATCCGGGAAAGTTTTATACGTCGGAATTTCCGACACTCCTGCATGGGTTGTATCAAGTGCTAACACAATGGCTGATATCCGCGGATGGTCGAAGTTAGTGGCACTTCAGATTGAGTACTCTCTTATGCAGCGCGGTGCTGAGCGCGACCTTATTCCGATGGCTAATCATTTCGAACTTGCTATAACTCCGTGGGGTACAATCGGCGGCGGTGCGTTGACTGGTAAATATCTTGCTAACGATGATAAATCTCCGAAAAGAATCAAAGAGGGAAGCGCAAGACTCAACGAGAGAAATATCGCTATTGCAAAAGAAGTTAAAAAGATAGTCGATGAAACAGGAATACCGGGTTCAATAATTGCACTAAACTGGGTCAGACAGAAGAAAGGACTCTTTATTCCTATCGTCGGTTCAAGAACAGATGTTCAGCTAATAGAAAACATGAAATGCGTTGATGTTAAACTATCCGATGATATAATGAAAAGACTTGATGAAGTAAACAGTATTGAATACGGTTTCCCGCATGATTTCCTTCTAAGCGCACCTATGACGCAGAACGGTTATTCAGGCATGAAAGACAGAATAGTCAAGTAAAACAAAAATTATTTGAAACAAACCAAATAAAAACTATTGTAATCGTTTTGAGCCCAGTGATTATCTCTTCGTTCTCTGTTGTTAAAATCTTTTGCTCTTAACAATAAAACAAATCTTTCTCTGTGTGCTCCGTGATCATCTCTGTGCGCCTCTGTGGTAAAATCTTTTATTTGTTGTAAATCTTGTTGCGTTGTGGATTCTGTTGTTAAAATCTTTTGCTCTTAACAATAAA
>JBAYUG010000087.1:0-14007 GCA_041675325.1 Kapaibacterium sp. (SeqCode)
CTTAAAGTATATGATATTTCTGGCAAGCTTGTTAATGAACTTGTACATTCAAATCAAAATGCCGGATATTATGAAGTAAAGTTTGATGCAGGTATGCTGTCTTCAGGTGTGTATTTTTATACTATTGATGCAGGTAAATTTCATGAACAGAAAAAAATGTTATATATTAAATGAGTATCCTAAAACCTTTTTTAAACTAAATATAAAAAATTGAAAAGATTGACATTTTTACTTGTTGTGTTACTTGCATTTTCGATGAATGCGTCTGCCCAAAAAGACATAAAAACATCGTTTAACAATGATGTAAATCCATTGAGTATTAGTATTGCTCCTATCGCCGGAGAAAACGATTATCCGTTAGCATTTGGCGACCTTTTAAGAAATCATAATGTTGATTCCTTATTAGGTACTGTTTTAAGTTATGGGGTTTGCTGGACAGGCACATATTTTGTAACAGGGAAATTCAGTGGTGGTATATTTAGCAGAATAAATACAAGTTGGGTTAAGGTGGATTCATTTAATGCTGGAACAGAATTTAGAGACCTTGCTTTTGCTAACGGCAAAATCTGGGGCTCACCATTATCAAATACGATTTATGGAATAAACCCTAATACAGGTCATATGGAAAAAGCTATTCCTTGCACCGGAGCGGCTTCAATAAGGGCTCTAACTTGGGATCCTGTGAGAAAAGGATTCTGGGCAGGTACTAACAATTTCACAGGTCCTTTAAAATGCTATGATACTCTCGGCAATGCAATACCCGGAGCATCAATCATTATGCCGGCATCCGGTTGTTATGGAGTTGCTTACGATGATAACCTAGCAGGACCATATTTATGGGTTAGTACCGACTGTTCTCCTGCACAAACAAATGCAATACAATTTAAAAGATATAATGCGACTACTCTCGCAATAATCGATTCTATATATCTTATTGTACCCTTAACTACCGGTGCTCCGTTAGCATCTGGCGGTTGTGAAATAACGACAACATTGATTCCCGGAAAAAGAGTCATAGTTTCTTTGGTACAGGGAACACCGGACAGAGTAATTGTCGTGGAAATCGGAACTACTTCAGTCGGTGTATCACCTTTTAGTACAACCGCTCCTGATAACTTCTCACTCAGTCAGAACTATCCGAATCCGTTTAATCCCTCAACATCAATAAAATATGAACTTGCAGAAAACTCTTTTGTAATTCTGAAAATATTTGATGTTTCAGGTAAACTTATCAAAGATCTTGTGAATTCACGTCAAAATGCCGGATTTTATGAAGTAAAGTTTGAAGCTGGTATGCTGTCTTCAGGTGTGTATTTTTATTCTATCGAAGCAGGAAAATTCATAGATCATAAGAAAATGCTATTAATCAAATGAGTAATAGGCTAATTAACATACCAAATTTCTCGTATTTGAAAAATTTAACTCTTTATCGATTAATTAATTCTAAAAACAATTATTGTGAGAAAAGTTTATTTATTAGCGTAATTTATCTGTTCTTTGTACAGATGAATGTTTTAGGGCAGGTAACCGTCAGCGGTGCACATGCTTCAAGTAACGGCACTTATACGACATTAACTCTAGCTTTTTCAGCTATAAACGGTCAGCTTCAAACCGGCAATAACATTGTAATCACACTTACTGCAAGTACAACCGAAACCGGCACTGCTGTTTTAAACTCAGGGACATGGACTTCTTTAACAATTTACCCAACAGTATCAGGTGTAATAATCGGTAAAACCGCTACCGGAATTTTACTAGACATCAATGGAGCCGATAATGTTACTATTGACGGCAGGGTTAATCAAAGCGGCGATAGGAATTTAACCATTCAAAGTACAGCAGTATCATCTGGTAGCTACACAATTCGTATTTATAATTCTGCTGAGAACAATATTATAAAATATTGCGTAATTAAAGGATCTGGCACGGGTTCTGGAAATGGTGTTATTACATTTTCCACCGCTGTATCGGGTAACGGAAACGATAACAATAACATTAACAATTGTGATATAACCAAATCAAGCGGAGGCTCGCCAACGAACTGTATATATTCATTAGGTTCAGCCGGCTTTGACAACAGCGGAAACACCATTAACAATAACAATTTTTATGATCATTATTCTGCTTCCGCAGCCATTCAATCCGCTATAAGTCTTTCATCCTATTCTTCTAATTTCACAATAACCGGGAACAGTTTTTATCAATCCACCACAGTAACTTTAGCAGCAAGTATTACTTTGTATTCTATTTATATAGCCAATACGACGGGTGCCGGTTATGTAACTATTGACGGAAATTATATTGGGGGGACATCAGCCCACTGCGGGGGAACAGCATACACCATTACACATGATGCTACTTCCAGAAGTATTTCTTTTAATGCTATTTATATTAATTCCACCGGTACAGGATCTGTGAGTACTGTTAATAACAATACAATAAAAAATATTTCTTTGCAGCAAAGCGCAAATACTGTACCCTTTCGTGGTATTTATACTACTTCAAGCTCGTGGGTTAATATTGACAATAATTCAGTTGGAGCATCAACAGGCACAGGTTCAATTTATATTGGCTCAACAAATTCTGCTGCAGCAACTGCTTATGGAATAGATTATAATCCTTGCACAACTGCAGGTAAAAATTCATACTGTTCGAACAACACAATAGGAGGATTTACTTGTACCAAGAATTCATCAAGTTATGCAATCAACTTTAATGCTATATCTTTAGGTGCAGGACTACAGTTAAATAATGTAATCCTTGAAAATAATATTATCGGCAGTGTTTCAACTGCAAACAGTATTTATTGTAACAATGCAAGTTATGTAGCTCAGCAGTTAAATGGTATTATTAGCACAACCGGTAGTGCTAATGTTGTTCTTAATAACAATACAATCGCAAACCTCACAAACACGGGTATCGGATCAGATGTTTTATTGTCTAATACAATCGGTATAAGAGCCGCCGGCTCCAGACGTTTTACTGTTACAAATAATACTATACATGACTTAAAAAGTACATCTGTCAATCTTAATACTGCAGATCTTTCATCTGTAATTGGAATCAGCCATATTGCCACGGGAAGTGGTTTGGGAGGTTACACACAGGATATTTACGGGAACACAATATATAATTTATACAACACAAATTCCGGTAGTGCTGCGGTTCAGGTCTGCGGCATTTATTTCCAGGGACCAACTGCTGCCAGTACGTCCAGTATTTATGGCAATTTTATTCATAGTCTGGGTATAAATGCCGGTAATACTTCCGCAGCAGCACTTAAAGGTATTCATTTTGATAATACAGCAACCGCAGGAGGAGGAGCTTCGACCATCAGAAATATTTATAACAATATTGTTTCGCTTGGTACAGGAGTAAATAACGATTGCCGGATATGGGGCTTGTATGAAGATAATATCGCTGAAAGAACAAACATTATTTATTTTAATACAGTGTACATAGGAGGTACAGCTCCTTCTACTGCGTTTACTAATACGTATGCTTTGTATAATTCTATTAATACAACCACACGGGATATCAGGAATAATATTTTTACAAATGGAAGAAGCAATAATTCAGGCGGAACACCTTCAGCCAAACACTATGCAGTTTATATTAATGGTACAACAAATTTGACAATTAATTACAATGACTATTTTGTTTCCGGCTCAGGTGGTGTTCTTGGATATTTGTATGCCGACAGAACAACATTCTCAGATTGGCAGTCAGCTACAGGTCAGGATGGTAACAGTTTTAACACAAACCCTGTATTGTCAAATCCGGGTGGAACATCAGCGGACAATTACAGGTCTTCAGTTCGGTTGAATGGTGTTTCAGTTACAGGTATTACTACAGATTTCGGCGGAATAACACGAGCAACCCCCCCTCAGATTGGTGCATTTGAAATGGGTCCTTCTCCCTCAGTCCCTATATTAGTAAGTCCGGCTGATAATTCAACAGGTAACCCCGTGAATATAAATTTAGTCTGGAATAAGTCAGGTAATGCGTCCAGCTATAATATTATTGTTGCAACAGATGCAGCGTTTTTGAACGTGGTAGTAAATGATTCGACATTAGCAGATACCGTTAATGCTGTTACAGGATTAAATTATTTAAGCACTTATTACTGGAAAGTAAGAGCAAAGAATTCTTCCGGCTGGAGTGCTTTCAGTACTTCATGGAATTTCACAACTATAGTAAGTTTACCCGGAACGCCTGTTTTAATATCTCCTCTGAATAATGCATCAGGTCAATCGCTTGCTTTGAGTTTAGTATGGAGTAAAATTGGTACTGCGTCTTTTTATAATATTCAGTTATCAACAGACCCTGTTTTTTCAGGTTTGGTGGTTAATGATTCAACTGTAACCGATACATCAAAAGCACTTTCAAATCTGAATCCTCTTACAAGTTACTATTGGAGAATCAGGGCTTATAATGTCGGTGGATGGTCGGTATTCAGTAGTCCATGGTCATTTAAAACTATCGGAAATGCTTCACAGGTAATTCTTGCAAATCCTGTAAACGGTGCAATAAACCAGCCATTAACAATTACATTCAGATGGTTTAAAGCTGTTGATTTGACACTTTCAAAAGATTTAGTGTTTGATAATAATTATGGAAATAATTTATCACTGACTGTATCCAATTATTTGTTTGAATACGGTACAGATTCAACGTTTGCGAATGTAATTGGAAGGGATAGCTTATTAACGGATACAACAAAAACAATAACAGGACTCAGCAATATTACAAAATATTACTGGAGAGTGAAAGCGAAGAATCAGATTGGGTGGGGAGCTTTTAGTTCGGCATTTAATTTGACAACAATCGTACCCGTTCCTGCTGCACCTGTACTAATCAGCCCTGTTAATTCTTCAACAGGTAATCCATTGAGCCTGAACCTTGTTTGGAATAAACCGCAGTATGCCTCTGGATACAGTGTTGTTCTTGCATCAGATGCAGGATTTACAAACATAATACTAAACGATTCTACATTAAGCGATTCAGTAAAAGCACTTTCAAGCTTAAATGCTTTAACAACTTACTACTGGAAAGTAAGAGCTAAGAATACTGCCGGCTGGAGTGCATTCAGTATAACTTATAACTTCAGGACAGTGGGTACAGCTTCAACAGTTGTACTTTCATCTCCTGCAAACGGTGCTGTAAATCAGGCAACCACACTTACTTTCAAGTGGTTTAAAGCTATTGACCAAACTATTCTCTCATTGAAGAATGAAAGTAATAGGGGTGACTTAGAAGTAGATAAACCCCCGTCAATATCCAATTACTGGTTTGAATACGGGACAGATTCAACGTTTACTTTAATTACAGGAAGAGATACAATACTTACAGATACTTTAAAGTCTGTATCAGGACTCAGCAATGTTACAAAATATTACTGGAGAGTAAAAGCAAAGAATCAGATTGGATGGGGAACTTACAGTTCAGCATTTAATTTAACAACTATTGTTCCGTTGCCCGTAGCACCTGTATTAATATCACCGCCCAATAATGCTACTAATTTAGCTCCGAATAATGTGACTCTTGATTGGGGAAGCGTATTATATACTGCTACTTATAATGTAAAGGTTGCAAATGACTCCCTGTTTACATCAATTGTTTTCGATACAAGTAATGTAGTACAGGATTCATTAAAGTTAAGGAACGGACTTCTTAGCGTGAATGGTAAATATTACTGGAAAGTTAGTGCCTCAAACATTTCAGGAACGGGGCCAACTTCGCCTGTATGGAATTTTAGGGTTAATCCGACTGGAATAAATTCGCTCATGGGTGAAGTACCAACAGTATATAAACTCTATAACAACTATCCGAATCCGTTCAACCCTGTGACCAGAATTAAGTTTGATATCCCCGACATTTCATTCGTAAAGCTTGTTGTGTATGATTTAACGGGTAAGGAAGTAATTACTCTTGTGAATGATAAAGTTGGTGCAGGAAGGTATGAAGCTTCATGGAACGGGATGAGCTATTCAAGCGGGGTTTATTTCGTGCGAATAGAAGCAGGTGATTACAGACATGTTATCAGGATGCTCTTGATAAAGTGATGTGCGTCTATAAATGATTATCAGAATAATAAGAGAATTAATTTCGTATAATAGTTGTGAAGAATTTTACTGCCCGAAAAATCGATGAGAGAGGATAAACTATTCATCGATTGAGTAGGGCAGTTGTTAAGGGTTTTATAAAAAATGTTGCGTTAAGTATTATTAATTCAAATATCCGAAGATGGTTAATAACTCGTTAAAGGTAATCGGAATATCCATGGCAGTAGTTATAATAGTATTTTTTGTTATGTATACTATTAATTCAATTGAATACGGTAATCATAATGAGATTTCTGTCACTAATTCTAATACTGATAATTCGGATTCTTACGGATTTATAAATTGTCTTAATACAATGCCTGATTATGATGAACTTGAAAGAGTAAAATCAATTACCGGTCTCGACGGAATTTTATGTTTTACTTATTGTGCATTATTTATTATTAATCTAATAGTACTCAGGACATTTAAACATATTGAAAGCTGCAGCATTGTTGTAGCATTCGGTCTGTATTCAGGTTTTGCACTATCATGTTTGCTAAATGTTATTTTACTGGGTAACTTCTCAACATGGGGGTTCCATAATGCATTTAGTTTGTTCCTGAACGGTCTCGGAATAGGGTTGCTTGCTTCATTGGTTTCACTTAGCATTCATTCCTTTTATAAATTGGTTTATACATTGAAGCAAGAAGGTGTATCATTGTTTGAAATGATTGCAGAAAAGGTTACAACTCCCGACGCAAAAGCATCTCTTTCTTCAGCAGGAACTTGGTCATTGTATTCTGTATTAGTATTCGGTCTATTGCTTATTAGTATTTATTTTTAACATATTGGTTTTATATGAATCTGCTCATAGTACTTTTATTTAGTTTTTACATTTTAAAATAATGATTTTCTGCCCGAAAAATCGAGGGTAAATGTTTTCTCATGGATTGAGTAGGGCAGTTATAAAATCAGAAATATTAGCATATTATCATTAACATTAAATTGAAATATATAAAACGAAAAATAATTTATCACCCACCTCTACTAATAGCCCTTATAAATGAAGCTTCTTGTCAGTCACCAAAACTTGCAGGGAGCTTTTTATTATTTAATAGACATATTTATATCAATATCATCTTATCTTTTTTGTGTTGTTATCTTTTCCAACAATTCTGATAAATAGAACCCTTAGTGATATTTATTGAGCTTGAGAATTCTTTCTTTCGGAAATTATCATTGTTCTAATAGTCTAATTTATCGAACTTTTCAAAACTTTTCTCGATCTCGTTATTGCCGGTTAGTTTGTCTTTATCTCTCAATTTCCTATATAAAACTCTATCTTTTACCTAATACTTTTATGAAATGGTCATAAGTTATCTTTAGACCTTCTGCTCTGGCAACTTTCGGACTCCATCCAAGAATGTCTTTTGCTTTTGTAATATCAGGCTGCCTTTGTTTGGGATCATCAGTCGGTAATTCCTTGTAAACAATTTTCTGCTCTGACCCGGTTAGTTTTAATATTTCTTCGGCAAATTGTTTTATCGTTATTTCGTTAGGATTTCCAATATTAACTGGATATAAATAATCGCTTAACAGCAGACTGTAAACCCCTTCAATCAAATCAGAAACAAAACAGAATGACCTTGTCTGGCTTCCATCGCCAAATACTGTGATATCATGTCCTTCAATCGCCTGTTTCATGAAAGCTGGTAAAGCTCTTCCATCATCAAGCCTCATTCTTGGACCATAAGTATTGAAAATTCTTACTATTCTTGTATCGATTCCATGAAATGTATGATAAGCCATCGTAATTGCTTCCATAAATCTTTTTGCTTCATCATAGACCCCCCTCGGACCGATTGGATTAACACTTCCCCAGTAATCTTCCGTTTGAGGATGAACATCAGGATCTCCATAAATTTCAGAAGTTGATGCAATTAAAAATCTGGATTTCTTTTCCTTTGCAAGCCCTAGAAGATTATGCGTGCCGAGTGAACCTACTTTTAGAGTTTGTATCGGCATCTTTAAATAATCTATTGGACTTGCGGGTGATGCAAAATGAAGTATATAATCAAGTTTTCCTGGTATATGAACAAATTTTGTTACATCATAAAAATAAAATTCAAAATTCTTTAATGGAAATAAATGTTCTATGTTATTTAATGACCCGGTACTGAGATTGTCCATTGCTATGACATGACATCCTTCTTTAATGAAACGGTCGCACAGATGAGAACCAAGAAACCCAGCTCCACCGGTTATAAGTACTTTTTTCCCGTTTAAGTCCATAGTCTGTTAACTTATAGTTTTAAATTATTTATAAATTTAATGTATTTTTTATTGAAAGTCTTTGCAAAAAACTTTGCATCCGTAAAAATGTAGTGATAAAAACAAACTTTTTCAAAATATAACACTTTTATAATCTCCATTTTTCAAATAGGTTAAAATTGTTCTTTGTTCTGGAGTCGCAGAGAAGTTTATCACGATTTTCTTAATCGGGACAGTCTTGTTGGGCGGACGATCTTTTGAGATAAAAATCTTTAGATTATATTTTCTTTCTTTTGTTTGTAGCTGTTGCTATGTCGTATATTCTGCGGTTAAATATTCTTCTGGCTCTTATCCGCGTAAATCTGCATCATCCGCGTAAATCTGTGTTCTATTGTGCACTACAATCAAAAATCCCAAGTTCTTCCTTTCTTATTTCCATTTATGGATTTTGTGTTATTATATAAAATCAAAAACCCTGTAAAAAACATTACAGGGCTGAACAACTCTATTTCTTTTTGGTCTCGTTCGTAGCTTTTTCCAGTGGGGGAGAAAGGTCTGTGTGATGGTGTACCATTTTCCATTGACCGTTTACCATTTGGAAAATGTTTGTTGCTCTGAACCTTACTATGACTGGTTTACCGTCAGCACTCATATTCTCGCCCTCTTCCACGCATACAACGTACCCTATATCAGTGCCCGTGTAACTGTGTACATCTTTGCATGTAATTTTACCTCCCAGTTTCATTCCCGCTTCTTTCTTAAACTCCGCTCCAACTGCTTCCCAGCCTGTGAGACGGTCTCCGAAAGGACCCATATCAGTTACATCGTTTGTCTGCAACCAAAGGGCATTCATAGGTTCAAGGTTACCAATAAACATTGCATTCAGTGCCTCATAAAACGAATCATTTGCCGCAAGAAGTTCTTGCTTCATTTTCAGCTTATTCTTTTCTGAAACCTCAGAACTTGCAGTGTTCTGCTCATCTACTTTCTTATTGCCGCAGGATGAAACAATAATTGCTGATATTAAAAGTAGCCCGATAATTATTCTTGATTTTATCATGTTTGTTATGATTAATGTTTAATATGATTTTATAATTCGTGAAGGAAGTTTCGGATTCAATACTTTTCGCGCACTTTCAACTCCGTTCACAGGTAAACCCGTAGGGTCAAGTAAACCGACTTGTATCAGCACACTTGCCTGATCCCAGTAAATATGTTCGTGTGAAATTTTATCATCTTTAAAACCGACAATTGCAACTAATGCAACTTCTACAGGTTTGCCTGTCGGCGGAATATCCGGCAGCAGCCAGTCAATCGATACCGTGTGCGTAAAACTAATAACCATTTCATCAACAATCTGAGTGTCACCTATAGTGCTGGATATTTTATGAAATTTTACGTCAGGAGGAAAGAATTTTCCGACTAAATGTCTGCTGTAAAATTGATGTACGCCTTCTCTGCCTTCTCCTCCTGCCATTACAGGAACATGATTTAAATGAGGGTTCTCTGTCATCGTATCCATCGTTGTATCAAGGTCACCGTTTAATTCAGCATTCATGTGCTGTTCAAAAATTGAGACCATCTTCCGCTGAGATGGTGTTAATGTTTCTGACATGATTCTATATTTATTTATTAAATGTTGTTTTTCATACTTTAATTAAAACATAATATCTCCAAACAGTAATGTTTTGTTTGTTTAGCAAATCACTTTAATCCTCTGCAATTATCCTCATACATTCAGATACATCCTATGTAATATCCTTAAACAGTTAACTAACTAATTAATTCATATATTCTTGATTTTACGCAAAAACTATTCAAAAATAAAGTATGACTTCCAAGGCTTAGTACACGACAAAAATAAGGTGAAACAAAAAAGATAGCTCCTGATGTTAAGTTATTAATTTGACAATAAATTAAATAACAAAAGGAGCTAAGAATGAGTTACAATTATAATCAATTATTAAATATATTTCAATTTCATTTCAATTGGAATTTAGCAAGGGTTTCTTTCCTGACAACTTTCGTGATAAGTTTTTTGCAGTGCTCGACAGTAAATTTACGTAGAGTAGCCCTTCGAATGAAGTCACAAAATGTTGATTCTAATTACAGGAGGATACAGAATTTCTTTCAGAAATACGGTTTAAGACAACCAGAATACTCACTGTTTTTGAAATCACTCTTACCAAAGGATACCAAATATTGGTTAGCAATAGATAGAACAAACTGGAAATTCGGAAAGACAAACATCAATATTTTAATGATAGTGGTCATATATAAGAAAATCGCCTTTCCATTATGCTGGGAAGCACTGGAAAAGTTTGGAAACTCAAGCTCAAGCGAAAGAATAGCTTTACTTGAAAAAGCAGTGAAGATATTGGGAAAAGACTCAATAAAAGGAATATTAGGTGACAGAGAGTTCATAGATATAAAATGGCTTAGGTATTTAATGAAAGAGGAAATTGGTTTTCATATCAGAGTAAAATCAAACACAAAAGTTGGGAGCAAGACAAAAGAGAACAACAAAGAAGTAAAAGATTTAATAAAATATTTCAAAGTTAATATTCCCAAAGAATTACCGAATAAACATGATATTTTCGGATATAGATTGCACGTATCAGGAATGAAAACCAAAGATGACTATTGTATAGTAATAAGCAATAAAAACAATACGGAAGCTCTTAAAATCTACCGACAAAGATGGTCAATCGAGAATATGTTTGGCGCATTCAAGACCCGGGGATTTAATTTTGAAGACACACATCTGCATCATTTATACAAGATCGAGAAATTAATATTTCTAATAAGCATAGCTTATGTCTGGTCAATATTCACATCTTTATGGCTGGATTCGAAAGTAAAGATAAGAGCTAATAAATATGGTAGAAAAACAATTAGTTATTTCAGGAGAGGTTTAGATTATTTGATTAATATGTTACACCAAATACTTTCGGGAAAAATATATAATGATTATATTGAAGTCTTTAAATTATTGTCGTGTACTTAGCTTCCAAGGAACTTGATTAAAAATTGATTATCAACACAATATTTATTACATGTGCTATAACCGAAATTAGATATGTGTTCTTGACCTTTAATATCTTCTACTTAGTGCTACTATCTGTAAAAATGTTGTAGTAAAAACAATCTGTAAAAAAAGAAAACCTCACTTATAATCTCTCTTTTACCTCGGGTGGTGACCTGCCTGCAGCAGGCAGGAATCATTTCTCTATCTTTAAAACATTATAAATGTTTTTCTTAGTGATTTGAGTGCCGGTGAAATCTTATCTTTTGCTTGTACATTTTCTCCGCCGTATCCTTTGTTGTTAAATTTTCTTCTCGCTCTTATCCGCGTTAATCTGCTTAAACCGCGTAGATCAGTGGTCTATTGTCCACCACAAAAAAGCCCTGCAAGATATCTAACTTGCAAGGCTTTTTGTATTTAAGCATACACTAACTTCTTTATTTTATCAGTGACATTTTCTTCGTCATAATATATTCATATCCGTTGCTTCCTTTTGCACTAATTCTGTAAAAATAAATACCACTTGCGTAATTACTGAAATTTAGATTTATGGTGTTGTAGCCTGCTTGTACCTGTACATTATTTAAAACAGTGTATATTTCTCTACCTGTTATATCATAAACCTTCAGCGTTACTTTGCTATCAAGTGGTATATCATAGTTAATCTTAGTTGTCGGGTTGAAAGGATTCGGATAGTTCTGGCTCAGGTTATAAACCTTAGGTATCCCTACGTCAACGAATCCTTTTAGCTCTAAGTATTTGAAATTTCCATTGTTATCTATCTGCTTTAACCTGTAATTATACTTACCTGTCGGTATGTTTAAATCCTTATAAGTATAAACAGTTTGTGAATTTGTTGTACCGGCACCCTTTATATGCGTAAGTTTTATCCAGCTATTTTCTGCATTAGATTTCCTTTCAATGTCAAAGCCCGCATTATTTACTTCTTCCTCTGTTATCCACCTGAGAGCTACTTCTCGTCCCGTTACGTTAGCTGTAAATGAAGCAAGTCCTACCGGCAGAGGAGAATCAACTGATGTTACTGTAAACAATGAGAATGAATTCAGATTTGTTGCCTCACAGTAAGCAGGATTACCCGCTGTATATGAACCGTTTGCTGTCTGTGGAGTCCAGGTAATCCCTCCGTCACCACTTTTCGCTATTCTGGAATTTGAAATATTAGCTATATTTCTTATTGTGTTTCCATAGATATACATTCTTGCATCATAATCAAGCGTACCCGGTGTTCCCGATGATACAAATATACTGTCAAAATAATTTGTGTATTCTTGTGAAGAACCGCCGGGAGGATTTACTCCCCCAAAATGTCTAAGTGATATTTCAAACGGATATCCGGTCGTTCCGGGATTGAATGTTATCGTTGCTATTCGTTTTCCACCGAAATTGAAATCATAAGTTCCGTCTCCTGTTATCGTATTTGAAACTGAAGTCGGTGTTGCTGAAGGTGCCCCTATTTCACTGCATCCTATGTCTGTCGCGCCGCCGACAATTGTAGTTGATCTTGAATTGCCTGCTATGTCGCTTCCAACCGTAGGATCTGTTACGGGAGTTCCCTGCCCGACTGCATACCAGACTGCCGTCTGAGCGCTGTTTAATGCCAGGTCTGCCGTTGCGGTATTTGACCATAAGTTCGATGCAGCAAGATTCGCATTGGTTTCGAATAACGAACCCGCATCGCCAAGAGAATTAGTTTTCCAGTCCGTGAAATTCAATCCTGTGTTTGTCGAATAATCACCGCATTGTGTCGAACTGTTCGCAACTAATAAATTGTAATTCGATGATATGTCTGTCCAGTTTATTGCGTTCAGATTTCCTATTGCCATGTTTCTTGATCCGCCGGTTCTTGAATTGTAGAATATATTATTGCGGAGTACGGTGAGTCCCGACGTATTTCTAACGAATGCGTATGATATTGTATTAGGTGATGTTCCCGTCGCCGTTCCGCCTATGTACACTGAATTATAATAAATATTACAGTTAAGTGTCGTTGAGGACCCAGCGTTATTTATACCGTAAATTCTGGTCGGAAATCCCGTTTGAGTTGCTAATGAAATTGCATTATTGTAAATGTTCAGCGCTGAAGTTGCCGAATTAATTTTTATTCCCGAAACAATTGGTGCAGTTGAGCCTGTATCCGTAGTTCCCGTTGAATTACTTTGTATATTGTAAATTTTGTTGTTGAAAATATTACACGTTTGTGTAGCATTTCCGCTTGCAAAAATAATCCCGCTCGGTTCGTGGGTGTTGGCGGCAATTGTAGTATCTCCCGCATGAAACAGTGTATGTATTGTATTGTTTCGAATATTTATTACTGTGTTTACACCGGTATTTGCTGACCTTATACCGAATAACTGGAATGATGATGAGTTACCGGTTCCGTTTCCTTTCATGTTATTTATCGAGTTATTGTAAACATCAATATATGCACCTGAAGTACCTTGAATATTAATAGCACAGTTTCTGTCATTCCGTTTTCTCCAGTAATTAGCGTATGAGATTGTATTATTTGAAATGACAATTGTATCAGATGAGGATGCAGTTATAACATCTATCCATCCGTTATCGTATGCGGTTGTTACTGTATCCCATGGATTTGCTCCGCCGCCTATAGTATTGCCAAATATCGTTCCTATATTTAATCTC
>JBAYUG010000088.1:0-13729 GCA_041675325.1 Kapaibacterium sp. (SeqCode)
AGAAGTAAGAACTCTTGTAAATGAAGTTAAAGCAGCCGGAAGCTATACAGTTGATTTCAACGCTTCAGAATTCTCAAGCGGTGTTTACTTCTACAGGTTACAGTCACAAGGATTCACAGATATAAAGAAGATGATGCTTATTAAATAAGTAATTAGAACTTCTAAGTAATTAAAAAGGTGCTGCAGAAATGCGGCACCTTTTTTATTTGCAATAAAAAACACTACAAGATTCGCTGCAAGCTGTGGAATTTATCCTAATTCATTAAATAAAGAATAAGTGCAAATAAACTGGTGTCCCTATGTTTAAGCCGAAATTTACATGCTTTTTTTATTGTATAATATTATTGGTTTACTTTAGGTTCATTTAGGCAAAAAGCGCCTTTTTTACTCATTATGGTCATATTTGTATATCGTAGGCATATCGCAGGCATATCGCAGGCATATCGCAGGCATATCGCAGGCATACAAAAAAAGCGGCTTTTGAAGTTATTTGGACTGATATTACACTTTTGCAATAATAATAAGGCTGTCTAAATATAAATTTAAAATAATTTCATTTAATAGGGTGTCCAGGGCTTAATTCGGGGGATGATGAATAAATTCGAAAATAAATTTACGAACAATTCTAAGTAATTAAAAAGGTCCTGCAGAAATGTGACCCTTTTTTAATTTGTGAGAATTACAAAGTTATTTCTCTCTTCTATTTTAATTATATCTTTATTAAATTACTCAATATAGATTTATAAATTTTAATATTAATACAATGAAAAAACATCTACGCACGGCATCAGCCATGCTGTTGTTTCTTTTTCTCCCGGTGTTTGTTTTTGCAAATGCTATTTCTTTCAACAGTACAGGCAAAGGAATCAATGTTAATATACTCGAGTCAAGACTTGGCTATACTAAGATTGAATACACGTTTAACGGTTACGAACAAAAAGAAATTATTATTAACGGGAAGACTTATGTTTATCTAACAGCTCCGGATATGACTTCATTTATGGAAAAGGGCTCTCCAGATCTTCTTACTTACAAAAGAAGTCTGCTCATTCCAGATAATGCAGGGATGAACTACAGGATACTTTCGAGGGATGTGGAAGAATTAAGCACTCTTCCAGTAATGCCATCAAAGGGTCATTTCACAAGAGATATAGACCCAAATTCAGTTCCCTATACTTTCGGAAATGTTTATACTACCGATAAATATTATCCTGAAAACATAATATCACTCGATGCTCCTTATATAGTTAGGGATTTCAGAGGAATGACTGTTCAGTTCAAT
This sequence comes from Kapaibacterium sp. (SeqCode), assembly GCA_041675325.1. GTDB lineage: Bacteria > Bacteroidota > Ignavibacteria > Tepidaquicellales > Tepidaquicellaceae > CAIKZJ01. The sequence goes on from JBAYUG010000088.1 coordinate 1,283, forward strand.
CCCCTGCAATACAATCCTGTAAAAGGAAAAATGTTGGTTACAAAAAGAATGATAGTTGAGTTTTTTACGGACAATTCAAAGCAGGTTGTAAATCCTTTTTTAAGACTAAAATCTCTTGGAAAAGTATCAAATGAGTTTTCAGCATTATATTATGATTTATTTATGAATTATGGCATAGGTTCAACAAGGTTCGATTCGATACCTGAACCGGGCAAGATGCTTGTAATATGTCCGACTGCGTACATGTCAGCCATTCAGCCATTTGTTCAGTGGAAACAATCACGCGGACTAAATGTTACAGTTGCTGAATATCCTACTGCTACAGGCACGGGTAATACGGCAATAAAAACATACATACAGAACATGTATAATTCTGCGGGCTCGGTTACTTACATAGTACTGGTCGGTGAAAGCACAGATATTCCCACATTAAGCGGACAATATGAATCTGCGCCATCAGACCCATGTTACGTAAAACTTTCAGGAACTGATGCCTATCCAGATGCATTTATTTCACGTATGTCATGCGGAAATGCTGCGAGTGTTTCTTACGTTGTTCAAAAAGCTATTAGATTTGAAAGAGATATTCAGTTTGGAGCGGCCTGGTATAATAAAGGAACAGGAATAGGCGGACCTGATAACGGTGGCACTCCTTCATACACAGATTCAGTCAGAATGAACTGGGTAAGAGATACTTTAATGCTTGGAGGATTTACACACGTTGATAAAGTTAACGGACCTGTAGCAACACCTCAATCACTTATTACGGTTTTAAATGACGGACGTTATGTATTAAACTATGTTGGTCACGGATCAGGTACTTCCTGGAGCAATACCGGATTTGCGGTTTCTAATGCATACCAACTTGCAAACGGATGGAAACAGCCATATCTGTTTGACGTTGCCTGCTTAAACGGAAACTTTACGCTTGGTGAATGTCTTGCTGAAGCACTGCTAAGAGCAGGAGATACTGCTAATCCAAAAGGATGCGTCGGGATATATGCTTCATCAACAAATGCAAGCTGGGTTCCACCATGCGATATGCAGTTATTCTCTAATCACCTGATGTCAAGACAGCACAGGAAAACAGCGGGTGCAATGTCATTCTTTGGAGTGATGTATGCAATGGATAAATGGGGCGGCAGCACCGGTGAAGGATTAAAACTAATGGAACAATACAATATCTTTGGTGACTGTTCATTACTATTAACCAGAGGAGTTCCGCTCGGACCAGCAATTTCACACAACCCTCTGCCAAATACAGAGAATATGGCGGGACCTTATGTTGTTAATGCATCAATTAATACGATTAACTCAGGATTGGTGACTGGTAGAACAAAACTATTCTGGACACGAGCTGCAGCTTTTGATAGTGTAGCGATGACAAATTCAGGAGGTATTAACTGGACAGCAAACATACCAGGAAATGGTTCGGCAGCACTATACAAATATTATATTTCAACGATTGACTCGATGGGAAGAACTTCGGTTTCACCCGGAGGCGCGCCAACAAATTATTTCTCATTCAATGCTGCAACGGATATAATTAATCCCATAATTACACATACAGCATTATCAAATGTTCCAAAGCTGAACTGGCCTGCATCGATTGCTGCATCAGTAACTGATAATATCGGTGTTGATTCAGTCTGGGTCGGCTGGTACAAGAATAATATCAACACAGGTTACAAAAAATTTAAGCTTCTTTATACAAGCGGTTCAGATTATGCTGCTGCATTCAATTCAGTCAATGCTGATATTAGTATTGGAGATTCTATATTCTACAGAGTAATTGCCTGCGATATTTCATCGGGTCATAACACCGACTCAACCGTGCAACATAAGTTTAAGATAATAAATGAAGCTAATATTACTATTGGAACAGGAACAACATCAAGCAATTTCCCGTTCACAACTTACTGGAAAGACGGAAGAACACAATATCTTTATCTTGCTTCTGAAATAAATGCTCCATCAGCGTTGATAAAGCAAATTGGGTTTGATGTTTTATCAGTTGGGGGTCCTGTTATGACAGGCTTTACAGTATCACTCCAGAATACTACTGCAGCAACACTTACAGGATTTGTGAATACTGGCTGGACAGTTGCGTACAATCCTCCGTCATACGCACCTTCAGCAACTGGATGGAATATGATAGCTATGACAACACCATTTAATTATACAGGTGGTAACTTACTTGTTGATATTTGTTTTAATAACACAACATATACATCATATTCAACTGTAAAGTGTACTACAGCACCCGGAATGTACTGGGGCAGGTATAATGACCTTACTGAACCTAATGGCGGGTGCGGGTATACTGCATGGACTTTGACAACAGGACCAGTTGGCAGAGCAAACACAAGATTTGTACTTGAACCTTTGACAGGAGTAAATCCTGTTAGCAGTCAGGTACCAAATGTTTACTCATTAAGCCAGAACTATCCGAATCCGTTTAACCCTGCAACTAAGATTAACTTTGCAATTCCAAAACAGGGGCTTGTAACTCTCAAGATTTATGACGTACTAGGCAGGGAAGTTAGAACTCTCGTAAACGAAGTAAAATCAGCAGGAAACTACACGGTAGATTTTAACGCATCGGAATATTCAAGCGGTGTTTACTTCTACAAGCTTGAATCAAACAGCTTCAGCGATATTAAAAAAATGATGTTAATAAAATAAAAACTCTATTTATCTATTGAATAAAAAGGCGGTTAGTAATGACCGCCTTTTTTATTTTAAAACTATTTGACAAATCCCGGATTTAATAAAATGATTTTTTAGAACATCAAACTTTTTCCATACATAAACATTGCAGGGTTTTTATTCAAAAAGTTATAAATTACATCAAACACTCCGTAGTTTCTTTGAATTGAATGTCGGATACTATTTTGTTAAATTATTTTTTATTAATCAACAGAGATAACAAATCATAGTTAAATATGAAGATATCCCTAAAGCTTGCTTTAATCATTTTAGCCGCTGCATCTTTTATAGTATATTTCAATACACTAAATAATAATTTTGTTTATGATGATGAAACTATCATCGTCAAGAATGCTGATAATCTTAATTTAAAGAACATTCCAGGTTATTTTACCAATCAGGGAGAGTACAGGTATGTGTTCGGAGCATTATACAGACCACTCATAATGACTTCTTTTGCCATAGATCATACATTGTTTGGACTCAAACCCGGAGGATTTCATTTCGTAAATATCATTTTTCACACTGTATCTACAATATTTCTGTTTCTAATTCTTTTGATGTTTTTTGGAAAATATGAATTTGGGATTCTTTCCGCTTTGCTTTCATCTTTAATATTTGCTGTGCATCCTGTTCATACAGAGGCAGTATCATTTATCAGTTCAAGAACAGACGTGCTGGCAACGATGTTTTTCTTTATGTCTTTTTACTACTTTTTAATCTATCGTGGTTTTTCTCTGCCAAAATATCAAAAAGAAAAAAGTAAGGACAAGAAACAAACACAGCAAATAAAATCTCCAGTAAAGAAATATTTCATTTACAGTTTGACACTTTATTTTCTTGGCCTTTTATCTAAGGAAATGATTATCACTTTGCCTCTTATATTCCTTCTTTTTGATTTGCTTGTATCAAAAGAAAAAATTAAGACAGTATTTAAAGATTATATTATTCTTTTCGGAGTCTCATTATTATACTTTATAATAAGGCACTTTGCAATTCAGGGAGTTGAAACAAAGCCTGTATTTGATTGGTTTTACAGCAAAGACATGATTGTAATCATTGCAACAATGGTAAAGACAATCCCTGTTTACTTTAAGCTGATGTTTTTTCCTTTAGGACTGGTTTACAATTATAACGGAGTAATATCATACTCGAACTCACTACTTGAAATAAACAGTCTTCTCTCAATATTATTCATAATTGCAGTAATAACTTTGTCTATTTATTTAATTAAAAATAAAATTTATTATTCATATTCGATTTTGGTATTTTTTGTTGGTTTACTGCCTGTCATTAATATTATACCGACTGCAAATATTATGGCTGAAAGATACCTTTATATGCTTACTTTCCCGTTATGCGTAGCGATTGCATACTTCATTTCCGAAAACATGAATTTAAAGAATCAAAAAACTTATGCATGGGTTTTTGTGATAATAATTATTTTCTTAGGATTTCTGACTACACAGCGAAATCAGGTATGGAAAACAAATGAAACTTTATGGATGTCAGCCGAAGGTGATAGCAGTCCTTCATCAATGATTAACATAGCAGGTCTTTACACAAGATCAAATCATATAGAAAAAGCAGAGAAATTATACGTTGAAGCCTTAGCTATAAACCAATATATGATAAACGCTCATATTAACCTTGGTATAATTAATATGGTCAGGGGGAAATATGATACGGCAGAAGTCAAATTGAAAAATGCATTGGAAATTGATTCAAAGAACCCTAACGCAAATTATATGTATGCAAAGCTGAAACTAATGACAAACAAGCCGTCGGATGCTAAAAATATTTTGGAAAATATGGAATCTAATTCTCTGGAGTATAAAGACTCGAAAAGAATGCTTGATTCGCTCAAAAGGTCAGGTATTTAGTTTATGAAAGAGCTATAAATTAATCAACAAATCCTTTTTAACCTTAAATAGTTTAATCTTAAACATGAATTTTGTAATTTAAAGTAATTATATAATTAATACACATTTACAAACAATTAAATTACATTGTAATGAAAAAATTATTCTTAATCGTCTTTCTGCTTCTTGCATATACTGCATCTTATGCTCAGTTTGCTGAAGTCAGCATAAGACTGAAACAAAAACTTTCATCAATGAGCCCGATGGAATACACCTCCGTTCTCGTGCTTTTGAAAGAGAGGGTCAATATTGAAGCTCTTGATGCACAGCTTTATTCTCAGAAAGCAAATGCACAATTTCGTGCAAAGACTGTAATTGATGCTTTAATGGATAAAGCTCGGTCCACACAAGGTCCGATACTGTCAGCACTTGAAAACAAGAAGCTAGCAGGTAAGGTAAGAAGCTATGAATCTTTCTGGATTAGCAATATGATTTTAGTTGATGCTAATGCAGAAACTATTCAAGACTTAATCAGAAGAACTGATATTCAGGAAATAGATATAGATGCATTGCTCGAATACGACAAGCCTGTTGATCCGCCGGTTTTTTCTCCGGAAGGTACAGAAGCATCTGAAATCGGACTTAAAGTTATAAAAGCAAATAAACTGTGGGAGATTGGTATCACAGGGCTTGGAAGAATCGTCATGAATATTGATACGGGAGTAGAAGGTACTCATCCTGCTTTTGCATCCAGATGGCGCGGTAATAACGGTCAGCCCTGGTGGAGAGCATGGTTCGATAAGAACGGCAGTACAACAGCACCGGCTGACTGCGATGGACATGGTACTCATACAATGGGTATTATGTGCGGACGTTCCGCAGCAGGAGATACAGTTGGAGTTGCTCCTAATGCACAATGGATTGCTGCAAGAACAATTTGCTCGTCACCGCATACAAGCAATTCTATAGCAGCATTTCAATGGGCAATGAATCCTGACAGTAATTCAAGTACAACAAACGATATGCCGGATGCGATAGGAAATTCATGGTATGATCCAGATGTAACTAATGAATGTTCGGGAATTTATAAAACAACTCTCGACGCTCTTGAAGCAGCAGGTATCGCAGTAGTTTTTTCATGCGGTAACAGCGGTTCGGGTGCATCAACAATCACAAAACCTAAAAATATAAACACAAATCTAGTTAATGCTTTTAGCGTTGGTAATATTAACGGCAACAATCCGTTCCCGTATCCTATATCATCATCATCATCAAGAGGACCTTCTCTTTGTGGAGGTACAGGTTCATTATTAATAAAACCTGAAGTATGCGCACCCGGAACAAGTGTACGCTCTTCTTATTCCGGAGGAAGTTATTCATTATTATCGGGTACCTCAATGGCATGCCCGCATATAGTAGGTGCCGTTGCCCTTTTAAGAGAAGTAGCTCCAAATCTAACGGGTAAACAAATTCTTGAAGCTATTTATAATACAGCTGTTCAGCTTCCCGTAGGCGGCAGTGAAAACAATGATTACGGTAAAGGTGTAATAGACGTTTATGCAGCATTCCAGTCTTTAGGACCGATGATTGCACATACGCCTCTACAGAATACAGAAAACCTTGCTGGTCCATATTTAATTAATTCACAAGTAACCTCAGTACTTACAGGAGTTTCAACTGCAAAACTTCTCTGGTCAAGAAATAACACTAATGTTACCGACAGCGTTGTTATGACAAAAGGTACGGGAAATAACTGGTCTGCTTCCATCCCAGGAAACGGATCCGCAGCGGTTTACAGATATTATATTAAGGCAATTGACAGCACAGGAAGAGTAGGAACAAATCCTCCGGGTGCTCCCGCAGTATTAAATATATTCACGGCCTCACCGGACACTACAAAACCTGTAATAACACATACAGCTCTTGCAAATCAGCCAAAACTAAACTGGCCTGCAACTGTATCTGCAGATGTAATGGATAATATTGGTGTTGATTCGGTATGGGTTGGATGGTACATAAATAATATTAATACAGGATACAAAAAATTCAAACTTCTTAACACAGGCGGTTCAAGTTTTGCTGCTCCATTTAACTCTGTCGGCACAGATGTTAATATAGGTGACTCTATTTTATACAGAGTTCTTGCACGTGATAATTCATTAGCGCATAATACAGATTCCACTGCACAAAATAAGTTTAAGATTATAAATGAAGCAAACATTACGATTGGAACAGGAACTACATCGAGTAACTTCCCATTTACTACATACTGGAAGGACGGAAGAACTCAGTACCTTTATCTTGCTTCAGAAATAAATGCAGCATCAGCTTTAATTAAGCAGATTGGTTTTGATGTTTTAACTGTTGGCGGTCCTGCGATGTCAGGTTTCACGGTATCATTCCAGAATACGACTGCTACAACACTTACAGGATTTGTAAATACAGGATGGACCGTTGCATACAACCCAGCATCATACGCACCTTCAACAACTGGATGGAATATGATAGTAATGACGACACCATTTAACTATACAGGGGGTAATTTACTAGTAGATATATGCTATAACAACACAACATATACGTCGTATTCTACAGTAAAATGTACAACAGCGCCGGGAATGTACTGGGGAAGGTACAATGACCTTACAGAACCTAATGGCGGCTGCGGGTATACAGCATGGACTCTGACGACAGGACCCGTAGGCAGAGCAAATACAAAACTGGTACTTGAACCATTAACAGGAATTAATCCTGTTAGCAGCCAGGTGCCTAATGTTTATTTATTAAATCAGAATTATCCGAACCCCTTCAACCCAACAACGAAAATTAACTTTGCACTTCCAAAGCAGGGTCTGGTAACACTAAGGATTTACGATGTTCTCGGAAGAGAAGTAAGAACGCTTGTAAATGAATTTAAAAACGCAGGCAGCTATACTGTCGATTTTAACGCCTCTGAATTCTCAAGCGGTGTGTACTTCTATCGCATTCAAGCCAATGACTTTACGGATGTAAAACGAATGCTGTTAGTCAAATAAATTAATAATATAATTATAAACTTAAGGCGGCTGATTTCACAGCCGCCTTTTTTATTATTCATTTTAATTAATGAAAATATCCTGATTTAAAGTCAAAATACACCATTCTCTTGAACTATAATACTTATTATATTGTTTTTATTCTCAAACAATAAAGCATAATGAAAAACAAATTCCTTCTTATTTTGTTCTTTGCACTATCATATTCGCAATTGAACTCCCAATGGATTGATCTTAATATGGGTAACGGTTTTAGTATTTTTGATTTCAGTTTTCCAAACGCTCAGACAGGATACATCTGCGGTTACGGAGGTTTATTCAAAAAAACAACAAACGGAGGCATAAACTGGATTGATTTGTCATTCCCGACGACGGAAAATAGCCTTAATGCCGTACACTTCTTTAACGCAAACACAGGATTGCTCGCAGCCGATAGTGATACTATATACCGTACTGTAAACGGCACGAACAACTGGTCAGAGAGAATTTTTATCGGTTTTCAGGTACAAGATTTTCATTTCTTAGATTCGCTTATTGGTTATGCTTCTGGCTTAAATAGGTTAGCATTTACTACAAACGGTGGTTTAAACTGGTCAACGAGTATAATTCAATCGAGCGGACAAATATTTTTCATTAATCAGAATACGGGATGGACATTAGGAAATATTACCGCCGGCTCGAATGTTTTAAAGACTACTAATGGAGGAGTAAACTGGCAAATACAACATTCCACAAGTGATTTCAGGATAATATACGATATATACTTTCTGGATGAAAATACAGGATACACGTCAGGATACAGACACAATATTTTAAAGACTACGAACGGAGGACAAAACTGGGTCAGCCAGAATGATGTATCCAGCGCTAGTGGACTTTACTCCATCTACTTCATAAACCATAACACCGGCTGGACTGTAGGCGACTTTTATTCAACAACAAACACGAGTAATTATTTCACAACTAACGGAGGTGCAAACTGGATAAGTGGAACCGAAATAACAGGAGCGGGCCGATTACATCGCGTGAAAATAAACAATTCCCCTGTTGGATATATTGCAGGACAAAGCCAAAGAATGTACAAAACCACAAATGCAGGCGGCTTGACAGGAATTACAAATAACCCTAATGTAATACCATCCGGTTATTCTCTTTCACAGAATTATCCGAATCCGTTTAACCCTTCAACAAAGATTAACTTCGCTTTGTCTAAACAGGGATTAGTAACTCTTAGAATTTACGATGTGCTCGGTAGAGAAATAAGAACGCTCGTAAATGAAGTTAAAAACGCCGGCAGATATACTGTTGATATTAATGCTTCTGAATTCTCAAGCGGTGTATATTTCTACAGGCTTCAAGCAAATGATTTCACAGACATAAAGAGAATGATGTTAATAAAATAAAATTCTAATAAATTGTCATCCCGCGTATTTTGAAATCCAAAAAGGTTCAGGTTCGTACCTGCACCTCTTTTTATCAAACCAATGTGCAAACCTTACCTGCACTAAAGACTATAAAAATCAGAATATATTGAAAATTTCCCAATTATAAGGAACTTTATTTTTTCTCTAAAATAACATTTTTCTCCCCTCTGTGATAATAAGTTTAATTTATGAATTAATATTCATAATTTTGTATTAAATACAAATTATAAAGTGCTGATTAAATACATTAAATTACTTAACTCTCTCCAAGCATTAAAATTCTTATCAATTTTAAATTTATAATTATATGAAAAAATTTAAACCTCTTATTTCTTTTATTTCCCTTTTTATCATATTGCTGTTATCTTACAGTTCAGTAGATGCACAGCAAATAAGCTATTCAGGTAACTGGGGACCAAACGGATTTACATTAACATCTCAGAAATCTACAGGTGTCGGTGTAAATTTTTCCGTTACAAAACTTTATTTGGAAGACGTTGATGTTAATGGTTCAACGTTAAAAGCTGCAAAGATAGAGGGTGTTTTCCTTCCTAATGATGCAGGAAAACCCGACCTTGCGGGTACAGGCAGATACATTGCAATTCCGCAGGGCGCTGTTGCAACATACAGAATCGTTTCCGTAAGAACGGAAGTGATAAAGAATGTTGACATTGCACCCGCACCCGTTATCCCAAAAGACGACGACCCAACCCCTCTGAAATACAATAAGGATTTCAGTGTTTACGGTAAAAGTGGTCTTTATCCGGAGTCGCCTGTAATTCTTTCAGAAAGGCAGCAAATACGCGGTGTTGATGTTGTAATGCTTGGAATTACTCCTTTCCAGTATAATCCTTTAACAAAAGAATTAACTGTTTACAAAGATATTCAGGTAGAAGTTAATTTCGTTGGCGGCAACGGACACTTTGGAAACGATTCTTACAGAAACAGATGGTGGGAACCAATCCTTAGCGATGCAATAGCAAACTATTCATCTTTGCCTAAGATTGATTTCTCAATGCAATACAAGAATATGATGGATGCATACGGATACGAATATGTTATAATTATTCCTAACAATCCGGTCTATGCCCCATGGGCTGATACGCTCAGAAAATTCAGAACGGCACAAGGAATTAAAACAGGTGTTTTTACATTAGCTCAGATAGGCGGCAACAATGTTGAAGGAATCAAAGCATGGGTTACAAATGCTTACAACAACTGGCCTATTAAACCTGTTGCTGTTTGTTTAATGGCAGATTACAGCACTGACCCTTCGGGCAATACGGGAATAATCTCGAAACTGCAGCCCGATTCAGGTTATCCTGACTTTGCTTCTGATAACTATTATGCTGATGTCAACAACGATGAAATGCCGGAAATTGTATTTTCAAGAATCATTGGAAACAATGACACAGAACTACAGACTCTTATTACTAAGAATATTAACTACGAAAAGAATCCTCCGACAAATCCAAACTTTTACAGCAAGCCAATCACTGCATTGGGATGGCAGACTGAAAGGTGGTTCCAGATTTGCTCAGAAGTACTTGGCGGGTTTTTCAGAAAAATGGGCAAGACACCTGTAAGAATTAATAAAGTATATTCCGGAACACCCGGTACTTCCTGGTCAAGCGCAACAAACACAGCTACCGTTGTAAATTATTTCGGAACAGCAGGCAGTTTGAAATACATTCCAATGACTCCCGATTCTCTCGGAGGGTGGGATGGCGGAACTGCGACTATGGTCAACAATGCAATAAATCAGGGTTCATTCATATTACAGCACAGAGACCATGGTATGTACACAGGATGGGGTGAACCATCATACACCACGTCAAACATAAGCGCTTTAAACAACACAGACCTGACATTTGTTTACTCTATTAACTGTCAGACCGGTGCTTATCATAACCCTTCTGGATGCCCTGCCAACGGTTCTTTTGTAGAAGTTTTTTACAGGTATAAATACAACAATCAGAACTCAGGAGCGCTCGGCTTGGTATGTCCTGCAGAAGTTTCTTACTCATTCGTTAACGATACATACTGCTGGGGAATGTACGATAATATGTGGCCTAACTTCATGCCCGGCTACGGCTCTACACCTCCTTCAAGAGACGTTAAACCGGCATTCGGTATGACAGCAGGAAAGTATTTCTTACAGCAATCATCATGGCCATACAATACAAGCAGTAAACTCGTAACATACAGACTTTTTCATATGCACGGTGATGCATTCTTAAACTTATTTTACGAAGTTCCGCAGAATCTTGTTGTTAATCACGCTAGCGTTGTTCTTTCCGGTGTTAATACTTTCAGCGTTACTGCAAACTCAGGTTCATTCATTGCTGTCACTCAGGATACAAGCGTACTCGGAACAGCAGCGGGAACAGGCTCACCTGTTTCAATCACAATTCCGGGAACTCAAGTACCGGGACAATTCTTAAAAGTAGTAGTGACAAAACAAAACTATTACAGGTATGAATCTAACGTTCAGGTTATTCCACCGTCGGGTCCTTACGTAATTAAAGACTCTGTCGCTATTAACGACGCATCTCCTCTAGGAAACGGCAACGGATTGATGGACTATGGAGAAACGAACAAACTCGCACTCAGAGTAAAAAACGTCGGCTCGGCTACAGCCACAGGCGTAACGGTAAAAGTTACAGAAAACGACCCATACGTTACTATGACGGACTCAACAGAAACTTATGGTGATATTTCCGCAAATACAACTATGATAAAGACTGATGCATTTATATACACAGTTGCCAACAACATTCCCGAAGGCAGAAGTGTTGATTTTGTCGTAACTGTTACCGGCAGTTCAACAAGCTGGACGAGCAACTTCATCATGACAGCGCATTCACCTATTCTCAAAATGGGAACATATTCAATCGTTGACTCAGCTGGTAACAACAATGGAAGATTCGACCCAGGTGAAACCGTTAAGTTGAACATTCCAATTAAAAACACAGGTTCATCGAATGCTGCAGGAGTATGCGCCAGGTTGTTCGCACTTACTTCAGGTATTACAATTGCCGGTGATAGCTTACATTATGGTATGATTAATTTCAACGACTCACTCAAGAAACAATACAACGTTTCAGCAGAGCCTTCTATACCACTCGGAACAATTGCTAAGTTTGTACTGAAATCTTATGCCGCGGGTGGAGAAATTACACGTATCGATTCGTTTGAAGTTACTGTTGGGATGAACTGGTCAATCATCGGAACAGGAACAACGTCAAGTAACTTCCCATTCACAACTTACTGGAAAGACGGAAGAACTCAATATCTATATCTTGCTTCAGAGATCAATTCGGCATCAGTACTAATAACTCAGATTGGTTTTGATGTTCTTAATGTTGGCGGTCCTGCTATGACAGGATTTACTGTATCATTCCAGAATACAACAGC
>JBAYUG010000089.1:0-13350 GCA_041675325.1 Kapaibacterium sp. (SeqCode)
AATCTCTCTCTGAAAGTGTTTAGCAATATAATGGAAGTTCGACCGAATGTCAGAACGGGGTATTAACTATCGTTACAGGTATACTATTTTTCTCTTGACATTCTTTTACATAGACATCCCCGCTCGTTCTTGGCGGGGATCTCATCATTATTGGTTAATGTTTTTGAGTTTTGTTTCCCACCAAAATAAAATATCGTACAGTTTCTCCTGTTTGGGAAGGTCTTAATATTTTATCTCTTAAGTGAAAATCATAAACCATCTGCTCTTTCAGCGTGCGCTCTTCTTTAATCTTAAAAGCAATAAAAATATTTTCTAAATCCGTGAAAATCCGTTCCATCCGTGTAAATCTGCGTTCTATTATGAAAAATGTTCTCATCAGTGAAAATCATAAACCATCAGCTCTTTCTGCGTGCGTTCTTTAATGTTTTTAATCCGTGTCCATCCGTCTAATCCGCGAAAATCCGCGTTCAATTATACACCCCCCCTGTCCCTCAATTTTCCATTTCATTTTTAATTTACTTTTCTGATTTTTGTCAGATATTACCTCAACAACAAAAACAAAAATTATGAGCGACATAAAAACTTTTGTACCATTTGTTTCAGCAGATACAAACATGAAAGAGTTTTCCGCACGCGCTATTCTCCTCGGCGTATTCATGGCAATGCTTATGGGCGCTGCGAATGCATACCTCGGACTCAAAGCGGGCATGACCATAGCAGCAACTTACACAACCGCCGTGCTCTCAATGGCTGTTCTGCGTGCTCTTAAAGGAACCATCCTCGAAGAGAATACAGCCCGTACAGTCGGGTCAATCGGCGGAAATATAGCAGCAGGCGCTATATTTGTTCTTCCCGCATTCTTTATAGCAAACATCTGGAATCCTTTTTACTCTATCTCAAACTATCTTGTCTCAACAGTCATACTTATATTTGCAGGTATTCTCGGCATAATGTTCGTCACTCTCTTACGCCGCGTACTCGTTGAAGATAAAGACCTGCCATTTCCCGAATCCATCGCAGCCGCAGAAATTCACAAATCGGGACAAAAAGGCTCGGGCGGCTCAAAGTTTCTTCTTTCGGGTATGGGAGTTGGTGCGCTTCTTACTGCACTCGTTGATTTTAAATTCATCGCTGGCACGTGGCAGAGTATTATATCATTCGGAAAAGGTGCTCTGCTTCTGCGTTCACCCGGTATGGCACCTGCTTACTTTGGCGTTGGATATATAATCGGACCTCGCTTGGGCGCTATCAACTTCAGCGGCGGTGTACTCGCATGGGGATTGCTTGCACCCGCAATAGCATATTTTATAAATTATAATAATCCCGGAGCAATTCCCGACTGGGGAGTTGAAATCACGCGCGTCTGGAAAGTATACGTACGTTATATCGCCATCGGTGGTATGCTCGTTGGTGCTTTTTATACTCTTTATAAAATGCACAAGAGCTTGTTCGAAGGAATTTCCCGTTCATTTGCAAACCTTAGAAAAGCAGCATCAGGAGCTGGCGATGTTGCAAGAACCGACAGAGACCTGAACATGAAAATCGCACTTCCAATTCTCGGAGTTGTAGCAGTAGTTATGTTTTTCATTTTCAACTATTTTACTGGCTCAGTATTTCCTGCGCTCGTTGCAACGGTCGTTATGATTTTTCTTGGCTTTGTGTTTGCCGCTGTTTCTGGATACCTCGTCGGCATTATCGGCGTAAGCAATAATCCTACAAGCGGACTAACAGTTGCCGTTCTTATTGTTGTAGCTTTTCTCATGGTGGCACTCGGTATGTCCGGGAACGCAGGCGTAGCAGCCGTTCTTGGTGTTGCCGCATTCACGTGCGTCTCGGTTTCAGTAGCCGGTGAAATGATGCAGGATTTAAAAGCTGGTCATATTCTTGGCTGCACTCCTTGGAAAATGCAGGTCGGTGATATCTTTGGCGTGACATCCTCAGCGCTCGTTATGTTTCTCGTTCTTTCTTTGCTCCATCTCGGCGACCTTAAACAGTCAACCTCAGACGAAATCATAAAACTTCAGAACGCAGGAACTACTACCATCACTTATAAAGGAAAGAATCCTGAACTTACAGGTAAATCATTCCAGCTCGAACAACTAAAATCTTTATCACCCGAAGAACAAAACGATATCCTTGGAACCAATGCAGGTTTCGGCGGCGAAAAACTTCCCGCACCTCAGGCATCTCTTATGGCTATCATGGCAAAAGGCATCGTTGAAGGAAAAACCGAGCTCATTCTTATTATCATAGGTATGTTCATGGGCATCGCACTTATACTCATGCAGGTGAAAAGTCCCATGCTCATCGCCGTTGGTATGTATCTGCCTATTGATACATCATTTGCAATCTACATAGGCGGTCTTATGAAAGGAATAATTGATAAAAAAGTTGAGAAGGGTAAATATACACCACAGCAGAAAGATAAAATCAACAACACAGGCATTCTTCTCTCATCCGGACTGATAGCAGGCGAAGCTTTAATCGGTTTGCTTTTTGCAGGACTTGCCTTTGCCGATATAAAGCTCTTCCACATGTTTTCTGTGCCCTCATTTATCGGCAGCGTTATCGCAATAATACTCATTGGAGTATTTCTCGTTAAAATACCCCTCAGCAAAAAGAACATAGATTAATTTAAAATTCATTCATTTAAATGGGTAACGCAAAAAGCGTTACCCATTCGTATTTTCACCCATTTCTCCCCCTTAACTCCCAAATCTTCACATTTTGTCATTTTTTTCTTTATGCCTGCGATATGCCTGCGTTATGCCTGCGTTATGCCTGCGATATGACTGCGATATGGAAAAACCTCAAATACGAGCTAATTTTAACCCCTAAATTACCCCCAAAAGTAACTTTTATAAATATCTATGTGTTTTAACTTATAAATACATTAAAAATATAAAGGAGAAATAAAATGTTAGCATGTAATGTTGGTAAAACCGATAAAATCGTTCGTATCGTAATTGGAGTATTAATAATTGCCGCAGGGTTTGTTTTCAATACTTGGCTGGGCTTAATTGGAATAATTCCGATTCTTACCGCTGTTTTCGGACGCTGTGGATTATATTATTTATTGAAAATCAAAACAGCTAAATCAGACAATATTTCATAATTAAATCCCTGTCACTTGTCATAGTGATAGGGGTTATTCTCTTCCAACTCATTAAATCGTCGAACACTTTCTACTTTATTCGACATATCTGTCGAAATCCTCTATTTTTAATCTAATTTAACATCCGATTCATACCTTTATTTGGCATACTAATTGATAATGTAATTCTATGAATGCATAAGTTTTAAGCAAATTATATAGCTTAACGCTAATAAAACTTGTTGTTTACTTTAGCATATAATTTTGTAAATCGATTGTATATTATTGTATCTCATTTATGGGAGTGAACGAAAACAACAGAAACAAATAATTTTTTAAAGTTCTAATTATATTATTTATATGGAATACAGCAAATTGGTAATCGGGAAAAAATGCTACCTGACCCCTCTTGACCTCACAGATGCAGATAAAGTAGCAAAGTGGCAGAATGATCTGAAGGTTCAAATGAATTTTGACCTTGTGTTTACTTTAACCGCTGATGACATAAGGTATTACTTGCCCGAAGCGAAAAGAACTTCAAGGGTTTTTGGTATTGTTGAAAGGGAAACAGAAAAACTTATCGGTGTTACAGGGTTGCACGAGATTGACCATATCAGCAGACATGCAATGTTAAGTATCTACATAGGCGAGCAGGAATTCCGGGCAAACGGGTTCGGAACGGAAGCTGTAAAACTGACACTCGACTTCGGATTCAACATGCTTAACCTTCACAACATCGCTCTGTTCGTAATTCAGTTTAATAAGAGCGCTATAAAAGTTTATGAAAAATGCGGCTTCAAACATGCAGGCATAAAGAGACAATCAAAAATTCTCGGCGATGAAAAGTTCGACATGGTAATGATGGATATTCTTGCAGAGGAGTTCAAAAGCATTTATGTAAAACAGGTATTAAAGGATATTAAGAAATAATTCACAACGGAAGCATTACATCACAGGAAATTAAATTTACTTAATGAAAAAGACACTAATCTCGATTGTTCTATTTATTCTAACGGCAGCATCGCTTCATTCACAGTGGGAACGCCTTCCCAGCCCTAACGGAGGAGATATTCTAAGCATTGCCTTCTCAGGGGCGAACACATTTACGGGTACGTACGGCGGCGGTATTTATAAGTCAATCAATAACGGCTCAACCTGGAGCGCTGTAAACAACGGTCTGAGCAATCAATATGTTTATTCAATGGCAGTAAACGGCACTACTGTTTTTGCCGGAACATACGGCAGTGGTGTTTTTGTTTCTAACAATAACGGTGAAAGCTGGACTGCATCAAATAGCGGCTTGACAAATCTTTTTGTAAATGCACTTACCGTTAGCGGTTCAAATATATTTGCAGGAACATTCGGAGGAATATTCCTTTCCACAAATAACGGCTCAAGCTGGACCGCTGTTAATAATGGTTTGACGGACCCGAATATTTATACTATAGCCATAAACGGCTCAAGTATATTTACCGGCACTTATACAGGTGCTTTCCTGTCAACTAATAATGGTTCAAGCTGGACAAAATTAAACGGCGGATTGGAAGATAGCGTTTCTGTCTTATCATTTGCTTTCAATGGCTCTACAGTGTTTGCAGGTACTTATGGAAACGGAGTGCAGGTCTCAAATAACAATGGTACATCCTGGGCTGCAGTGAATTCAGGTATGACCAATCTTTATGTCTGGTCACTTTCAGTTATCGGTTCAAACCTTTTTGCAGGGACTTCTTACGGAATGTTTCTTTCGAATAATAACGGCTCAAGCTGGACGGCTATTAATAACGGTTTATTGTACTGGACTATAAACGTAATCAAACCTAACGGAAGTAATCTTTTTGCGGGAACATATGGCGGAGGAATGTTTCTTACTACAAACACCGGTTCTAACTGGACGGCAATAAGCTCAGGTCTGACAAACGTTCTGGTTAATTGTATAGCCGTGACAGGTACGAATAGCCTGCTCACTGGGACAAACGGAAGCGGAATTTTTCGTTCGCTCAACAACGGTACTAATTGGTCTGCAGTTAATACAGGATTGCTTAACTACTATGTTTACTCGCTTGCTGTTAGCGGTTCCAATGTTTTCGCAGGCACCTACGGCGATGGTATATTTCTATCAACAAACAGTGGTCTTTCATGGAATCTTGCAAATACAGGATTAACAAGCTATTATGTATTTGGACTTACTGTTAGCGGCTCAACTATATTTGCGGCGGCTTACGGCGGCGGTGTATTTGTTTCAAACAACAATGGTTCAAGCTGGACAGCATCAAACACAGGGCTCACAAACTTATATGTCTGGAGTTTTGCTGTGATAGGAAGTAATATATTTGTTGCAACAGACGGCGGCGGAGTCTTCGTTTCAAGCAATAACGGTGCAAGCTGGACAGCAGTTAATAATGGTTTAACAAACCAGTACGTCTGGGCTCTCACAACAAGTGGCAGCAACCTTTATGCAGGAACGGCTGACGGTATATTCCTTTCACCTAATAACGGTTCAAGCTGGACGGCAATTAATAACGGATTACCAAGTTTGTATGTTTACGACATTGCCGCAATCGGAGGTAATCTTTTTGCAGGTACGGGTTATGGAGTTTATATTTCTACCAACAACGGCACATCATGGGCAGTAAAGAATCAAGGATTTGATTTTGTTCCCGTTGCATACACTGTCACATCTGCAAACGGATATGTGTTTGCCGGAACAGACGGTCAGTTCGTATATCGCAGGCTGTTAACAGAAATTTTAAACGTTACTAAAATTTCAGAGGTAACGCCTTCTTCATATTCTCTTAATCAAAATTATCCAAACCCGTTTAACCCTGTTACCAACATTGAATATAGCTTGCCTAAAAGCGGATTTGTAAAGCTGGTAGTTTACGATTTACTGGGCAAAGAACTGGCAACACTTGTTAATGATAAACAAACATCCGGAACCTATCAGGTTACGTTTGATGCGTCCGCATACAACAGCGGTGTGTACTTCTACAGGCTGTCAACAGATGGATACAGCGAAACCAGAAGAATGATATTAGTTAAATAATTAAAGCAAAAATAATATTATATAATATGAAAGTAAATAAAAACATAGCAGTAAGCGAATCTGGATTTCTCTTCGACTCAATGTCTGGCGATTCTTTCTCTCTGAATCCCATTGCCGCTGAAATTCTCGAACTGATACGCGAACAGAAAAGTCTCGATGATGTCAAGAAAGTACTTTTAAACAAGTATGAAGTAACCCCTACGCTGCTTGATAAAACAATCGATGAATATGTCTTCACTCTGAAAAAGCTTAACATAATAAAATGAAGAAGAAAAAGATAACCATCGGTGTAACGGGACTTAATAATATCGACAACCCCGGTCCCGGAATACCTGTGATTAGAGCACTTAAAGAATCAAACTATTTCGAACCCAGGATCATAGGGCTTGCATACGAGAATCTTGAGCCGGGTATTTATATGCGTGACCATGTTGATAAGACCTACCAGATTCCTTATCCGAATCTCGGGTCTGATACACTCATGAAAAGAATAGAGTATATCAACAACCTTGAACACATAGATGTTTTAATTCCTAACTTTGACGCAGAGCTTTATACATTTATGAAAGCTGCGGACAGGCTTAAGAAAATTGGTATTCATACTTTTCTTCCGACTACACCGCAATTTGAAGAAAGACATAAAACGGTTCTTCCTGACTTTGGAAAGAAATATAATATCAAAGTACCCGATAGCAAACCTATATTTTCCGACAAGGATTTTGAAAAACTCGAAGAAGAAGATGACTATGAATATCCTTTGCTTGTAAAAGGAAAATACTACGATGCGTATGTCGCTCACAACGAAGATCAGGCAAAATCTGCCTTTCATAAAATTGCAGCTAAGTGGGGACTTCCCATTATTGTTCAGCAGTTTGTAAAAGGAACAGAAGTTAATGTTATTGCTCTCGGTGACGGCGAAGGAAATACTATAGGCGCTGTTCCAATGCGCAAACAGTATATCACCGACAAAGGAAAAGCGTGGGCAGGAATTACTCTTGGAGATACAAACCTGCTTAGCCTTACAAGAAAACTAATCAAGCGCACTAAGTGGAGAGGCGGTATGGAGCTTGAGATGATTAAAACCGAAGATAATGAATACTATCTTATTGAAATTAATCCACGTCTTCCTGCCTGGGTTTATCTTGCAGTCGGTGCAGGGCAGAACCTTCCTGAAGCATTGGCAAAACTTGCTCTCGGCATAGATGTAAAACCATTTAAGAAATATGAAGTCGGAAAACTCTTTATCAGATACTCCTATGACCTTATAGTTGATTTATCCGATTTTGAGAAACTGACTCTTTACTCTGAACTTTAAAAAATTAGTATATGACGAAATTACATTTCGAAAGACCTATAATTAAAAAACTCAACGTTGGAATTTCCAACAAGTTTGGTTTAAGAACAGAACTTGAACCAATCACACATATTGATGATGTTTCTGTTTCCGAACTTTTAAAAGAACATGGAACGCCTCTTTTTGTAATATCTGAAAACACATTGCGCAATACAATTCATGAAGCAAAACGCGCATTTGAAACCCGTTATCCAAAGGTACAGTTTGCGTGGTCGTACAAAACCAATTATCTTGATGCAGTATGCAGAGTATTCCATCAGGAGGGTTCATGGGCAGAGGTAGTATCAAGGTTTGAATATGATAAAGCCCTTTCAAACGGTGTTGATGGCTCTAAAATAATATTTAACGGACCCGATAAAACAGAAGATGACCTCAGAGTCGCTGCAGCAAACGGTTCGCTGATTCATATAGATCATTTTGACGAGTTGTACATGCTTATAGATATTGCAGGAAGCATGAATAAAAAACCGAAGGTTGCTATCCGTGTAAACATGGATACCGGAGTGCATCCCCAATGGGACAGATTCGGATTTAACTTTGAAAACGGTGAAGCGTGGGAAGCAATAAACAGAATTATGATATCCAAAAAACTCGAGTTTGTTGGACTTCACACACATATCGGCACATTTATGCTTACAGCAAGTGCTTACGAGGTTGCTGCAACAAAACTCGCTAAGCTTGCTTATGACTTCAAGAAAAAATATAATACAAATATAAGCTATATTGATTTAGGCGGTGGTTTTGCATCGCATAACACACTTAAAGGAGCCTACCTGACAGGTAAAGATACTGCACCCTCTTTTGATGAATATGCTGAAGCTATTACAAACGCCCTTATTAATTCACAGCTTGACCACGATGAAATGCCATTGCTGATTCTCGAAACAGGAAGAGCACTGATTGATGCCGCAGGATATCTTCTCGGTACAGTGATTGCCAATAAAAAACTTTCAGACGGAAGACGTTCAACAATAGTGAACTTTGGTGTCAATATTCTGTTCACAGCTTTCTGGTATGAGCATCAGATAAACCCCGAAAAAGAATACTCACAGAACTCTGAAACAACAACTATCTTTGGTCCTTTATGCATGAATATTGACCAGATTCGTGATTCCATTCAGCTGCCTCCTCTGAAAAAAGATGATAATGTAGTAGTGAGTAGTGTCGGTGCATATAATATGACACAGTGGATGCAGTTTATAACACTTAGACCGAGAGTTGTTTTAATAGATACAAAGGGAGAGGTTCACGTAATCAGGGATAACGAAACGAACAAAACTGTGACGGCACTTGAAGCAGTGCCGCAGCATCTTGAAAAAATAAATTTGTAATTTGAGATTTGTAAAGAGCATATTAAACAGTTACTCAATAGTTTTCTTTTCAGATAAACTGTTCTTTGCAGGATTGTTACTAATAACATCTTTCTTTGATTATTTTGCAGGACTCTGCGGACTTATTTCTGTTATAACAGCATTTATAGTCACAGAAAGTCTTGGATATGACAAGCATAAGATTGAAAAAGGATACTACGGTTTTAACAGTCTGCTTGCTGGTCTTGGTCTTGGACTGCAGTACCAGTCAAACTGGGCAGTTCTGCTCATTGTAGTTCTTGCATCGATATTTGCTTTTTTCGTTACCGTTACTTTTGAAAACCTTCTCAGCAAGTATGCACTTCCGTATCTTAGTTTACCGTTCCTTGTTGCTTACTGGGTAGTTACGCTTGTCGGGCGCGACCTAAACATACTGGGTCTTAGCGGCAGAGGTGTTTTCATTCTAAATGATATATATATGCTCGGGGGGAACTGGCTGCTTGGAGTTTATGACTGGTGGAACAGCATCATTATTATACCTTCTATTAAAGTATATTTTCTATCTCTTGGGGCAATAATATTTCAGTATAATGTTCTTGCGGGTATTATTATCGCAGTCGGTATTCTTTATTACTCGCGCATAGCCTTCTCTCTTTCTCTGATAGGTTTTTACTCGGCTTATTTATTCTACCAGCTTCTTCAGATAAATATTACTGAAACAACTTATGCATATATAGGATTTAATTATATTCTTACTGCGATTGCTATCGGAGGATATTTTCTGGTTCCTTCCTGGCGCTCTTATCTCTGGACTTTAATACTTATGCCACTTACCGTTCTGGTATCATACAGTTTTGGAAATATATTTTCAACATTTGGATTGCATATTTATTCGCTGCCGTTTAATATCATAGTACTTCTGTTTTTGTTTGTTGTTAAGTCAAGGTTTACAAAGAAAGAAGGATTGACAGAGGTAGCGATACAGCAGAACTCACCGGAGAGCAACCTGTATTCTTTCCTGAACAATAATTTCCGTTTCAGGGATTACAAGTATTATCCTGTACGTCTGCCTTTCTTCGGCGAGTGGAATGTTTCGCAGGGGCATAGCGGTGATATTACGCATAAGCATAAATGGAAACATGCATGGGATTTTGTTATTAAAGATTCCCTTGGAAACACATATCGTAATATTGGCGAAAGGCTTGAAGATTTTTATTGTTACAATAAGGCAATACTCTCACCATCCGACGGGTATGTCGAAAACCTCATTGATGGTATTCCTGATAACGCAGTCGGAGACGTGAACATTGAAGACAACTGGGGAAATACAATTATTATAAAACACGGACAGGATTTTTATACTAAGATATGTCATTTAAAACCCGGTTCATTTAAGGTTCAGTTGGGTGAGTTTGTAAAAGCAGGACAGATAATTGCCAATTGCGGGAATTCCGGAAGGTCGCCTGAACCGCATTTGCATTTTCAGTTTCAGGGTGTGCCGTTTATAAACGGAGAAACTATTGATTACCCGATATCTCAGTACATTCTGAAAACGCCTGCGGGTCTTTTATATAAAGCAAACAAGAAACCAGAGCTGAATGATGTGCTTTCAAATGTTGAAGTAAATCCCATCTTGCGGGAGGGATTCCATTTTATTCCAGGACAGGAATTAAAATTCGAAACAGATAACAATGGAATAAAAGAAACAGTTGAATGGGAAGTTTACACGAATATTTATAACTATTCATATCTCTATTGCAAGAAATCAAAGTCTGTTGCATACTTCCATAATGATGGCCGCGTGTTTTACTTTTATGATTTTGCCGGTGACAAAAAATCATTACTGTACTATTTCTTTCTGGCAGCATATAAGGTACCGCTTGGATACTATCAGAATATGAGCATTGAAGATACTCCGGGACTGCATATAGTTTACAGTAAGCTGGGTCTGTTACTGCAGGACTTCATCGCTCCGTTTTATATTTTCCTTAAATCGCAGTTTAGAATTACTTATTATAAGATTGACGACATACTCCATGCAAACGAAATAACGCTTAGCTCTGAAATCGACAACTATTTCCTGAATTACAAAACAGTTAAGCAGAGGTTCTTTATAACACTTACAAGAGAAGGAATTTGTAAAATAGAAATACAATATAAGAATAAATCAATTACCGCAAATTGCATAAAAGAGGATTAATAATATTATTGTTTCTGCTGATATCCGTCTCTGCTCTTGCGCAGATAAGCGAAGAGGCGAAGCAAATAGACATTCAGACTTACAATTTATACACCGGCGCTAAATGGGTTGAGCTTATAGATGTTGGAAATAAAGCAATCGACTCGGGTATAGACTTTTACTATTTAAGGATGCGCCTTGGAATTGCTTACTATAATCAAAAGAACTATATGTCTGCGGAAGGGCATTTAAAACAAGCGCTCGAATATGTTCCAAAAGATCCCGCTGCATACGAATACCTTTACTGGAGTCTTGTCTTTTCGGGGAGAGAAAGAGAGGCGCGCGTGCTTGCAGCCGAGATGCCTGAAAAACTACGAACGGATATTAAGGCAATACCCGAAAAGGTAATAAAAGATTTTTATGCTGAAGGTGGCTTGATGTTCAATGGCGATTATAAAGAAAATCCTTACAGTGGATTCGGAACGGACACCTTAATTTATGGCGAACAAAAACCCGATAAGAATTCAAACTACATCAGTTTAAACTTTAATATTATCCCATGGAAAAGGCTTTCCATATTCACGGGATATAACAATATAAATATCACAAGCAACAGAAAGATTGTTTCTATAGGCAACGCCCCGGAAAATTTTGAAGTAAGCACAATTCAAAATGAGTTTTACTTTAACGCAGGAGTATATACAGGTAAGGGATTTACGTTCAGCGGAGTTCTCCACTATCTTAACGTAAAAGTTGACGATGTTAGTGCTGCGGTAAATACAACAACGGGCGGTATTACATACACAAATACCTCAAATACTCTTAATGACTATGTCGGGCTTTTATCAATTGAGAAGACATTAAACCACTTTAAACTTGTTCTCGGCAATTCATACTCGAGCCTGAATAAAGCAAAACAAATTCAGAACGGGCTCACTGTTGTATATTTTCCGCTCGGCAATCTTGATTTTTATTCCGTTACTGACCTTGTAGTGCATTCCGAGAAAAAAGATGGTCAATATTACAATTCATCAGATAAATATCTAACCCGTGGTATTGTAAAGCAGAAATTCGGTGCCAAGATTATTGACCGTCTCTGGTTTGAAGCATTTTATATGTTTGGGAATGCCGAGAACTCCCATGAAGACAATGCTTTCGTTGTTTTTAATTCAGTTAACGTAATGAACAACCGTTTTGGCATTAATCTTATTTCTCCTATTACTCCTAACCTGCAGCTTACGCTCAGGTATCAGTATTACAAACAGGATGTGCCGGAGCTAATTTACGAAACAGCAACAACATACAAGTTTATAGAAAAATCAAATTCGTTTCATAAAATTATAGGAAGTATAAAATGGACATTTTAAGGATTAAAACTGCATTAATATTATTCATCACAGCTCTGCTGTTTACGTCGCAGGCATTTGCGCAATACAGCCCTGCGCCGGGAGATGATGTCAGGAACGCTTTCAAAGAAAGCTACAAACAAGAAAAGAACGGGAAGATATCAAAAGCTATAGATGTTTTAAAAAAGGTTTACAGCAACAACAGCTATGAAATAAATCTCCGGCTTGGTTATTTAAGCAACTTAAATAAACAGTATCAGGAATCAATCTATTATTACAGCACCGCTGTTGGACTGATGCCTATGTCAATTGAAGCGCGTATGGGACTTGCAAACCCTGTTGCTGCGGTTGAGGACTGGACTACACTCGAGAACAATTACAACGACATATTAAAAATTGACCCTAACAACTCACAGGTAAATTATAATCTCGGTATGATGTTCTATTATCGCGCAGATTATAACGGTGCTTTAAAGTACATAGAGAAAACTGCCAACCTGTATCCGTTCGATTATTATTCAGTTCTCATGCTGGGCTGGACCAATCTGAAGCTCGGAAGAGCACGTGAAGCAGAGATTCTTTTCAACAAAGCACTGTTGATATCTCCTGACGACGCATCAGCTCTTGAAGGGTTAGGACTTCTAAAGAAGAAGTAAACAGGGAATAAACAAAAGTTTATATATTATGATAAAGGCAGCATAAGAAATGCTGCTTTTCATAAAACGTTTCATACTTCTGGTCGAAACTCCAATTTTACCCCCAAAATACCCGTTTTCCAGCATTTCTGATAAAATATTGACAATTTGAGTAAAACAGTAGTTTTGACCTTTTCTTCCGTTCAGGATAGTTCAGGAGCAGGTTATTTTGGAAAAAGTGAGAAAAGCCGCAAAAACGGGCTGAAATGGCATGTAAGTATTTACATATGCCCTCTGAAGGTTCAGACATGGCATGTAAGTATTTACATATGCCCTCTGAAGGTTCAGACATGGCATGTAAGTATTTACATATGCCCTCTGAAGGTTCA
>JBAYUG010000090.1:0-13134 GCA_041675325.1 Kapaibacterium sp. (SeqCode)
AAATGGAACTGCTTATGATCCAAATTATAAAATGGCATAGAAGTAAAATAATATATTGCAAAACATACGGTATGTTTTGAGTTGACTTTTAACACAGTATCTTAGTGGTGAAATGCTTTGTGCGTTTTTTGCATCCCGATTTAATCGGGAATCTAATCAGCGTATATCTGCTTCATCCGCGTAAATCAGCGTTCTATTCTATCTCATTCAGAACTTTTTAATCTGTACGTTTTCGTCTATTTTACCTTCCTTTTTCATTTCGGGTTTAATTTCTTTTGGAATATTAAAAGCTTCGCTTTTTACCGGCGGTTTTTCCTCGTTCATCATGCAGTGTCCGGTAAATATTCCGCCCGGTTCCATAACGAGCTGATTTATCTTTACGTCACCGTAAATCTTTCCGCCCTTTTTAACTTCGAGTTTATCGGCTTTTACGTTGCCTTTTACTATTCCGTAAATAGTCACTTCAATTGACATAATATCGCCTTCGATAGAACCTTTTTCTCCAATAATCAGACCGCTTTCACCTGTCAGATTTCCCCTTACAATACCGTCTATCTTTGTTGAGCCCGGCGAAAATAAATTACCTTCGAATTTGCAGCCTTCACTGATTAGTGTACGAATTTGCGTACTTTGAACTTTTGCCGGAGAGGTATAAGTTTCTACCGGTTTTTCCGATTCTTTTCTTCCGAACATAATATTATTGTTTAATGTTTAAAAAATCCTGTGGATTTAAAAATTCATTCTTATAACGAATCTCATAATGCAGATGCGGTCCTGTCGAGCGTCCCGTTGAACCTACGAAACCGATTACGTCGCCCGCATTGACTACATCGCCTGCTTTAGTATTATAATCTGAAAGATGTCCGAACCTTGTCGTAAGTCCGTTTCCGTGGTCGATAACAACGCATTTACCGTAGCCGCCGTCGTAATCAGCCAGAGTAACAGTACCTCCGGCTGTGCATTCAACAGGGTTTCCGATATCACCTTTAATATCGAGACCTTTATGAAACTCCGAGCCTCTTCCGCTGAAAGGATTTGCACGGTAACCGAAAAATGATTTGTGCTCGCCTATAAGCGGTACACCGATTGGAACATTCTTAATTGTGTTTAAAATACTTTCGGTTTTATCGAGATAAAACTCATAAATCCTTACATCGGGATTCTCAGTATCCGCGGGACCGCCTGAATTTTCAGAACGGAATACTCCGCGTTCAATCAGGTATTTGTTGATGCTGTTTATATTCTGGTCGATGTCGTTAACCTTCTTCTTAATTTCCATTGAATCAAGCATCTTGAGGTCGTTTTTCAATGAAAGAACATTGTTGTTAAGATTTGAAATTTCATTGTTAGCGACCTTCAGAAGAACTACAAGCGA
Organism: Kapaibacterium sp. (SeqCode); assembly: GCA_041675325.1. Lineage (GTDB taxonomy): Bacteria > Bacteroidota > Ignavibacteria > Tepidaquicellales > Tepidaquicellaceae > CAIKZJ01. The sequence goes on from JBAYUG010000090.1 coordinate 1,376, forward strand.
TATTAGCGACAGAAGCAGCGCAGAAAGGGCTATTGCAGTCGTTTTAGCGTAAGATTTTAGTTTCTCAACATGCTTTGTTCTGACGGTGTAGAATTTTGTTTCGGCATTATCATTACTCACCAGAAATATGGTTGTAAATCTATGTTTCATATAAATAGATGGATTTTGATAAAACATAAATATAAGTTTTTTTAGTGAATAATGAAATAAAGATATTTTTAGTCGAAAAAGAGGGGAATCCATCCTATATAAAATCAAAAGTCAATGGAACACCTGCCTGCTGCAGGCAGGCGGATTTTCACGGATGAGACGGATTAACACGGATTTAAAAGATAATTTAGAGTTTATTGCGTGCCTCAAAACTCGACAAAGAGAACTAAGAATAATTTAATATTTTAAAGAAAAAGTGCCGCATGAAGCGGCACTTTATGTATCAAATAATATATCTTATTAGCACTATCTTATTAGTACCATCTTTTTGCTTGCAGTAAATTTATCTGTTTCCATTTTATAGATATAGATACCGCTTGAGAAATCTGAGGCGTCGAAATTGATACTGTAATTTCCCGGAGTTTTAACCTCGTTAACAAGTACAGAGATTTCTCTTCCAAGCATATCAAAAACACTAAGCTTTACAAAACCTTTATTTACAACCGAATAGTTAATCTGTGTAACAGGATTAAACGGATTAGGATAGTTCTGGCTTAGATTATACTTCAAAGGTAATTCAGTGTTGTTATTAATCGATACCAGAATATCGGATATCCTTGCCCGATATGTATTCCATTGTGAAGGCGATGTTGGTGTGAATGCTGATGTCTGCGCGGCAACGGTTGCGAGTACACTACCTGATTTATCGAATATAGTAAACGGAAATGTTGAGCCGCCGTCAGTTGATACTATCACCTGCAGCCTGTCAGTATAACCTGTTCGCGGTGCATACGCCCAGTCAAATTTAATACTGTCATTAACATCAATATTGCTGTAAGGTTTAGTAATGAGATAGTCAATCTGGCCTATATCAGTATAAGTATAGAATCTCATTCTAACGGCATTCGTTCCGTAAAATGAAGGTCCGTTTGGTGTAGCAACTTTCATAAAAATAATACCATCATCAGGATTAATCATAGACCATCCGGAGGGCGGGAATGAGTATTCAAATCCTTCGTAGTTAAATACAGCATCGGGTTCCATTGGATTACTTCCGATGTTTACACAGGCATCCTCGGATACATTGACATTTGGAGTGTTTGAAATTATATCATTATCGGCATAATAATTTCTGGACTTTGCACAGTTCATAACTTCACGTGTAACTTCTTCCTGTACGAATGCTGCAGTGTACATCATTGAATCAATCCAGTTTGACTCGCACTTGTATTTGAACTCATAGACGTACGTTCCCGGTGTTACAGGAATTGATGAACCATAAGTCGAAGGATATGCTTTTCTGAATACGTCATAAAATATTGTTTCGCCGTTTGACCCCGGAGGAGAGGCATAAGTTATTTTTCTTTCTATTGCCGATATTTTCAATCTGTAATTTGCAGCTTCTGAAAGAGGGGCGACAATATTCATGGTAACGGTTGATTTTATCGTATCACCGGGTAATCTTACGTCGGTAACGGTTAAAGAAAGCGGTGCGCCTTTTGATAATCTTGTGTTGTAAGGATTCAGCAGGTTTGATAAAGTTGTGTAACCGCTGATTTGCTGATGAACACCGTCAATCTGCAGGCACGGAACTGAAGTAATGCTGTAAGTAAAAACTCGTGCACTGTTTTGATTTACGTTAGCCATGTACATCGGGTCACCCTGCGATGGCCACCATACGTGATATTTTATCGCTACTACCGTATCAAATCTTGCCTGAATGAATGCATCAAGAGCCGGATTTTGAGATGCACAAGGAGAGCAAGTTGTACTCGTAAACGCTTCAAACAAAACCTTTCTGTTTACGCCGGTATGAAATACACAATTCCTGAATAGAGAATCGTTTGTCTTATTCTCATCCGATGCCCAGTTTATGTAGAGCTTTAAATCTTTCGCAGTATTAACATTGAAGTCTAAGGAATCGAATGTAACAGAAGCAGAATATCCCATGGTCAATGTCGGAACGGTCTGGGTTACACTGTAAGAGGTACCGACAACCATCAATGTAATAGTTGCGCCTGAAGCTGAATTTTTTCCAACGTTCGTAACCATAGCAACAGGCAAAACTTTCGCAGTTGTTTGTCCCGGTAAGAGATAATTCTTATCGCTGACGTTCAAACTGCTGACGGACAGGTCGTTGCCATTCTGCCCGCCGACGGATACATTATCAATAAACAGATTGTTACCGTATCCGTTAGTTGTTACAAACTGAACAACAAGATTGTTTAACATCTGAGTTTGTGCAACTTCACCCGGGAAAGTGAATGACATCAGACAAACAGAGAGAGCAATAGTTAATGTAAATACAATTCTTTTCATAACATTATTTTAGTTTAATTATGTGAAAATTATTTAGAATTTGAGTAAAAGATTTACTGAGCTGATTTAAAACTAAACTTGACGAAAGGGGAATACAATATTTATAAAAACACTTCATATTAGTTTCGGTTAAAAATAGATAAGATGAATGAATAATGAAAGTTAAATTTTAAAGAACAGCGGGTTTGGGAGTACATATTAATTGAATACAAAATAGCAAAAAATATGATTATTTTAGGTTATGAATAAAATACTACTCAATATATTTCTCTTAATCGCTTTATCGGTTGTACTTTCATCATGCGATTTGGGCTGGAAAGAACTTAAGCCTGCTTCAAATGAAAAGGGTCTCAGAATTGACCTCGAAATCGCAAGAGAGAAGTCTGACTCCGAAGACCAGGGGGCGTTTGCATTAAGAATTACGAACAATTCAGATAGTGACTTCATAAGATGTTCGCTGAAGTTTGATGATAAGCATGAACATACATTCGAAGGGCTGAAGGATAAAACAGGGGATGTGGCTATACCGTTGACAAGGTCAATTCTTAAATCGCGTGATACATTCATTTTTATTTTCAGCAGTGAGGTCGAGAACTATCAGAGGTTTGGAATTAAAGATGAGAAGAAGAATTACGTTCCGAAGAAGATAGAATTGATTACTCATGAGGGGAATCTTGTTTGGAATGTGCCGGAGGATTTGTAGAAGAAATGGCACGCTGAAAGAGCGGATTTGTTATGATTAACACTGATTAAAACTGAGATTTGAAAAGAGGAAATAGAACGCTGATTTTTGCGGATAGAACGGATGTTCACGGATAGAGATTTTGAACATGGCTTATATCTAAATTCGAAAGTAAAATTTGAATCATAGAAATAAAAAACCCTGTCGGTGACAGGGTTTTGTTTATAATCAATAAAATGGATTCGCGTTTACACGGGAATGGTAGTTTAATCTTTTAAGAGCTCTCTTGCAATAACAATCTTCTGGATTTCGCTTGTGCCTTCATATATTTCTGTAATTTTGGCATCACGGAGATATCTTTCGACGAGGTATTCCCTGACGTATCCGTAACCGCCGTGTATTTGAATTGCTTCAAGCGCATTCAGAACTGCAACCTTGCTTGCCTGCAGTTTGCCTTGTGCTGCTTCTTTTACAAACTTTTCCTTGTTGTCTTTCTTTAACGCCGACTGGAATACCAATAGTCTTGCTGTTTCGAGATTAACCGCCATATCAGCAAGCTTGAATTGTATTGCCTGAAGATTGCAGATAGGATCGTCAAATGCTTTTCTTTCCTTTGAATATTTGACAGAGGCTTCGAGTGATGCAGCTGCTATTCCGAGTGCCTGAGCTGCAATTCCAATCCTTCCTCCGTTAAGTGTTTCCATTGCTATCTTGAAACCAAGACCTTCTTCTCCGAGAATGTTTTCTTTTGGAACTCTGCAGTTGTTTAAACCAATAGAGCATGTATCAGAACTTCTTATACCGAGTTTATCTTCTTTCTTGCCGGTTTCAACACCCGCCCATGCCCGTTCAACGATAAATGTAGTAATTCCCTTATAGCCTTTTGCTTTATCAGTCTGAGCCTGAATTAAATAATAATCAGCAGTCGTGCCGTTTGTTATCCAGTTCTTCATACCGTTCAGTACGTAGAAATTACCGTCTTTTACTGCTTCAGTTTTCTGGTTTGTAGCGTCGCTTCCTGCTTCAGGTTCTGAAAGACAGAATGCTCCGAGTTTTTGACCTGTAGCAAGAGGTCTTAAATACTTTTCCTTTTGTTCGTCGGTGCCCCATTTTTCTAAACCGAAACAAACGAGTGAATTATTAACCGACATAATTACGCCGACTGATGCGTCAACTTTTGATATTTCCTCCATAGCAAGAACATAACTTACTGTATCGAGACCGGAACCGCCCCATTCAGGCGACACCATCATTCCCATAAACCCCATCTCACCAAGCTGCTTTACAATTTCAGCAGGAAACTCGGCATTAATATCTCTTTCTATTGAAGATGGAGCTATTTCATTAATTGCAAAATCCCTCGCTGCATCTCTTATTTGAATCTGTTCTTCCGTTAAATTGAAATTCATGATAGTATAATTAAAGTTTATTTGTTGTATTCGTAAAATCCTTTACCGCTTTTTCTGCCGAGATATCCTGCAGCAACCATCTTCTTTAACAGGGGACAAGGTCTATATTTAGTATCTCCAAGTCCGTAATGCAGAACTTCCATAATAAACAGGCATACATCAAGACCAATAAAATCTGCAAGAGTTAAAGGTCCCATCGGGTGATTCATGCCGAGCTTCATAACCGAATCGATTGCTTCGGGTTCGGCAACACCTTCCATAACGCAGTAAATTGCTTCGTTAATCATCGGCATCAGAATCCTGTTTGAGACAAAACCCGGATAGTCCTGAACTTCTACGGGCACCTTTTCTATTTTCTCTGTAAGAGACTTTATGGTATTATACACATCCTGCGAAGTGGCAAGACCTCTGATAATCTCAACGAGTTTCATCATAGGCACAGGGTTCATAAAATGCATACCGATAACCTTATCCGCTCTTTTTGTAACTGCACCAATTTCAGTTATAGATATTGACGAAGTGTTGGTAGCAAACACTGTATCAGGATTGCAAATTTCATCAAGCATTCTAAAGATTTGTTTTTTAATCTCAGGATTCTCCGTTGCAGCTTCTATTACAAGCTCAGAATTCTTTGCTTCGGTCAGACTAACAGATTTCGTAATATTAGACAAGGTTGAATTCTTTACGTCTTCCGTAATCGTTCCTTTCTTAACCTGTCTGTCGAGATTGCCCGATATTGTTTTTACTGCTTTCTCGAGCAGTTCAGGTTTAACATCGATTAAGTTAACTTTATATCCGAATTGTGCAAATACGTGGGCTATACCATTACCCATCGTTCCTGCACCTATAACTGAAATATTCTTTATATCCATTTTATAATTTAATATTTTATATTCTTTCAATAATTAACGCACTCGCCTCGCCGCCGCCTATACAAAGTGTTGCAAGACCGTACTTTTTATTCTGCTGCTGAAGAACGTTAATCAATGTAGTTAGTATTCTTGCACCGCTGGCACCGATTGGATGTCCGAGTGCTACAGCTCCGCCGTTAAGATTTACTTTAGAGGCATCAAGTTTTGCGGTTTTAATAACCGATAAAGCCTGCACTGCGAAAGCCTCATTAATTTCAAAGATGTCTATGTCTTCTAATTTCATACCGGCTTTCTTTACAATGTTCTGAATTGCGAATGCAGGAGCGGTCGTGAACCATTCAGGTTCCTGTGCAAAAGAAGTCTGGGCAATAATCTTTGCGAGAGGTTTAATTCCCATTGCATCAGCTTTTTCTTTTGCCATTACCACTAAAGCAGAAGCACCGTCGTTAATTTTTGAAGCGTTAAATGCAGTGATAGTTCCGTCTTTCTGGAAAGCAGGTTTAAGCGCAAGACCTTTTTCAAAGTTTGTTTTCTTTGGTTCCTCATCTTCAGAAACAGTCACAACACCTTTTCTGTCCTTGATTTCAACGGGCACTATTTCATTCTTGAATAATCCGCTTTCAATCGCATGCAGAGCACGTTTGTAACTTTCAACTGAAAAGTCGTCCTGCTCTTTTCTTGGTATATCAAGTTCTTTAGAGCACAACTCTCCTGCATTACCCATGTGGAAGTTATTGTAGCAGTCCCATAAACCGTCGTTAACCATACCGTCTATGATTGTACCGTTACCCATTCTGTATCCCGTTCTTGCTTTCGGAAGATAGTAGGGGACATTGCTCATAGATTCCATACCGCCTGCGACTACAATTTCAGCGTCTCCTGCAATAATTGCCTGTGCCGCAAGCATTACCGCTTTCAGTCCTGAGCCGCAAACTTTATTGATTGTCATGCACGGAACTGATTTCGGAAGTCCTGCGTAAATTGATGCCTGTCTCGCGGGAGCCTGACCAACTCCGGCAGGAAGAACATTTCCCATAATTACTTCACAAACATTCTCGGGTTTAATACCTGCGCGTGAAACGGCTTCTTTAATGGCAATTGCACCAAGCTGAGGTGCAGTAAGAGATGCAAGAGCGCCCTGAAAACTTCCAATTGGTGTCCTGACTGCTGAAACGATAACAACTTCTTTCATGAAATGATATATTTAATTATTTAAAATTCTTTTGCAAAGGAACAAATTTAAAACAAATTATTCAATAATAATATTCCATAGTGATTTCAAAATCAATATGTCTATTGTATCCCTGCTTCTATTATTTTAAGAAAACTCTCAGACTTTAAAGCCGCACCGCCTATAAGTCCGCCGTCTATGTTAGGTTTCGAGAGAAGTTCCACTGCATTCTTATCATTCATGCTTCCGCCGTAAAGGATGCGTGTAGTGCCTGCAACCGTTGCATTGTAAAGATTCTCGAGCGATTTGCGGATTTCCCTGTGCATCTCATCAGCCTGCTCGGGTGAGGCTGTCTTTCCTGTGCCAATAGCCCAGATAGGTTCGTAAGCTATTACTACGTTTGCCATTTCAGAAGCATTAACATCTTTAAGGCACATAGTTACTTGTTCATCAACAACCTTTACTTCGATTCCCTGCTCTCTTTGTTCAAGAGTTTCACCGACACACAAAATAGGAACTAATCCCATTTCAAGAGCTTTAATCACTTTAAAATTAATGATATGGTTTGTTTCGTGGAAATACTGACGGCGCTCGCTGTGTCCGAGAATAACATACTTGCATCCAATTTCCTTCAGCATTGAAGCTGATACTTCGCCGGTAAAAGCTCCTTCATCCTTATAATGAATATTCTGTCCGCCAAAGTTTATTCCTGTACTTTTAAATATATCCCCCGCCGCAGAAATGGATATAAACGGTGGACAAATAACAACGTCAACCATACCAGCTATATCTTTTGTGACAGCAGATTTAATTTCATTCATAAGTATTTTTGCGTCTGAAAAACACTTATTCATTTTCCAGTTTCCGGCAATTAATTTCTTTCTCATATTTTATTATTTATTTTCAGATAGTTTTTTAAATCGTGATATTGTCCGTTCCTTTGCGGAATGATGATCGATTAATGGTTTAGGATATTCAGAAGCGCCATATTCAATGTATTGTTCTTTCGTCATATCGTCAGGTTTATGAATAAACTTTTCGGGTACATTTCTTATTTCTTTTACATATTTGCGGATGTAGTCGCCTTTAGCGTCAAACCTTGCACTTTGCAGATATGGATTAAAGATTCTGAAGTATGGCTGTGCATCGCATCCTGTAGAAGCACTCCATTGCCAGCCTCCGTTGTTTGAGGCAAAATCAAGGTCAACAAGTTTCTCTGTAAAGTACTTCTCGCCCCATTTCCAGTCGATGAATAAATCCTTCGTAAGAAACATAGCAACAACCATTCTGACCCTGTTGTGAATCCAGCCTTCTTTGTTTAACTGTCGCATGCCTGCATCAACAATAGGATATCCTGTCATGCCCTCACACCATTTTTTGAATAATGTTTTATCATAATTCCATTTAAGTTTATCGTAAACAGGTTTGAATGCTCCGTCAATAACATAAGGGGAATGAAACGTGATATGATAGTAGAATTCCCGCCACAGAAGTTCATTCATCCAGGTTTTGACTTCGGGTGAATCGCCCTTTTCTTTAATCTTCTTCAAAGCAGCACGCCAGCATTCCCGTATATTTACAGTACCAAAATGTAAGTGAGGCGACATAAGGCTTGTACCTTTAATCGCCGGAAAGTCACGCTGTGATTTGTATTTGCTGAGCCCTTTATTAAAAAAGTCTTTCAGGAATTCGAGTCCTTCTTGCCTGCCGCCTTTGAAAATAGGGGAGGGGATGTAGGATTCGAGTTTTTCGGATTTGAGCTTGATACAGTTTTCGGGGTTTAGTTTATCAATTAATGTTCTCGAATCCGAATAATGGTTTTCGTTTAATAAAGAATAGCATTTTTTGCTGAAAGGTGTGAATACGCTGTAAGGAGTGCCATCGTCCTTAACTATTTCATTCGGCTCAAAGAGCATCGTGTCTGAATAAAGCTTAAGTTCACTTGCAGATTGATTGAGCAGTTCGGATACTTTTTTATCTCTTGAAACCGAATACGGTTCAATCTGTCTATTTGAACAGACGGATATTTGTTTATACTTACTCAGAAGCATACTAAACGCTTCAACACTGTTACCTTTTAGAATTGATAAGGATAGATTCTTTTCTTTCAGAGTGGATGAAAGTTCTTCCAAAGACTTTTTCAGGAATGCCAATCGCATTTCGCCGTAAAACTTCAGGCGGTCTTTATTTTTGATGTAGATAAATAAATACTTATCGCCGGGATTAATATCATTAATCAAATGGGATAATGCCCTGTTATCGAATATTCTGAGGTCTTTTCTGAACCAGAAAACCTTAAGAATTCCAGTCTTCTCAGGCATTATCAACCTGTGGTTTTCTTTCAAGGAAAGAATGCGAAGTAAGCTTTACAAAGGTTGCTTTCTTCTGGTATTCATTAATATCTTTCGAATTCAAGTAACTCATTGATGACTGGAGACCCTCGCGGTATTCCTTTATTAATTTGGAAACACTCCCTTTATAAGGAACGAGCGATTCTTCTCCTTCGATGTAATTCTTGTTTTCCTGTTTAACGGCAAATGAAGCAGAGCCGCAGTATTTCTTCCATCTTTGATTGTTGTATTTAAGGACTTCGCCCGGAGCTTCGTCAGTACCTGCAAGGACACGTCCGAACATAACAGCATCGCATCCGAGAGCTATAGCTTTGCACATTGCACCCGGTGTGCTAATACCGCCGTCAGCGATTATTTTAACACTGCTTCTTAAATCGTCTTTTGCGCTTAATGCCCTGACGATTGCGTCAACCTGCCCGATACCTATGCCTGATTTGATTGATGTTGAGCACATAGCACCATTTCCTATACCGACTCTGATTGCATCAACGCCTAAATTAATAAGAAATTTTGTCGTTTCAGAACTTGCTACGTTACCTGCGATTATTTTCAGTTTATATTCTGCAACAGATGTTTTTATCGCATTAAGGTACTTCTCAATCATTCTTGAACCGCCGTTTGCTATGTCAACACAGAATATTTTCACACCATAGTCAGCAAGTTTCTTAAGTCTGTCGATTTCAGTATCTGCATTAATACCTAATGCTGCACACCTGAAATCAGAGCCGTTAAGATTACTTTCTTTAAACTCTGCGATTTGTTCCTCGGCTGAATTAAATCTGTGAATGATTCCGAGTGCACCAAGATCGGCTAATGCTTTTGCCATTCTTCCGCCGCATACAGTGTTCATGGGTGAAGCAATTATAGGAACCATAAGTTTTGTACCGCAAAACTCGATTGAAGTATCGCAGTCAGACCTGTGCTCAACTGCTGAAATCTGGTTTGGAAGTAAAGAAACATCGTCATAAGTTAATGAATCTTCAAATAATATATTCTTGTAAGACATAGTTGTTATTAATTTACTTATTAAAATTTAAAAAGGAAAGCAGAAGAAAAAACCTTATGCTTTCCCATATAATCATGTTATTATTATATCAATTAGCTCGCTGTAGCTAATGCCTGTGTTACCTTATCAGCCGCATCCTGCAAAGTATCGGCAGGAATAAGATTTAATCCTGAATCATTCAGAATTTGTCTTGCTTCTTCTGCATTCGTACCCTGAAGTCTTACTACAACAGGAATGCTGAGATTCAGATTTCTTGAAGCCTGAATAACACCGTTTGCAACTCTGTCGCATCTTACGATACCACCGAAGATGTTAATAAGAATTGCTTTTACGTTAGGGTCAGTGAGTATTATCTTGAAACCGTTTTCAACTGTTTCAGCTGAAGCTGTTCCGCCGACATCGAGGAAGTTAGCAGGTTCACCGCCTGCAATTTTAATTAAATCCATCGTACCCATAGCGAGTCCAGCGCCGTTCACCATGCATCCCACGTTACCGTCGAGTTTAATGTAATTCAGGTTTGATTTTGACGCTTCAATTTCGAGGGGGTCTTCTTCATTCAGGTCGCGCAATACTTCATACTCTTTATGCCTGTAAAGTGAATTATCATCAAGAGTAATCTTGGCATCGAGTGCAAGAATCCTGTCATCATTTGTTATGATTAAAGGATTAACCTCCAGCATTGAAGCATCAAGCTCGATGTATGCTTTGTAAAGTGACACAATAAACTTCGTGAAATCCTTAAAGGCGCTGCCTTCAAGTCCGAGTCCGAAAGCAAGTTCTCTTGCCTGGAAGCTTTGAATACCGAGTCCGGGTTCAATCCATACTTTGATAATCTTCTCGGGAGTTTCTGCGGCTACTTTCTCAATTTCCATTCCTCCTTCAGTAGAAGCCATTATAACGTTTTTAGAATTTGTTCTGTCGAGAAGTATGCTTAAGTACAGCTCTTTCTTATAATCGAGTCCTTCAGCAATAAAAATAGTTTGAATTTCTTTACCTTCTGCACCCGACTGGTGAGTTACGAGAATGTTGCCGAGAATTTTTGACGCATAATCTCTTGCACCATCAACATTACCGCCAAAGAACTTGACTCCACCCTGAACGATAACTTCTTCGCGGTTGTGCTTGTTATAAACCGTACCCTTACCTCTGCCGCCGGCATGTATCTGCGACTTTACGACAAACTGATTCACGCCACTTTCGCGAAGTGTGTTAACAGCATTGTCGAATTCTTCCATCCATCTTATTGCAACACCATCCTGAATGGCAACGCCATATTTCTTCAGAAGAGCTTTAGCCTGATATTCGTGTATTTTCATTATTTATTATCTTTAAATTTGTTTTCAATGTCTTTAGTTATCGAATCGACTTTTTCAAGAGACTTTGTTAACGAGTCTAAGTACTTCTTGTTAAACGCTGAATCGACTTTTTCCAGACTCCTATCTATCGTCTGGTCAATTTTCTCATTTACCTTTTGTTCTACTCTATCTGAAATCCTCTCACAGCTCAGGATTACAATAAGTACAACCATAGCAGCAATAAATTTTATGAGATTCATATTATTTGATTATTTTCTTACTTGTTAATTTCGCTTGTGTAAAGAGTGATAAATAATCTCTGCCGCCTGCTTTTGAGTCTGTTCCGCTCATGTTAAATCCTCCGAATGGATGTACACCGACAAGCGCACCTGTGCATTTTCTGTTTAGATACAGATTACCAACAAAGAATTCGTTATCCGCTTTTTGTATCTTCTTCTTGTTGCTGGAATACGCTGCACCTGTTAATCCAAACATTGTGTTGTT
>JBAYUG010000091.1:0-12749 GCA_041675325.1 Kapaibacterium sp. (SeqCode)
TAATCTCATCGAGAATTATTAACAGGGGATTTACAACCTTTTCAATTTTACTCAGAATCTCTTTTAATGGCGTGTATTCAAAATCCTTCATAAAGCCTATCATTCCCTGTGATATGCCTTCCTTTTTATCCCTGCTCTGAAAATACTTTTCGAAATCGAACTTATGCAATGAAATTAAACTTATCCCGTTTTCTTTTGCAAGAAACAGTATCTCCTTCATCCTTGGTTCTGGTTTCATATTCTTCATGAATATGATTTTTGTCAAATCTTTTGGATTTGATTTAAGAGTCTCGAGTATGGGATTTTTTCCAATTATAATCATTTTGTTTCCATTTAATACTGATACCAGAATGTGACTCTGCCAACTAAGTCGTTCGGTCTTGAAATGTTTGCACTGCTTTTATCTTCGTATGTGTTCAGCCATATATTCGGCATAATATGAAATCCTTTAAAGGGTATAAAATCGACTCCGGCAACTAAAAAGTTTTCCTTGAATCCTAAGGTACCGTTATTGCTGTCAGGATCAAAATAATCGTACCTTCCAAATACATTCAGGACTTCAGCCTTTTCAGCATCACTCTTCTTTAATATGTTTACTTTTCCGCTAAATGTAAATCCTATCGGGTTCTGAGGTAATGATAGATTTACTGAATTATTTCTGTTCTGGAAAAAAGGTTCAAATATAAATGTGTAATCATTAGTCTTGTAAGCTATTACGCTCTTAGCAGTGAATCTGTATTGTTCATTAAAGCTGTTCTGGTAATCGAAGTAAGCTTCAATGACAAAGGAATTAAGAAACTTTGCGAATACAGAGCCGTAAAATTTAGGAAACTTGGATACTTCAGCGCTCGAACCTTTTCCGTTACCATACATGATTGTGTATCCGTATTTCCCTTCTTTATCAAATTTTCCTTTTAGCATCGCTCCAATTTCAAGTGCAGTTCCTATCTTGTTCTTGTCTGCTATCGTTTTTTCAAGGCTCCTGTATCCGTACATTGCTTCTGACGTGCCCCAGACAAAAGTTGGTGCGGGCATAAGTCCAAATACAATGCTTGAGTTTGGGACTACATTCTTCCATTCGAATTGTGCATCGTAAACCATAAAGCTCATTTTATTATCGATTTTTGTAACATCGTTTAATTCGATACCAAAGTTGCCCGTGAAGTCCTCATTAAAATTATGTTCATAATGTAGTCTTGCCCTTCTGACAGTTACTCCCTGTGTCTTGTCGTTGTAAGATGAGTACTGATTCGATGCATTTGAGGAATCTCCGTTAAACTTGTAAAAAAAGTCACCAAAAAGTACTCCAATGAATTTTCCTTTTGGTTTTTCCTGTGCAAAAACATCTATGGAAATTAAAATTAAAATAAACAGTAAAATATTCTTCAATGAATCTCCTTTATTATAAAAATCCCCTTCCGATTGTTCGAAAGGGGATTAAAATTATATTATTTAAACTTAATTAATACCATGCTATTTTGTTGCCTTTCTCGGTTGCAATCTTGTCCCATTGTGGAATTGTTTCATTCAAAAATACCGATTTTGCTTTATTCAAGCTATCCATATTTAAACCGATATAAGTTTGTGCTTTAAGTTTTGTTGAAATATCGGGTAATGCAATTGGTAGTCCGACATTAAGCTTTGTCAGCAGTATAGCAAGTTGTGTTCTGGCTTCTTGTCCTTTATGTATTGCATTCGCAAGCACTCTTGCCGATTCAAGTGGGGCATGAAATGCAGCGCCATGCGAAGCTGCTACATAATCCCATCTCCATTGTGCCTGCCTGATAAGTTGAAGTATCGGTTTCATTTGTTCTTCAGTTGCACCAGCATCCCAGGCTATTTTTGCTTCAATATGTGCTTTTGCTATAACATTGGTTGCAGTTTCACTAAGTTCGAATATCTTATCCTGTCTTTCGTAAACATTATTTCTGAGCGTTGTTTCACTTTCCCTGTGGCATACCTGACAAGAGTTTGCAATGTTGTTTAACGGACTCTGTATATGATGGTCAGTGAATTTCACACCGCCTTCACTCTTGTATGGCATGTGACAGTCAGCACATGAAAGCCCGCGCTGTGAATGAATACCCATTTTAAAAACTTCAAAATCCGGATGCTGTGCTTTTAACATTGGTGCTCTGCTTATTTTATGCACCCAGTCAACATGCTCAACTTTGTCATAGTATTTTTCCATGTCTTCAACAGTGAAACCGTCGTCCCATGGGAATGTAAGATATTTCTCTTCTTTGCCTTTAAAATAATATTCAACGTGGCATTGTGCACAAACAAGTGAACGCATTTCTTGATGTGTCGCGTTGTTAATGTCCTTACCCTGTCTTTGAAATGCTTCAACTAGTGCGGGTCTTGAAATCTTTAGGTTCATTGTTTTATTATCATGACAATCCTGACAGCCAATAGCATTTACAACTTCAGAACCGAGTTCTTTCCATGGCTTCTTGTAGTATTCTGCTATACCGAGTTGATTCATCAATCGCGGGACATCCGTACTCTTGCATGTCCAGCATGTTGCAGGCTGGGGAACATCAGTCCGTAATGTATTTCTGATATCCTTTACAGCGAGATAATGTCCTCGGCCTTGATTATAATCTCTTGAAAAAGCATATCCTGCCCAAAGTATTACCAAATCAGGATATCTTTCAAGCATATCAACTCTAGCCGAACCTCCGTGTTTGCTCGCAAATGATGTGTCTAAAGTTTGCACATAAGTCTCGAATTCTCTCGGATAATTTTCTCCCCATATTTCATTTCTCGGTTCCCAGTCTTTTATTGGTTTTACATTCTGGATTATCTGATTGGTTTCCGTTCTTCTTTCAATAATCGAACTTCCCAGCAGTCCGACAAGAAATACAGCTAATATAGTGGCTCCGTATAATACCCATCCAAGCCACGGTTTTTCTTTGATTTTTTCTGCAAGTTTCATAATCTTATGTGTATTTTGTATTATTTTGAATTATCTGTTTCTTTGATAAGTGCTTTATTCAGCCAGTCAGGAACTATTGGTGATAATCCCGGTACCCGTGCATACGGAAATGATGACAAACTGCTTACTGTTCCATGAGGTACTTCCTGATGACAGCTCCAGCAGACATCTTTGTCTTCAGCAACTATGTATGTTTTATTTCTTTGTGCAGAGTGCATATACCCAAGCAATCCCTGATGACATCGTTCGCAATTTTCCTGAACAACATCTCTGCCTGCATCTTTTATCTTAATTACTTGCGGCTCCAACCTGAATGTAAACATTGTTGAATGCCTTAAACCATCGGTTGCTTTGAACATGTATTTACGTATGATATTATCCTGCGGGACGTGGCAGTCATTGCAAGTCGCAACCCTCGCATGTGAGCTATGCTGCCATGAAGCATATTGAGGAAACATAACATGGCAGTTAATGCATGTTTCGGGTTTATCGGACAAGTATGATGTACCGTTAGCAATATGGAATGTCAAAAATCCAAGCCCGGTTAGTAGTCCAAGAGCTACAATAACCGGTAACTTCCAGTTATCAGGAGGTGAAAACTTATTTATTGTGGTTTTTATATTGTTCATATATAAAAGACTAAATAGTCTGATACAAATATAAACTTATTATAACCAAAATAAAATCTATATTCTTTTGACAAAAATATATGTTCCATAAATACATTTATAATAAAGTGAAGTATGCTTAAATTAAATTATGGAAACTATTGAAGATACCGGCTATTCTTTTGAAAAATATTTCCCTGATTATAAGATTGATAAGGGCACTCTGTATGTAGTATCTACACCAATCGGTAATCTTGAAGATATTTCAATGAGAGCTGTCTTTGTGCTTAAGAATGTGGATATGATTGCTTGCGAGGATACTCGTGTTACTTCTGTTTTGCTCAAAAGATATAATATTTCCAACAGACTTATAAGTTATTATTCTCAGGTGGAAAACAAGAAAACGGAGTATCTGATGGATGAACTAAAATCTGGCAAATCTGTTGCACTCGTAAGTGATTCGGGAACCCCTGCAATTTCGGATCCTGGAAGTATTATAATATCTAAATGCGTAACGAATGATATAAAAGTTGTTTCTGTACCGGGTGCGAATGCACTCATTCACGCTCTTGTTCTCTCAGGTTTTGAGAATAAAAAGTTTTATTTTCAGGGTTTCCTTCCTCAAAAGGGAAAAGAGAATGTTTTAAAGTCCCTCGCGGATATAAAGATGCCTGTCATTATATATGAATCAAAGTACAGGGTTAAAAAGACGCTGGCAGAGCTAAATAAGTTTTTTCCGGGTAAGAATGTTTCGGTCTCCAGAGAAATGACAAAGGTACATGAATCGGTTTACAGGAATCGAATTGACCAGATGGTGAAAGATTTGTCGCGTATTAAGGAAAAGGGAGAGTTTGTAATTGTAATTGATAATTCATAATTGAAGTATAATATATGATTAGTGAAGAAATTAGAGTAAGGTATGCTCCTTCGCCTACGGGCTACATACATATTGGTAACTTGAGAACAGCTTTGTATAACTATCTGTTTGCAAAGCATACAGGCGGTAAGTTTATACTTAGAATTGAAGATACGGACCAGGCTCGAAAAGTAGAAGGGGCGGTTGATAACTTAATCAACACTCTTATATGGGCTGGTCTCGATTATGATGAAGGTCCGTTTAAGGAAGGGGAGAATGGTCCATACTACCAGTCGAAAAGGCTTGATATATACAATCAGCATATCAAACAACTGATAGAAAACAAAAAAGCATATTATTGCTTCTGTTCAGCTGAGAGACTTACTGCTTTAAGAGAAGAACAGCAGAAACAGAAACTGAATCAGACAAAGTATGATAAGCATTGCTTGAGTTTGACAGTAGATGAAATTAATAAAAAATTGCAGGAAGGGATTCCGCATGTTATAAGGCTAAATGTTGAAGCAGGCAGAAAGATTAAATTCAGAGATTACATTCGTGAAGATGTAGAGTTTGCAAGCGAAATAATAGATGACCAGATATTATTGAAATCCGACGGTTATCCAACCTACCATCTTGCAAACGTTATTGATGACCATTTGATGAAAGTAACTCATGTCATACGCGGTGAAGAATGGCTTCCGTCAACACCAAAGCATGTGCTTCTTTATGAGGCATTCGGCTGGGAAATACCTGTCTTTGCACATTTACCTTTACTTTTAAACCCTGACAGGTCAAAACTTAGCAAGCGTCAGGGCGATGTCGCGGTTGAAGATTACAGACAGAAAGGATATCTTAAAGAGGCTTTGATTAATTTTATTGCACTGCTTGGATGGACGGCTGGCGATGACAGGGAGTTCTATTATATTAATGAATTAATTAACAGTTTCTCGCTTGATAGAGTAAATAAATCAGGAGCTGTTTTCGATGTAGAAAAACTAAACTGGCTTAACGCCGAGCATCTGAGAAAGAAATCTGATGAAGATCTCGTTGCTATGCTAAGAGAAGATCTAAGTATATCAAAATATTCAGGTATGGAATTTACAGATGAGTATCTTGTTAAAGTAATTCATGCAATGAAAGAGAGGGTCTCGTTCGTAAAGGAATTTTATGAAAAAGGTTACTATTTCTTTGAGGAACCTGTTGAATATGATGAGGCTGCATTAAAGAAAAGATGGAAACCTGAATCTCCGGAAATACTGAGAAAATATTCAGAAAAGATTAGCAATTATGCAAATCCGGGGAAAGAGAATTATGAAACTGCATTGAAAGAAACTGCAGCCGATATGAATACCGGCAGCGGAAACGTTATTCATCCTCTGAGACTGGCTGTCTCAGGTACGAGCGGCGGACCCGG
Organism: Kapaibacterium sp. (SeqCode); assembly: GCA_041675325.1. GTDB lineage: Bacteria > Bacteroidota > Ignavibacteria > Tepidaquicellales > Tepidaquicellaceae > CAIKZJ01. The sequence continues at coordinate 5,817 of JBAYUG010000091.1, forward strand.
AATATTTGATATACTCGATATTATTGGAAAGGATAAGACATTAAATCGAATTGCCAGAATTCTGGAAACTATAAAATAATTTGGATTGATAAGTTTGGAGAAAAATTGAATTTTATATTAATAAAGTAATCAAATTAAATAATAATGGAAGAAAACTCAAATACTACGTCGAATTTTATTCGTGAGTTTATAAACGACGATCTTAAGGAAAATAAAAATAACGGTAAAGTTCACACACGTTTCCCGCCGGAGCCAAATGGATATCTGCACATTGGTCATGCAAAATCAATTTGTCTGAACTTTGGTATAGCACGAGATTATAAAGGTCTTTGTAACCTGCGATTTGATGATACAAATCCTGTAAAGGAAGATGTCGAGTATGTTGATTCCATTATCGAGGATGTTAAGTGGCTTGGCTTTGACTGGGATGACCGGATGTACTATGCCTCTGATTATTTCGATAAAATGTACGATTTCGCTGTGCAGATGATAAAAGACGGTAATGCATACGTTGATTCATCTACCTCGGGTGAAATTAAAAACCAGAAAGGTACGCCATCTGAACCTGGAATAAATTCACCTTATAGGAGCCGTTCTGTTGAAGAGAACCTTAGAATGTTTGAAGAAATGAAAGCAGGGAAATTTGAGGATGGCGAGCATATACTTCGAGCGAAAATTGATATGTCTTCACCCAATATGCATATGCGCGACCCCGTCGTTTACAGAATAAAGAAAGCAACTCATCATAATACCGGTGATAAATGGTGCATCTATCCGATGTACGACTATGCTCATCCTATATCCGACTGGATTGAAGGAATTACGCATTCGCTTTGCACACTTGAATTTGAAGTTCACCGGCCCCTTTACGATTGGTTTCTTAAGTCGTTAAATCTGGAGAACTTGCCGAGACAGATTGAATTTGCAAGATTAAATCTGTCATATACTATAATGAGCAAACGAAAACTTCTCGAGCTTGTTCAGGAAAATCGTGTTTCCGGATGGGATGACCCAAGAATGCCGACTATTTGCGGCTTGCGCAGAAGAGGATATACACCTGAATCAATTAGAAGTTTTTCTGATAAAATTGGTGTAGCAAAGCGTGACGCTTTAACAGATGTTGCACTTCTTGAACATAGTGTTAGGGATGACCTTAATAAACGTGCTCCTCGTGTAATGGCTGTACTGAATCCATTGAAGGTAGTTATCACAAATTATCCGGAAGATAAACTTGAAGAAATGACTACCGTGAATAATCCTGAGGATGAATCAATGGGCTCAAGGATAATTCCATTCTCACGAGAAATATATATTGAGCAGGATGATTTTCAGGAAATACCGCATAAGAAATTTCACAGGCTTTATCCCGGAAATGAAGTAAGATTGAAATCTGCGTACATTATAAAATGCAACAATGTAATAAAGAATGAGAAAGGGGATATTACTGAACTGCACTGCACCTACGACCCTGAAACAAAAAGCGGTTCGGGAAGTACGAGAAGCGTTAAAGGTACTATTCACTGGGTGTCTGTTCCTCATGCGATTAAAGCTGAAGTGAGACTTTACGATAGATTATTTACTGTGGAGAACCCGGCAGGTGATGAAGATAAGGATTTCAGGGAATTTCTCAATCCTCATTCCTTAGATATAAATAGCAATTGTTTCGTTGAACCCGAACTATCAAAAGCAAAAGCAGGTGATAAGTACCAGTTCACAAGATTAGGGTATTTTTGTGTTGACCCGCTTTCTTCAATAGATAAACTCGTATTTAACAGAACTGTACCTTTGAAAGATTCCTGGTCGAAAGTAGGAAAGTAGAAAAACTATTTAAAGTTTAAATATTCAAACCCTGAGCTTTAAGACTCAGGGTTTTATATTAAAAGACGTAAATTTATTCAGAATAAATTTATTACGAACAAAACTAATTTATCTTATTTTCTTTTTGTGTCTGTTCTTTCTTAATCTTTTCTTCCTCTTATGAGTAGACATTTTTGCCCTTTTCCTCTTTTTACCGCAAGGCATTAAATTTTGCTCCTTTCAATTTAATTATTTAGTTAAACTTTCCTGTACAATTGTCTTAAACTCTTTTGATACTTTGAATTTCGGTATGAACCTCTTCCCAAGCTGAATCGTTTCTCCTGTCTTGGGGTTTCTTGCTTTCATTGGTTCACGGACTACATTTTTAAAAGTTCCAAACCCGCGAATCTCAACGCTCTCATTTTTACTAAGACTGTCAATCACTACGCTGATGAATCCTTCAATTACTATCTCTGCTTCTTTCTTGCTGATTCCGGTTGCATCCGAAATCTGCGAAGCTATCTGCGCTCTTGTCATATTCGGTTACCTTTCAAATTTATATTGCAAAACAGGTTTGTTAAGGAATTCGTTGTAAACTTCTTCCTTTAATAATTTTATCTGATTGTTTGTCATGTTTTCAATTACATAATCAAAAATGTTCATGCGCCTCTTTTCCTTTACAATTGCCGGCTCGCCTTCTATCTTTGCTATCTCTCCAGCTATTCTAATAGCATCTTCGTACGTACCGATAGAATCTACAAGCCTCAAATCCTTTGCCTGTCTTCCTGTATAGACTCTTCCGCTTGCTATACTGCGGAGTTCATCTTTGTCAATCTTTCTTTCTTTTGAAACTACATCCAGAAACTGTTCGTAACTGTCATCAACTATCTCCTGAAAATATTCTCTGTCCTTTTCATTCACATCCCTTAACGGATTTCCGGAATCTTTCAGATCGCCGCTCTTATAAGTAACATCCTTGATGCCTATCTTATCAGCAAGTTCCTTAAAGTTTGCAATGGAAATTATTACTCCAATACTGCCGGTTAGAGTGCCGGGATTCGATACAATAACATTTCCTCCGCATGCAACGTAATAACCGCCGCTTGCTGCAATCGAACCGAATGAAACTATTACAGGTTTACCCGAATCACGCGTCTTCTTTACCTCTTCATACATTTCCTGCGATGCAGCCACTCCGCCGCCTGGAGAATTAACGTGCAGCACAATCGCTTTAATGCTTTTGTCTTCACGGTATTTCTTGAACTGCCGGACTATAGGTGCTGAATCAATTATTGTAAAGTCAAGCTCTACAACAGCAATCTTTTCCCTGCCTGAACGGATTTCTTCATATTCAAAATTCTTGTCTCCGGTCTTTAAAAGCGCCATCGAAAATATTATTATCGATGTACCGGTAAAAATCAAAGCAATAACTAAAATACTAATAAATATTCCCCAAAACCATCGTGCACCGCTTTTATTGTTTCCGTTGCTCATTGTTTATTATTGCAGCGCATTTTTCTTCTGCTGTGCATCATTCGATTTAGCTTCGTCTCCTAAAGCATCGTATGCATTCACCAATATCTCGTACGTATCTTTTAGTAAATCTTTGCTCTTTGATGTTGAGGTTAGCTGTTCCATGTATTTTACACATTCTTTTAGGAGCGGCTCATATTCTGACTTTGGTTTGTTGTCAGTTGCTTTTTTTACTGCCATCTGATAGTTTGCAAATCCGCAGTTGAAAAGTGAACTTTCATAGTATATGTTATCCTTTGGAAGATATGGTATTGTGATTATTCTCTGAAATACTGATAAAGCATTTTCATAATCTTCTGCCTGTCTTAACTTAAGACCGTTTTGATACATAAGCTTGCCGATCTGAATAGCATCATCTTTGCTTTGTGATTTGTCAAGTATGCTCTGGTAAATACCGAGTGCTTTGTCAGTTTCTCCCATGTAGTTGTAAGAATCTGCCATTAACTGAAAAGCAGCTATACTATCAGGAATAATACCGCTTGCTGCCGTCAAATATTTTATTGCTTCCTTAAAATGATTGTTCGCTCCCTCAGTGTTTTTCTTCCCGAGTTCTTTTGTACCGCTGTTAAAAGCATTAATTCCTGCATTATACTTGTCAATCCAATAATTCTTTATCAGGTTGTTGTAATCCGCGGATAGTGCAGTTGCTTGTTTAAATGCATTTGCACCTTCTTTAAAATTACCAAGTTCAGTTTGTGCATATCCGAGCATGTACCATGCTTCGGCATCTGTTTTATCGATTGCAAGACCCTTTGTTAATTCAGCTGCTGCCTTTTCCCAGTTCTTTTGCTGGTAAGCAAGCTTGCCTGTTGTTGTTTCAGCCGGAGAACATCCTCCTAAATAAAATGACATTGCTCCAAGTAGTATAAAAGATACTAATAAAACTTTTAATGATTTCATAAAAATTTTGCTCCGAATAAAATTTTAGATTTATTTAATGTCTTTAAATATAAGCAAATTATGACACTTATTCAATTTAGAAAATATTCTCTTTTTTTCTTGAGTTTTTATATTAACATGAAAAAATACCTCAATAAGCCTGATACTAAATACAAAATATAAGAATTTTGATAAATATACTTTCTAAATACGGTTTAGAAGTACAATTTAATTCATTTCGTTGTTATAAGTAAGAATTATACAAGATAAAGGCGGGCTATTTGAAATCCATATAGTTTTAATATGAAATCCATATAGTTTTTATATGAAGTCCATATAGTTTTTATATAAAGTCCATATAGTTTTTATATGAAGTCCATATAGTTTTAATATGAAATCCATATACTTTTTATAACAAATACCCTTTTAATTCATTGTAAAAAGTTATAACTATCATGAAAATATATACGTACTACGCAGATTTAGTAAAATCAATATTAATAAATATAAAGGAATTTATTCTTTTAATTATAATACTGTGATTGTTTTTTAAACGGACAGATGTAGTATTACTTCAATTAAGAATTAGATAAAAATAAATAATACATATAGTGTTCTCATGTATAAAATGATAACTTTCTAATCTGTATTTTGGTTGTAAAATGATAGTTTATTTTTTATCAAAATAACTGGAATTGAAAATTTTTATAGTGTTATTCCAAGCTCAATTAAATATCTATTGTTCTCGCTATTTATTTCTAAATTGTAATTACTAATCCCAAATAATAAATCAAGACGACGCTTAATGGATTGTAAATTGACGCTGCTTACGGTCTCTTTCTTGTTTTCCTTAACATAACTCATTACTTCGAATGATAAATTATTTCCCGTTACCTTTAGGTTTATCTTGATTCCGGGAGTTCGTGGGAAAGAATCTGTGAAAGTGAAAACATATTCTAAAATGGGCATAAATATCATCGGAGGAACCATTAATCCTGATGTATCTTCCGTTGCATCAAAACTAATGAAATCAGGGTTATACCTGACGCGTTGAAGGTTTAAATAATTATTGATATTGTCTATCTCATCTTCGAGGAATACTTTTTCTGTGGTTGTTTCATAAAGCATATAACTCATTATCTCGGAAAGGTTTTCAATGCTGTATATTGCTTTTTCTGGTTTATGCTCAATCAGGGTTCTTATACTGGTTAATGTGTTAAAAAGAAACTGTGGATTAATCTGAGATCTGAGCAAAGCAAGTTCACCCATTACTAACTGTTTCTCCATTTCTTTTTGCTTCATTACGTTATCGTACCACAGCAAGGCAATCTTCATAAGAGCACCCGACATTGCAAAGAGAAAATTAGTTTCAAGAAAACTTATACAGTATTTTGTGAATTCAAGAAGGAATGCACTCCCGTTCAGATCGAATACTTCCTTAGCAAGCAATAGAACATATATGTACGCAATCGGGACAGTAATGAAAATGACAACCAATAATCCGACAATGATTAAAGTTCTGATGCTTTTTTTATTCAAATGCTGTTTCCTAATAAAGAAATAGAACGAATAAAACAGCAAAAAGAATGAGATAATATATATTATATAATCAACGGCTATAATACCATAGGTAAGTTTACCAAATAAAGGTATAGTCTGTAGCCCGACGAGTAACAGCATCGTAAACCAGTAGATTGTATGAATTAGTATTATATGTTTTTTTTGCACCTGATATCTCTTAAATTTTCTTTCCTGTTAGTGAAATTATCTTAAAGAAATTATCCTTGTATTTATTTCCAATAGGTAATTCCTTGTTGGCAATCTTAACGTACTGTCCCTCTATAGATTCAACTTTACTCAATGAAACGAGATAAGATTTATGTATTCTTACAAACGCCGATTCAGGGAGTGTCTGCTCAATGTTTTTAAAACTTTGCAGAGTAATGATATTGCCGGTCTTCGTTTTTATGACTATATATTCACTCAATCCTTCTATGTACAGTATATCATCATAGTTGACCTTTACCATTTTATAATTCGACTTTACGAAGAAGTATTCTTTTTTGTTGATGCCTGTCTCAGGAGGACTTTGTTTCTCACTCTTTAGAATATAAACTTTATCCACGGCTTTCAGGAATCTTTCAAAGGAAAAAGGTTTAAGAAGATAATCTGTAACATCGAGGTCGAATGCATCGACAGCATAATTTCTGTAAGCTGTTGTCATAATAACTTTTGGTTTTTTCACAAGTGTTTTAAGCAGTTGCGTTCCTGAAATTCCCCCCATTTCAATATCAAGAAAAATTAAATCAACATTGTTTGATGCAAGGTATTCTATCACGCTTATACCGTCACTGAATGTCTTCTTCAGTTTCAGGAACGGTACCTGGGAAATATTATCCTTGATTATATCCAGAGCCAGAGGTTCGTCGTCAACGGCAATACAGTTTATTATCATTGGGTGATTAGATTAAGTTTTACCGAATAAGTATTTTTTCCATTCGTGATTTTCAGTTCGTATTTATTCTCAAAAAGTAAATCAAGCCTTCGCCTTATATTTACAAGACCAAATCCGCTGTTCTTGTTTTGTGCTTCAAAATTCTCTTTAGTGTAGTTGCTTATTTCAAAAAGTATGTTTGATTTCAATACGTCTATTTTAATCTTAATTCCAGGTGCAGGACAAAGTCTGTTTCCGTGCTTGAAAGCATTCTCAATAAATGGCATAAA
>JBAYUG010000092.1:0-12472 GCA_041675325.1 Kapaibacterium sp. (SeqCode)
AATCTCTCTCTGAAAGTGTTTAGCAATATAATGGAAGTTCGACCGAATGTCAGAACGGGGTATTAACTATCGTTACAGGTATACTATTTTTCTCTTGACATTCTTTTACATAGACATCCCCGCGTGATCTAGGCGGGGATCTAACAACAACATTCTGTTTCCCCCTTTCTGTCATTCCAGCGTAGGCTGGAATCCAGGATGTTTTACGATTTTTATCTCTTGGTTTAAAATCTCTTCTCTAAAACAATAAAACAAATTCTTTTCTCTGTGCCCTCTGGGTACTCTGCGTTTAAAATCTCTTGCTCTTAGCAATAAAACATTCTTTTCTTAGTGATCTGCGTGTACTTAGTGTTGAAAGTTCTTCTTTGTTTGTAGTTCTTGTTTTCTCTGCGCTCTCTGCGACCTTTGCGGTAAAAGAATTCTAAAAAGTTCTTGTTCTTCTCTTCATCAGCGAACATCATAACTAAATCAGCCTTTTGTTATGCGCTCTTTTCTTCTCTGTTCTCTTCTCTATCTACTCTTTAAATCCGTGTGTTATCTGTTTAATCCGCGAAAATCAGCGTTCTATTGCTTTTCTCTGCGTTTTATTGTTCTTCTCTGTGTTCTCCGTGAACCAATTCTAAATATATCTTTTCTTTACTTCTTATCTTCTTCCTATTGTGTATTTTTACCCATGCCAAAACCCAGATACATACTCCACGTCGATATGGACGCCTTCTTCGCTTCTTGCGAAGAAGCCGTCAACCCCGATTTACGCGGCAAACCCCTCATCGTCGGCGGCACTAAAACCGACACAAGAAGCATCGTCTCCTGTCCTAATTATCTCGCACGCAAAAAGGGCATTAAAACCGCCATGCCCATCGCAAAGGCTCTTCAGCTCGCACCGGAGGGTAATTTCATTCGCGGCACAAAAGGCATCTATTCCGATTACTCGAAGCGAGTCAGGGAAATATTCTATAAATACACACCTCTCGTTGAGCCTATGAGCATTGACGAAGCGTACCTTGACGTTACGGATACTCTGCGACCTTTTAAGGGTGATGTCTATGAACTTGCAATGTCACTGAAAGAAGAAGTAAAAAAGACTCTGCACATAACATGTTCAATCGGTATTTCCTCAAATAAAGTTTGTTCAAAGATTGCCTCCAAAGAAAATAAACCTGATGGCATAACTTACATCCTTAAAGAAGAGGAGCAGGATTTCCTTCACAGCCTTCCTGTTCAAAGGATTCCGGGTGTCGGAAAATTAACACTGAAGCATCTTAACAAGCACGGAATATTTCTTATTGGTGATATACTGAAGTATGACAAGTCCTTTTATGAGAATGAGGTAGGAATGCATTCAGGATATCTGATTAATGTTGCTAACTCAATCGATGAAAGGGAAATAAACACCTACGAGGATTATGAACAGAAATCACTCTCAAAGGAAACCACTCTGAATTTTAATACTGATGATAAGCATTATCTTGAAAAAGAGCTGTACCTTGTGCTTGAACGTGCATGTTCAAGGATGCGTAAGAAGAATATTATCTCAAACAGCTTAACCGTAAAGGTCAAGTATGCAGATTTTACGGTTAACCAAAAGTCACATATAGTCAAGCGATTCTCAAACATTGAAATGGATTTCTACGACGACTCGCTAAAGTTGTTTGAAAAGCTTTACAGAAAAGGAAAGCAGATACGGCTGATTGGTGTCCGTTTCGGCGATTTGCGTGATGATGACGGCAGTATGCAGGAAGATATGTTTATTCAAGAAGACAAGTACAAATCACTCGTTGAAAAAATGGATAAGATAAGAAAGAAATACGATTACAAAATCCTAAAGTTCGGTAAAACCTTCGATATCTGAGTCTACCACAGTCAGTCGCCCGAGTCTAAGATCGCAGATCTGCCGCGAAGTTTGTCTCATAACTTAAATTTTGTGAAAAAAGCAAAACAAAAACATTGAAAACGGGATTAGATCCCCGCCTTGATCCCCGCCCAAGAACGTTGCGGGGACGCGGGGATGACAAACGGGGTGTGTTTTAAGACAGACTCCGTGGCGAACGATTAAAATCTCTTGCTTTTAGCAATAAACAAATTCTTTTCTCTGTTCTCTCCGTGATTTTCTCAGTGTTCTTCGTGGTGAAATCTTTTCTTTTGCTCTAAAACAATAAAACATTTTCTTCTTAGTGCTCTTAGTGCCTTAGTGTTGAAAGTTCTTCTTTGTTTGTAGTTCTTGTTTCTCTGCGCTCTCTGCATGTCGAAGATCCGCCGCGGCGGACGGTTAAATATCTCTTGCAATTATTCTTTGTTCTCTTTGCGTCCTTTGCTCTTCTTAGCGTCCCTTGCGTTAAGATCTCTTAGAAATAAATTAATCTCTTAAATCTGCGTCCATCCGCCTAATCCGTGAAAATCTGCGTTCTATTGTATGCCCGAGTATATACTTATTATCTGCTCAACCGCCTCGTTCACATCGTCATTATTAATCACTGCTACAGCTTTCTTCCCTTTATCCTTATACTTCACGTCATAATACTTTTCAAGCATTACAGAAATGAACTCTTCGGCATTGCCCCTATTCAGTGCCTCAAGAGAAGCATCGTAAAAAGCATTGCTCATTTCCTTCCTGAAGAACCTATCTTTCGCTTTTAATATATTAATCATTTCTAAATAGCCATTAGAAAATTCAAAGTAATCTGTCTTTAGTCTCTTCACTCTGTTCTCAAAAGATGTTTCCACGTTAATTACTTTTGCATTTTCTATCTCCGAATACAGATTTATTGGTACGTAGAAATCGCCTACTTTCCTGCTTTCGCTTTCCACTATGTATGTGCCGTAATTGCTAAACACATTTCTATTAAAAATAAACTCAGCGAATATATTATTTTCAAACGCTGTCTGGTTATGAACAGGGGAGAAGCCTCTTATTTTGTAAGGAACGAATCCGAATAGGGAAGAGAAATGCCTCGCGGCTTTCTCAAGGTCGATAGTCGGCAATTTGCCATTCAGTGCTTTTATTATTTCCGTCTTACCGCTGCCCGTAAGCCCGTTTATTTCTATAAGTTCGTTCGGAAATGTTTCGTGCGAAAAGAGTTCATTAACTTTATGCCTGTATGATTTTATTCCTTTGATGAGCGTTTTAGGTTTATACCCTGCGTCAAAAATCATCTTGCTGAGATACTTGCTTCTGCCGCCGCCTCTCCAGCAATAGACATATATGTTTTTGTTCCTGGCGTCATGCGTCGCAAGAAACTCATTTAGTTTTTCGGTTTTAAAAGATGAATACTGAAGTGCCAGTTCAACCGCTGCTATATCGGAATAGTTTTTATAAACAAGTCCGACATTGTGTCTTTCTTCGTTGTTCAGAACGGGGAAGTTCACGGATGTCGGTATTGAGGTTTCCTCATACTCTTTTTCGGAGCGTGCATCTACAATAAGAACATCATCTTTGTATATCAGATTCAGAAGTTCATCGATTTCAATGTAATTGAATGTGTATGGTGCCAGAACATCAGCTAAAGGTTTTATTTCGCTGAGGTCGAATGTTCTTACGTAATCAAAAACTTCTTTATCAGATTTAAAAGTCAGCATATCAGAAATTAAAGACTATCGTTCCGGCTTTGTGTTCAGCGTCAGGCTGCGAAACGTACCCCACAATCTTTGCGATATCATCACCATTGTCTATAATTTCTTTTAACAATGCTTCTGCATCGGATTCATTTACTGATATAAGCAAACCCCCTGAAGTTTGAGGGTCGTAGATAAGATGCTCTTTCCCGGCATCAATGTTTCCTTTATTTATTACAAAATCCTGTGTATAAATTCTGTTGGATTTATCGCCGCGAGTAAGAAGATTTTCACTAATCGCCCACTCTGCACCCTCGAGAGCAGGGAGTTCATTCACGTTAAAGTTAAGCACAGCACCCGATGCCTTTGCAAGCTGCATAGAGTGACCTGCAAGACCGAATCCCGTAACGTCTGTGCATGCATTCGCATTATGCCTTACCATCGCAAGAGAGGCATTCAGGTTAAGTCTGCACATAGAATTAATGAGTGACACGACATACTTTTGTTCGGGTTTTGCATACTTGACAGAATTGTTCAGCACGCCCGTTCCGAGACCTTTTGTAAGAATAAGAACGTCTCCGGCGTTAGCCGTATCATTACCTTTAATGTTTTTAGGATGAACAGTACCGGTAACAGCAAGACCGTAGAGAATATTTTCTATATCAACGGAGTGCCCGCCTACGATTGAGCATTTCGCCTCACGTGCTTTATCCGCACCGCCTGCAAGAATTTCCTTCAGGATTGATAAATCCTGCTTTTGAGGGAATGCAACTATGTTCAGAGCATTAATCGGTGTTCCTCCCATTGCATAAACATCGCTGAATGAATTTGCGGCGGCAATCATTCCGTAAGTATAAGGGTCATCGACAACAGGAGTGAAAAAGTCAGTCGTGTGAATAAGAGCCAGCTCATCAGAAATTTTATAAACGCCCGCATCATCGCTGCCTGAAAAACCCACAAGAACATTCTCATCATGAAACCAGTTTATATCCTTCAGCGCATCATGCAAAATATACGGAAAAATCTTAGCGGCACATCCCGCCGAAGAAACCATCTGCGTCAGCCTCACTTTATTATCGCTCAAATTCTTCTCGCTATTATTATTATCGTTCATATTATTATCGCTCTTATTATTATCGCTATTATTATTATCGTTCATATATGAAATATTTCACAAAATTAAATAATGAATAATGCAATAAAAATGATATTTGTCACTCTGTCACTTTGTCACTCTGTCACTGCTCTTGCATCACTTTCTCACTTCGTTACCCCGTCACTTTGTCACTCTGTCACTGCTCTTACATCACTTTGTCACTTCGTTACCCCGTCACTATGTCACTTCGTTACCCCGTCACTTTGTCACTCTGTCACTGCTCTTGCATCACTTTCTCATTCCCTCACTGTGCGTTCGAGTCGCAGATCCGCCATTTTGTTGGGAGGGCATCCCGATTTACCGGGACTCTCCCTGCTCTTCCCGTTCTCCCCGCTCTTCCAGCTCTTACCGCTCTCCCTGCTCTTCCCGTTTTCCCCGCTCTCCCTGCTCTTCCCGTTCTCCCCGCTCTTCCCGCTCTTAACACCTACTCCCTGTTTTTCACAATTGATTATTTTAAATTAATGAACTAATTTTGATTATGCACTTTACCTTCCAAACCCTTTGCTGCAATAGCCATGGGGGTGGCTTAGCAAAGGGTTTCTTTATCACCTCACCCGTGTGCCTTCAATGTTGAGAAAAGAATCCCGGTAGGGATTTAATGTCTGTAGGTAAAAGTCACAGAATAAACAGAATCCCTTTAGGGATTCCATGTCGGTAGGTAAAAGGAACACCCTAAAAAGAATCCCCTTGGGGATTCCATGTTTGTAGCATGAGGAAACAAAACAAAACACCCCAACCCCGAAGCGGGTTGAACATCTAATTTCCCTTTTTTTCTTGTCATTCCAAAACGCTCGTATTTGGGAGTACCCTCTGGGTCATCCAGATATGGAACAACTCTCTTATACTATTTTGCTCTTATTTTCCATCAATAATCAACCATCAACTAATCGCTCTTTGCATCCGCCGTCTCGTTGGGAGGATTGGGCGGATTGTGAATACGTCCGCCGTGGTGGATTTTTATGGGGAATCCACTGAGTTCATCCGCAAAATCCGTCAACCTGCTCGCAATCAACACCGTCGAATCTTTGAAAATACGTTTTACCTACAAAAGTGACGAACGAAGCCGTCCTTAAAAAAACTCATAATATAGTATAACTTAATCAGGTGGACGGGACAACCACACTCCCCATTTATTAGAAGGTCTATTGTCTTCGACGAATACACCGCGAAGTAGATAATCCGATTTGAATAATAATTTCCCTTTAATCGGTTTGTCTATCTCATACTTCATTAAAGTGTCGAATTGTAATTGCCCTTGAAGCCATTTCATAGTAACTTCTAATTCAAATTCCCTATTTAAATCTTTCATTATGAAAGGCTTGGATTTCCATTCGCTTATTTCGACGTTTTCATTATTAACATTTTTACGTGTTGTTATGCCTATAAGACAGATATTTCCGCTGCCGTCCTCATCAAATTCAACTTTTAATTTTGTGGCTCCATTCGGATTGGATTCAGGAATATATTGGGCTTCCCAACTATTGTCTGACAAAACTTTCTGTGAAATTAGGGAGGGATGGTCGTTCTTATAAGTTGTTTCCTCTTTTATCTGCGCATTAAAATCTTTGATAACAAAATAAAAAAGGAAAAGACAACAAATTAAGTAACTTGCAAACGCACCCGTAGCATTTATTGTAAATCCAAATAAACGGCCTTTGGTACTAACCTTGTCTTTTGGAGAAATCTTATAGACTAATATTGAAGGGATTAACGGTAGCAATAAAAATAACACTGCAACTATAATGCGATCTACAAAATGTGAAATCATAATTTTTATTCCCTCCTTTTGTGTTCAAGTTTCACCTCAGGAATATCCTGAAAGTGTAAAACCATTCTTGGATTCTCAATCAATTCTAATAACAATTTCCGGTTCTCACGGTAGCACCGGAACATCTCTTTTCTTCCTGTATTTTAATTCCTAAGTACTTTTTATAACCCAAGAAATTACAAACAGTATGTTAAGTTTAGTTTCCTATGTTATACCTTATATTACTTACAAGATTCAATTTTGTTATATATTCATCGATATTCTTTTCGCTTACAATACTTAGCCCAATTACTGCAGATAAATTATTCACAATCCTAATTTCACTTGACAAAGCTCCTTCAAATTTTTGTGCCTTAAAATTATACAGCAATTCACATCCCGCATTCATGCCATATTTGTTTGTTTTTATTGCCATTCCCAATAAATTTTCTGGTGTTAATTTTGTTCCAAACCTCGCTTGATATGTGTATAGCAATCTGAAGTCTTTAAAAGTGCTTTGCCCTCCAACCCATATACTATGTGAGTTTGCTATAATACTATCTTTATTAATTATCGAATTCTTTATTATTCCTTCAACTCCATACCCAACTGATAATGAATGTCTTGTTTTGCTTAATAATATACTTCTTGCATCTTTATAGGCTTTTTTAAGTGCAGGAAGTTCTTGTGTGTCATCCTCCTTTGTTTCATCTTGTGAAGGATATTCTACTAAAGAATTTTGTATTATTTCACATGCTTCTTCATTCATTAATAAATCAGTTTCATCTAAAAGAGTTATTCTGAATCCTAATCCAAATTTTGTTGAATTAGTATCTTTCTTGTCTTTAATTGCTGCAACTGATATAGATGAATTAAATAATATTCTTTTAAAGTCATCTTTCCTATAATCATTACGATTATTAAAACTCATTCCAAATATTGATGGTGAAAAGTCCATCGCAAATCCGGGTGTTAATTTATCGTTAAATACTAATTGACCCAATACATTAATTACCAATGGTTTTGCGTTTATACCGGATACTACCTTGTTTGGATTAACACCTAATACAGTAAATCCCGGAGACTCAGGCACATTATACGAAAGGATTGTTTCCTCATACTCTGCTGAATCTATCTGTGTATATCCGGTTAATGGTACACAAATTGTTAATATCAAAAATATAAAATAAATAAAAGTTTTCATTTCTATGATTTTAAATTAAAAATAAGGCCCCCCTTAATCTTCCACGGTTTTGCTGTTGAGCATAAGGGTATTTTGCTCTCTTCCCAATACAATGGTTCGGTTGTCAAACAGTTTTTATTATCTTGAAATATCTTAATTTCTGCTATCCCTTTTGTAATATTTTGGGATAAGGAACATACATTAATTATCCATTTTATTATCTTTCCATCCAAAATATCTATAGCTGTATCTATAGTATGTTCATCCTTACCATTGGGTTTTATTTCCATTTCCCATTTATCAATATTTGGTTTACCTACCTCAAAAACTATAAAGCCTCCCCCGGCTAATAATGCATTATTAACTTTAAGTTGAACCATTATTCTTCCTCCTGCAGAATTTATAAAACAAATTGGATAACTCATAACTATTATATTTAATTTTATAAAATCCCCCTCCCTCACGAAGAGGGTGCTTGTTATATATATTTCAATTTCAATAAAATATTATATTGAAATCTTACATTCATAATAATTCATTCTTAATGAACTCTTTATTTTTAAATCGGCATTTAAAATTTCAAGATACTTAGTGTCAGCAATTTCTTTATGCATGTACTGAAAACCAATTTGATTCCACTGTTTCAATAATTCCTTTCCAAAGTTTGGGCTAATTTCATTATAGGAGTATTTGTTAGTGAATTTAATTTCGTAATTGGAGTAAGTTAGGATATAATGGTAGTTTGAGGAAAAGGGTACATTCGCTTTTCTTCTGGAGTGAAGACTTTCGTTTAAACTTTCCATAGTATTTCAATCTTTAATTTATAAATAATATGGATTCCCCGTCATAAGCATTCAAGCTTTCACGGGAATTACAAAACGCGAATTTCTAAATAGGGTAAATAAGGTATATAATTTTCATGATGTTTCTATTCCACCTTGGCTAATTTAATAATATTTTTATTATATTGCAACTATTAAATACCGCCATTGATGAACCGATTAATTTATCACGGTTTAACTATTGAACTCGCTTTAAGGCTTAGCTCATTGTCAGAGTTTATCTTTATCTTGAATTATATATATTGGTTCGAGATAGAATTGATTGTTCAAAACTGTCATCTGCATCTGCTCAGTATCATAGAGTCCGCCTGACGAAGGCACACCTTTTGGATCACCTTATGGCAGGGGATCTCCGTTCATTCCTTAATCTTCTAACATCTAACTTCTAGCTCTCTCTTTCTAACTTCTGACTCCTAACTTCTAGCTTCTGCTTTACCATTCTGCTCTTCCGTCACTTTCTCACCTTCTAACTTTTCACGTCCGCGTTCTGTGCGTCCGCCGTGGCGGATCACTTTGTCACTGCTCTTTCTGGATTCAATCTCTGTAGAAAAGAACCCCGAAGGGGTTCAACATGAATAACCCCCGACGAAGTCGGGGGAACAAACCAAAACAACCCAACCCCGAAGTGGGTTGAACAATCCAACAATCTCTTCAGCCCGTATGCCTTACTTCCACAAGCTCTATCCCTTCGAAATCGTTCTCGAGAAATTTCCAAAACCAATATCACCGCAAACCAGACCGAAATACAACGTAAATGAATCGTAGGCTTCCATTGCTCTTAAAGTGAAGTCCTCTATGTTTATCACGGCATAATCATTTTTCCCTTCCTTTTCCAGTGTGCCTTTAACGCCGGTAAACCTGAAAGGCACAATGTCCGAATAAATGACATCTTTCATGAAAATCACGCCTGCAATCACGGCTTTATCTCTGAGGTTATTGTTATAAATACCCGATGTCTCATCGTTATTCAGCTTAAATCTTAACATGTTACCGCTGATAGTTACTGTTTCAGCGGGTTCACAGAAGGATAATGCATCGGGAATAATCGCTGCTGCTATATAAATATCATCACCATTAACCCTGACGTAGTTCGCCTTCTGAATAGCATTGCATGCCGAACCTTTACTACTTTTGTAAGCATCCCAGAGCGATTTCAGCTCGGGAACGCTATTAATACTCTTTGCCAATTTTATACTCATAGCAAATTTCTTTCGTCTTGCTATTTCAGAAGAGGACGGGTCGGTTTTTCTTATTCCAATCGTTCTTAAAAAAGTTTTTCCGTTCTTTCCATAGTAAACGAAATTGCCGAGTTTTCCTGAAATTTTTCCGTCTAAAAATCCTGTTATTCTTGCCATAATATTATTGTGTTTAAAAGTTTTAAAAAATTAATTAAATTATGTTTACTTGCAAAGCAAACATAAGTTTGCAAAAAAGGGGTATTGCCCCCTTTAAAAGGGGCAATACTCTCTTGGTTAAGCTCATCGGCTTTAAAATCAAAATATGCATCTTTTGTTTTCATCGCTTTTGAACTTAAGAAACAAATGTGTTTGAAAAATGAACTGACTTTCCGTTTGCGTCTGACGTTGTAAGTATCATGAATGTCTTATGAGTTTCATATGCACTGTAGATAGATTGTCTCGTCGGATCGAGTGGAATATTGAAGCTTAGCGGATTTGCTAAGTTTAGCACCACGTTAGCCGATACAAAATTCATGAACCTGTTTGAAACTAAAGTACCGTTCACAGGGTCACTTAAATGCATCACGCAATCGAGCTGAATGAATTTCTCAACCGCCAAGTCGAACCCCTGGTTTAAGCCCAGCGGATCGATTGCAACGTTAATCTCTGTTCCGTCAATTGTTAAATCAGTAGTCGTGACACTGAATCCGAAATCCGGTGCAAGAAAAGTTTCGTCAAGAATCGCCGTCGTAGTAATGCTCTGGTAAGAGACCTTAGCAATTTTCGCAATCGTCGGGATTCTTTTCGTTACACCTTCAGGAATAAAGGCGTCCCAGAATGGTCTGAGCGACCTTAAACCGTAGAGTGATTTCGAGAATTTCATACACATCTTGAATCTATTTCTTCTTTCAATCGTCTCTGCTGATGGTTCATTCATCGTCCTTCGGGGAAGTCTTGCGACATAAGCTTCGCCGAAAAGCATTTTGAACACCTGAGGACCTAATGCGCCCCTCAGAGTTCCTAAGTGTTGATCATTTAATTTTGCCATTATATGGCTCCTTTCCTTTTAATTTTAAGTTAATATGTTCTTTGTGTTTCTTAGAAATATATGTTTCCATTTTTTATCTTAGTTTATATTTTTTATAAATTGTTAATTATTCCTGTAGAACCTTGCAACGGGGCGGACTTTTTCCTGTATATCGCGGATTACCGAGCCACATTTTATATTCATTTAAAGATAAGGACCTGCTAAATGCGGTTTTCAGCCTGTTTCTATATGAGAGGTATATGAGGGCTATATGAAAGCTATATGAACTCCATATGAAATCCATATAAACTCTATATGAAATCAATATGAAATCATTAAGTAATGTGCAGAGATATCCGGTAAAGGATGAATGACGTGATTTGATCGTTTCAGATCTTTTCTCTCGTGTGCTGCCTATATAACTTCTATATGTATTCTTCATTTGAACCAACTTTTAAATTTTTAACGTTGGTTCAATTTATTAAGAATAGTGATTATGCAAAAGAATATAATTCTTATAACATGGCGTATATAATAAGAAATGATATAATATACAGCATAGTATAAAAACCTATAATATACGCGGGATATTATTTAAAATGATATAACACGGTGGATATAGGATAAAATTTTGCACAAAATTATTCAAGCTTTCTGAATTTACCGGCTTTAATATTTTCTTTTGCACGACGAATTGCAGCTTGAATAGTACTTCTTGTGGTTTTACGGTCTAATAGTTTATAAAAATATTCCACGTTTTCGCTAAGGTCCATGAAATCATTAAAGAAACAGAATATTGATGTAAGTGGTGCTAATTTATTTTTGATTAGGGATACAAGAAACCTCTTTTTAGTATCTTCAATCCAAGAAATGATATATCTATCAATAGTTGGATATTCTATGAAAAACTTATGCAATATTTCCAGTTCTTTTTCTTTTTTTATCTTTGTAAGAAAAACTTCTTTAGACATGGATTTATATTTATAATCGGGGTTAAAACGTGCGTAAAAAGATTCTATTATATCGTAACAAAAAGTACTATTGTTAACATCAAGCTTCTTACGTGACCCTTCAATAAATTTTTCATTATATTTCTTTTTATAATTTTCAAACGGCAGTAACTTATTTATTTTTACTTTATCATAGTATTTTGTACCTTTACTAGAAAAATAACGATTTAACCTACGCATAAGAATATCTTTAATCTTTTCTTCCGGAATTAATTCTTTTCCAGTAATATCTGTAAGAAACTTACCCACTCTATCTGTCAAATCATTTTTATCCACAATATTACGCAGTAAAACACTTATTTCTTTTTGTATGTCAATCGATGATTTAACTATTTTGCTCATACTCTTTATATTTAAATTATTTTAAAGCGATTAATATTACTTTACAGAAAATTGGAGAATTGTAAATAATCTTTGTAGAATTTATTGAAGTTTTTAATTTAAACCTTTTCATAGAATCATAAACTTTAGTTTACCAGTTAACTTATCAAAAAGAATTAATTATTTCAACGTATTTTTTTAAGATACAAAGCGGTTAAGAATAGGGAAGGAAGATCGAAAGACATTCTTACCGCCTTGTATCTTTAGCGAATATGAAACAAATAAAAACTTTTCCATAACTTCTATAAAGTAAAATTACTATTTTATACAAAACAAACTATCTATGCCTCTTAGCTGGAACGAAGTTAAAAAACGTGCTCTTGAATTCTCTAAAGAGTGGGAAAACGAAGTTAGCGAAAAAGCCGAAGCTAAAACTTTTTGGGATGAATTCTTTTC
>JBAYUG010000093.1:0-12318 GCA_041675325.1 Kapaibacterium sp. (SeqCode)
ATGCAGAAAAACGCTGCCGGATGTTTCGAAGTTCCAACTCTTTATGATATTAATGGATCAGCTAACTTTTATAATAAATGTGATTATGGATTCACTGTTCATAGGCATACAGACAATAATAACATAATGATAAATGAAGTTGAGGTGCATTGGCAAAAGATAAAATTTAAACATCTTGGAGAACAGGGTATAACAGATTTAAAATATAATTATGTTAATGGTAGATTTGAGGATAATAATAAAACTTTTTGGGATAATACTAATTGGTTAATAAAAGACTCAACGGAAATAAAAACAATTTTTCCAGATGAAAGAGTATTATTTGGTAGTACTGATGAAACACCATTTTAATTAATTTAACAATTTCTACGATGTGGATAATACAGATTCATTCTAAATAGCTAAAACCTATTGACTTATTAAAAAACAATTTATAAATTTACGTATGAAAGATAAAAGCATTGACATACAGACCTACCAAAGAGATAAACTAAGATTACATATTTTAAAGACAGGGGTATTAGCTTTGGAACAGATGCAGGAAATGGCGGCGCATAACAAAGATGTAGACAGATGGTTATTTCTCCAGGATAGGATAGAAGACTTTGAGTTTAAGATTGATTTTATAAAAAAAATGAGAAGTGCGCAGAATCGAACTTTTTCAAGGACAATAAACATTGACGTTTTTACAATATAAATTGATAAATAAATGAACCACGAACCAAGAGCAACCGGAGCAATGCCAGTACTGCAATGGTGTATTGATAAAATAAATAAAATCTATAAAAAATACAAAAGACATGACAAGAGAAAAACTGATACATTTTGCAAAATGGTGGATGGATCAAAGCTACATCACTTGTATAGTTGAAAATGAAGTTGATAAATACTTAAAGCAGTATCGTATCGATGAGCATAAAGTTAAAAATAATACAGGTGACTATTTATCTACATATAGCAAACACAAATCCTAAAGAAATGAACCCTAAACAAAAACTAAATTACTGGACTTGGAAGCTGTGGCGGTCAATAGTTAACTTTCCATCGTACCTATGCAGCAATATCCTGCAAGCTATTTTCCTTATCCGGTTTAAACGGATGGGGTATGTGTTGCCGAGATCACAATCTGATTGGTCAGAATTAACCAATTGGCACAAAGGCTTTCCGTGGGTATTGGATGTTCCGGCTGATATTCTTACAGATTATCTTAAAGTGTATCATTCCTATGGTACTTATACAGGTGACTTCAGAGTCACTTTCAGGGAAAAGAATAGCGACAATACGGCATTTTGGGCTTTGGATTTGGAACATGAAGTTGTGAATGAAATAGACTGTTTTGAGACCGCAACCGTTAATGGTAAACGTGGAATTTATTTTAGTATCTACCATACTTCAAAAAAGGGTTTAGGATATGCGGTAGTTGATGGTAAAAGATTGTATAATAGATTTCAGACTCGATTAAGGAATAATAAATTAATGAATTATCTAAGTACTCACGAAATTGATTATTCATTTAAATGGACTAAAAATTATGTCATATGGTATATCGCTAATATTCCAGTAGCAATAAGTTTTTCATATATTCCAGAAAATAAATTGCATCTAGTTATATCAAATTTGTAATTTATTTGTATCTTTGTAATGCGATTCGATAATAATGAAAAATAAATCCCACATCCTCAACATTGCCTTTTGCGAAATACTTCGCTATCGGATCGCCTTTGTTGTCGGTGTGGGTATTTTATTATGAATAAAGTTACAAAAGAAACAGGAAGTGGAATTTATAAAATAACGTCAAAAATTACAGGTCATTATTATATTGGCAGTGCTGTATGTCTTAATATTCGTAGAAATCAACACAATTGGAGGTTAAATAAAGGGGTGCATCATAATATAAAAATGCAATCATATTGTAATAAATACGGAATTGATGATTTTGAATTTAATGTATTGGAACATTGTGATAAAGAATTGTTAATATCAAGAGAACAATATTACATTGATTTATTAAAACCAGAATTAAATATTAGTCCAACTGCCGCTAATACATTAGGTGTTCCATGTTCTGAAAAAACTAAAATAAAAATAGGGGAAGCTAATTCAGGAACAAAAAGTTGGTGGTATGGTAAACATCATACAGAGGAGCATAAAAAATATATGAGTGAGAAAATGAAAAACAGGAGTTTTTCGGAAGAAACAAGAAAGAAAATGAGTCTTTCTAAGCAAGGACAATGGGCTGGTGAAAATAATCCATGGTATGGTAAAAAAGGTGAGGCTCATTGGGCGTATGGTAAAAAGGGAATATTAAGTCCATCGTATGGAATAAAACGGACTCCAGAGCAAATTAAACGACAATCAGAATCTCAGTTAGGAAGAAAATTATCCGAAAATACAATACAGAAAATGCAAGATGGAATAACAAGAAAACGACATAAAATTAGGATAAAAAAAGCATTAGGGATATACCAATAGCGATAAGCTTTAATTATGTTCCTGATCAGTTTATGCATTTAGTGATATCTAATTTGTAAACCAATGCCAGTAAACCGCAAAACACTTTGCCCGTCACATAAGCCAGTACTTCTAAATTATTTGGAGTATCTTGATTGGGCTGACGAACAGGAGGCAAAAGGAATAAAGCAGAAGCAATGCGAGGTTTGTAAGCATTGGTTTTATCCGGAGGAATTTTAATTTAATAAAACTTAAAAATATGTTACAAATAATAGAACAGACAAAGGAGGAGAAAGTAGCAATGTATATGAAATTGCCAAAAAAGCAAATAGTAGAAATGCTTATTAATTGTAATGACATTATAACGGCACTTCCTATTGATATGCACATGTTATCTTGTGATGGTTGTGGATGCCATCCAAATACTATTTATAATACAAAAAATGGTAGTTTTTGTGAAAAATGTAATAGTGTACAACCAAATAAATAAACCAATGTCAAAAACAAAATGCACTCTAACAGACAAGGAGCTGGTAGAGAAAATTGATAAATGGAATGGTAAACTTTTACATACAGGTGGTAAAGCTTGGAGTATAAGTGTTCCTCCTGATCTCAATAACGATCCCGACCTCTTACTCACAGAACTATGCAAGCGGTTTGAAGATCAGAAAAAGGAATTAAAATATACTCGCAAAATTTTAAAAGAATTTTATTAAAAAATACAACAACCAAAATGAGCCACGAAGATTATAGCAGTCCGAGAAAAGATGAACAATTTAAATTACCTGATTTTTGTCCTGAATGTAAAGGAAGGGGTGTATTGTATCAAACAGGATGCACTCCTAATATGGGAATAGAATATTTGCCAGGAATTAATTATCCATGTCCTAAATGTAATGGGAGAAAATTAAACCAACCAAAATGAAAACAAAACAGCAAATATTAGCTAAAATAGCTGAGCATGAGGAAATGATTAACGAAAATCTAAAAGAACCAATAACGCATGATTCTGATGCGTCGAGATTAGAGCTCCTTAAACATGGCAGGAACGCTTTACGTTGGGTTTTGTCAGATCAAGAACACTTGCCCGATGACAAATTAACTAAGAAAATCAACTACGAAATACTTTGTTACGAATCGACTAAAATATTTTAATTTGACTTTGTGAAGTATTTGATTTAAATTTGTGTTTTATTATGAAGCTATTTAAAAAAAGATTAAAGCGTATTTATAAATGCAGTTGTGGAGGAAAGATAATTGTTATAACTAAAGCATATGACAATCTGGACTCTGGAACTGGAACTTGTGAATTTGGTGCTAAAATTGTTGTTAATTAATTAAATGATGGGAGCGAAGAAGGGAAATAGAAATGCAATAGGGAATAAAGGAGGGTCACCGCCATTTTATTCAGACCCAAGTGAATTGCAAGAATCTTGTGATAACTATTTTATTCAGTGCATAAGCGATAAAGAACCTTTTACTATTACCGGATTAGCTCTAGCACTTGGATTTAGTGAGCGAAAATCACTTATTGATTATTCTAAAAAGGTTGAGTTCGTACACATAATAAAAAGAGCAAAGTTAAAAGTCGAAAAGGGATACGAAATAAGATTATCTGGAGGACAGCCGGCTGGTGCTATATTTGCGTTAAAAAATATGGATTGGAGCGATAAAACAGAAGTTGATCAAAATGTAAAATTTGCAGAGCCAATTACCGGTATGAAAATAATAAAAGATGAATGATTCCAGTTTTAAAATTACAGCCAAAACAAATTATAGCCGCAGAATATTGGTGCGATAATAAAACTGAAGAGATACTTTTTGGAGGTGCAAAGGGCGGGACTAAGTCATTTACTGGTTCCGCTTTAATATTTTCAGACGCTTTGATGTATGCAGGGACTCATTATTTTATAGCAAGACAAAACCTGAACGATCTTACCAAGTTCACAACGCCATCAATTATTGAGGTGTTCTCATTTATGGGTTTAGCATATGAAAAATATGCAACATTCAACGGACAAAATAACTACTTTCAATTATATAATGACTCTAAGGTGTTTTATATTGACTGTAAGTACTTACCATCTGATCCAGAATACCATAGATTTGGATCGCTTCAATTTACCAGGGGTTGGTTTGAGGAGATAGGTCAAATAAACTCATTAGCGATAACAAATTTAGCGGTATCTGTTGGCAGGTGGAAAAATACTGATTACAACCTGAAGCGTAAAATACTAATGACATGCAACCCGAATAAAGGTTACGCCTACAATAATTTTTACCTGCCTACAAAAAATGGCACCTTGCCGGATTACAGAAAATTCATTCAATCGCTTCCTACCGACAATAAATACTTAACTGAGGACTATTTAAATGCTCTTGACAGATTACCTCAACACGAAAAAGAGAGATTGAAATTAGGCAACTGGGAATACGATAGTGATCCTAATGCAATGATAGATTTTGACACGATCAATAATATGTTTTCGAATATATATGCGGATAATGGCAAAAAAAGGATAGTTGCTGACATAGCACGCTACGGATCAGATAGGGCAATAATAACGGTATGGGATGGGTTTATTTTGGTAGAGTATATTATCTTTAACATATCTTCAACCGGGCAAATAAAAACAGCTATCAATGCCTTAAGAACGAAGCACAACATACACCTATCTGATATTATTTGCGATGAAGATGGAGTTGGAGGAGGTGTAGTTGATGAATTAAAATGTACAGGGTTTGTAAATAACTCTAAAGCTGAAAACTCTAATTATCAAAATCTAAAATCAGAATGCGGATATAAATTAGCTGAAATAGCTGATAAGATATACATATCTTGTGATTTACCAGATAAGGAAATAGAAATGATTCACCAGGAATTAGGGATGCTTAAAACTTACGACAGCGACAAGGATGGTAAATTGAGAATAATGCCAAAGGAAAAGATCAAAGAGCATATTGGAAGGTCACCGGACTGGTTAGATGTTTTTATTATGAGAATGTATTATGAGCTAAATATCACAAGAATACCAACAAAACTAATTACTTCAAGATGACCGATTATTCAAATTGCTCATTCGAAAACCTTAGCCTTTTATCTGTTGAGGAACTTAATCTTTACATAACTACCGGATTACTTATTACGCCTAATGATTGGGGCGTCAAGTCTTTAGATGACTTTGAATATGGCAAAGTAATGGAGCTTCTTATGATGTTTGACAAGGATATAAACCTGGAAGACATGGCTAAAATATGTGAGCTCATATACGAAAAGCCTGTTAATTTGAAGAAGTGGTATTATGTGTTCGCTTTTTACAACTGGATCCTTTCAGAAGTCAAAGCTATTGAGGACAAGTTAAAGACTCTTTACATTGCACCCACCTCGGAAGAGTCACAAGCCGGCATTGAAAACTTTCAGGAGTTCGGGGCGTTTGCTACTATTGACCGTCTGGCAGGTGGGGATGTGCTTAAGTACGATGCTATTGAGCGAATGCCGTTTAATTTAATCTTTACTAAAATGAAGCTGAATAAGGTTACTTATGAGTTTGACGATAATCTGAGAAAGATATACTTAGCGAAAAATAGATAAATTTATTTAGACTACTTAAAAATAAATTTGCAAAATAAACATTTTATGTTGTAACTTTGGGAAACTTTCCACGAAATGTTAGACATAGTTTCAAGGTTTCAGACTCAAGCCACTTTAGATAATTACATGCTACTCTACGGAGCTAAGGCTTTCCTCAACTACGAACTCAGTAATCAGGACTTAACAGAAGGCACGGTTATTATCGGTATCTTTCCTGTGATAGATACAGCTATTAGTATTGCTCAAAGTAACAGGATAAGCAGATTCTCAACCTCATTAACTATTTGGTTCGGTAGGAAATTTGATATTGATGGCGAAGGTGATACAACAGGCACACTCGCAGAACTCGACGAGACGTATAAACAGAAATACGATCGTAGGTTATATGCAATGAAGCTATTATTGATATCTTTTGTTGAGGCTGTTGTTTGCGGTTCAGAGCTCGAGTTAACCAGCTTCAGAATGACAGATGCAATAAATCAAACCGATGAGAATATTGATTTTATAAGCTGTGACATTATTATACAGCATGACATAGATTACTAAGCATGAAACCACTTATTGATATGATAACCGATGAGATGAACTTGACAAAAGAGCTCATTATCAAAAGTTACAAGGATAAGGGATTAAAGGCTTCAGGTAAATTCGAACGTGATCTTGAAGTGGTAATTACTGAGAGTGGAAGTCTAATCAAGGCAAAGTTACTCGGTAGCTATCATTCGTATTTTATGCAATATGGCAGGCGACCTAATAGCGATCAGTCGCTTAGTCAGGCTCGTGGATTAGGTAAGATATTAGAACAGTGGGTAAAGGATAAGGGGATATCGGTCAATCCATACGCGGCAGCTTGGAAAATAGTACATGAAGGGATAAAGGTACCAAACTCATACAATCCTGGAGGGGTTGTTTCGGATGTGGCTAATGAAACTTGGTTAAAGGGAATAAGTGATAGACTTATTTCCAGACAAACGGAATTAATAAGATCGGAAATTTTAAAGATATGGCAGCAATAACACTTGTTCAAAACCTAAAAGTAGGAAATTCGAATATAGTAAGTGTTCACAATTTCAATAAGCTCACCTGGACTTTCGTACCTACGGATGATACGAAGGCAATCACTTCACAGGTAGTTATCGGTGCTTATACTTTCAATGGCGTTCAGACAGCTTTGAATACAGGTACTACACCAGATACTTATTCTTATGAGCTTGACGTAACAGAGATTCTCAAGTATTTCGCCACTGATTTCTATTATAAGAACGTTGCTGCTGGGATAAATACAAGTACGTTACTCACTGCACTTGATATTGATATTAACGGACTAGAAGATGGTTCAGAAACAGACAGTGAAACTCTTAGCTTATACCTTTCACATGGCCGTCACCAGATAGGCAATGTCAATGGTTCGAATATGAAAGAGATTTACGATAAGGAGAAGATGATCTTTCACCAGTTTAATGGATTTCCTTTTGAGTTGTATATGTTTTTTACTCATGCAGATGCAAGATATGGTTACATAGGTGCTGTAAAATACTTCGATAACCTGGCTAATGCAGTCGGGTTAAACAGCTTAAAGATAACAGCTCCCATTGTTCAGGGGAGTAATACCTTGAGATTAACAGGTGTCGATCCATGGCCGGCGATATATGGATGGGATAATGATGCTGCTCTTGATCCTTATGATACATTTGGCAATACTGGAAGTAAAATTGATGCGGCCATTTCCACGAGTACAAAGACGTGTCAAGCATGGCTGACTAATGCAGCCGGAGCTGATGGCTGGAAGTGGAAATTGAGTATCGGGATGACCTATCGGATAAAATATAATCTTGGTATGTATGGTGGCGAATTGCCCATATTAGCAGTTACCAACGGTAAGACAACAGGCTTTGCAATTCATGTAATGGCTGTCGGATTGGGTGCTATTGAATTTACTTATACTGGAGGAATAACCTCAGACATTGCAGGCATATCTGTATTTAACTCTTTAGCCACAAGTTTTGATCTTGGAATTTCGTTTGAGGAGGTACCAATAGATACAACGATAAAAAACTTCAATTCTATTTGTGACGGTAAAATGATAAAGTACTTATCAAGTGAGGGTTTTTATCGTTATTGGTTATTTAATAAGTACTTTAAAATCACAGGCAATCAAACAAAGATAGGTTCATTAGTTAGCTATTTCGATACGATGGTTGGGGCACAAAGCAGGTCTAAAAATATCGGATTCAAAGATGCATTTCAAAAGCTGTTAGTTACCTCTGAGATGGTAGCTAAAGAAGATCAAAAAATATTACTTGATATTTTCACTAGCCCGGCTGTATATCTCTTAGATAGTGGCCGTGCACCGTTTATAGATGATTTTACAGATACTATTACCGGATTTAATTCAAGGTGGACAAGTTTGTATGGAACAGGTGAAACGACAATAGTGAATAATGAGCTTATTATTGGTAATAATAGCGGAAATGATGAGCGTATTTATGAGGGCAAATCAATAAAATTTGACCCAAATAGGCTTTATCGAATACGTGCCAAAATAAAAAAGACGGCAGGCACAGGAACTATTTACATTGGCGTAACAGGAAGAGATGCTACTGATTCTGTTTACGTAGGTGTAGGTGGAGGTGTTACCATTCAGTACGGGTATTTTGCTGCTTCGCTTGGAAATATTCCCACAACAAGCTGGGTTGAGTACACAGGATATCTTAAAGGCCATTCGTATCTTGCAGATGGAGCTGCTGCTCCAACAAGTACAAGCCCTGGTTCAGTATTCCCAGGTGTTGAATTTATAAGACCATATCTACAGGTCAATTATCACAATACATTCGGAATAACATATGTTGAGTATTTCGAAATCGCTTACGCAGACGATGACGATAAATGGGTATTGGTAGATGTGGAGGGCGAACATACGATAAATGAAAAGAATAACTTTCAGAGCTTATCCGCTACGTTGGTGCTACCTGAACTTTACACTCAGAAGTTATGAGCCTTGAGATTAAAATAAACGGTGTTCGTGTAAATATACCTGATAAACAGACAATAGCTTATAACCTGTCTAACTTCGAAATAACCAGCTTGGCTAATCGGAAGTTAAATTACACTAATTCTTTTCAGATTCCACGTGAAGGTAATGAACTTGTCTTTGGTTTTGCGAGTGATCCAACAACGGCTCAAACAGTTCCATATGCAGCACTTTCCATTGATGTGACTGTTGATGGGTTTAAAATTATAAGTGACGGATCGGCTTTTATTGAATCATTTGAAGATGGGAAATATAATGTTCAGATCACGGATAATAAGGATGAGATAAATGCAATGAAAGCTCAGAGCTTAAAGACGATGTATTCTGGAGATTCTATTTTAATCAATGATGCAGCGGCCTCTACTGTTGAATTTCAGGATTTTTTAGTTTCCACTACCGGATTCCGTTTTGATATAATAATGAATGATCTTCATATAGCGGAAGCTGCAGCACCTGAAGAGTACATTTGGGATACTGATTCGGATAACATTTCCGTGTTTGTAAAGACTGTATTTGAAAAATACGCAACAGATAATGGTATTACATTTGCCGGTGATCTTTGGATTGACACTTATTTTGAGGAGTTAAGGATGTTATGCTATTATTGCACCATACATTATTCATCAGGGGATCATTATTTAACCAATATTCAAATAGATAAGACTCATTCATTTCACGACTTATTAATTGCAGTGCTTCAAATATTCGGAGCCACTTATAAAATTTCCGGAACAACAATAACACTTTCAAAGTTAGATAACTTTAGCTTAACTACCTATGTGGACTTATCCGGTAAAACAATTAAGGTAAATAAAAAAACATTCACAATACCAGGGACTGGCCAAAAGAATCATTTGAGATATAAGACAGGTGATAATGCTGACAAGGATATGAATCAGACAGTGATAGATTCAAATAACTTAAATACTCCATATGATGTTGATTTGATAAATTATGATGCAAAGGTATTTCCATTGTTGTTATTAGATATGTATTCAGGTTATACTGATGAATACAGTATTTACATAAAAAATAATACCGGCAAATATTCAGGAGCAACAGATTTCGATAGACCATTAACAGATTTTGTATTTTTAAGAGACTCAACCGAAGTTTATTTTGCTGGAGTTGACATCTCATGGACTGATGATAGAAAATCGCTTGTCACATACACCAATGTTTTATCGGTTCCTCTTTGCACTTATTTCAATTCGGCTTCTGAATACGCTGTACTCGCAGATATGCTTTACAATCCCGTGTTTTACGAGGTGGAAATGCAACTAAATATATTCGACATATTTTATTTTGATAACCTTAAATTTGTGTTCATCAAAGAACTCGGAGGCCTTTTTTACGTGAACAGCATAAAGGATTATCTTTTAAATTCAGACGATAAATCAGCAACTGTTGAACTTATAAAAATTAACTCGGCACCATAATGGCAGATCAGGAAAAGATAAACATCATTGAACTCGACATTAAGCAGGAAGATGTTGTAAAAAAGTTAGCAGCCTTCACAGAACAAATGAAGCTATTGAAGGATGTATCCGGATTGACGGCTGAACAGATTGAAATCAATAAAGCCCAACTCAAAGCATTATCCGGTGAATACCAGGATAACCAAAAGGTGTTAGTTAATCTTACTAAATCGGGTAATGAGGAGCTTGGAACACTTCAGAAGTTAGCTTTATCTAATAAGACATTGAGAGCAGAACAACAGAAGTTGAATCTTGAAACCGATACAGGCAGGAAAAGAAATGAGGAAATAAATAAAGCGATAAACACGAACACTGAGTCAATAAGAAAAAATAGCGATTCATATGTTCAGCAAAAAATGAACATAGGTAATTATAAGAGTGCGTTGGATGGTTTGCCTGTTCCATTAAAAAATGCCGCAAATGGAGTTTCGAATTTTGGTAAGAAATTCCTTATATTACTTACAAATCCAATAGTTCTTACTCTCACTTTAATTGCAGGGGCAATAATGAGTATTGGCAAGGCTATTTTGAGTACTGATAAGGGATTGACTGAATACACCGCACGTATGGAGCAGCTTAAGGCTACATGGAGTGTATATCTTCAATCAATAATGAATCTAAAGCAGGGTACAGCCGCCGCTGTTGACCACTTTAAAGCATCGTCAAAGGCAGCATATGAATACGTATATGCTTTGGATGCTATTAATGATAGACAAATAAATAATCTTTCTGAATTACAGAAACTTGAGCGGCAACAATCAGAAGCTGAATCACAGGCTAAAAATCAACTATTACCAATAAAAGAACGAATTGCATTGCTCGAGCAATCACTGGAATTAGAAAAGAAAATATTGGCGATAAGAATTAAAGATGCTGAAGACCTCTATAATACCGAATTAAAATTAACTGCGGCCAAATACGACATTGACATTAAATTACTGAATAGGTTCATTCAGGCTAATGATGACACGGCACAAAAGATGCTCGCTATTGATAGTGATTTAGCCAGGGCACGTAATGCAATGAATGACGATCAACAGAAAAAATTAGAGGAACTATATTTAGCCAAAGACAAACTTATTCAAGAAAAGGCACAAGGTGAAAAAAGAATACTCTCGCAGTTGACTGGGTTATATGTTTCTGAAAACAAAAAAGAAGTAGATGCCGCTAAAACAAAAAGTAATGATTTAGAGGAAATTGAAAAAGCCAGGATTGAACATTTTAAAAAGCTAAATGAAGACGCTCGCAAGGCTTATACTGATTTTCTTATTGCAGCAACAGACGATGAAATACAGGCTCAGATAGCAGCCGATGAGCTTTTAGATGCATACGAGGCTAATAGAATAGCTGAAAATGCACGATTAAAACTCGAAGTTCAGGAATCCGGAATACAAAATGAGTTTGAATTAAAACAAACACAGCTCAATAATGACATGGCGATGGAACTTGCGGCGGCTGAAAAGACGGGTGCGGATATCGCTTTGATAAATCAGAAATACGCTAATTATCAAATTGCCTTAGAAGATCAGGTACAGCGGTCAAAATTCCAGATTGTTTCAGACTTTGCAGGATCAATAGCCGGATTATTAGGCGAGCAGACAGCACTTGGTAAAATAGCGGCGGTTGCACAAGCGACTATTAATACTTATTTAGGTGCCACAGCTGCATTTGCTCAAACTCCTGGAGGCATAATAATAAAATCATTAGCAGCAGCAACCGCTGTTGCACAAGGTATTTTATCGGTTAAAAAAATAAAAAACACAAAA
>JBAYUG010000094.1:0-11887 GCA_041675325.1 Kapaibacterium sp. (SeqCode)
AATCAAAGTTACTTCTCAAGGCACCATGATTCTCTCATCTCCTTAGCCAAAATTGAGTATTCCTGTATTACAAAATTAATCCTTTCTTTATTTCCTAAAAACCGATTTATTTAACATACGAGTTCACTAAGATCACTAAGAAAAAAATAAGCTTTTAGGGCATTTAGAAGACAAAGAGCACTAAGAAGAAAAGATTTTACCACAGAGTTGCACAGAGATAGTCACGGAGCTCACAGAGAAGAAACAGATATTCTATATTTTTTTACCGTCCGCCGCGGCGGATCCGCCCAACAAAACGGCGGATCTGCGACTCGAAGAACAAAGATCGTCCACCAAACGAGACGGCGGATCTGCGACAAAGAGAGCTCAGAAATATTTTTAATTATGCAAGATGAATTAAACGCAAAGTGATGAAAATGTTTAGAAAAGTACCTATTCCCCTTTTAGTAATTCTGTGTGCATGCTCATCCATTTCCTATTCTCAAAATACTACAATTTCATTAGGCGGCGGATACGTGGGTTCAATGGTAAACAATACAAGAGATATCGGTTTTAACATACAGGCTGATGCGTATTACCCATTAACAAAACTGTTCGGAATTAGTGTCGGAGCAAATTACGTTCAATACCATGACTATACGTATGAATTCACACTCTACAATCTAAATTGGACTACATATAATGCCTACTCAAACCCGGTATCCAGAAATCAGGTAACTCTATTTGCAGGAATATCCCTCGGAAATATGGATTCCGATGAACTATTGAATTATTCCTTTACCGCCGGAGCAGGTGCCGGTATATTCTCTCAGGGACAGATTTATTATCCTGATTATAGAAATATCTATAATGGTAATTATTACTATTCTATTGAAACTGTTCCGGCAATGAATTTGAAATTATCAGGTATATATTTAAGCGGAAGGGCGTCCGTAAAGCTATACAACGAAATGAGAATTTACATAGAACCATCTCTTAATACATGGAATGAAAGAAGAAGGACTAACTATGTTATAAATAGTGGTGTTAGTCTTTCATTATGAAGTGAAATCTATTATAGTAAGAATAAGATTGTTTAGTTAAATAAAACCCTTTTCGGGAGACCGAAAAGGGCTTTTTTATTGATTAAAATCTCTCTTTAGGAACTTATGAAAAAGTTACTCATTCTGAAAATCATTGCTCATATGAGAATAAATTCGCTGGATTCCAGCTTTCGCTGGAATGACAGAGAATAGAAAACGAATATTTCAGAATTTGCTCTTTATTTATTTGCTGTAAGCTTAATATCTATTTCCTTTTCGGTGCCGCCTCTTATAACCTTGAGCTTGAGTACATCCCCTACTCGTAGGTCGTTTACTTCTGTAATTAAATCCTGTTCGTTTCTTATTAATACACCATTTGTATTAATTATAACATCCTCGGGCTTCAATCCTGCTTCGTCAGAAAGACTGCCTTTCTGCACCTGCGTAACCACAACACCGTCTTTGTTCTTTAAACCAAGATACTTTGCAATCTGGTCATCAATTCCCTGAATTCTGAAACCGACGTTGTAGTTTCTGTCAATCTTTCCGCTGGACTTCAGCTCATCGAGTATAGTCTTAACACGATTAATGGCAATCGAAAATCCAACACCTATGCTCCCCTGATTGAACTGTCCGCCCGTATAAATAATCGTGTTCATACCGATTACTTCACCGTCAACGTTTATTAAAGGACCGCCTGAATTACCGCTGTTGATAGAAGCATCAGTTTGAATCATATCCTTGTAAGCACGTTTCTGGTCAGCAGTTATTTTCATATTCAGAGCACTTACAACACCGACTGTTACAGTAGGTTTATCATTTATTTCAAATAGTCCGAAAGGATTACCGAGTGCTATCACCCATTCACCGATTATAATATTATCGGAGTTCGCAAACTTTACAGCCGGCAGCCCTGATTTATTTATCTTTAATAAAGCAACGTCTGAAACAGGGTCTGAACCAATAAGCTTTGCTTCAACTGTTTCGCCCGTTGTTAGTGTAACAGAAATCTTTGTTGCATTTCCCGCAACGTGGTCATTCGTTAAAATATAACCGTCTTCAGAAATAATGAACCCGGAACCAAGACCGCGTATTGTCTGGCGCTGAGGTGCCATCTCTCCGAAGAACTGCCTGAAGAAAGGATCGTTCATAAACGGGTCTCTTACTTCCCTCACCTCTTCAACGTTTATACCTACTATCGTATTACTAACTTTCTCAATTGCCCGCGTAACAGCAGTTTGTCTGTCCTGACTTACCTGTTCATTCTTCTGAGTCTTATCGAACGAAGCAGTATTGAGATTGTTTGGCGATTGTTTAAAAAACTTAGTGAACAGCACGCCTCCCGCTATTACTCCTGTAATCAATAAAAGAACCGCTACTATTGCGGCAGTAACTTTTACCTTAACTGAATTTGCATTTATACTTAAAGTTGACATAAATTATTTCTTTAAATGTTTTTTAACTTTCCTGATGATTTCTTCGTCATTTATCTTATACTTACGCATTAATTGCTCCATTGTTCCGCTTTCGCCGAATGTATCTTCAACCGCAACATAATCCATCTGAGTCGGTCTGTGCAAAGAAAGTACCTCTGCAACAGCTCCGTAAAGCCCGCTTTGCTTCTGATGGTCTTCGCAGGTAATAATTAAATTAGTTTCCTCAGCGGCTTTTATCAGTGCATCCTTATCAATCGGTTTTATCGTATGAATATTTATTACCTTAGCACTAATTCCATCCTTCTCAAGAACTTCTGCTGCTTTCAATGCTTCCCACACCAACAGCCCATTTGCCACGAGCGTCACATCCTTGCCTTCTTTTAAAATCTGTGCCTTACCCAGTTCAAACTCCTCATCCGGATTCGTAAAATTCGGTGTCTTATCCCTGTAAAACCTTACGTAAAAAGGACCTTCGGTTTCAACACATTTCATTATTGCTTTATATGTCTGATTGTAATCGCAAGGTGTAACAACCGTCATGTGCGGCAAAAGCCTCATCAAACCGACATCTTCAAGCGACTGATGAGTAGCACCGTCAGGACCCACGGAAATACCGCAGTGCGAAGCGCAAATCTTCACATTCATTTCACTGTATGCGATTGACTGGCGAATCTGGTCAAAAGGTCTTCCCGTAGCAAATTCGCCGTAAGTAGAAGCAATTGGAATCTTTCCCGCAACCGCTAAACCTGCCGCAACGCCCATCATATCTGCCTCGGCAATCCCTACCGAAAAGAATCTATCAGGAAACGCATCCCGGAAAGAATTTACCTTCACCGAACCCGAAACGTCGCCGCCAAGCACAACTACTTTAGGGTTTGTCTTTCCAAGTTCCATCAATGCATCGGAAAAAGCCTGTCTTGTTTCTTTCAGTTCGGGGTTTTCTAATTCTATTTTCATCAAATTATTTGTTTAATTAGTTTTATAAAATTCGTAAAATCATTAATTATTTTAAAGTCGATTAAGACGTAAATATAACATTTAATTAATATTAATAAATCCGTAGTCTAACAAGAAAAAGAACAAAAAAATTCTTAACCGCAGAGTACATTCGCCGTCTTTTTTGGCACACGGTTAAAAACCTTTTGCTCTTAGCAGTAAAATATTCTATTCCCTATCAGTGTAAATCATATTCTTTCTGTGTAAATCAGTGTGCGCTTTTGCTCTTTTCGTGTTTTTGTGATTTTGTGGTAAAATGCTCTTAGCAATATAAACTCTCTTCTCTGTGTGCTCTACGTTCTCGGTGGTGAAAAAATTCCTTCTTTTTGTCATTTCTGTCACTAAACAATGACCAAAACACACAAGACTATTTTTGAGCGCAAGTAGAGCGCAAGGTGAGCGCAAGTAGAGCGCAAGGTGAGCGCAAGTAGAGCGCAAGTAAACAGGAAGTGCAGAAAGGGTATGAAAACAGGAAAAATATGCTTAACTACCAAGCCACAAAAACAAAAACACCTAACAACCAAAAAACCATATCAAGTATAATTTCATTAATTCATACTTCTACTATATATGCAAACAAAAATGGAAATTATGACATGAGATAATTGGGAAATATTTTTGCATAACCACTTTATACGAGAAAACATTTAAAAATCAAAGGGGTAAAAATTTCTGCATAAGAAATGACGGCACAATTTCCAAAAGAATCGACATATATAATAAAAGAAAGTAAAAGAGGTTGTATCAACTATGCGCTCTCCAGCATCCGCCGGGGCGGATCAACTACGCTCACTTTGTCCGCGGCGGCGAATCCGCCGTCTTATTGGAAGGAACATCAGCAAGAGAGAATAAAGAGAATGGGATTTTGGTATAAAATATTTTCCTATAGATAAGCCTTGCAAATATGATTGGAATAGTTGTATTTTTGTATTGACTCATTTACCATGTTGTAAAAAGAGATCTTATGCCGCTTCAAAAGAGCGGCGTTTGCATTTCCACTAAATCCTGTTTTCATATCTTTTTTGCAATTTTCTCTTGGAATTATCATAATCAACATGATAAGCTGTTAATAAAAATGCAACTTCTCCAAATCTAAATTGTCGTTTCTGGAAAATTATCACGTAGTCAAATTCTTCCAGCCATAAATAAATTTTAATCTTTCTCTCAGATTCTTTGAATTCCCAAAGCTTAATTATTGCATCATTAAAATTCATTATTGATGGTGCACACCAAGGCAATTTTTCTGCACGATATGGATCAAAAGTTCTTTCTTCGTCACCTTGATGAAGCTTTTCGATTAAGTGCCAAAAACCTTCTTCATATTTATCATCATCTTTTTTAGTTTGGTCCCAAAACACAGGTTTTGTATCGAGTTTGGGTTTACCTAATATAAAATCATTATAAAATATATTGTACAAATCGTCTAATGTTTCAGAGTTAATTCTACCCAAAGGGAACATATCAGGCAGCCAATCTGGTTTTGTACTCATTAGAACGTCTCCCTCGGATGCCACACAAAAATATTAAACTTACTTTCTTTTAAGTATGTTGAAAGTCTTAAAGAATATTTACTTTTACGCTTAATATTTTCTATTACTTCCAACTTACCTTTACTTCCATTTAAGCCTCTGTTAATATATGAGACAGCTCCAATCAATAAATCTGTTAATTGCATAATTTCAATTTCGTGCGACCGCACAGTTTGAATAATTTCAATAATATCCTTATTGAAGTCATATCTATCATTACAGAGTACTTCGTGCAATTTCTTCATCTTATCTGAACTGCGGGTATCTTTAATATCCATAAAGATTCTATTCTTACGGTGCGGGTCTATAACAACTTTAAGCATATTGAAATACATCTTGTAATACCAGGTATCATGATCTTGCTTAAACTCATCATGCTTTAAAATTGATTTATCCGGTATGACTAATGTTCTGAAATGCAAATCCTGATTATCGAAGAAGTAATCGATTAAAGCATTGTAAAAATCAACTTTTCCCTCTGAAACCTTTATCCATTTTGCTTCAAAAAACGGACTTATGTTATGTACTTTCTTTATTTCTCTAATCCTTTTGAAGATTTCATCTTTTTTCTCAAAGGGGCACCAAACGGCTCCTAGAACCATAACTTTATTGCCGTCATTTTCTAAATGGCAACTTTCGTCACAATATATATTTATTATTTGGTCCATGATTATTTCGATTATTTATTCTTAAGTTTATAATAGCAAATTATGGAATTTAGCAAGGAATAGAAAATCCATTCCAGTTGTTCTACGTGTTCTATACTTTTTGTGTTTTCTTTGTTATATCGTATATCAAAATTATTTACAATGTTAAAGAAGTCTGAGACATCTTTTGCTTAAAAAAAGGTCTTTAAATCATCTCTTACTGGTTCAAGAACGAAACTTAATGCTTCACAAGCACTTCTTTTATCGTTAAAGGAAGAATCGGTTTTAAAAAACAATTTTTTAGCATGTATAATTTCATTATCAATCTTTGAATCACCTGTAAATACATCTTGTTTAACTAAATCCAACAAAGGAAGCACAGGCAAATTTTTCTCAACTTCTTCTTCGCCTGAAGGCATCAATATAATTGAATAGTAAAGCAATTTACCATCCATATTTTTTGCAGGTTCTGATAAAAGCTTTATAAATCCTTGTATTGTTAATTTCTCAATAATTCTTTGGAATTCATCTGTGCTCTTTGCATAAGCTAAAGGATAATCATCTGATTCAATTTTGAATTTTCTACCCTCGTTACCTCCATTCTTGTATAAATACTTTAAGAAATACCTGGTTTTATCATTAAAATTTGAAGGATAGTAATGCTCTTTATATCCATTTTCTATAAAATCACTATTAACATAAAATGGGGTTTTCTCATTTACATAATGATTTCGGATTATTCCGATATAGATGTAAAGGTTTTTATTATAATTATCGTTAAATTCACCTATATATTTGTTGTATATTGAAATGTAAACGGCGTGAGGCATTTCGACTTTTCCAATAATTTTATTAGAATAACCGAAAACCAGTAATTTATTTGGAACGTCATAAGAATTATTATGGTCTATTTTCAGTCCAGTAAAAGGACAAATAGTAATGTCTGGAATATTTGTCGCCATAAATTAATATTTTAATTTTTATATTGTTGGTTCACCTATTTTGCCAGGTTCATGATATCTTTTTTCTATAAAAGAAATCAATTTGTTTATTCGTATAACGTTTTTAACATATCTTATTCCTTGAGTATCATGAATAAAATCAGGGTAATCTTCTTTGATATCTATTGCAGATTTACCGAAGTAAAAGAAATAATTGCTTATATAAACTTTGTCTTTTCTAAGGTCTTTTTTCCTATCCTTTTCAGTATCATGCAATCCTTTTTCCTTAACATATTTCCCGTTTACAATATGATACATATTGTCACCTAAAAACGTGTAAGCATTTTTTGTCTTAACCGGTTTTTTATATTTGAATCTTTCGTCATGGAAATATTGATGTTTCGTCATAGGATCTTCGGTTAATTTCATCAAATAAATTAATTTGTTGCCAGTGCTTTTTGCACTATGACCTAAAATCCAATCTCCTTTGAATAATCTTGCACTCATATGATTAGGAGTGCACAGAGCTAAAGTGCAGAATTCACCGTATGGATTTGGGGCAAGACCAGTATCGTATGTCAAAATATATTTTAATAGTCTCATAAGATTAATTATTCTATTATAAAGGCTTTGATTTTATTAATGAGTTTCTCTTTTAATTCTTGAGTGTTTTCGTATACAATATGTGGAAAATGGTTTGTATCAAAATGAGATTTCTTAAAATCAGCTTTTTTACATGTGTAAATTACTTTCATACCTCTTCCTAATGCATATCCCGATTCAAAATAAACTCCGTCTTTTTGCTTTGTGAAATCTGCTATACAAAATCTACATTCCTTTAATAAGGCAATAATAGCATCATTGATTGTATGCTCGCTATTGTAATGTTCTAAGTCTACTCTTTTGGCTAAAAAGCCAGTCTCTTCACATGCGGGTTTTATTGCATCAATAAATATTTCCTCTTCAGTTTTATTGAAAGACATCGCGACAAAACATTTATTCGAATAATTACCTTCTTCCTGTTTCTTAATTAATTCTTCAAGTCCAAGATATGTTATATTATAGGAAAATGGATATCGATCTTTAATTTGTAATTTTTCTAATTCTATAAATCCTTTATCATGCAAAGTATTCAAATAAAATAGGAATTCATCAGTAGAAATGAAATAATATTTATTTAGGTAATATTTTTCTCGAAACATATTTTTGTTATATGGATCAATAAAAGTTTTGCGTTCACCATCAAACCTTTGTTCATGACACAACGAAAAGAAGAGATTATATAGTTTGTCATTAGGAGACTTTGGAAAAGTACTTTTATTTATTATGTCATCAATGTTATCAGAGGTCAAGGGATAATCGGTTATTGGCCATTTGTTGTTCAGCATTAAGCCGTATAAGATATGTTTTACATCTTTTAATTTTTCCATAATATAATACTCTATTGATTCACCTTTCCCAATGCATACACTTTCATCTTTTGTCCAGTGATTGGAAAATATACTAAATACTAGATTAATATCTTTTTCTAAAGGTTTAATAGTATATTGCATAATTCCTCCATCCTTATCATTTTGAGATGGGAATGTGTCGAGGTCTGTAATAAAGCATTTATCTGGTCTTCGTAACATTTTACAATTATTAAATATTTAAGATAATTTTTGTTTAAGTTTGTAATAAAAGAATAAATGATTCTTCTCGATTTCGTTTTGTTTCTTTTTCCAGTCTAAATATGCATTAACTGAGGTTATTGTCGCAGGTATAGCCATAGAGACCGATTCAAGTATTAAAGATGACATATCAGTATACTTTGAGATCATTATTCCTAAAACAGGTATTGAGATTAATCTTTTATAATCTTTAATAGAGGTTATCAGTAACCCCTTTAAATATTTATTTTGATTTGTCTCTTCTTCAATTTCCAATATTACAGGTTCAATTTCTTGTATAATAATATTATGAATGTCAGACTCAAAATCATTATCCCAGAATTCATTTTCAATATTTTTTGATATCTTTATTATCGCAGACCTAAACCGTATTAATGGTTTTGATAAATCTTTTCTAATATCAACTATTTCATCCATGGTTGTGTTCTCAAACAAAGGAAGTCTTTCAAATAGATTATAAACAAGATTTATATTATTGCCACGCTTAATTCCCTTATTTGGGAATTGAATCATACCTTCACTTATTGCTGTCTTCATTATATCGCTCATTTCGTAATCAAACAAAGGGTAAGTATTACTGTCATCAATTGATTTAGCTAATTCCGTAATAAACTCTTTAATTAATAAGTTATTTTTTTGATTGACATCAAAGTCCTTTATCTCAAGTAATTGATTTTTTATTGCAATTGCAATTTCATTTAATCCAGCATTATAACATAATTCTAATAAATTATCTCTTAGGCCGTTAAGACTTATACTAAGCGTATTCTTTAATTTTTGCCTTTCAATAAATATTTTCTTGGTCGGGTGTTTAATTTTATTTAGCGTTTTGTAATGTTCAATAGAGTTTAATATTCGTGATATTTGGTTTTCATCGTTAAGTAATGTAGGGATTAAATTTTCAATTAATGCAAGTTGTTCACCTTCTGATACTTGGGTTAAAACTGCAATCATTTGAAATAAATTTGCCTTCAGATTGTATAAAGTAATTTTATCACCATATAAAATACCTGCTTTAATTAATGATAATTCCTTATGAAGGTCTAATCCTCCCGTAGGTAATGTGCCAACAGCAATATTTAAAATATTTTTTTCCATTATTGATTACCTCTTTTCCCTTTCTTCTTTTCAGTGAACATTGGTTCGGTGTATTTCTTGTATAGGTCGAAGAGGAATTCGAGGCGGGAGAGTTCGTTTGGGAATGGCTGCGGACGATAGCAGAGATCAACTGCTTTGTCGAGTTTGTTGTGAGCATCTACGAGTTTTTTTGGCATTGCGAGTGGGTCGTAGAGATCGGCGAGACTGCTGTTTGGATATTCTTTCCTGATGTCAAGAACTAGTTGGGCGAATTCTTCAACTTGTTTTGTGTTTTTCTCGGATGGATTTTCAGGCCATGGATAGTTGTTGTAAACTATAACATTTGAATACCTATATCTACTTTCGAGTCTTCCACATACATATTTTGTAAAAGTCATGTGCATATCAGACATTAATACACCAAACTGGAATAGTTTTCCATTGGGTATAAATGAACAAGAATTATTTACAATAAACTCTTTGGAAAAATACCCAAGGGGAATATATTTTCTATTCTCAGATGTCGTTAATGGTATCAGAATATATTCAGTGTTTGGCTGTCTATCTTCGGAAAATAATGTAGGATATGAAGCATATTTTCTCGTACCAACTCTATTGCTATTTAGTCTAAATATTTTAACATTTTCTACTCTTTTCATTACTTCATTAAGGCGCTTCAATGCATTAGGTTCTGCATCTTTTAACCACAAACACCATCTGTAAGAATTATTTAAAAATTCCCTACCGCCTATTAATGGTCTAAAATATTTCTCAGAATCAGGCTCAATTCTTAAAAAGTCATTCTTCTCCTCTGAAGTAAAAATAAAATTTCCATCATCTCTTGGGACATTTCCTAAAAACATTTCAGGAACATCACAAATTGGTTTAGCTCTATTTTCTAGAAGAATATCGCTGCCACCTACCAAATACGGATTAATATTATTTTCTTTTACTTTAAAAGGTTCAGAATTTATTGTCTCATATTCATAAATGTACTTTGGATTAATATCGTAATTTGCAAATCCAATTATTATAACATAAACGTGTGCTTTTCCTTTCGCTTCGTTATCCCACTTAAATGTGCGATGCGCAAAGAAAATTTTAATATTGAATTTACCAAACAACTCTTTCCATAATATACCAACTTGCTCACCTTGTGAAATTGAATTTGTTGATACAAATGCAACTTTGATTTTTGTTTCTTGGATATATTTTGAAGCTAAAATATACCATGCAGTTACGTAATCAAGAGAACCTGCTCCTTTTATGCTATTCAATACTATATCTAAATCTTTCTTTTGATTTTCATTCTGTAACTGCTTTCCAATAAACGGAGGATTGCCGAGAATATAATTGCATTGGGTTTTTGGGATTACTTCATTCCAGTCGAGTTGTAATGCATTTTTGTTATGGATGTGCGGGGATTTCTTTAATGGGATACGTGCAAAATAATCGCCAAACTCGACGGATAGTTTTGTATTCATCTGATGGTCAATGAGCCACATTGCAACTTCGGCTATGCGGGAAGGAAATTCTTCGATTTCGATTCCATACATACAGTCAACATCAATTTTGCTGATATCTTTCGCTTCGAGACGCATTTGAACAAAGTATTCGTCTTTTGTTTCTGCGGTTTTGTCTTTTAGGTTTTCTTTAGCTTTTACGCGGTACAGTTCTTTTAAGACTTCGATTTCGAGAAGCCGCAATTCACGGTATGCGATGATTAGAAAGTTTCCGCAACCGCAAGCGGGGTCAAGAAATTTTAAAGATGATATTTTATCATGAAACTGCTGTAATTTATTCTCGCTTGATTTGGATTTATTAAACTCCTCGTGAAGTTCATCGAGGAATAATCCGTTTATGACTTTAAGAATATTCTTTTCTGATGTGTAATGAGCCCCGAGGTCGCGGCGTTTCTGCTTATCCATTACGGACTGAAATAGTGAGCCGAAAATAGCGGGAGAGATTTTGCTCCAATCGAATCCGCAGCATTCAAGAATGATACTTCGCATGTTGGAATCGAAGGAAGGAATATCAAGATTTTCTTTGTACAAATCGCCGTTGACATAAGGGAAGACATTTATATCTTCATCGAGATTGCTTTGTCTGTTATCTTCGTGAGTGTTCAGAATCTGGAAGATGTGTGCAATCTGGCTGCCTAAGTCGGAGCCGTCGGATTTGGTTTTATTCTTTAAATAATAATCAAAATGACCGCGAGGGAAAATACCTGTATCATCTGCAAAAAGGCAGAATAGAATTCTGACGAGAAAAACTTCGAGTTTGTGACCTTCATAACGATTGCTTTTAAGTGCATCGTGAAGTTTACCCATAAGATTTGCGGCGATGATGTTTACGGGGTCTTCGTCTTTATAAGTCTGCTTTTTAAAGCCAAGGATGAAATCGAAAAGATGAATATTCTTATGAAGTTCGTTTAAGAGAAAGTTGCTATCTGTATTTTCTTCAAGATTGTATAAACGGAAACGGTTGAAATCTGAAACGAGAACATATTTAGGAAGTTCTTCTTCGCTGATGCCCGGGAAATAATCGAGTGCCTGAGTGTATGCACGGT
>JBAYUG010000095.1:0-11329 GCA_041675325.1 Kapaibacterium sp. (SeqCode)
ATAACCGGAAAAAATATCAACAATCCGAGATTTGGAATACAACAGAATTTCGTTCCTGATACTTTAATTCCGCAGCAGTCTAAAAATTATACCTTATCTTTCTCTCCTCTCAATTTCGGAAATGATTCAGCCGTGTTATCTTTATCGAGTAATGATCCTGCAACTCCAGTGAAAAATATTTCATTAAAAGGAAGAGGAATTTATACAGGTTCATTTGCTTATTTTCCTGTTACAAGTTATAACTATGGAGAAAGAAGGCAAAATTCATTGTGCGGTTTTACCCTTCCGGTATCAAACAGAGGAAATACTCCTTTAATAATTAATTCAATTTCCTTAGCATCAAATCGCTTTAGATTAGATACCGTGGGATTGACTTTTCCTGTTGTAATAGATACTCAGAAAACTAAAACATTCAGAATTTGGTATAATCCGATTCAATTCAGTAATTATAAGGATTCTGTAAAAATAATTTCAAATTCAATAAATTTACCCACAGCATATATACCGCTAATGGGAAGTGTTATCATTTCACAATATCCAATAGGTACAATTCTTTGGCAGGGAGTAATTCCCGATAACCCAAATTCTGTTTATAACAATTACAAACCTATAAGTATTAAACAAATTAACGATGTTAACGCGGACGGTTATAATGATATTCTTGTTGCCGCTGACAATTATCAAACAATTTGTTTTAATGGAAATTCTTCCGTTACATCTGATATTCTCTGGGTTTTTAATTCATACTCATCTTCCAGTAATATTGGCTCTGTGACCTATGAGGAGGCGATGCAAATAAGAGACGATATTGATGGAGACGGAATTCAGGATGTAGTAATTGGTTGTGGTGATGGTAATGAAAATGTTTATACAATTTCTGGAAGAACGGGTAAAATGATTTGGGTATTCGGTGATTCAACTGTATCGAATCAAGGAGCAATTAACGGTATTCGCGTTGACAAGGATTACAACGGTGATGGAATTAATGATGTTCTTGCATCTGCTAGCGGTACTGGTGAGCCCGCAACTCCGGGCAGGAGATCGGTTTACTGTCTGAACGGCATTAATGGCAATGTGATATTTCAGAATTCACAGACTGATTGGGAGTTCTTAATGGATGTTGCCAATAATCAAACTGGCGGTGCTGTATCCGTTCATAACAACTTTGGTCCTTATGCTGTTAGAGGTTTCAATAATACGGGTTCTAATATCTGGACATATACAAGCACCGATGTTGTGTGGCAATTAAGCGATGTAAAAAGCATTACTGCTGATACGATAAGGGATTTTCTTGGTTTTGAAGGATTCAATGGAAAAATCCT
Source organism: Kapaibacterium sp. (SeqCode) (assembly GCA_041675325.1). GTDB lineage: Bacteria > Bacteroidota > Ignavibacteria > Tepidaquicellales > Tepidaquicellaceae > CAIKZJ01. The sequence goes on from JBAYUG010000095.1 coordinate 1,323, forward strand.
GTCTTTAAATGGTTTAACCGGACAGGAAATATGGGCAAGGAATCTTGGTAGCAGTGTAAACGGAAATATGAAAATTATGCAGGATAATAATTTTGGTAATAATATTTATAGAATTATGGTATCGGGTGCAAAATCATTACATCTGATAGATCCCGTTACATCAAATTCATACTGGTCAAATTCACTCGATAATTCTTATGTGTTTGGAGTTTGTCAGTTAAATTATGGCCATTTATATAAACCATATGTTGTTGCCGCTACTTTTGCAAACCATGTGTACGTCTGCGATTTCCATACAGGGAGTATTCAATTCGAATATTCATTCGGTTCTGGTGGACCCGCAACTGCTGTGGAAAAAGTCTCATCACTTATAAGTTTACGGGGTATTTATTCAAGTGGTTGTTCGGACGAATTTGTTGCTGGTAGTCGTGACGGTAGAATTATATGTTTCTCAGGTGGCGGTTTTCTTACACCGGGTGTTCAATCAATAAGTAATAATGTACCGGATAAATTTAAACTCGAACAAAATTATCCCAATCCTTTTAACCCATCCACAAGCATACGTTTTCAGCTGCCGGTAGCAGGTAATGTTACATTGAAAATTTATGATTTGCAGGGAAGGGAAATAGAAACTTTGGTTAAAGAAAAACTCGAGGCCGGTGTGTATCAATCAATATGGAATGTAACGAATTATTCCAGCGGGGTTTACTTCTATATTTTATCCGCAGGAAATTACAGGGAAACGAAAAAAATGATTGTCTTGAAATAGGATAATAACAGAACACATTTATTAAAGAGCCGGAGTGCTTATGCTTTCCGGCTCTTTTTATTTAAACTTCATTTTCCATAAGCCCCAAACTCGGAATAATACAATGTACTATTATGTTGTTAATTATATATATCTTTTCTTAACTTAAAAATATTTAATCATGGATATTCTCGATAGCGCAAATTCATTACTTGGTATTTTCTATTTTCTCTATTCTATTTTGTTGTGCGTTCTTGTTCTTATTCTAAAAAATCTTTATCCGCGATAATCAGTTTAATCTGCGCGTATCAGTGTTCTATTTCTCTTTAAAATCTGCGTTCTATAATTCATCTTGTTCTAACCATATCTTATCATATTCTTTCAGCCCTTATCAGTGTGCGCTCTTGCTCCTATTCTAAAAAATCTTTATCCGCGTCTATCTGCCTAATCCGTGTAAATCTGCGTTCTATTCCCCATTCAACTCTACCTCACCAGCACCATCCTCTTCGTCTGCATAAACATCTCCGTCTGTATCGTATAAAAATATATCCCGCTCGCTAGACCGTCTGCACTGAATCTCGTCTGATGCGTACCCGCGTCAAGCCGCTCATTGTTCACAAGCGTCTTCACATGCTGTCCCAGCACATTATATATCTTTATCGTCACATAAGCTCTCTCCGGAAGCTTAAACCTGATATTAGTTACCGGATTAAATGGATTCGGATAGTTCTGCAATAAATCATACTTCTCAGGAACTTCTGTTGAAATATTTATTACCGGTACCACAGGTGCTGTCGTCGAAAATTCATATATCAATGGTGCTGTTCCGTTGTAGTATCCCCTTGTTGCATTGTAAGGATATATATAAAATTCCTCTCCCGGCTGTCCCGCACCGCCCGAACTCACAAGCCTCGGTGCCCACACAAACATAATGTCAAACTGGGGCTGCTGAATAAAAAGATTTCTGTTTTTATAAGGTGTCGTTATATTTGTATCGTATGAAGTACCGAATGTATAAAGCAGAAGTTTGCCTCCAAGCGAATCTGTAGTAGGATTCCAGCTGTTCGTAAATGGATTTATATCCGATGACTCCAAAAATGCACAGTTTACCTGCCTTCTGTCATACCTGTATGTGGGTATTGAAGGATTGTCAATCACCAAGGAATCAACAAATACTTTAAACGGCACTTGCTTAATTCCCCTGAATATGGAATAATTGTCATTAATTTTTGAAGTATCCTGATACCAGTATGCGTACTGCCCCTGTCCTAAAGAAGTCCATTGTATAGTTACTTTCCTCAGTTTATCTGCCGTTAGCGCCGACCTCAAATTCGTAAATGTTCCTGTTATTGGATAAGATAATGACATCGAAACAGATTGCCACGGCCTCGATGGATCTCTTATATACTTGCTCCCCGTAAGAAACTGGTTACCCTGATTTGACCACGCCCATCCCTTATACCTTGTCTGTATTGAATCAGCTGGTAAATTAGAGGCAGGGTCTCTTATCAGTCCAGCATTGCCTAAATAGTTTGGCGGATTTCCCGAGAATCTTATTTTATCAACTTTAAAAAATATGCCGTCATATATTCTCGAATCTTCATGCGTTAATGTTCTAAACCCCGTAGGTCTCAGCCCTGTCTTCAGTGTTGTGTAACTTGCTCCGTTATTCACTGACTTTTGTATGGAGTAAGTTGTGTCAGGAGTGTAAACTATCCTGTACTTTGCAGTTTGAAGCATCTGCTGTCCCACCACCACAGGAGTAAGCCCAAGGTCAACCAAACTGTTCGAAAGTGTATCCCCGTTGTAGTATGTAAAGCTTATGTTATTTGAATACGGCTGCGGAGTAACGCTTAATATTACTGAGTTCATCGGATTTCTTAAGACCTTAAATCCCCTTCTTATTTTAGTCGATGTACTTACTGAATATGCATTAACAACAAATTTGTACGTCTGCCCGTATTGTATCTGAGATGTTCCTCCGTAGTTTCCGGGAAACATCGTGTTCGTTATTTTAATTGACCTGCTTAATCCGCTGTTCGGAAAGCTTGGTGGTGTCGTCATTCCGTAAGGTGGTACAATCGGCATCGGTCCGTATATTTCCTGATTGTTCACAATTGCTATTGGCAGTGTATCTATCACAAGCCCTATATTATTCCTAAGGTCATAAATATTAAGCAGCTTTATCCTGCTTGGGTCTATCGTCAATGGTCTGCTGAAATCGGGCAGATTGTAGTTCGGCAAGTTTTTGTCAACTTCATAAATCTCATAACCTTCAAACTTGTATATATTCGAATCTGATTTCTGATAAAATATTGTATCCCAGTAATTGTATGCTTCGGCCGCGTCATCCCAGAAAAGATTTACCGAACATTGTGTCGAATTTATTGGCGTCACGCTTTGTGAAACCACTGGAATAGTCGGCAGCAAATTTACATTAAAGTTATTGTCGTACAATAGTTGTGCAACCATACTTAGCCTCTTCAGCATTGTTACCGAATTCTTATTATCACTTCCCCTCTGTACAAACTGTGAAAGTACTATTCTCTGTGTATCTCCGGGATTCACTGCAAAATCCAAAGCACCGGAATTAAACACCATTCTCCTGTCTCCTGGAGGATTAACAGAAAAAATCATACCCGTTGTATCACCGTTGCAGTTCTGCATTGAGCCTTTGTATTCAGTCCAGCCGACTCCTGTTTCAGGGTCGCCCGAATACGCGAACTTCGTCCTTTTGGGAGGTGTATTTGTTATATCCATAAAAGGAGTTCTGTCTTTCTTCATTCCTTGAAGATAATGGTACGCCGGTACGGGTTCTCCGTTCGGGTCTGATTCACAAGGTGGAGGCATTGAGCTCGTACTTGTAAAAAATAGAAATGAAGTAATTCCGAGTGTATCACCGGTAACTTTATTTATAGGACTTCTAAAGTAATCCATTCCAAACGCCGGTGGTGAAGCCCCGTAGGTTGGAGGACTTCCTGAGCCGTCATTGTTATCCGCATTATAACAGTAACCAAGGTTTAATAACGTATCACATCCAATATAATCATCAAGTGCGTCGCCTAAATCGGGATCTGCAACAATCCCCGTAAATGTTGAATCCCATCTTGCCGTTCCTTTATTTATAATCGTATAACTTATAAACTGTACATCTTCAATTCCGGGAGTTGAGTAAGCCCATGAAATAAAATGTATTTCCGCTCCAAGCAGCGGCGAAGTAATACCTCCTCCGAATCCTTCACCCGGACTCCTTTGTGATGGGTCTCCGTCACCCATGCACTCGAATATCGTCTGGCTTGCATTGGGCATTCCGGGAATATCTATTCCGTCATCATATACTCCGTTGTTGTTCACGTCTTTGTAAGGCGCACCGTACGGCACCATCTTGTACCAGTTTGCATAATCAGGATTGTTCGAAGCATTATCACCCATCCTTACCGTGTACATTTTAAAATCTGCATTTGTAGTCCATACGTTATTCTGAAACATACCCGGTGCATACTCACCCTTGTATGACGCCATCACCTGCGCATACTGACCGTTTATGCCGCAGCCGATACATAGCCCTGCCGTGAAATTTGCATACCTTCCCGAGCCCTTTGACCATTCTAAACCGGGAGAATTATTCGAAGTTGTATTCTGGTCAAATATGCCCGTATTCTGAAAATACGCCGATAAATTATTTACGTTTAGTATCACCCTTTGAATAATTATTGACTCCGGCAAAAGTCTGATAGGATTATCTCCTATAATTATTCTCGGTTTTGCTCCTGCATCTTTCATTCCAAAAAACATGCAGATAACTGCCGCCAGCATTAAAGTAATCTTCTTCATCTCAAATATTTATTTTACTTTTTAATTTCCTCGTTCTTATTCTAAAAAAATCTTTATCCGTGCTAATCCGTTTAATCTGCGTCAATCCGTGTTCTATCATTCATCTGCAGTCTAAATCATTTTTTATCATAAACAATCGGCTCTTATCAGTGTGCGTTCTTGACCTACTCCCATTAAACGAAAAATCATTTCACTAACAACATCCTCTTCGCCTCACTAAAATTCCCAGCCCTCATTTGATAGATATACACCCCGCTATTCAATTCTCTCCCCTCAAAATCCACCTCATACGTCCCCGCATTCATCCTCTCATTCACCAGCGTCTGCACCTCTCTTCCCTGCACATCATAAACCTTTATCACAACATTGCTATTACCTGTCAACTGAAAACTAATAACTGTATTGGGATTAAACGGATTCGGGTAGTTCTGTGATAAACTGAAATTATCAGGAATAACCTCTGAAATATTTGTAATCCCTACAACCTGATTTAAAGCTCCGCGTGCATCTATCAATCCCCAGCCAAAATAATTGTCAAATCCCGGCGTATCCTCAGCAGGTGGACCTACCTGATCTCGTGCCGAAACTTTCAGTGCATTATATATTTGTGAAAACGACAACGTGCTGTTCTTGCTTAAAAGCAAAGATACAACTCCTGCTGCAATCGGTGTTGCCTGCGATGTACCGCACCAGTAATTCGTTGTTGAAGGATTATTATAAGAAAGCCCGAGTATCATTTCGCCCGGTGCAGTAAAACTTATGTGTGAACCGTAACTGCTGCCTCCGCCCCAGCAAAAAGGCACTGCTCTTTCCATGCGGTTGTTTATCGCACCAATTGCAATTACATTATTGAAGAATGCCGCAGGATAGTAAGGTATGTTGTTATTATTATTCATCATGCATACTACAACTATTCTTCCGTTAGTATAAGCATAAGTTACCGCATCCGACAATGACTGGCTATAAGAGCTGCCGCCTACGCTCATATTCAGTACCTTTGCGCCGTTATCTACTGCATATGTAATTCCCGATATCCACCATGAATATTGTCCCAAATTGCTTGAATTAAGTATCTTCACTGGTATAATCCTGCAGTTCCAGTTAACACCCGCAACCAGACTACCATTGTTACCCTTTGCTGCCATTATGCTTGCTACGTTCGTGCCGTGTCCTTGATCATCTGTCGGGTCATTATCATTGTTTACATAATCATATCCCTGTAAAAGCCTTCCGCTGAACTCAGGATGGCTTAAAGGCATACCCGTGTCAAGAACAGAAACAATCAAATTAGAGCCCGTGGTAACATCCCATGCATTTAATGCATTAACGTCTCCGCCTGATGTACCTGTAATGCCTCCAATTACCTGACCTGTATTTCGTAATCCCCATTGATTGCCGAAAGAAGGATCATTCGGAGTAAAACTGTTCTCACCGTATGGTTTTCCTGATCCGGAACCGATAAAATCATATTCCGTATATTCGATTTCACCATTCTTTGATATTTTGTCATACGCTTTCTTCAAAAGAGTTTTATCGCTGACGCTGACTATGAATATCCTTTCAATTCCTCCGGGTAATGTCTTAAGCGTTGCATCAGGCTTAACTGCCTTGATAGAGCTAATGAAGTTCTCTGTCATAAATTTATCAAATGCTTTGCTTTTATCGTTGTTGCTTGAACCGGGTTTGTATACACTTCCAATATCTTCCGGACATATTTCCCTTGCAAGGTTCAAAGTCTGTGAGCCGGATATAAACTTTATTATCAACGTATTATCACTGTGATTCTGTGCCTGAACATTTCCCGAAAAAATTGTCAGAAGTAATATTAGTGCAATTATACATTGTAGAAAAGATACCCCGTAAAACCGATTCGTCTTTTTCATAATTCTGTATTTAAAATTTATTCAATAAAAAATCTTACCTTTCCATTTTGCTCTTCAGCTATAAAAATTAATCCGTGTCAATCTGCTTAATCCGCGCGAATCCGTGTTCTATTATTCATCCGCGTTCTAAATCAGTTCTTATCATAATCAATCAGCTCTTATGTTGTGCGTTCTTGTTCTACCTCATAAAACGAAAAAATCATTTCACTAACACCATCCTCCTCGTCGCCCTAAAATCTCCGACCCTCATCTGATAAAAATACAACCCGCTGTTCAGCCCCCTCGAAGACCCGCCTTGGCGGGCGTCAAAGCTCACCTCATACGTCCCAGCATTCATCCTTTCATTCACAAGCGTCTGTACCTCTCTACCCATCATGTCGTAAACCTTTATAAGTACCTCACTGTTACCCGTTACCTGAAACCTGATTACTGTTCTCGGATTAAACGGATTCGGATAATTCTGCATAAGCTCATATCTCCCCGGAATCTCTCCCCCAATCATTTTCACATCACCCAAAGGAATTAATTTCCCTGCGGCATGAAGCATTGAGTATCCCGCAGAATCCTTTGTATATACCACCCATATTCTTGCTGTCCCGGAACCGTATCTGTACGCACCGGTACTCATAGTCATAACGCAGCCCGAAGCCGAGTCTCCAACAATAATAGAATCCATCGGGGGTACAAGCATTACTGTCGAATATATTTTTGTTGTGTTTCCTTTCTGAGCTAAATAAGAAGTCAGCATCGAAGAAAACTGCGGCGAATTCGTTATTATCGGAAAAATATAATTCTTTAAGTTTCTGTAATTCGTAACAGAATTTTGAAGCAATGTATTAAGAAAACTATTATTGTATTGATATTCATAAACACCCCACTTTCCTGAATAATTTGACTCAAAAGCTACCGATACGTATTCATATCCATTTAAAAAATCAGCATTGCGGTTGTTCCCGCGTGTCGATACCGTATCACCGGTAAATACGTAACTCGTCCCTGCGTTTTTATAGTAGATTGCAAAATCTCCGTTCGCTTTCTGCCTTTCGTAAATTACAAATATAGGCTGAACCATATTTATTCTATGTGAGGTCACTCTCGGATTCCTGCATACCGCGGTATCCGTCTCTGTAAGATTTGTTTCGTTCAGAACCTGATGAGTCGTTGATTCATAATTCTTGAATATTATATCTCCGTCTTTTTCATAAACAACACAGTATTGATTCATTCCCGAAAGCTGTGTGTTGTATGATATGTTTGGCGAACTTTTTATGCCTGCACCTGTATCAATAGGGTAGGGAGTTGACCAGATTCCATTTGAATAAGTGCTCCCGTATATATTCACGCGTGAGTTCTCAACTCTTTCCCAGACCGCCATTGCATTTGTAATAGAATCTGCAAACCAGGAAGTCGCCTTAAAAGCAAATTTCTGATTCCTGTTTATTACGTTTGAATCATTCGTAATAAACCCTACTGTACTGAATGCGCTGTCATACCCGAATCTCAAATAACAGATATTCGAACCTCCTTGCGGAGTGTGTCTCTCAAACAATAAAAATGACACAAAAAGTAATTCATAATTCATAGTTTTTCTGCTGTCAAACGTCGGATTCTTATCAACAAATCCCGACGTTACCCTCTGCGTCTTATCCCAGAAAGTCGTCTGTGCCTTAACACTCAAAACCGCGCAGAAAAATAAAACCACTGCCGTAAAACCAATTAAATTTTTCATACCCAACAAATTAAAATTATTAAATACTGTTATTAATATCTCCTTCGTTATCTCACTCGTTATCTCTCTCATTAGCTCCCTCGTTATCTCCCTCGTTATCCCCCTCGTTCCCAAGCTCCTGCTTGGGAACGCAAAAAGATAATGCACTTCCTCACTTTCTCACTTCATAACTCCATCACTTCAAAAGAATCATCCGCCTCGACTCCCTAAAATCCCCCGCCCTCATCTGATAAAAATACACCCCGCTATTCAATCCGCTCCCATCAAACGTCGTTTCATACGTCCCCGCATTCATCCTCTCATTCACCAGCGTCCTCACCTCTCTTCCTTGTACATCATATATTTTTATCGAAACATCACTGACAACTGGTAACTGATAACAGATAACTGTATTGGGATTAAACGGATTCGGAAAGTTCTGCCCCAGCGAATACGAATTCGGAACATTTGTCATTATATTATTTATATCTACAAGAATACCCGCTGTGTCTCCATAAGCAATTCCGTTAATAATACATCCTCTTAATGAATAACTTTCACTACCGCCTGAAGTCCCAAAGTGGTATGAAGAAGAATAAGTTCTAAATCCAAATTTTTTATGGTAATACCTGTGTGTTTCAGTCGTTAATACATTGTTATCCATAACAAGATTATCAAAATGAATCTGATTGCTTACCGTGTTAAAAAATAAAACTGGACTGACACCGTAACAATAATAACCATGGCACGAATTTTCAATTCCGGTACTTGTCATACCAAGGCTGTCAACAAGTGTTTCATAATAATAGTATGGACAGCTATTCGAAGCAGAGTAAGCGTAAAGACTTTTTGTTACAGTGTCAACTCTCAACCAGCCGGATGCAATATTCGGAATTCCGGAACAAAGATAATATTTTTTTCCGTTATACGTTGTAGTATCAGTTATTAACATAACCCTTTTACCTGAAGTGCTTGAACTTCCCCCGCCTGTCCAGTAATTATACCTGTTAAACTGATAAATAAATTTGTTCCCAATTTGAAGAGGGAAAAAGTCTCCTGATGTTGTATCCATAAATACGGATTGGTACAATGCTCCGTTTGTCCCACCGCTCCAACCATTATAACTATCTATAAAATAAATGCATCCCAACTGTGATGTCGGAGTGATAGGATTAAGCGTCCAGTTTATTCCTCCATTTTCTGACCGATAAATTTGGTTTCCAACAGCCCATCCTGAGGAATCATTAGGAAAGGTTGACGCTGAATGACCTGTATTTCCGCTGCTTAATAAAAACCACGAATTTCCTGCATCAGTTGTTTTATAATAACTGCTGTATACCGAAAAACTGGAATCGGAATGAACAAATCCGGTATTTGGGTTTATAAATACTATATTTTTAAACTTATGAAAATATTTTCTGAAAGATGAGTTCCAGTTCTGCCCTCCGTCTGTTGATTTATAAACAATTCCTGTGTCAATATTATTGTAGTCTTCCCATCTTTTAGAAATGCAGTATGCAGTAGAAGGATTTGTGAAAACAATCTTTGAAGCAGGTTTTGAACCACTTATCATAACCCAGTTAGTTCCACCGTTTGTTGTTTTAAAAATACCGCCCGTAGTCCCGCCTCCATTATTTCCTTGGCAGGCTGCAAAACCATAACCTTCATTTAAAAAGTATATACTTGTCGGGTAGTAAAAATCAGTAGGTTCGTCCTTTTGTATAACCCAGTTTGTTCCTCCGTTTGTTGTCTTTAAGATTATCATATGTCCCCATAAGTTGTTTTCAATGTACCCGCCTGCCGCCCAGCCTGTGTTCCAGTTCAGAAAATAAAT
>JBAYUG010000096.1:0-10849 GCA_041675325.1 Kapaibacterium sp. (SeqCode)
AATAGGAAATGTATTCGTATTTAAACTTTAATTCTTAATATATATATTTTATGAAAAAAGAATATTGAATGGAAAAGAATGTTAAATGGAATTAAAGATTAAAGATATTGTAACTCTTTTAAATGTATCCGAAAAGACTGTTTACAAATGGATAAAGGAAAATAAAATCCCCTGTTATAAAATAAATCATCAGTACAGGTTTAATAGACCGGAGATAAACGAATGGCTTTTAAGCAATAAAGTAACGGGTGTTTCAACATCTTCACTAAACCTGAACAATAATCCGAATACCGATAGTTTTGCTAAGATACTCGAAAGAGGCGGAATAATATCCAACATTAAAGGAGAAAACGTTAGAGAAGTTTTTAAAAATGCAATTGACAAAATATTTATACCGCCAGATTTATCAAAAGATGAGTTATTCGAAGCATTAATAAGCAGAGAAGAATTGATGCCAACGGCAATCGGACACGGTATTGCAATACCTCACCCCAGAACTCCTGTAATAACGGTTGCAGACTATACGAGTGTTTCCATCTGCTATCTGGAAGCGCCTTTTGATTTTGGTGCACTTGACGGGCATGAAGTTCATACGATATTTATTCTTTTGACGGAGAGTCCACGCAGGCATCTGGACGTGCTTTCAAAGATTTCTTATTTATGCCAGGATGATGTATTCCTTAATATGCTTAAAAATCAATCTGAAAAAGAACAAATACTTGAGTATGTCAGGGAAAAAGAACTGGATTGGACAAAAAAGGAGAATAAAGTTTAGTGGAATTCTTCCTTTTTGGGATATTTATAATATTTACAGGTGGTATAATCTCCATCTTTACCAAAGAGAAATTTAAAGGCATAGTCTTTTTAATCTTTGCGATAGCTTTACAATTTTTTATACTCCCCACGGTTTTTAAAATACTGATTTACGGAGGACAGATTGAATCCTTATTAATGTTTCCCGAACCAATAGGCTTTGCATACTTGCGATTAGACCCACTGTCAGCGGTATTTGCATTAATAATTTCGGCAGGCGCATTACTATTTGCGATATACTCAATAGAATACATGAAAATGTATTCGGGTAAAAAATCTGAACTCTCATCATACTATTTCTTTTCGGGTCTGTTAATTTCATCAATGATGTTTTTAATATTGGCACAGAATGCAATATTGTTTTTAATAATCTGGGAAGTGATGTCTGTATCTTCTTTCTTTCTCGTAAGTTTTGAAAATAACAAACCTGAAGTTCAAAAAGCCGGGATATATTATCTTGCAGCTATGCAGATTGGTGCGGCATTTTTAATTACAGCATTTGCTTTTACGTCTGCTTCATCAGGTTCACTTGATTTTAATTCATTCAGGAATGTATTAAACAGTTCGAATGGCTTTTCAACGTTGATGTTTGTTTTTTTCTTTCTTGGTTTCGGCACTAAAGCAGGATTCGTTCCACTCCATACCTGGCTGCCTCGTGCACATCCTGCAGCTCCTACCGGAGTTTCAGCTCTTATGTCAGGAGTAATGATTAAAACAGGACTGTACGGTATTTTAAGAATAATTTTAATGCTTGATTCTCCCGGCGCAGGATTATCGTATGGTATCGTTATAATTTCACTTTTGACTGCGGTATATGGAATTGCAAATGCAATAGCACAACAGGACTTAAAGAAACTTCTCGCTTATTCGAGCATAGAAAACATAGGAATAATCGGACTTGGTATTGGGATAGGAATGCTTGGACTTTCTTATAATAAACCGGAAATTGCTATTCTTGGCTTCCTCGGAGCTATACTGCACATAATAAATCACTTTATATTTAAGTTCTTATTATTTTTTGGGGCAGGGATAGTTTATTCAAAGATTCATACTCGGAACATAGAAAAGCTTGGAGGGCTTGTAAAGATTCTGCCTTATACATCTTACATATTATTGATAGGTTTTTTAGCAATAAGCGGTATGCCTTTATTAAACGGGTTCGTAGGTGAATTTGCAATATACCTTGGAATGATTGAAGGTTTCTCAGTGAGTAATTTAATGTTGAACATAACATTCATTGTCTCTTTCGCTGGACTGGCATTTATCGGTGTTATGGCTGTACTATGCTTTACAAAAGTTTACGGTATATGTTTTCTTGGATTACCTCGCTCAGAATACAAGACAGATATTTCGGAAGAATCAATATGGTATAAGTTACCATTGATGATGCTTACAATTTTAATACTTGTAATTGGTCTTTTGCCTGCCCTTGTATTACCGATATTTTACAATGTGGTTCAGGAATTTATAAGGGTAGATGTAGCTAATGAATTCACAAATATTCTGCACATTTACAGAATGATAAGCTTTACAACATTAGGGTTTCTCGGGGTGGTTGCATTTTTCTACTTGTTAAGATATTTCCTTTTACGCAACAGAACAGTTACTCAATTTAAAACCTGGGATTGTGGTTACCAAGTGCAAAGCAGCAGATTTCAATATACAGGGAGTTCTTATGTACAGCCATTCTTGCAATTGATTGCAGAATTAGTACCGCAAAAAATCAAACTTGACAAGGAACGGGTATTATTTCCAAAAGAGGGATTTTTCAGAAGCGACAATCAAGATTTTTCAGAAAGGTATATAATAAGACCTATGATAATTTATATAAACAGATTTTTCAGTATGTTCGCATGGATTCAAAGCGGGAGAATGCAGCAGTACATTTTATACGGTCTGATCTTTTTAGTTTTAATATTAATCTGGATTTTCTGGGTATAGAAGATGAAGTTTTTAATAATACTAATATTAATCGTATCACCTTTATTTTTTACAGGGCTTATAAATAAAGTTAAAGCAATATGGGCAGGCAGAAAGGGGGCTTCTGTATTCCAGCCTTATTATGATGTGTTTAAACTATTACGTAAGGGTGAAGTAATAAGCAGAACAACTTCTTTTGTGTTTAAGGTATCCCCTGCTGTAAATATATCCGCAATGTTTTTTGCTCTTATGCTGATTCCATTTCCGTTAGTCGGTTCATTAATAAGTTTTCCGGGGGATTTCGTTTTATTCGCATACTTAATCGGCATATCCAGATTCTTTATGTTAATAGCAGCACTTGATACCGGCAGCAGTTTTGAAGGAATGGGTGCGAGCAGAGAGATTACATTTTCAACTATAGTAGAGCCGGCATTTTTCCTGATTATTGGTTCGCTTGCATTACTGACAAACCAGAATTCTTTCAGTACAATTTTTGAGATGCTTGCTTTTAGTTCTGTGTACACTATACTTGTAAAAATATTATTTGTTGTTTCATTATTTATAATGATACTTGTTGAAGGATGCCGCGTTCCTGTCGATGACCCGGATACACATCTTGAACTAACTATGATTCATGAAGTAATGGTACTTGATTATTCAGGCCCTGATTTGGCTTTTATACTTTATTCTTCGGCATTAAAGATGGTTCTAATATCAAGCATTATAGCTAATTTACTTACTCCATCATCTTTAGACGTGGGACCGGCTTTATTGATTTTTGTTGCTATTCTTTTGGCTATAAGTGTATTGATAGCTACAATTGAATCTCTTATTGCAAGATCAAGGATATCACATGTACCGCAATTTATCTTTTTAATGACCGCACTTTCGCTTATTGCATTTGGAGTCATAACTTTTTTCTTACATGGAAACTATAAATGAATAACATATTAATAATATTGCTCGGAACGACAATGCTATACGTTTTTGCTGTAAGTAGAATTGAGGCATACGTAAAAACTTTAGCCTTTCAGGGGGTTTTGCTATTTCTTCTCGTTATAATTGATATAAGGCAGATGTCATGGTTAAACATAGCATTTCTTGCCGTAGAAACATTATTAATTAAAACTATTATAATCCCATTTTTTTTGCTTAGGGTAATCCGTAAGAATGAGATTATAAGAGAAGTGGAACCGTATATAACTCAGTTTTATTCACTTCTTATCTCGGTAGTTATTTTTATTTTCGGGTTTGTTGCTGCGTTCTGGGCTTCAGAATCGAATACAGATATTAAACCTCTTTATTTCGGAACTTCCCTTGTTTTAATTATTGCAAGTTTATTTTTAATTATAAGTCGTAAGAAAATAATTACACATATACTTGGTTACCTGATGCTTGAAAACGGAATATTTCTTCTTTCATTATCAGTTGCGAATGAAATGCCTATGCTTGTAAACGTCGGTGTACTTCTTGATTTCTTTGTGGGCGTTTATCTCTTTGCAATCTTCTTTAATAAAATTCACGAAATGTATGACGGTGGTCATATTGACGTATTAACGGAGTTGAAGGATTAAAGTTGATTACATTAGTATTAATACTTCCGGTATTTTTAGGTTTATTAAGTTTCTTTGCAAAGAACAGAATAGTAAACCGCATTGCATTGCTGGGAACGGCATTAGTGAATATTGGCGTTGCGGCTTCCTGCTGGTTTGATTATCACTGGTACTGGATGCCCGAAGGGTTGCAGGAATATTTCAGGATAGATTCGATTGGTCTTTACTTCTTCTCTGTAATGGCAATAGTATTCATAAGTGTTGCTTTTTACAGTCTTTCCTATTTTAGACAGCATGATTTTTCCGTAAAACAGGAATCTTTATACGTATTAGAAATTCTGCTTTTTGAGATTGCAATGACGGGTGTTATATTTTCGACACATCTTGCATTGCTCTGGGTCTTTGTAGAAGCTACAACTTTATCGAGCGCACTGCTTATATACTTCGAGAAAAAGAAATCATCTCTTGAGGCTGCATGGAAATACGTATTTATCTGTTCAATCGGTATCGCTCTGGCTTTTGTAGGAATAATACTTCTCTCTATCGGAAGCAGTTCAATCGATTCTTTATTTTTCGGTGACTTGTACAAGTATGCATCAGAAATAAATCCTTTCTGGCTGAAATTATCGTTTGCATTTATTTTTGTGGGATTAGGAACAAAGGTCGGTATAGCCCCATTCCATGCGTGGTTACCGGATGCGCATTCTGAAGCACCGTCGCCTGTTTCTGCTTTACTATCGGGAACCCTTCTAAATACAGCTTTTTTAGGAATATTCCGTGTACAGGAAATCTTTGTATATGCACATCAGGAAAGTTTCACAAATTTTCTTTTTCAGGTTACCGGATTTCTTTCTTTAATGGTTTGTTCGGTTTTTATTCTCAAGTTGAAGAATTACAAAAGGATGCTTGCTTATTCTTCAATAGAGAACATGGGACTGTTATTTATAGCATTATCGCTTGGCAAGACAGGAATTTTTATTGTTTTGCTTCAGGCTCTTGCTCATTCTTTTTCCAAGGCTTCACTATTTTTAACATCGGGCAATATTCTTTATTTATACAGAAGCAAAAAGATTGACGAAGTAAATGGTCTGTTAAAAAAAGACCCGCGGACAGGATGGCTATGGATTGTTTCTATGCTGGCAATAATCGGTATGCCTCCATTTCCCGTGTTCTTAAGTAAGTTTCTTTTAATAAATGCTCTCTGGACTCATGGTTTGGAGTGGCTTGCCATTCCATTCTTTTTGTTCATTATTATAATAGCCTACGGAATGAGTAAAACAGTTTTCAAAATGACTTTCGGGGATAACGAAGAACATAATTCACGTACAAAACTGAACTTATATGCTTATTTGCCGCAGATTGTGCTGCTGATAATACTTTTGATAATCGGAATATACATACCACAGCAGGTGCTGGAATTAATTAACGATATAGTAAATTCAATTAATTAATATGGAGTCATTAAATTGAGCTGGGTTGAAACAAAGAATCTGAAAGTAATTTACTTAAACGATATACGGATGCTTTCCATAAACGATTTCAGAGAACAACTAATTAATAAATTAAAAGAAGGTAAAAGATTAGTCCAGTTCTTTGGCAGTAAGGAAGCAAACGGTGTTTCTCTGTATGCAGTACTCGCTGACGATATTACTTCAAGCTTGTTTGTTAATTCGTGCAAATTTACTGATGAAAAAGAGTACCAATCTATTACTCCTATAATTCCTTCTGCACATTTATTCGAACGTGAGTTTTATGAACAATTCGGTATTAAACCTGTAGACCATCCCTGGTTAAAACCTGTGAGAAAAGGAATTGAAGGAATTAACAATGATGAGCCCGAATACAATTTTTTCAGCATGACGGGTGAAGAGATACATGAAGTTGGAGTCGGACCTATACATGCAGGGATAATTGAACCGGGACATTTCAGATTTTCATGTCATGGTGAAAAAGTTTATCATCTTGAAATAAAACTTGGCTTTCAGCACCGGGGTATAGAAAGAATGTTTCTAAAGAATAATACTAAAAGAAATTATTTATTGAATTTATCTGAATCGATTGCCGGTGATTCTGTGATTGGCCATTCTGGGACATTTACACGTGCACTAGAATCGTTATGCGATGTTTCTGTATCAAGAAGAGTGAAGTCAATACGTACAGTAATGCTTGAACTAGAAAGAATAGCAATGCATCTTGCGGATTTATCTGCTCTGTCGGGGGACATTGCATATTTAAAAGGAAATTCAGTGTTTGGTGCACTACGGACTAAAATCATCAATGCTTCAATGTCTGTATGTGGAAACAGATTCGGACGCGGGATGATGAAATTGGGAGGTATAAATTTTGATATTTCTCAGAAAACCAGGAATGATTTATTGGTATTAATGAATTGGATAAATGATGACGTAAGCCTTGCGACCGAAGTTATGTTTTCATCAGTGTCAGTATTAGAGAGGTTTGAAAAAACCGGTGTAGTAGATAAAGAGACTGCAAGGAATTTAGGATTAGTCGGAATTGCAGCAAGAGCAAGTGGTTTTTCAGTTGACGTACGTTCTGACCATCCTTTTGACACTTACGAATATTTTCCTTTGTATAAGCTTATTCTGGAATCGGGTGATGTGTTTGCACGTGCTTACATTCGGACTATTGAAATACAACAATCAATTAAGATCATTCTGGAAATTCTGAACAATATTACTTCAGGTGATTTATCGGTCAGTGTTTCTTCGCTTCAGCCTAACAGTATGGTTATATCATTAACAGAAGGCTGGAGAGGTGAGATTGCACATGTTATTCTTACTGATAATGACGGGAATATAAAACGTATAAAAATTAAAGACCCTTCTTTTAATAACTGGCTGGCTTTATCGATAGCAGTACGAGATGAAGGAATATCTGATTTCCCGATATGTAATAAAAGTTTTAATTTATCATATAGCGGTTTTGATTTATAAATTTATTTACATATTATAATGTTCGATTTAATAAGACTCAGGTATAAACACGGCAGACAGGTGATTCCGAATATCAGGAATGCTAAATTGATGGAAACCCACCGGGGTTTTCCTGTTATTATTGAAAGCAAATATGGTAATGATAATTTAAGGGATGTATGTCCGGTGAATGCTATTAGAATTAACCCTCTTTCTATTGACCTCGGGAAATGTACATTCTGTGGTGAATGTGAAAAGGTGTCTTCAAACAATGTGATTAAATTTACGAACGAATGCAGATTAGGCAGTACAGATAGGAATAAATTAATTGTAACTTCCGGAATGTCTTACAAAGATTATACTAACAACGCTGTTGAAGTCAGGAAAGGAATTCATAAAATGTTTGGCAGGTCTTTAAAATTACGTCAGGTATCTGCGGCAGGATGCAATGGTTGCGAAATGGAATTAAGTGCTTGCAGTAATGTAAATTTTGATATGGGCAGATTTGGAATAGATTTTGTTGCATCACCCCGACATTCAGATGGTCTGGTTATAACAGGTCCGGTTTCAATAAATATGGCACCTGCATTAATGGATGCTTACAAAAGTATTAGTGATCCCGTGATAGTGATTGCTGTTGGTGCTTGTGCTATAAGCGGCGGAATTTTTCAGGAATCGGAAAATCTGAACCGTGAATTTTTTAATGAAGTTAAAGTTGATTTGTACATTCCAGGATGCCCGCCCCATCCGATCACTTTTATAAATGCAGTACTGGATTTTTTAGGAGTTAAATAATATTTTTTTAGGTAACTGAATTATACAGGCAGGAATATTTTTCCCTGCCTGTAAAAAATAATTTAATTACAAATTTCCTACCATGTTTTTAGGTACAACCCAGTGGTCAAACTGCTCACTTGTTAACAATCCTAATTCAATAGCTGTTTCGCGCAAAGTTTTATTTTCCTTGTGTGCTTTCTTTGCAATCTTTGCAGCACTCTCATAACCTATATGAGTGTTCAATGCAGTAACGAGCATAAGAGAATTTTCAACGTGTTTATTAATGAAAATGAGATTTGGTTCAATACCACATGCACAATGGTCGTTGAAAGATTCGCAGGCATCTCCGAGCAATCTTGCAGAGTGCAGAAGGTTTGTAATCATAACAGGTTTAAAGACATTAAGTTCGAATTGTCCATATATACCGCCAGTTGTAATAGCAACATCATTGCCAATAACCTGAGCGCAGACCATAGTCATTGCTTCAGCCTGAGTAGGATTCACTTTTCCCGGCATAATTGAAGAGCCAGGTTCATTTTCAGGAAGTATCAGTTCACCTATACCGCTTCTTGGACCTGAACCGAGCATACGAATATCATTCGCTATTTTCATTAAACTGACTGCAAGTGTTTTCAATCCACCCGACGATTCAACCACTGCATCGTGTGCTGCAAGTGATTCAAATTTATTTTCCGCAGTTATAAACGGGAGACCCGATAAATCAGAAATATGTTTTGCGACTATAACATCATAATTCTTAGGAACGTTTAAACCCGTACCTACAGCAGAGCCACCAAGAGCAAGTTCGGATAAATGTACAAGAGTATTTGTGATGGCTTTAATACCGTGACTGATCTGGGAGACATATCCCGAGAATTCCTGACCAAGTGTCAAAGGAGTAGCATCCATAAAATGTGTTCTTCCGATTTTTACAATGTCCATAAATTTTTCTGACTTTGCTTTCAGAGTATTCATTAAAACTGTTGCCTTCGGTAAAGTACATTCAACAATCATTTTATATCCAGCGATATGCATTGCCGTAGGAAATGTATCGTTTGATGACTGTGACTTATTAACATCATCGTTTGGATGTAAAGATTTTTTATCATCAGAAAGTTTTCCCCCGTTTAATACGTGTCCCCTGTTCGCGATAACTTCGTTAACATTCATATTTGACTGTGTTCCTGAACCTGTCTGCCAAACTACAAGCGGAAACTGGTCATCGAGTTTACCTTCAAGAATTTCATCACAAACTTTTCCGATGAGTTCCATTTTCTCTTTCGGCAGCACACCGCAATCGAAGTTTGCCATAGCAGCAGCTTTTTTTAGTATTGCAAAAGCATAAATAATTTCTTTCGGCATTAACTGAGCACCGATAGTGAAATTCTGCTTTGACCTTTGGGTTTGTGCTCCCCAGTATTTATCAACGGGAACTTTAACTTCTCCCATTGTATCGTGTTCAATTCTGTATTCCATATTCTTTATTTATTTATTAGAAAATATATTTTCAATTAATTTATTAACTCCAAAGTTCTTTATATCTTCTTTCCATGAGTTGCTATAACAGTCGAGAAAAGTCCTCCGCGTCTTGAATAAATTCCTTTTACTTCCATCCAGCGCGGCTTAAGCAAATACACAAGGTCATCAAGTATCCTGTTAGTAACATTTTCATAAAATATCCCCTCATTCCTGAACGATTGCAGATAAAATTTCAGCGACTTAAGTTCTACGCATTTCTTAGCGGCTACATAAGATATTATTATTGTCCCGAAATCCGGTTGACCTGTTTTTGGGCAGACAGAAGTAAACTCATCCGTCTGATGTATTATCTCGTAGTTTCTGTTAGGGTGTGAATTATCGAATGTTTCGAGCAGTGCTAATTTCTTCTTATCAATAATCGAAATATTTTTCACCATTTGTTTTAATTAATTATATCTGAAATTACTCATTTCACATTACAATTAAAATAAACTATTATTTCACACTAATTATTTTTCATAAGACTAGCTCAAGTCTAAGAAGATAATGCGGATTGCCATCACGATAGAAAAAAGCTTAATACAGATAAATCTACTAAATATTAAACTTAATATCAGAAATTAAATTCGTAACCGATTTTTGAATACCTGCTTGTGTATTGAAGGTTATCGCCTATTAGATTTATAACAAGGTATATATTCGATCCTGCAAAAAACTCATACTGTACCATAGCATTCAGTAATGCATTTTTTGTAAACGTGTCTTTCTGGAAAAAAGCCCTGAGATATAATTTCTTGAAAGCTCTGTAATCAAGTCTTGTATTTATAATAGTCCTGTCTTCGTCGTTCAGCCTGTAAAAATTAACATCAGTATTTATTGCAACCTGATCAAACAGGAAATAATTAAAACCAAAATATGGATTCTTCAGGTACGTTCCGAAATATGGTCCATGGGTATATCCTGCGTACACAGAATTATTGCCAAACACATACTTAAGATTATTATCCTGGAGATAATTATTTCTGAATATCAGATTTCCATCTGAATCGTAATCGTTAGGATGGTTATATTCAAAATAAGTATTGAAAGAAAGAGAGCCTATTATTTTTGTATATAAACTTACAGAATATCTGTCCTGTATTAGAAAACCATTGCTTAATTGTTTGTTGCGGTAATATCCGCCGCTTATGTTTATATCAGGGAAATATTTTCTTACTTTATTCCAGTAATACCCTCCTGAAATTGATATTTCATCATAATCATTAGGAAGACCGACTGATGTGTTTATGAAAGTAGGTGCAGTAAAGCTCTTATCTACTCTTCTGTACATTAAATCAGCAAAAGGACCACCGCTATTGTCATACTGATAATAAG
>JBAYUG010000097.1:0-10779 GCA_041675325.1 Kapaibacterium sp. (SeqCode)
GAATCCCCGCCGCCAAAAAATCATCAAGCCTTCCGCTCTTCTCATCGCCGCCCCTATTCCAGAGAATTAAAGGATACTTTTTGCTTTCCGAATTATTTGGCTCGGCAATATACCCATCAACGTTGTAACCATCGGAGTTATAAACAATCTTTGAGACAGTTACATTGTTTAAAACGTCAGCTCCCCAGCCTTTTTCCAAAAGGTTTCGCTCGGAAGACGGTAAATTTACCTCTTTTATTTCCTTGAAATTACTCATCTCACGTAAAATAAGTAAATCGCAGCATGGATATAAGTCATTTTATCGTAAACTTCATTTTATCAGGAATAAGGAATTAATCAAAGGATTACTATCAGTTTGTATTTGGTACATCTTCGCCGAAGGTAAAAGTGGTGAAGAAAATTAAGCTCAGGAGACAGAAAAACGAAGATTAGTTATACTATTCGGCTGAAAGAATTTGATTATTGAAGCTGAGCAACGAATTATAAATTGCTAAGAAGCGATTCCAGTGGGTGGAAGTGATTCTGAAGGATTGGATTCCAGTTGAAGTACGCGACCAGAGAATTTGCACAAAAAAGCGGTTTTTTGATACTCGCGGATTTTGACTTTTCCCGTATTTTTGATTGAAAAATCGATAAGTGTGGAGAAAATGGACATAAATTGTGCATTTCACTTATGCATAAAATATACTATAATATTCAAGATTAGAGATTTATACTCAAGCAAGTATGAAAAGAATAGAAAATAGAAAAAGACCATTTGATGATTTATTATATTGTTTATTTATTTTAAAAAGTATAAAATGTAATACAGTTACGCAAAATCAGCAAAAAGTGTTAGGCTTTGTGTAATTTTATATATTAATGTGGCATCGGAAGAACTTGACACTAATTACTAATTTTGACATAAGATAAAAATATGAAATGTTTTATTATTACATATGACTTAAGAAAACCTGGACGAGATTATAAATCACTTTATGAGGCACTTAAATCATTTGGAACATGGGGTAAGATTACCGAATCCACCTGGGCTATTGTTTCAAGTCTTACATCGAGGCAGATATATGACTTTTTATCTAAGCATATAGACAGTAATGATAGAATCTTTGTTATAAAATCAGGCAAAGATGCAACTTGGATAAACGCAATTGCAAGTGTTGACTGGTTAAAAAAACATTTAATACTTGATTAATAATGAGAAAGTTATTTCCCGGTTATTATACTCCGAAAAAAGAAGATTTCAAGAAAATGTGGTCAGATGGAATTTTCATTCTTGACACAAATGTACTTCTTGACCTTTATAGATATTCTGAAGAAACAGTAAGGGAATTATTTAAAGTAATAAATTTAATTAAAGATAGAATATGGATTCCATATCAAGTATCAAAGGAATATCACAAGAATTTGAATATTGTTATATCTGGTCAAGTTAAGAAGTATACTGATAGTATTGAAACATTAAAACAATTTAAATCCCAAATTGATGAAAAACGAAATCATCCTTTTCTAAAATTAGAGTTTCAAGAAGAAATCGCTTCATTTTGTGCTAAAATTCATGCCGAACTTGAAAACAGAAAGCGAGATATTAAAAGTTTAATTTTGAACAATCCTATTAAAGAACAATTAGCAGATTTATTAGACAATAGAATTGGTGAATGTTTCTCGCAACAAGATTTAACAAGAATTTATGCGGAAGGAGAAAGTAGATACCATTCAGATATTCCACCTGGATATAAAGATAAAGGAAAGTCTATTCCAGATAGATATGGAGATTTAGTATTTTGGAATGAAGTTTTGAATAAAAATAAAGAAATAGATACTCCCATAATCCTTGTCACTGGAGATACTAAGGAAGATTGGTATTACGAAGAACTTGGTTTAACAATTGGTCCAAGACCAGAACTTATAGATGAGTTTAACAAAGTCAAATCAAATTTGTTTCATATATATCCGACAAACCTGTTTTTAAAATACGCTTCACAATATTTACAAACTGAAATTAATGATAAATCAATC
Organism: Kapaibacterium sp. (SeqCode); assembly: GCA_041675325.1. Classification (GTDB taxonomy): domain Bacteria; phylum Bacteroidota; class Ignavibacteria; order Tepidaquicellales; family Tepidaquicellaceae; genus CAIKZJ01. Next base: position 2,017 of record JBAYUG010000097.1, read on the forward strand.
AATGAAGTTGATGAATACATAAAGCAAGGACGTGATATAGAACAATCACAATCAATATCGGTCGATAATTCATCCGAGAACTCCACTAACTTTGTGTATATTAATTCAACAAGCTCGAGTAATGAAACTAATTTTAAAGAAGCAGAAGAAACCAACGCCCCATAACAAGCGGTAAAATAAATTGTCCAAAATAATGTTATTCAAAGGTTGTAGTCTGCTTCAACTTAATCGCAACCTTGATAGTAAATCACCCACAAACCATTTCTGCACATAGACTTATTCCATTTGCCGTATTTCCCAAAATTTGCGATTGCCTCACCTGTCCACTCTTCGATACCTATTACCTTAGACTCTATCTGCCCGCTATCTAACTCTTCAATCACAAAGTAACATACTTTCACACTTCACAAATTTTTCTCGCAGGTACTATACCTTGAAGTTTCTCTAATGTGAAAAGTACATGGAATATTTTATTTCACTTTCATTTAGTATATTTGTTAAGAACTGTGATTTACACACAAGTGAACATGAAAAAGTTCAGAAATAGAGAAACACCATTAGCAGAAAGGAAAATGAAATAATATGAAAGTTAAAGAACCTCTTTTTGAATATATTAACCCTAACATCACCCATCAGATTATTAAAGGTGATAGCCTAACGGTTCTTAAAGGAATTGAAGACGAAAGATTTGACTTAATAATAACTTCGCCTCCATACAATGTTGGAAAATCATATGAGACGAAGACCAGTATTGAAAAATACTTGGAAACACAAGAAGTAATAATAAATGAACTTGTAAGAACACTATCAGATAGAGGAAATCTTTGTTGGCAAGTTGGAAACTACGTTGATAAAGGTGAAATTTTCCCTTTAGATATTTACTATTATCAGATATTTAAAAAACTTGGGTTAAAACTAAGAAATAGAATTATTTGGCATTTTGGACACGGACTTCATGCTTCAAACAGATTTAGCGGGAGGTATGAAACAATTTTGTGGTTCAGTAAAACCGATGATTACATATTCAATTTGGACAATGTAAGGATTCCATCAAAGTATCCTGGAAAGCTTTATTTTAAAGGAGTAAAAAAGGGATTGCCATCTGGAAATCCTCTTGGTAAAAATCCTAGTGACATATGGGAGATTGTTGCTAATGATTGGGAAACAGCAATGTGGGATATACCAAATGTAAAATCAAATCATCCTGAAAAAACAGAACATCCTTGTCAATTTCCGGTTGAATTAGTTGAACGCTGTGTTCTTGCATTGACAGATGAAAGAAGCTGGGTGCTTGATCCTTTTGCTGGTGTTGGTTCAACAGTAATTGCGGCAATAAAAAATAATCGAAATGCGATGGGAATTGAGAAAGAGAATGAATATTGTAAAATTGCCAACAAGAGAATTAAAGACTTTAAAGAAGGTAAATTAAAAATACGACCAATTAATAAACCGATTCATAAACCGTCTGGTAACGACAAAGTTTCTCAAATTCCAAAAGAGTGGTTGCAACTTGAATTAAATAGTGTAAACGGAAAATATAACGGAATAAGTAATCAAAAATGAAAATTGCACAAAAATACTCCCATTTGAACGGTGAAGAATATCTCATTGTTCATCACAAAAACCTTTACAAAGAAATCACTGATACTATAAAAAGCATTAATGCGTCAAAGTTTATGACCAAAGAAAGTAAGGAAAAAACAAAGACCGGGAAAATGCTTTATAGTCCAATAGAATTGAATAAAGCATTGAATGAAAAATTCAAAAGACTTAATTGGACAGAAAGACGTTATAAATATTATATAACAACTGACCGGAAAATACTACCCGAATTAATTCTTATACCATATAATAAACAGAAGGAATTTTTAAATAAAAAAGGAATAAAAGAACCCATTTCATCATATAAGCAAACGGACTTTGTTAAAGATGAGATTGCAGTTGAAGTTCAATTTGGTAAGTATGCATTTGTAGCATTTGACTTATTTGTTAAACATTTACTCTTCTATTCGGGTGGAGTAATAAACCTTGGTATTGAAGTTTTGCCAACAAAGAAAATGCAATCACAAATGAGTAGTGGAGTTGCATATTATGAAGGCGAAGTTTACAATGTTTTAAGACACGGAAGAAATAATCCTCCAGTTCCTCTTTTAATTTTAGGGATTGAACAAGATTAAAACAACAATACGCTAACAAAGGGTATATAGACCAAGGGTTTCATTGTTAATTCAAACTATCTGCTGTCTGACTTACTCTTCGCTCACGACGTAATATCCTTTCACACTAAAGATATTTTACTCTCCATTACACTACCTTGAAGTTTCTCTAATGTAAAAGTGCATGGAATATTTTATTTAACTTTCATTTATTAAATTGGTCAGGAATCAGTTTTACAAACGTGAAAGTAAATAGCGGCACAGAAACATTGAACTTGCAGTTTTAATTTTCTATAATTCTTTAAATTAATTGTTATTAATGATAAAACTTACTATATGAATAGTAAAACTAAAAAAGTGTTAGGTCAAGTTCTCTTAGCCATTGGATTAACGCTCATGATCGGCGGTATTGCAAGCTTCTTTTTTTCCAATGTTGATCTGCGGTTTATTGACAATAAATAATCGAAACAAAATCGCGTATAATTTGGATTATAGTAAACTTTATAATTATGATTATTGGCATGTTATTCTTGAGACTGGCAAAAAATGAACGCCATTGATGCTAAATATTTAAAACAAATAAACAAACTTTATAAATATTTAAACAAATAACAAAATGAGAAAATTAATATTCTTTATGCATACCTCACTTGACGGTTTTGTGTCAGGACTTAAAGGAGAAATGAACTGGATACATATAGACGATGAGATTTTTGACTTTGTTGCTGCGATGACCGACAAAGCTGACTCGGCGCTTTACGGACGAGTAACTTATGAAATAATGCAGAGCTATTGGCCCAATGCCGGCGAGCAGCCAAACGCATCAAAACACGACAAAGAACATTCGGCTTGGTACAACAAAGTTTCAAAAGTTGTTTTATCAAAGACACTCAGCGAAACAAGGCTTGAAAATACAAGGGTTATTAAAGACCAGCTTGCAGACAACATAAATAAAATAAAAATGCAAGAGGGTAAAAATATTATAATTTTTGGAAGTCCGTCAGCTTCTCTTTCATTACTAAGTCAAGGTCTGATTGACGAGTTTTGGCTATTTGTTAATCCGGTGATACTTGGAAAAGGCATTCCGCTATTTAAAGGTGTGAAAGAAACGGCTAAACTGAAACTTATTGAATCGAAAACATTTTCTTACGGAGTAATTGCTCTTCACTACGAAACAAATCGCAATTAATGTAACACTTGCCACAACTTTGTGCCTCTTGTGTTTTGGCGGTATAAAATACATTAACCCAAATAAAAAAGGCGGACTATAGTCCGCCTTAATTTTAACTTCTTGCTTTGCTATCAACTAACAACTGTCGACTATCAACTGTCAACTATCAACTATCAACTAATTTATTTGATAAGCATCATTTTCCTGATATCGCTGAAACCATTTGTTTCAAGCCTGTAGAAGTAAATACCGCTTGAGAATTGTGAGCCGTCAAAATCAACCGTGTGATATCCGGCTGTCTTAACTTCATTCACGAGTGTTCTTACTTCCCTGCCCAATACGTCATAAATCCTTAACGTGACAAGTCCCTGCTTTGGCATAGCAAAGTTAATCTTAGTCATAGGATTAAACGGATTCGGATAGTTCTGGTTTAATGAATAATTCGATGGTATTTCATTTTCGATCTGCTCAACACCAACTAATGTATTGTTAACGTAGTCAAGTCCGGCTTTTATAAATCTTTGCATTGGAGATGTTGGCGGGCTTGTTGCAGTAGGTCTTAATGATTCAAGGTCAACACCAAACGATGCTACGTTCCATTTTGTGTTGTAGATACCTATACCGCTCAATGTATCAACACTTGTCATTCTCGACCTGAACCTGTAAAGTATGTGCTGCTGAGTGCCTGCAATCGTGAACACTTTCAAGGCATCGGGATATGACCCTACTGTACTGTCAGCAATACCCGTATTAACGTATGTGCCTATAAGTCCATTCGCTGCGACTCCCGGTCTATCCGCAGTATAGTTCAAGCCGAGATAGGTGTTTACAAAATTAAGGTCGTAATATGTTGAAGCCGACCTTCCGAAAATATAACCAATATTCTCGGAAAAAATAATAAGTTTCGACTTTGTCTCAAGTGTCGTACCGCCTGAATTTAGATAAGCCTTTACAGAATCCTTAAGTCTGGCATTCATCAAGCTTGATGCTTCACCAAGAAGCATTACTGTTTTATACCCGCGTAAAGACATTGTAAGTGTTGAGGTCTGGCTGCCTCTGTTAAACAAATCGTACGTTACATTTAATCTGTTTAAAACACTCACCGTAGAATCTTTCGCCCTTCTGCATACTGTATTTGATGAATCATAAAGAACAATCACAGTGCCTTTATTCTGACGCCTTAATTTAAGATTATATGTCTGAGCTGATTTCAATGAATCGGTTGCATTGTAAGCCCAAACAGCCCACTCTCCTGAAATTGAATCTCCTGGATTTATTCCAATGCTGCCAAGGAGGGCATCTAATCCGGCATTAACAATTGAAAAACTTGAATCAAATCCGCTTGGTATTGTTAGTAGCGGAGTAGTAATTGTCGGAGCTCCGAACTTCCACTTGTAATTAGTGCCGGCTCCCGACCTCGTCCAGTTAATATTAATATTTGAATTATTGAAAACAGATGTTACTATTGTAGTGTTATTTGCAGGAGCGTTTAAGCTGAATGGTGTCAGCGACGGTGTGCCCCTTGCAAGCGTGATAGTTCTTGGACCGTTCGAAGATTTTAAAGAATCATTTGCCGGTGCATTATTCCTGAACGCCCATACATCCCATGAACCGCTGATTGAACTTCCCTGATTAACACCTAATCCTGCTAAAATATTATCCAGCTCTCCGAGTGTTAGAGTTAATGAATTGCTGCCTGAAGAAAGTGATAAAAGCCGTGCCGGTAATGCAGTTCCAAATATCCATTTATAACTCGCTCCTGTTTTCGAAGTATCCCAGGTTAATGTAACTTGTGTAGATGATCCCGGAAATGATGTTATTGTTGAACCCGCTGATGGTGTTTGCAGAGTGAACGGGAATAGTGGACCCGGGTCGAGAAGGAATGACGCTGTCCATGCATTATAAAAACCCGGTGAGGTTGATGCCTTGTCGTCCATCCAGAATCCAAAAACTTTATTAGCACCGATTGCAATTCCGATATAATCGCCCATATATCCGCCGCTCATACCTGTTGCGGGTCTTGGTCTGAAATGATGGTCTGTAATTTCAAAATCTGAAAACGTTGCACCGCCGTCTATAGAACGTGAAATCATTACAGTTGCTGAGTCTGCATTCGGAAAATTTCTGTTATCATAATAAATAACGTTAACACCGCCTGCATCATCGACTTTAACCGCCGGGAAGAACTGTCTCTTGCCGTTGTTTAAAACGTCCTGATTTACTCTAACTCCGGGCATCCATGACATACCCTGATTTGAAGAACGGTAAATAACTACGTCTTCATCAGAGCCTGCGGGTGCATGATTTATTTCCATCATTACAATGTAAATCCAACCGTTTCTCTCACCGCCCGATTTATCAACATCAATTCTCGGGAAGTCATTAACTCTAAGTCCCCAGCCGCCGAAACTGCTGCTTCTTGCTCCGGTCACATTTACGGCACTGTCGTTAGCTGTAAAGTTTACACCGCCGTTTGTTGATTTTGCAAAGCCAAGATAATCAGCTGCAAAAGGAGATGCGCTCATATTAGATACCCACGTTACATATACTTGACCGTTTGGTCCGGCTGCAACATCGTGTCCCTGTACATAATGTCCGGGAAGTCCGGTACTCAATGTTACGTAAGGTTCCCATGTTACACCGCCGTTAGTTGTTCGCGAAAATCTTGAAGCCAGGGTCGATGTTCCTAAATTACACCATACTGTATAGGAGTTACCATAATAAGGACTCGTCGGTGAATCATCGGTTCCGCTTAAATTCTTATCTACATTTGAATTCGTTTCAAGCATCCATGTTGACGAGAAATTTGCGCCGTAATTTGTTGAGTAGTTTGCACCCATTCCTGTCAGACTTCCAAAGTTTGTCGCACTGACAAGATGTGAAAATACAAACCTCATATTTTTGTCAACCACAGGACCCGGGTCTCCGCGCTGGTCGTTAGGGTTACCCGAATTAATCACCTGATATCCGCCCCAGTTTACTCCGTTATCGGTTGATACAAAACAACCCGAATTTATAGTGCTGCTTGCTACATTATTCGATGACCCGAATAAAACACTTCTGTTTGCCTTATTCGATGCAAGGTATAATTCTGTTTGAGCCACAGTCGTTGAAGGTAAAACCCTCACGCTTGGCGTAACGACCATAATTCCGTTGGTTGTTTCTACTTGCCGCGGAGAAGTTGTGAATCTCACAAATCTGTCCGGATGGCTTGGAAGTGGTACATAATTTCCTAAAGGATATACATGCGTAAACGCCTGACTCCATTTAGGACTCTCATTATCAATATTTTGCCCTGTAAGAACAAAGAAACCAATAACAAGAATAGCTAAAACTGAAATAGTTTTTTTCATGCTCTTTAATGATTTATAAAATTTAGAATAATAATTTTAATGGGTTATTTAATGAATAAATTATCCTTTTCATAGGATAGATACAATATATATATTTAATCTTAATTTGCACTTTTTAGATTGTTTAATCTATTGGTATGAATATAAAAAGACTCCCAAATAAAAAAGGCGGACTTTAGTCCGCCTTAATTTTAACTTCTTGCTTTGCTATCAACTAACAACTGTTCCGCCTCGGCGGACGCAAAAAACGCGCAACTAACAACTAATTTATTTGATAAGCATCATTTTCCTGATATCGCTGAAACCGTTTGTTTCAATCCTGTAGAAGTAAACACCGCTGGAGAACTGTGAGCCGTCAAAATCAACCGTATGATATCCGGCTGCCTTAACTTCATTCACGAGCGTCCTTACTTCTCTGCCCAGTACGTCATAAATCCTTAATTTGACAATTCCCTGCTTTGGCATAGCAAAGTTAATCTTTGTCATAGGATTAAACGGATTCGGATAATTCTGGCTTAATGAATAAACCAATGGTATCTCGTTTCCAAAAGGCTCAACACCAACTAATGTATTGTTTACATAATTGATTCCTGCTCTTATAAAACGCTCTGCAGAAGAAACAGTCGGAGGACTACCCACTGTTGGTCTTAATGATTCAAGGTCAACACCGAATGTTGCTACATTCCATTTTGTGTTATATATACCAACACCGTTTAATGAATCATTGCTTAACATATATGGTCTGAATTTATAAAGTACATGCTGCTGTGAACCTGCAACCGTAAAGATTTTAATTGCTTCAGGCCATGCACCAACAGTACTATCAGCAATACCCGGATTAACATATGAACCGATGAGTCCAATATTTCCCGTTCCCGGTCTGTCTGCTGTATAGTTCCATCCAAGATAATTGTTTACAAAATCGAGGTCTATATAAGAAGAGCCTGTCCTTCCAAAATTATAACCGATATCTTCAGAAAAGATTATCAGTTTTGACTTTGTTGGAGTTGTTGTACCGCCTGCATTCAGGTACGCCTTGACTGAATCCTTGAGAGTAACGTTCATAGAGCTTGTAGCTTCACCAAGTAAAATCACTGCTTTATATCCGCGTAATGTCATCGCCAGTGTAGATGTTTGAGCACCTCTGTTAAATAGGTCAAATGTCATGTTCATTCTGCTTAATACATTTGCAGTTGAATCTTTTGATGTTCTGCAAGCTGCATTAGATGAATCATAAAGAATTATCACATCGCCTTTTCCCTGACGTTTAAATTTAATATTATAAGTCTGAATTGATTTTAATGAGTCGGTTGCATTGTAAGCCCATACAGCCCATTGACCTGAAATTGAGTCTCCCGGATTTACACCCAATCCTCCCAATATCGCATCTAATCCTGAATTCACAATTGCTAAACTCGAATCGAATCCGCTCGGCATTACCAGAAGCGGAGTTGAAATTGTCGGTGCTCCGAATTTCCATTTATATGTTGTGCCTGCACCTGATCTTGTCCAGTTAATATTAATATTCGTGTTGTTGAATACAGATGTTACAATCGTGGAATTATTTGCAGGAGCATTCAGATTAAAAGCCGAAAGCGTTGGAACGCCGCGGGCAAGTGTTAATGATCTTGGACCATTAGCTGCTTTTAATGAATCATTCTGCGGAGCATTATTTCTGAATGCCCATACATCCCATGTTCCGTTTATTGAACTCCCTTGGTTAACACCTAAACCGGCAAGAATCACGTCTAATTCACCAAGTGTAAAAGTTATTGAATTAGTTCCTGTAGGTCTGGTAATAAGTGGTAAAGCTGCTGAAAATATCCACTTATAACTTGCATTAGCTCTTGATGTATCCCAGGTAAGTGTTACAGGTGTTGAAGAGCCCGGGAATGAAGTTATTGTAGAACCCGCTATTGGTGTTTGTAAGTTAAACGGCATAAGTGGACCCGCATCAAGTATTATTGTTGCTGCCCATGACTGATATCTGCCGACTCTGTTATCTGCCCAGTTCGGAAATATTTTACCGTTTGCTGATGTGATACCAATGTAATCTCCCTGATATCCTGTTGCTAAACCTGAC
>JBAYUG010000098.1:0-10694 GCA_041675325.1 Kapaibacterium sp. (SeqCode)
ATGTTTATCCCTTTTGTAATACCTGAAGTTAATGAAGCAGGTGCTGTATTACAAATATTGGCGATAGTATTACCTTGTATATTGGATATAATCGTATTTCCCGATTTTACATCAATTCCAATCATTGTAATACCGGTTAACGCTAAAATGGGACTTCCTGATCTGTCCGGATTACTTCCCCCTATGCTGTTGAAGTTAGCAGTGCAGTTATTTCCGTTTCCAGTCAATTTTATAGCCGTCCAGCCAGTAATCATCGTGATGTTGTTATAAATTCTATTCGTGTCAATAACCAAACTATCTCCCATAGAGCCGGCTGAAAAATCTATGATACTGGAACTTGTCGCTCGCCATCCCGTAAAATTGTTTTGTAAAATTGCAATCGCACTGTTCTTTGCGGCTCCCGCAGATGTACCTGTCGAACCGATTGCCGTAAAGTATGAACCAGGATTTGTTCCTGTCGAATTTTTAAATAAACAACTATTAACCGCTAAACTGTCATTCCCTAAGAATCCAGTCGTTCCCGAGAATAAAATCATTGGATTTGCGGATGAAGAAGCATTACTTTCAAACGTTGTATTTCCAATTCCACACCTTCTCGAATCATTCTGGAATTTAATTATCGGACCAGTGCTTGAGGCAGTTGCATTGTTATTAATAAATCTGAAATAATTTCCCGCACCTGAAAATCTTCCATCAATAATAAAATCATCCGCACCGTTAAATTCCAGTAATGCATCGTTCGCAGCCGCAGTTGTGCCTTCAAATGTAAATACACTCGCGGCTCCCGGAACTACAATAATTCTGTATCCCGGAGCAAATTGATTTAAAGATACTGTACCGTCTTCCACTGTGTTATTCTGTACTATTACCGCAACATCTGAAATGATTACGTTTGTATTTATAGCATCGAACAACCCTGCCGCTCCTGAAAAACTCGTATAGTTAGGCGTTCCGGCTCCTGTCCCAAGGTAAACTACCGAAGGAAACGAAGTAAGAATACTATAACTATTGGGAGTTGTCGGAGCAGATGTTATACTTGCAACGGAAGTGCCTGTAAAACCGAGTGATGGATTAGAAGATACATTTGTCGCAGGGGATAAATCTTGTGCAACTACAAAATATTGTATTATATTACCCGCAGTAACTGAACCTCCTAATATTATTGTGTAATCTATTATAAAGCTGAACGGTGTTGCTCCGTTGGTTGCTTCAACCCATTTCCACCCGTTATCGCCGGATGTGTTTCCTGAAAATGCATCCGCATCGGTTGATTTTTTATAATATACTCGCGGCTTTGTTCCGGGAGTTATATTAATGCCGTTTAAGTCTGTGATGGTTGCAAAATCATTGATGGTTCTGCTTGTTGCTGCAGGTCCGTTTATTAGTGCCGTATATGATATACTTGGACTTGTTAGATCTAAAGGAACCATATCCGATTCGCTTGCACCGAAATCAGGTGCAGTGCCGCCACCGTTTATTGGTGCTGGTTTTGGTCTTGCGTATCCGTCTATGTCGGTTGTTATGCTTGAAATCGTTGCCGCTCCTGATTCTAACTGTGTGGGCGTTATACCCATATTGAATCTTAAATCGCCCATCGCATAATTTGTATAAGTAATCGGTATTCCTGAAATACTCGAATTGTCTGATAAAGAAGCGCCTTTCCATCCGGCAAAAGTCTGATCTGTTGTCCAGTATCCTACTGTCGTTGAAACTGCAGAGTTTAATACGTTATTGTCTGAATTACCCGTGCTCCACCCTGTTGAACTCGTAACCGCTCCGTAGTTATTCGCTATTGCATAATGTTTTCCAGTACCTCCCGTTCTTGAATTGTCGAATACGTTGTTCTTTACGAAAGTCGTTTGTGTTCTCGCTGTGACACTCAAATCACCTCTTAAAAATCCCATGCTCGGTTGTGCCCCGGATGACACCGTTCCCGTTATATAAACGGAATTGTAATAAATATTATTCTGGGGATCGGGTGTTGAAGCGTGATTGCACATAATACCAATAAATGAAGTATTCGTTGTCTGTCCGTCTCCTAATGATATCATATTATTCACTACTGTATCAGATGTTGTTCCTGACCTCACTAATATCCCAACAGCAAGACCGGGAGCAGTGACTGTCGTAGATGTACTCGCATTTGATAGTCCGTATATTACATTTTTTTCTGCTTTTGTATTCGTTCCATTTGCCATACCTATCCCTGCCACAACATAACCTCCGGTGCCTGTATTGGTATTAGCGATGTTGTAAATTGTATTTGATGATATCAGACTCGCATTTCCAACGGCAATAACTATACCGTTTGCTGATGTGAAACCGTTAGTTGAAGTGGCTAAAGCGGAAGTTGATGTAAGATTAGAAATTGTATTTCCCGTTATTGTATATACAGCAGCACTTCCCGTTGCAGAAGCTGTCATAATTCCTCTTACATACCCGGATGTCCCTGTACCGTAAGATGAAAAATTTCTTATAGTATTGTTCGTTATACTTGAAATTGTCGGAGTGCTCGCAAGATTTATTCCCGAAGCAATAGAACTGCCCGTCGTCAGTCCTGATGTACCCGCCCTCATGTTATCCGCCGTTGAGTTACCAATCGTATTTCCGGTTATTGTCATTGAAGCTGCAACGCCCGAAACATTTATACCGGAAACCCCCCCCGCTATAGCAGTATTTATGCCGGATGAACTGAATCCTCCGATTACATTGTTCTGTACGACGATTGTTCCCGTTGAAGATGAATTGATACCGACAATCAATCCCTGCGTAGTTGTCGGAACTGCGGTCAGCAGTCCTGTTCCGGATGCACCTCCGATAACATTCGGTGTTATATTTCCTATATTTACATTGCTTCCTGTTCCCGTGACATTTATTCCGCAAAGAATACCGTTTGTAGTTGCCGCGCCGCTCGATGTTGCAAGACTTATGGCGGTGACAGTATTCCCCTGTACAGAGGTTACGGCAGTTGTCGTGCCGACGGATAAATTTATTCCGACAAATCTTGTTGATACCGTTCCTGACATAGTATATGTTCCCGTACCGCCCGATGTTGCGTATCCTATCGTATTGCCCGTGATATCATACCCCGAACCCGAAGTAATCACAATTCCATTATGTGTATTACCCGTAGTATATGTTCTTGAAGCCGTTTGGTAAAACTTGTTATTTGATATTGTCCAATGTGAATTTCCGGTATTTATATTCATACCATTGGAAACTGAACTTGCACTGAAATAATCGTATATATTATTTCCCGTAACTGTATTTGAATCATTGTCAACTGCTGCACTTGTTCCGAGTGAATAAATGCCGGTAATAGGTAAATTTGACCCTGCGGCAGATATATCATTGCTGTTGAACGTGTTCTTATTATTGCCTGATACATAACCCGTCGAAAGGATTATCACTCCGCTGCCTGTTACTGTTCCGGAACCGGTTATTGTACAGTTTGTAATTGTATTATTTGTTGCATCGTTTATTAATCTTATACTGCTTGACGTTCCCGTTGCAGTGTTTGAAATTGTTAAAGAATTTCCACCTGTATTCAGTCCGTTTATAGTTACATAATCAGCACCATTAAGGGTTATTAAATGCCCGGTAATTGCTCCGGTTATTGTTCTCGGTACTCCTCCTAATGGTGATATGGTTATTGATGTATAACTGCTTGATGTACCGTTTCCGCTTGAATCAAGAACAGCTGAAACTGTTTCCGTAGTATTCCCTACGATGTCAACTGTTATAGCACCCGTGTGTGTGCCCGCATTTATTGCATCGAATGCCTCCTTAAGCGTAGCATAAGTTCCGCCGCCCGGATTTACATTAACATTTTGTGAAAATGATGTATTGGTAATTAATACCAATATTGCAAGAAGTGTAAATAGTTTTTTCATAGTTTCTCTTTTAATTATTGAAAGAAAAATATGTATTCCACATACAATAAAAGGAATACAAGATTATTGATTAGAACATGTTTACTTTTCATTAAAGTTCCTGTTATTTGAACTATTTATTTAAATAATTCACCACGTTATTTGAGAAATGAAAAATGATAATAATTTATTTATTTATTTATTATCTCTGTGAGCTCTGTGATCATCTATGTTCCCGAGTTGTAGATTCGCCGCAGAGTTTCGCCGTGGAATTCGTCTCAAAACACCCCCGCGGTCATCCTCGCGTCCCCGCAATGTTCTTGGACGGGGATCAAAGCAGGGATCTAACCCCCTTTTCAATGTTTATTATTTGTTTTTGTTATGAGACAAACTCAGCTGCGGACGGTAAATCTATTAATCTTAATAATATTTCTTGTATTATCTCTGTGTTTTCGTTGATTCTTCTCTTTGTGCGAGTCGTAGATCCGCCGTTTTGCTTGGAGGACTGGGCAGATGACCCTTGAAGTAAAATCTCTTGCTCTTAGCAATAAAATTAATTCTCTCTGTGTGCTCTGCGAACTCTGTGGTTAAAATATCTTTTATCTGCCATTAGTAAAATCTTTTCTTTATTTATAGTTCTTGCTGCGCCGTGACCTTACTAAACGTAAATACGTTCTATCATTATTCATCGAATAATCCATCTACTGATAAATACCTTTCTCCCGTATCATAGCAGAAAGTAAGAATTGTAGATCCCTTTTCAAAATCCTTTAACTTTTTAGACACTGCCGCGAGTGAAGCACCGGAGGATATTCCAAGAAACAAGCCTTCTTCTTTTGCTGCTCTTTTCGTGAAATCAAAAGCTTCGTCTTTTGAAATTTGTATTGTCCCGTCAAGAATATCTATGTTCAATATCGATGGAATAAACCCTGCACCTATACCCTGTATTGGATGGGGAGACGGAGAACCGCCGCTTATAACTGGTGAAAGTTCAGGCTCCACAGCATATACTTTTAAATCCGTGTATTTATCTTTCAGAACTTCTGCAACGCCCGATATATGCCCGCCGGTTCCCACACCCGTGATTAAAGCACTTAAGCCTTGAGGGAAATCATTTAAAATTTCAATTGCTGTTGTATCCCTATGAACTCTTGTATTCGACGGGTTATCAAACTGCATCGGCATCCATGAGTTTGGTGTTTCGCCCGCAAGTTCTTTTGCTTTCTCAATAGCACCTTTCATTCCCTTTTCTTTTGGCGTCAAAACAAATTCAGCACCGTAGGCTTTCATAATCTTTCTTCTTTCTATTGACATTGATTCGGGCATTACAAGAACCAGTTTGTATTCTTTTACAGCAGCGACTAATGCCAGGCCGATTCCCGTATTTCCTGAAGTAGGTTCAATTATAATGCTATTCGGATTAAGCGCACCGGATTTCTCAGCATCTTCTATCATAGCGAGAGCAATTCTATCTTTAATACTTCCGCCTGGATTAGATTTTTCAAGTTTAATCCAGACATTGTAATCTTTTTCAAAAAGATTGTTAATCCTTATGATTGGCGTGTTGCCGATACTTTCAAGAATGTTATCGTATTTCATGTTTATTCCCTTTCATATTATAAAGTTATATGGTTCTTCTCCGAAATCTTTAGTTTTTTTGATTTCCACTTTGTGATTGTTAAACACTATGGAATAGGGTTCCACGGATGTTGTAAGCCACGTGTTCCCTCCTATTATGCTGTTATTCCCTATAATAGTTTTTCCGCCTAATATCGTAGCATTGGAATATATTACTACATTATCACCGATAGTTGGATGACGCTTCGAATCACAAAACTTTTTATCCACTGAGAGTGCTCCTAATGTTACTCCTTGATAAATCTTTACCGAATCACCTATATTTGTAGTTTCTCCTATTACTATACCTGTCCCGTGGTCTATACAGAACGACTTCCCAATGGATGCCCCGGGATGAATATCAATCCCCGTAAGACGGTGGGAATATTCAGTCAGCAAACGAGGAAAAAGCGGCACTGACTTTTTGTAAAAGAAATTTGATACACGATAAACTGCAATTGCAAAGAAACCCGGATAAGTCAGAATCACCTCATCAAGATTTTCCGCAGCAGGGTCTCCGAGTTCAATTGCTTTTGCATCTAATAAAAGATCATCAAAGATAACGGGGATCATTAGAATAAATTCATTTGCTATTAAAGTGTTTTGCTCTGAATCGAAACCGGAAATCTGATTTAAAATCTTCTGAAGATCAACCTTTAGTATAAGAAGCTCTGCTTCAACTTCATCAATAGAGAGGTACTTCCTGTCATTGAAATGAGGAAACATTATTTTAAGCAGTTTATCAACAAATGTATAAGCTGTTGCTTTTACAGGAAGCCCTGATGAATGCTCAAGGTTAAATTCGAATAATTTATTTGTTATTGATTTCATCACTTATTTGTTTCAAAGTTCGTCATCTTACTCTGGTGTATATATTGATTAAACAAATTCTATCTTAAAATGTTAACATGAAGTTGCTATCTTAATGAATAACCGTAAATTAGAAATCAAAAATATAAATCTATTTAACGAATTAATTGTAATGAGTAAGAAAAAAGAATGAAGCTAATCTATTATCTTATCTCTATCTTTAAAACAATAAACATGCTTTTCTTAGTGATCTGAGTATTGGTAAAATCTTATCTCTATCTTTAAAACCAAAAAATGCCGCATTTTTCCCGCGAGCTATAAATCTATCTTTATATCCGTGTGTATTTGTTTGATCTGCGAAAATCTGTCTTCCTGCAGCAGGCAGGGGTTGAATGTGAATAACCCCGGCACAAATCTGTATCTAAAATAAAAACTATTAAAAACCCCGAAGGGGTTGAATGTGAATAACCTCCGGCGCAGCCGGGGGTATAAGAAAATAAAATCCAACCCCGAAGGGGTTTAATGTGAATAACCCCCGGCACAAATCTGTGTCTAAAGTAAAAAACTATTAAAAACCCCGAAGGGGTTGAATGTGAATAACCCCCGGCACAAATCTGTGTCTAAAGTAAAAAACTATTAAAAACCCCGAAGGGGTTGAATGTGAATAACCCCGGCACAAATCTGTATCTAAAATAAAAACTATTAAAAACCCCGAAGGGGTTGAATGTGAATAACCCCCGGCGTAGCCGGGGGTATAAGAAAATAAAATCCAACCCCGAAGGGGTTGAATGATCCACCACAAAAAGACCTGCAAGCAATTTTACTTACAAGACTTAATTGTGGAACTCCCAACAAGAATTGAACTTGTATATAAAATGCTTAGTACCATCTCTTATACTATAAAATGCAATTTAGAAACATATTACTTGTAGTGTGAAAGTATATGGATCTCGCTGGTTTATTCAAGTTATAGTAATTTTTACCTTATTTTTATAATACTCCGTTATTATTTTAACCTTAATCTTTATCTATATTTTAATCAATATTATTTTGGCAATGAGTTTCTAACGATGAACATACAATTCTTAAATAGAGAAAATTCAATTTTAAGATTGTTTTCTGTATATTTGAATCTCCTGTTTCTATTGCTTGCATTAGTTTTAGTATTCACACAAAATATTGAAAACATACTTAGTATTGTCCCTGACGATGCATTTTATTACTTTAAAATAGCAGAGAATTTTACGCAATCAGGTAAACTCACTTTTGACGGTTTTGCTAATACAAACGGTTTCCATCCTTTATGGCTGCTGTTTATTCTTCCTGTTAAATATTTTTTAAAAATGAGTCCGGAAATCAATGTAAAAATTATACTGCTAATCCAGCTATTGCTATGTTTCGTTTCTATAAAGTTATTAATTTGTAGGATTAAAACAGTTTATTCAACAGCCACTGTCATTGTTATTTTCAGTTATTTCTTGTTCAAAATTATCGGTAACTATATAAATGGACTGGAATCAAGCCTGTTGTTTTTTCTATACACTATATTGTTCTGTTATTCTTTTGACAAAAGGTTAGGGTTTAATGAAAGCAAAGCCAATTATGTAATTTTAGGTATATTATCGGGTTTGATTGTACTTGCAAGGTTAGATCAGATTTTTTTAGTCAGCTCATTTGTTCTTTATACATTATTTTCAAAAGATAAAAAGGGGCGGCTTATTGATTCTGTTAGATATACCGGTGGATTTCTGCTTTTGTTTATTCCTTATTTATTATTCAATATTATTTATTTTGATAGTATGATGCCTATTTCAGGCAAACTTAAATCAACATTTCCCCATATTTCATTTAGCTTAAAGCTGCTGTACGATTGTTTAAACAAGGTAACAATCCTGGCTATTCTGTCGTTGATTTGGATAGTTGTTGCTAAGTACCGGAACTTTAAGTTCATAAGTAAGCCAATATCAGGAATATTCATTATTTTTAGCATGACAGTACTTACTCATTTTTTACATACTGTGTTCTTTATGAACTGGGCGGCTTTTAGCTGGCACTATTCATTTTATATATTCTTTTCTTTATTGGTCTTTTTAGAGCCTTTTGAGAGTATTCTTTCAAGGTTTAAGTTTAAGACGACAATTATTGTTGCAGTTTTATTATTCTTGATTATTAATTTTCTTGGCATTAAAGAGGTATACTCCAAAATGCAGGTAAATGAAAACAATAACTGGAAAGTACAGGTTTATCGTTCAGCAATTTGGGCAAAGAAAAACAGCGAAAGTCAATCAATTTTCGCAATGAGTGACGCAGGAATATTTTCTTATTTTAGTGAACGTAGAGTTGTGAATCTGGATGGTTTAGTAAATAATCTTGATTTTCAGGAAGTTCTGAAGGATGGACGATTAAAGTCTTATTTAGCTGAAAGAAAAGTCAAATTCATTGTGCATCATTCGATTTGGGATCAGCCAGATGTAATTAGCGGTGAATATCAACAATATGCAAAACGTTACCCTTCACGATTGTATGAAGGTGCATCTGACAATATTGTATTAGAGAAAAAGCATGAAGTGTTTCGTTCTGATACTTTTTTTGACGGCTCCTATAAATCTGTATTAATCATTTGGGAGACCGAGTGGTTCTGAATATAATTAATGTCAATAGATGGAAAATAATATAACCTGAAAAAAGTTTACATTGCTAAATTGACGCTCCCAACGATAATTCCCGGGCACTCGGGATGTTTTCACACAAAACAAAAAAGCCCTGCAAGTCATAAACTTACAAGGCTTAATAATAGCGCTCCCAACGAGAATCGAACTCGTGTTTTCACTGTGAAAGAGTGGTGTCCTAACCCCTAGACGATGGGAGCGTATTTACACGAACAACTAAAATACATAATTACTTAATTTGTTTCAAGTACGAAAAATCTTCAATTCAGAAATTTTTATAATTTATATTGTATAATTAATTCTCTTAATATCAGTATAATACCTCCCGAACCTTATCAAGCTATTCATACCAATTTTAATAAAAACTTAAAAATCTTCTTGACTTTTAAATAAAAATATACTATTTTATTTATGCAAAAATATTCACAAAATGCAACTTAAAAATTACGAAATTAAACCGGAAATGCTGAAAATTTATCAAAATCGGGGTTTTATCAATGTAACTACTTCAAATAATACTTCACTAAATATTGTAAAAACAGTACTATAATCATCTACCATACGCTTCTCAAACGCTTACCAAACGCTTACTTAACGTTAATATAATGCATTCAAATGACTTCTATTACCAATTATGGATATGTAGCTTACTCGTCTATAACCCCAATTTATTATGTTTTATTTTAAATTAAAATTAAATAATTTCTTTTAAAAATATTCTATATGGCAAGAGTAATAGATAAGCACCTCGGTGCAGTAAAAGGAAAAGTTGGGGACGTTATTTTTAGACAGAAAGGCAGATTAAACTTTGTCAGTCCTGCTCCCCAAAAATCTCGAAAAGTGAAAACACCTATCGATAAAGCTGAAAGAGAAAAGTTTACCGTGCTTTCAAGATTTGCTTCGGCAATTAATTCCTCTTCCACTCTTTTCGAGATATGGGATAAGTACGACAGAAATTATCTTCACGTTAGTTTATCCGGTATCAAAACTCCTTATAATAAAATAATATCTTCCAACCACAAATTAGTCGGTAAAGGGTTTCTTTCACTCGATGTTATGTTAACACCATCTGCTTTTTTACTGCATATTAATTCCTATAATATTGAGCGTTCTATTTTCGAAATTGAATTTGATGCTGATAATGATATTGTTAGAAAGTATGCTTCACCTTGCTATTTCTTTGGTTTGCTTTATCTGTCTCATCCATTGAATGAAGTTTCCAGCAAAGGGGCTGCTAATCATCGTTTTGTTTTACTAAAAGCTAAATCAACCGATTTTATATTTTCTCCAACAGGAAATTCTTTCAGTTTTCCTGTGGGTATTGATGGGCTAAAAATTATTGACGATTTTGAAAAAGTTACTGTCTTCTTCTCATTCGCTTGTAAACTCGAGAATAAAAGACCGGTTTGCTCTAATGCTCAGGGATTCATTCTTAAAGGTCATGATATTCATGATTCGGAAGTAACAGTGAATGAAAGAATCTTAGAATTTAAAAAGATTAGAGAAGAGAAGAAAAATATAGAAGAACCAGACTACAAAATAATTTTCAAATAATATCTTTCTCTTTCTGTTCTTGCACGCGTTTCTAATACTTTTTTCTTGAATTATATAATGTCTAATATTTAACGATACAATATTAAATATATTATTACTATCTTTGCTTAAATTAAAAGGAGCAAAGATGAAAAGATTAGAAATACTAAATCATTCTGTAGAAGATTTGCAA
>JBAYUG010000099.1:0-10686 GCA_041675325.1 Kapaibacterium sp. (SeqCode)
ATTTGAGATGTGTGTATAATCTTCAATCTGTTCCGCAACGGAGGGGAAATCACCTTTTTCCATATACAGGTGTTCAGTGCGATAGAGACCGATACCACAATTACCGCAATTTTGCAGGAACTCCGTCTCCTCGAGGAATTCAATATTCGCAGTTATTTCTATGCGTTTTTTATCTGTAGTTTCACAAGGTTTAACAGTAAGTTCACCGAGTAATTGCTTGTGATGTTTGAATTCATTCTGTTTTTGAGAATACAGTTCAATTGTTTTCTCTGTTGGGTTTAAAATAACGGCTCCTTCAAAACCATCAACGATGACATTATCTCCTGAAGTAATATGCTTAGAAATAACTTTCAAACCTACGACAGAAGGAACACGCAAGGCTCTGGAGATGATGGCTGCATGAGAAGTTACACCGCCAGTATCGGTAGCATAGCCAAGAACTTTTCTTCTGCTAAAGAGAATTGTATCGGCGGGAGAAAGTTCATGAGCGAATATAATAGAATTTTCTTCCACTTTAGAAACAAGCTTATCGCGTTTCATATTACGGATTACGCGGTTTTTCACATCAATCATATCGGCATAACGCTCATGCATATACTGATTTTCAGACTTAAGGAAAAGGGCGACGAGTTTTTCGATTTCGTCATTGAAAACGAAGCCGGAAGAATGCAATTCATTACTAATCCTGCTGATTACGCTTTCGAGGAAAATATTGTCTTTTAAGATTTCTATTTGAGCTTCGAATATCTTCGAATTCTTTTCTCCTATTCTATCGACAGAAATCGCATAGATCTTATTAAGCTCTTTCAGCGATACTTCTACAGCATTCCTGAGCAAGCTAACTTCGCTTTCAACCTCAGATTTATTAATTACGGCAGTATTAATATTAACCTGCTGCCGCTTGTACAAATATGCTTTGCCAATTGATATACCCTGCGAAGCAGGAACTCCCCTATATATTTTTTCTCTGTGCAATTATTTGTGTTGTAACAAGAAAATCAAGAATTATAGATAAAAAATCAAAGTAAAAATAAATACATCTTCTGGTTATGAAATAGGTTTTTGTTGGAAAAAACTTGTATTATTTTAATGAAACATTATGAGTTTATTAAGCGTTTAAATTTTATATGGATAACACAGCAGGGCTCAGCCAAAAACTAACATTTTTAGAGAATCTGCTTTTTTCAGTTTTCAGAAAAGAGCGGGTATACAATACTGCGTTAAGTATGATAGCGGGGCTATCTATATTTACGTTTTTATTGTTTGTGTTGACAGGTGTTGAATCTATATTTCAATTATCTGCGTCGGTCAGAAAGGTTACGTTCTTCATATACATAATTACACTTCTAACAACCATTACGTATATAATACTCTCGTACATACTCAGCATAAACAAAAGCAAGTTTGATTCCGTTAAATATTCTTTGCGAATCGGGAAATTGTTTCCTAATATAAACGACAAGCTGGGGAATGCAATTTCAATTTGCAAGAATACAGACAGCGAGACATATACTTCCGAAAATCTTGCTGAAGCAAATCTTGAAAAGGTATATATGGAGTCAACTGCAACAGATTTCAACGCTGTTATTGATTTTCAGAAGCTAAAGAAACACATAACGGTGTTTTGTGTTTTATTGTTTACAACTGTTATGTTAATAGCACTTGTTCCGGCTTTATCAAAAGCTTTTAACAGACTTTTAGATTATAATACAGAGTTTAATAATTCTACATTATATAATACCGGAGAGGAAAACGACGGATTCATAAAATCGTTTTATATAACAATAAAGTATCCCGATTACACAAAACTTCCTGAGAAGAAACTTGAAGAAAACAAAGGCGACATAATATGTTTAGAGGGAAGCATGATAAGTATAATAGTTGAGAGTGCAGAGAATCTAAATCAGGCAGCGGTTTTATATAACGGAACAGCGATTCCATTAAACGTTTCAGGTATGACCGCCGCGGGTGAATTTACGGCAGACAAGAACGGAGATTATTACATTGTATTAAAGAATAATGACGGGAAAGAAAATATTAAGAGAAAAAAGCACACTGTCAGAGTACTTTCTGATGAAGCGCCTACGATAACAATAGTACAGCCAAGGGACGCAAATTACACGATATTCAATGAGAAAGAACTTGGGGTTAAGTCAATAATAAGCGACGATTACGGATTCTCGAAACTTGTTTTATGGTACAGAAGCGGTAATAATGTAACGGCCGCAGGGGGTAATTTCAACCAGATAGATATACCTATAGAAAATAAAGATGCCACATCGTTGGAAATATCGTATTTATGGATTCTTAATTTCAGTGCCAAGGGTCAGCAAACGGAATATTATTTAGAGGTAACAGATAATTCGGGTAAGTCAACTAAATCTGATTTACGAAGGCTGACTTTTGCGAAAGGTACTGAAGTACTGAAGAAAACGGAGAATGCAACAAAGGAAATAAAATCTAATTTAGAAGCAGTACTGGAAGAGATGAAAGATTTACAGAAAAACATAAACGATATTAAGAAGACGCAAGAAGAAAATGCAATAAACGAACAGAGAAAGAAGGACCTTCAGAACAAGGTAGAGAACCTGCAAAAGAATCTTGAGAATGCACAGAACAAGATAGACCAAACGATGAACGACCTGAAACAGAATCCTAATTTAAGCGAGAAGACTCTTGAACAGTTTATGAAACTGCAAGAGCTGTTTCAGAGAATAAACACGCCTGAATTCAGAGATATGCTAAAGAAGCTTCAGGAGGCAATGAAAAAGAACAATGAAGAAATGAAACGCGATTTAGACAATCTTAAATTTGACGAGGAGGCTTTTAAAAAGCAGCTAGAGCAGGTCATGGAACTTATGAAGCAGATAGAGAACCTGCAGAAGATGGGAGAGCTTACGCAAAAGCTTGATGATATGACAAAGGCACAGGAAGAGCTGCGGAAAGAAACAGAGAATACCGAAAAGAATAACGAAGGAAAGATGAACACGCTGGGTGATAAGCAGAAACAAATACAGGAGAATTTCAACAAGCTGAAAGAAGACATGAAGAAACTCACTGAGAATATGAAGAGCACAAAGGGAGATATGAGTCCCAAAGATATGGAAGACCTGCTTAAGAAAATGAACGAAAGAAAGACCGAAGAGAAAATGAATCAATCCTCTAAAGATTTATTCAAGAAGCAGAAAGAACAATCAGAACAGACACAGAAAGAAATATCAGAAGACCTGGAAGAATTTAATGAGCAGATGCAGAATTCATTGGAAAGTGCTATGAGCAATATGGACACGCAGAACAAAATGATGGATAAGCTGAAACAAATCAAGAAAAACCTGGAAGAGCTCAGTGAGAAAGAAAAGGATTTAAAAGATGAAACAAGCAAGGCAGACAAAAACGACAAAGATGATTTCAATGACCTAGCAAAAGATCAGGTAGAAATACAGCAAGAGCTTTCGAAAAACATTAACGACCTGATGAATGCGACAAAGGACGGGATGCAGGTATCTCCAGAGCTGGGAAAAGAGCTAGGGAACTCATACAACAAGATGGATAAGGCAGGAAATGATTTGAAGCAAGGAGAGAAAAACAGTGCCATGAGCAATCAGGGCAAGGCAAAGGAATCGCTTGACAACGCCGCAAAGATGTTAGGAGAGATGATGGATAAAATGGGCAAGCAGCAAGGAAAGGGCAACAAAGGGGACGGAAAGATGGGGCAGCTGATGCAAAAGCTTGCAGAGATAATCGGGCAGCAACAGGGAGTAAACGGTAAAATGAACAAGATGGGACAGGACGGACAGGTTGGCAGAGACGGAAAGGGAGGCAAGGAAGAACTTTCGCAAATGCAAAAGGAGCAGCTTGACAGATTACGCATTGAGCAGATGGAAGCACAGAAATCACTTGAACAACTGAACGAAGAGTTTGAAAGAGAGCAGCAAAAAACCGGCGAGAAGCTGCTTGGCGACCTGAAAGAGGTTGAGAAAGAGATGCAGGAAACTGTAAGGCAATTGAGCGAATATGAAGTTGATGATAAACTATTTGAGAGACAGAACAAAATACTATCAAGGATGCTTGATGCAAGACTTTCGCAAAGAGAAAAAGATTTCGAACAGAAGAGAGAATCGAAGCCGGGAGAGAGTTATAACAGGCAATCACCAAGAGAGGTTGTTATAAGCGGTCCGAGAACAGAGAACTCATTAAAAGAGGAACTATTGAGACTTGAGAAAGAGAGTTACTACGAGGATTATGAAAATTTAATAATGGAATACAATAAACTAATCAAGAACAAATAAACCATATACTTACCAGCAAGGGTCACCGCCAGGAAACCACCTAAAAAATGTGAATGTTTTTTGCATTGTTTAACTTATGATTTATGCATAATTTAGGTAAATTATTATGCAACATGTATACTCATTTAATTTTCAACTTCAAGAAATCATTTTCGCCGAACATTTTTATACCTCATTTATAAATAAATTACAAAGAAAGGAAATTTTTTATGTCGTATGCACAGGAAGTTCTTGCAAATGTTAAACAAAAAGATGCAGGGCAACCGGAATTTATTCAGGCAGTAACGGAAGTTGTAGAATCTCTTGAATTAGTTCTTCAAAAAAGACCCGAATTCATCAAGCACAAGATTCTTGAAAGAATCGTGGAGCCTGAAAGAGTAATCTTATTCAGGGTTCCGTGGCTTGATGACCAAGGTAACGTACAAGTAAACCGTGGTTTCAGGATTGAAATGAACAGCGCAATAGGTCCTTACAAGGGCGGTCTGAGATTTCACCCTTCAGTAAATCTTGGAATTTTGAAGTTTCTTGCGTTTGAACAAGTATTTAAGAATTCACTAACAACGCTCCCGATGGGCGGCGGTAAAGGCGGTTCCGACTTCAATCCAAAAGGAAAGAGCGACAACGAAGTTATGAAATTCTGCCAATCTTTCATGAGCGAACTCTTCAGACACATTGGTGCAAACACAGACGTACCTGCGGGTGATATTGGTGTAGGCGGAAGAGAAATCGGATATTTATTCGGACAGTACAAGAAACTCCGTAATGAATTCGTCGGTGTCCTTACAGGTAAAGGACTTAACTGGGGCGGTTCATTAATTCGTCCTGAAGCAACAGGATACGGTTCAGTATATTTCGGAGCAGAAATGCTTGCAACAAAGAATGAAACTTATGAAGGCAAGACATGTTTGGTATCAGGAAGCGGTAACGTTGCACAATATACTATTGAAAAGTTATTAGAGCTTGGCGGAAAACCAGTAACATGTTCAGATTCTTCGGGTTATATATATGATGAAAAAGGATTTGACAAAGAAAAGCTTGCATATTTGATGGACCTTAAGAATGTAAAACGCGGAAGAGTAGAAGAGTATGCAAAGAAATTTAAATCAGCAGTTTACACACCTTCAGATTCAAAACTTGATTACAATCCGCTCTGGAACCACAAAGCAGAATGTGCATTCCCATCAGCGACACAGAATGAAATCAACGGTAAAGATGCAGCAAATCTTTTGAAGAATGGCGTAAAGCTCATTTCAGAAGGTGCAAACATGCCAACAACCATCGAAGGTGTAAATCAATTCATAGATGCAAAGATACTTTACGGTCCGGGCAAAGCAGCTAACGCAGGCGGCGTAGCAACATCAGGACTTGAAATGTCACAGAATTCACTGAGATACGGCTGGTCAAGAGAAGAAGTGGACGCAAAGCTTCGCGGAATAATGAAGAGCATTCACAAAGCAGCTTATGAAACAGCAGAAACATTCGGTACACCTGGCAATTACGTAAATGGTGCGAACATTGCGGGATTCTTAAAGGTAGCCGATTCAATGATGGATCAGGGAGTAGTATAACATTATTACATTTCCAATATAAATCAAAAAGGCGGGGTAACCCGCCTTTTTGTTATCGATTAGATTAATTATTTCTTCTTTGATTTTTTCTTTCCAACAATTTTAAGAGCGGTCTTTTTATTTAACTTCTTTGAAGCAAATATTTCACCGTGTTTATGCTCAACCGAAGCTCTTGCTGCTGCAAGTCTTGCGATAGGAACTCTAAACGGTGAGCAGCTTACATAAGCAAGTCCAAGCATGTGACAGAACTCAACTGAGTTAGGTTCGCCGCCATGTTCGCCGCAGATACCGAGCTTAATATCGGGTCTTGTAGCTCTACCGAGTTTAACAGCTGTTTTCATAAGTTCGCCAACGCCATATCTATCGATTACTTCGAACGGGTCATGCGGAAGAATATGCTGCTTGAGATACTCAGGCAGGAATCCACCGATATCGTCGCGTGAATAACCAAAGGTCATCTGCGTTAAATCGTTAGTGCCGAATGAAAAGAACTGTGCATATTTAGCAATGTAATCAGCAACAAGTGCGGCTCTCGGAATTTCAATCATTGTACCTGTCAGGCGATTGAACTTCTTGAGACCGAATTTTTCACAGACTTCCTTATAAACTCTTTCTATAATATTAAACTGATGCTTTAACTCGCGAGAAGTAGAAGTAACAGGAATCATAATTTCGGGCATAGGTTTTTTACCTTCAAGAATTAACTCTGCAGTTGCTTCATAGACTGCACGAACCTGTACTTCTGTTATTTCAGGATACGTAATACCGAGTCTGACGCCTCTGTGTCCAAGCATAGGATTGTTTTCATGCAAGCCATCGGCTCTCTGGTTAAACTCATCGAGAGTAATACCGAGACTTTCAGAAAGTTTTATTCTTTCCTCTTCGTTGTTAGGAACGAATTCATGAAGCGGCGGGTCGAGAGTCCTGATGGTAACGGGCAGTCCGTCCATAGCTTCAATGGTTCCCTTCATATCGTGTTTGATGTAAGGGAAGAGTTCTTCCAAAGCTGCTTTTCTTTCAGCTTCAGTATTAGACATTATCATTTTTCTAAGAAGGAAGAGAGGTTCTTCAGAGTTCTTGCCGTAAAACATGTGCTCTGTACGGAAGAGTCCGATACCTTCTGCGCCGAAACTTCTTGCCTTTGCGGCATCTTCGGGTGTATCAGCATTTGTACGGACTTTCATGACGCGAACCTTATCGCAAATCTTCATGAAGTTTGTAAAGTTTTCATTCTCAACATCAACATCCATCATTTCAAGCTGACCGACATAGACAGCGCCTTTAGTTCCGTTTAAAGAAACCCACTCACCTTCACGGATGACTGTATCACCGACTTTAAAATATTTTTCATCGAGCTTAACTTCTATTGCACCTGCGCCTACAATACAGCATTTACCCCAGCCGCGTGCGACGAGCGCTGCGTGTGAGGTCATACCACCGCGTGCAGTAAGGATAGCTTCTGCGGCTCTCATGCCTTCAATGTCTTCGGGATTTGTTTCTTCGCGTACGAGGATAACTCTCTTACCTGCTTTGCGCCATTCGACTGCATCGTTAGCAGTGAAAACAACCTGACCTGTTGCTCCGCCCGGACCTGCCGGCAGACCTTTGGTTATGAGCTGTGCGGCTTTTTCTGCGGCGGGTAACAAAACGGGGTGTAAAAGTTCATCGAGCTGATCGGGTCTAACTCTCATAACAGCTTCTTCGGCATTAATGAGTTTTTCCCTGTACATATCGGTTGCCATTTTAACTGCTGCGGCACCGTTTCTTTTACCGACTCTGCACTGAAGCATGTATAACGTGCCTTCCTGAATTGTGAATTCAAGGTCGAGCATATCGTAGTAGTGCTTTTCGAGATTAAGTTCAATCTTATGCAATTTCTTATAAACTTCGGGCATTGCGACTTCGAGAGAATCGAGATGCATGTTATGTTCGTTCTTACCGACTTCGTTTATAGGATTTGGAGTTCTAATACCTGCGACAACATCTTCGCCCTGTGCGTTAACGAGCCACTCGCCATAGAAATAATTTTCACCTGTAGCCGGGTTACGTGTAAATGCAACGCCTGTTGCTGATGAGTCACCCATATTACCGAACACCATTGACTGAACATTTACCGCAGTACCCCATTCATCGGGAATACCTTCAATTCTTCTGTAAGAGATTGCTCTTCTGCCGTTCCAGCTTGAGAACACTGCACCGACTGCGCCCCAGAGCTGTTCCATAGCGTCTTCGGGGAACGGTTTACCAAGAACTTCAAAAACTTTTGCTTTATAGATTGTGACGAGTTCTTTAAGGTCATCTGCTGTAAGGTCTGTATCGAGCTTGCATCCTCTTGCTTCCTTCATTTTATGAAGTTCTCTTTCAAGCTGATGACGAACGCCCTGACCTTCGGCGGGTTCGATACCTGCGGCTTTTTCCATGACGACGTCTGAATACATCTGAATAAGACGGCGCTGTGAGTCATAAACAAATCTCGGGTTTCCTGTTTTTTCGATGAGACCTTCGCGGGTAATATCGTTAAGACCGACATTCAGAACAGTTTCCATCATACCGGGCATAGAGCTTCTCGCACCGGAGCGGACGGAAAGGAGCAGCGGATTAACGCTGTCACCGAATACAGCACCCATTTGTTTTTCAGTTTTCTCGAGTGCTTTTAAGACCTGACCTTTTAATTCTTTTGGATATTTCTTTTTGTTTTTATAGTAAGCTGTACAAACTTCTGTAGTGATAGTAAATCCTGCAGGCACCGGTAATCCAATATTAACCATTTCTGCAAGGTTTGCACCTTTTCCTCCAAGCAAATTTTTCATGTTTGCTTTACCATCGGCTTTTTTACCGCCGAAATAATAAACATATTTTGTGGGCATAATAATAAGTATTAATTAATATTTAATAAGAACATCATTAAAATTACTCATTTTAAACAACAATTTACAGGGCAAAATCCGTAAATTTAGGGTTTGTGACTGCGGAAACGAGTAAAACGGGAAATGAAACGGGTCGTATGATTATTTGATTGAAAAAAACACTACGGAGGATTGCAAAAGTGGAAAATATGAACAAAAATGGGGTAGTTTTTCTGAATAAATTTTGCTTGAGTAAGATGCTCTAATTTTTACAAGAAAGTGCAAAAAACGCCCGATATTCCACTAAAGCTATATCGCAGGCATATCGCAGGCATATCGCAGGCATATCGCAGGCATATCGCAGGCATAGAAAAAAAGCGGCTTTTGGGAAACATTGGGTAGTTTATACTATAGTTTTTGCTTACATTGCATTTTTAAATAGATTCTTAACCAAAACATGTAATTGATGTACAAATGCTTAAATTGAACTGCGCGATTAAGCCGATTAGATTTTGCGGGAAGAATTAGAGGTGATATTAATATTTTTAAGTTTTTTATGTCACTGAATATTATTATTATTGATGAAATTTATAAATTATAATTTAATATATGGAACACTCAAACTTTTTCGGTTCGGTTTGCGACTTCTTTGATAAAGCAGCAGTACATCTGAATCATCCCGCAGGGCTTCTGCAACAAATAAAAATGTGCAACAGCATTTATCATTTTCAATTTCCGCTGAGACTTGACGATAATAATTATGTAACGATTGATGCTTACAGAGTTGAGCACTCGCATCACATGCTTCCCGTAAAAGGCGGCATAAGGTACAGCGAAATGGTTAACGAAGATGAAGTTAAGGCGCTTGCGGCGCTGATGACTTACAAATGCGCGGTTGTAAACGTGCCTTTCGGCGGTGCAAAAGGAGGTATCAAGGTTGACCCATGGAAATTCAGGGTTGGCGAATTAGAAAGAATTACAAGAAGATACACAACCGAACTTATCAAGAAAAATTTCATAGGTCCCGGAATTGACGTACCAGCACCAGACTACGGTACGGGTCCGAGAGAGATGGCGTGGATAGCGGATACATACTCGACATTTCATTCTTTTAACGGTTCGCAGACAGATTCGATGGCATGCGTAACCGGCAAGCCTTTGAGCCAGCAGGGAATACTCGGAAGAAAAGAAGCAACGGGCCGCGGAGTTTATTTTGCAGCAAGAGAAGCCTGCAGAATTGACGAAGACATGAAGAAGCTTGGCTTAACTCAAGGTATCGAAGGAAAGAAAGTCATTGTGCAGGGACTCGGTAACGTAGGATACTGGGGCGCTTATTTAATGCAGAACGACGGCGGTGCTGTAATAGTAGGTCTTGCCGAAAGAGAAGGGGCAATTTATGACCCTAAAGGACTGAATGTGGAAGAGGTGTTTAAACACAGACAGGAAACAGGTTCAATATTAAATTTTAAGAAAGCAAAGAATATAAAGAATTCAACCGAGGCACTTGAAATGGCATGTGACATACTCGTACCGGCAGCACTCGAGAACCAGATAACAATAAAGAATGCGGGCAAGATAAAAGCAAAGATGATTGTAGAGGGTGCTAACGGACCGATTACCGCTGAGGCAGAAGAAATACTGCTTAAGAAAGGCGTGCTGATACTTGCGGACATGTACGCTAATGCGGGCGGTGTGACGGTTTCATATTTTGAATGGCTTAAAAACCTTCAGCATGTTTCGTTCGGAAGGATGGACAGAAGGTATGACGAAGCAACACATTCAAACCTTGTAAACGTGATTGAAAACATCACCGGTAAAAAATTAACCCCGCATCAGAGAAGTATTGTTATCACGGGTCCTAACGAGCTTGACCTTGTAAACTCGGGTCTTGAAGACACGATGATTCACGCATACCATCAGATAAGGGACGTTAAGATGAAGAACAGAAAGATTGACAGTTTCAGGACTGCGGCGTTTGTGGTG
>JBAYUG010000100.1:0-10426 GCA_041675325.1 Kapaibacterium sp. (SeqCode)
CAATATCTTTAATCTTTAATTCCATTTAACATTCTTTTCCATTCAATATTCTTTTTTCATAAAATATATATATTAAGAATTAAAGTTTAAATACGAATACATTTCCTATTTGTAGTAAAACCTAACAATACTTCATTATTAAATATTTAGCATTATACTCAAAAAAAGGATCACATAAATAAAAATTAAGACATGGTTTATGAAATATTTAGATTTTAAATCTAACAAAATATTAAATATAATTATACTCAAAGTTTGACTGAGCATAATTACAATAACAAAAATGGGTTATTCGAAAGAATATGGTCGGGTATCTGTAAAGTAATTTCAATTTACAATAATTATAAAACAGGAGTGAATCACACTCCTGTTTTTATTTCAATAAGAATTAATTTCCAATACCAACTGACACACCGAGACGCTGTCCCTTACCCGAGGGAACAAATAATTTTTTCTCCGGTTTTACTTTTTTCCTCTCTTTGTTATTCTTTTTCTTGCTCTGGTCATCTTCATCCTCACTTCCTGCAAGTGCATTAATTGCTTGCGTAAACCAGTCGGTTGTAAGTTCTGTGTTTTTCTGTATCCACTCAGATTTCTTTTCGAAGTCATTTAAATCAGCAGCAGCCTCAATACCGTCTTTCATATGCTGTATGTCGTCAAATTCCTTTATTTCTTCCTTACCAAGTTCTTTATTGAATTGTTCTTTAGCATATTTTTTAGCTGCTTCTGTTGCTCTTTTGGTGAAATCCTTCCGCATGCTGTAATCAGCTTCCATCGGGTCATCCATCCTTTCGTACAGAAAACCGCTGCCGCTGTTTAAGTCCTTAGAATCTCTGATAATCCATCCTGTGTTTTCGATTGTTTTGTTAAATTCCGGTGTAGGACCTGTGTATTGAATGCTCTTGAATCTCCATATCGGCAGCTGTTTACCGGATGGAGTGGTGAATACGTCACGCCCGGGTTCATCATCATACGTCACTGATATATTATATTCATCATTTCCGAAATTAGTTACCCTGCCTTTGTCATCTCTGGAAACCTGTATGTAAGACGGCCTATAGAGTTCGATGTCCGACTTGTAATAAGCTTCCGGAAACAGTCTTGCATAATAGCCATTATTCAGATAATACCACATACCGCGGTTTATTTGTTCCTTGTACGGGTTAGTTACTGTAACACCTGTTTCGCTGAAAACAAAGTTTTCTAAGTCAGTGAAATTTGACGTTGGGTTAGTCATGCGGTTTCTCATATCTTTATAATATTTTGCGGCTGATGTAAGATTATCGGGAAGCAGGTCCATAGCAATCTCGGTTGGATTAACTTCGAGTTTTACCATATCAGAAGTAGTAAGCAGCGGCTTGACTTTTGCCTGAAACTCTGCGGGCAGGTCTGTGAACTTCGTTTGTGTCTGTATTGCCCAGAGAAGAACCTGTACATCTCTCTGATCAATTTCAGGATGCTCAGCTGAACGGACGAGAATATTTTCAACAACATCACCGACTCTTCCCTTCAAAGGAGCGAGTTT
Source organism: Kapaibacterium sp. (SeqCode) (assembly GCA_041675325.1). Taxonomy (GTDB): domain Bacteria; phylum Bacteroidota; class Ignavibacteria; order Tepidaquicellales; family Tepidaquicellaceae; genus CAIKZJ01. The sequence continues at coordinate 1,526 of JBAYUG010000100.1, forward strand.
GTAACCGTTACCGGATGAGGGGCGTTGAGTTCCTGCCTTCAGACAGAACGTCTTAACGGTAAGCCTGTAGTATCCCGGAAAATACTCAAAAGAGTAATCGGGAGGAACCTGAACGGTTCGCTGTGATTCAAAGGTCTTAAGCCAGAATGCTTCAGGCTGTGCGTCCGAAAGACTTGTGGAGATATTTTTTTCTTCCGGAAGTTCGGTAATATTCACCTTTTCAGTTGCTTTTTTAAGGATGTCATCAAACTGACCGTATGAGACACCTGTTACTAAAAGAAGCAATAAAACAGAAAGAAGATAATTTTTCATAGTTTTTAATTTTTTAAGATTTAATTATTAACTGTACAAAATGTATAACGCTATATAAAACACCTCAGAAATCAAATTAGTTTATAAAGAAAACTTAAATTCAAAGTAAAGGTCGCAAAGAGAGCATAGAAAATTATTTTCAATTCCCCCTTGACAATCACAAAAAATATAACTATATTGTATTTAAATTGGTAATGCCATTTTTCTGGCATCCTCTAAAAATGTCATTTCGATTGCATTACTAATAGAACCGGCTAAATGTTCTTTAAAATATGGCGATTTTTGATGCCGCACGAAAATAAAGTAATAATCCATACCAAATTCTGACCATACAAAAAACTAATTCGCTATATTACCAGCATTCCTTAAGTCCACTATAAACCCACTCCAAACCCACTTCTTATCCGCTTAACTAACACAGAAACATCAATGCATATTCAATGAAAGTTAAATGATCTTGCGATGATTGCTAAATCACTAATAAAAAACAGGCATTTTCTGACCCCTGTTTGTGTTTAACTTTATTTATTTGTTTTAACTGTAAAAATAAATCACGAGCTATTGATATGTCGTCCCTGCCTGCAGCAGGTAGTCCGTCGGGACTTTAAAAACTATTTATTATACATGGTGATATAGCCGGAGTTTGTATTGTGGCAAGTTCGGGAACGGTAAAAATATTAGGGAGGAGATTTGAAAAGGTATTTATTAAATCTTATTAATTCGTTATTTTTGTAACTATAAGATGAACTTTTACCAATAAAATAATAATTTTCCTCAAGTATGTATACACTCAATTACACGAACAAAGTTGTTTCAGCGGAAGAAGCAGTAAAAGTTATAAAATCAAATGATTACGTACACATCCACGCAAACAGTGCTTATCCGGATGTTTTAATAAACGCGATGACGGACAGGTACAAGGAACTTGAGAATGTAAAAGTAGCTCACCTAACGACATTCCACAAAGCACCATACGTTGACCCTAAAATGGCAGGACATTTTACTCATCAAGCTTTGTTTTGTTCGGGCAACGTTAGGAAAGCTGTGAATGAAGGACGCGCTGATTTTTATCCTGTCTTTCTTTCTGAAATTGGCTGGCTTTATGAGCTTGGCAGGATTAATGTTGATGTCTGCATGCTTCATCTGTCGCCTCCTGATGAGCACGGTTACTGTTCATTCGGTGTTAGTAATGAGGTAACGAAAATTGCCGCTGAAAATGCAAAAGTAATAATTGCACAGATTAATCCGAAGATGCCGCGTGTTCTCGGGGATAACTTTATACATGTAAGCAAGATTAAATACATAGTTGAAATTGACGAGCCGCTGCTTGAAGTTCCGATGGTTGATGCAAATGCTTCGGAAGAGGAGAAAAAAGTTTACCAGAAAATTGCTGAATACATATCATCCTTAATATGCGACGGTGCAACGATGCAGATGGGAATAGGCGCTATACCTGACGCAGTGCTGCCTTTCCTGCAGGAAAAGAAAAATCTCGGGATACATACTGAAATGTTTTCTGACGGACTGATTGACCTCATTGATTCGGGCGTTGTAAACGGCGAGAAAAAATCTTTCATTCCAAACAAGGTCGTATCGTCATTTGTTATCGGCACTAAAAAAGTTTTCGATTTTATACATAACAATCCGCTGATAGAATTTCGTTCATCAAAGTTTGTCAATGACCCGGTTAACGTTTCACGAAACGACAACATGATTTCTATAAACTCAGCTATACAGGTTGATTTAAGCGGGCAGGTTTGTTCGGATTCTATGGGTACGAGAATATTTTCAGGATTCGGCGGACAGGTTGACTTTGTAAGAGGTGCAATGAGAAGTAAAGGTGGTGTTTCAATTTTAGCGTTTGCTTCAACGACAAAAAACGACACAATATCAAAGATAGTTCCTATGCTTACACCGGGTTCGGGAGTCGTAACAACAAGAGCAGACGTACAGACGATAATCACTGAATACGGTATTGCTGATTTATACGGAAAGACATTGAGAGAGAGAACAAAACTCCTTATAAATATTGCCCATCCAAATTTCAGAGACGAACTCGAACAAAAAGCTCGTGAGTTCAAATGGCTCTGGTAGGAAAACATAAAGCAGTAGTTTTAGTCAGCGGCGGTATGGACAGTTGTCTTACCGCCGCTTACGCTTTCAAAAAATATGAGCTTGCGTTTTTGCATGTGAATTACGGACAGAGGACTCAGAGACGCGAACTTAAAGCGTTCAACGACATTGCGAAATATTACGGCGTGAAGGATAAGCTTGTTGTGGATGTTTCTCATTTCAAACAAATCGGCGGTTCATCGCTTACTGATAAAAATATTTCTGTCACAAAACCAAACCTTAAATCGAAAAAGATTCCTACAAGCTACGTTCCGTTCAGGAATGCAAACATACTTGCAATTGCAGTAAGTTGGGCTGAGGTGATAGGAGCCCGTGCGATATTTATCGGTGCCGTTGAAGAAGATTCAAGCGGTTACCCGGACTGCAGGAAATCATTCTTTAATGCGTACAACGAAGTAATAAAATTCGGAACAAAAAATTCCTCGAATATTAAAATTGAAACCCCTATTATCAATTATACTAAAAAGCAGATTGTTCAAAAAGCTGTTAGGATGAATGTGCCGTTGCATTTGACCTGGTCGTGTTACAAAAGCGGGACGAAAGCTTGCGGAGATTGTGATAGTTGTGCTTTAAGGTTAAGAGGATTCAGGGATGCCGGATATCAGGACCCTATAATCTATAAAAAATTATAAATTATAGTTATGATGGAAAAACTAAAAGCAGACAATTTTATAAAGGTTGTTGCGAGCATGTTTCTCGTAGCATTGGTTTACGTAATTTTAAAAGAGATGCAAAGCGTAATGCTTCCTCTTATTGTAGCAGTGATAATTGCCGTTATATTTGAGCCCTTACACGTGTGGCTGCAAACAAAAAGAGTTCCTGCTTTTGCCTCAATAATTATTATTGTTTTAATAATACTAATCATTTCCAATATCACAAGTTTATTTGTGTTCACAAGCTTTTCATCATTTCAAGAAGCCATTCCAAGATATCAGGAAAAGTTTACATTGATGTATGAAAATTTTGCAACCTGGTTAGAAAACTCAGAATACTTCAAAGAGTATTTTGCAAAATCCATTAACCTCAAAACCCTTGTGACGGGCGAACGGGTTGGTTCTATTATGGAAGGAATTCTTTCGGGAGTATTAGGACTCTTTGGAAATTACGTATTGATTTTAATATACGTCGTATTTTTAATGACAGAATTGGGAAGTGTACGTGAACGGGTTCATCTTGCTTTTTCAGAGGAAAACTCGACACGCATCTCAATTATAATTGAAAATATTTTTACGGATATCAAAAAATATCTCGTGGGAAAAACGCTCATTAATTTTGTTCATGCTGTACTTGTATATATAATCCTCCTGCTTTTTGGAGCAGACTTTGCTATTGTATGGGGATTCCTGACATTTTTTATGGCATTCATTCCAAACATAGGACCGTTCTTTGCAACTATTCTTCCATTCGCTGCTGTATTAATTCAGTTTGACAGCGTAAGTACTTCAATTATTCTGTTGATACTACTGGTTGTAGTAGGTTTTGTAATGGGAAATATTGTGGAACCGAAAATATTTGGAAATACTTTAAACCTCAGTCCATTTTTAATTTTGGCATCATTAATTTTCTGGGGATACCTTTGGGGAATTATGGGGATGCTTTTGTCGGTACCGATTTTAAGTATGATAAAAATCACTCTTAGCAAATTTGAATCCACGCGACCGGTTTCTATATTGATGTCTCACGTTGTTACGCCGGCAATGATTAAAACTGACAAAGCATCAAAAAAGACTTTGCCAAAGAAGAAAAAGTTTTCTTTGTTAGCAAAGAAGGAAGAGAAGGAAGATACGAAAGAGAAAGATAAAACATAGAACGCCTTCCTGCAGTTGGCAAGCGGATTCTCGCGGATTGGGCGGATGAACACGGAGAGGGGACGACAAGATATGTGAATGCACGGATGACAAACTTTTACAAAATAAACTTTTACAAGACAAATTTTTACAAGATTCTATTTCGAAACAGACAAGAAGTTATTGATTGGATTCCCTCCAAAATTCCCGACAAGTCGGGATGCAAAGAACGCACATGAGGGGATGACAAAATCAAAAATATAATTGATTAAATAAATAAAATAAAGAAAGGTACACAATGACCAACAACAAGAAACTCATTGCCTGGGTTGATGAAATGGCTAAACTTTGCAAACCCGATAACATTCACTGGTGCGACGGCTCACAGGAAGAAAACGACCGCTTAATTAAAGAATGCGTTGATAACGGCTCTTTCAAACCAATTCCGAAACGTCCGAATTCTTACTGGGTTATTTCAGACCCCAAAGACGTTGCACGTGTTGAAGACAGAACCTACATCTGTTCTGAAAAAGAAGTTGACGCAGGTCCTACAAATCACTGGATGGCTCCCGCAGAAATGAAAAAGATTATGACGGGTCTTTACGACGGATGCATGAAAGGACGCACGATGTACGTGATTCCGTTTTCGATGGGACCGCTCGGCTCGAAGATTGCACATATCGGTGTTGAGCTTACAGATTCGATTTACGTTGTAGTGAATATGAGAATAATGACGCGCATGGGAAAAGCAGTTCTTGACGTTCTCGGCAGTGACGGTCATTTTGTTCCATGCCTGCATTCAGTCGGCATGCCTTTAACAGACGGAAAGAAAGACGTTGCATGGCCTTGCAATGAAACAAAGTATATCTGCCACTTCCCTGAAGAGCGTGCAATCTGGTCGTTCGGTTCAGGATACGGCGGAAACGCATTACTCGGTAAAAAATGTTTCGCACTCCGTATAGCGTCAGTCCTCGCACGCGATGAAGGCTGGCTTGCAGAGCATATGTTAATACTCGGTTTAACTCCTCCAAACGGAGAGAAGAAGTACATTGCAGCAGCATTCCCGTCAGCATGCGGAAAAACAAACCTCGCAATGCTAACACCTTCCATCCCGGGATGGAAAGTTGAAACAGTCGGAGACGATATTGCATGGATGAAATTCGGCGATGACGGACGCCTTTACGCAATCAATCCTGAATACGGATTCTTCGGCGTGGCTCCGGGAACCTCGATGAAGACAAATGCAAACGCAATGCTTTCCTGCGAAGAAAATTCAATCTTCACAAACGTTGCATTCACGGATGACGGCGATATATGGTGGGAAGGAATGACGGATGAAAAACCAAAGCATTTAACCGACTGGAACGGAAACGACTGGACTCCCGAAAGCGGAAGACCTTCTTCGCATCCGAACTCACGTTTCACGGCACCTGCAAAACAGTGTCCTGTAATCGATGCCTCGTGGGAAGACCCGAAAGGCGTGCCTATCAGTGCATTCTTCTTCGGCGGACGCAGAGAAAGTTTCGTACCGCTTATCAATGAAGCATACGACTGGAATCACGGAGTATATCTGGGTTCAGCATGTGCCTCCGAAACCACAGCCGCAGCAGCCGGAGCAGTGGGCACACTCCGCCACGACCCGTTTGCAATGTTACCGTTCTGCGGATACCACATGGGCGACTACTTCAAACACTGGATAGAAATCGGTAAGAAATCATCACCCGATAAACTGCCGAAAATATTCTTCGTAAACTGGTTCCGCAAAAACGAAAAAGGCAAATTCATCTGGCCCGGATACGGCGACAACATCCGTGCACTCAAATGGGCAATCGAAAGAGTAAACGGCACAGGAAAATATATCGATACACCAATCGGCAGACTACCGGCAGAAGGTGCAATCGATATGGACGGACTCAAAATCTCTGCAGAAGATTTCAAGAAACTCTTCACCATCAATAAAGAAACCGGTCTTGCAGAAGTAGCCGAAATGCGCGAGTACTATAAGAAATTCGGTGACAGACTTCCAAAAGAACTCTCCGCCGAACTCGACAAGATAGAAGAAAGATTAAAGAAGTAAATTATAAACCATCCCTGTCAGGATATTATTCTTGGCAGGGAATTCATTTAAAATTTATTGAAAAAAGCAATAGCACATTTAAGTAGAAAAACAACACTAGATATTACTAACATTAATACTCTAAATAATCTGTTTAAATTTAAAGAATGGGACTCATTACTAGCATATGAAAATTACTTTGCGAGATATTGTATCTTATTCGAATTGTTAAACGAAGAACAGAGAAAACTAATTTTAGAATTAACTAAAAATTATCTTTATTTTCCAAATGAAGAATATCAGAAACATTTTTATTCTTTATTGAAAAAGGTTGTTAAGGATTATAAATTGAAGTGCGAGAAAATATTTATTACAACATTGCTAGTTCCTGTAGATGAATCAAATGAATTTAGAGAAATAAAAAGTCCTGATAATTTATTATACTTGACCACAGGAGCTTTTTTTAAAAGAAATATTGATTTCAATGGGATAGAATTTGTTATAAAAGAGCGAATTGACCTTTTACCTGATAAAATTGAAGATAATTGGATGGTTTTATTGATTGATGATTTTATAGGTACTGGTGAAACAGCAATTTCTGCTATTTCTTATCTTCGTAGAATTAAAGAAGTAGAAAAAACAAATATTAAGGTTCTTTCACTTGTCTCTTTAAAAGAGGGAGTACAAGAAATATCAAAAAAAGGAATTGAAGTAATCACTGGTATAACTCTGAACAAAGCAATTTCCGAATATTATATTTCACCTGAAAAGGAAGAAAAAATTAAGATTATGATAACTATTGAAAACTTAATCAAAGGATTAAAGCCAAATTTCAAATTCGGATATCTAGGTTCAGAAGCATTAGTTACACTAATTAAAACTCCAGATAATACTTTCCCAATTTTCTGGAAAGATTTTGATAATGGTGCTGAAACTATTGAAGCTCCATTCCAAAGAGATTAATTAAAAATGGATAACAAATTTTTAATATTGCTTTTACAAATAATTAACGGTAATGGAAATATTTCTCCATTATTAAAGTTAGGTTTAACTTATTCTCAAATTGCAGAGTATACTGATTATGCAATAGAAAAGAGATATATTTCTACGAAATATAAAACTCTAAAGTTAACTAAATTCGGAATAGATAAAATAGGGAAGATAAATAAAGAGTTATATATTAATAATTCTAATAAATGGATAAGTCCACAAGAAGAATATAGAATAGAAAAAATTTCTATTGAAGAAATATATATACCCAGAAAAATTAAAAGAAATTATTAAGCCTTGAGAAGTTCATTAGACTTATGTGGCATTGCCACAATGGATGGCGAGTCGCCATCCTAAGAAGAACTGGCCTTCGAGCCTTACGTTAATAAATTTTCGCTCATAGTAATTCGCTTCAAATTTATTAACGTACGAAGTTTCAAAAGCGAAACATTCGTGCAATCGAACAAAAAGCGTTCGATTGTTGATATTGATGATTGGTAATGAACTTCTTCTTGGCTTATGAAAAATTATGATAGATTGGAAAATATACTCAACGCATTATAGAGAAATAGCAAGTGAAAATGGATTAAGAAAAAATCAGATTGATAAATTACTTGCATATGCAAAAAAATTAAATGATTTAGATTTGCCCATAATTTATGATTTAAAACATTTTTCTCTATTGGTTGGTTATAGTGACGAATATATATTGAAAGCCTCGAACAACTCCATACCATTTTATCGAAACTTTCGTATTAAAAAGAAATCCGGTAGATATCGAAATATAAGTGAACCATTACCCAATTTGAAAGATATTCAAAAATGGATTTTAAATAATATTCTCTATAAAATACCCGTTAGTAAATTTGCGAAAGCATTTATACCAAATATTACATTAAAAGATAATGCTAAATTTCATAGAAGTCAAAATATATTGTTAACAATTGATATTGAGAATTTTTTTGATTCGATTCGGTTTATAGAAGTATATAAATTATTTAAACACAACGGTTATTCCAAAGGAGTTTCTGTCCTTTTATCAAAATTATGCACTCTCGAAGATAGATTACCACAAGGTGCGCCCACAAGTCCTTATTTATCAAATATGGTTTTTAATTCTTTAGATAATAGGATTTCTCAGTTCTGTATTAATCGAGAAATTAGATATACAAGATATGCTGATGATTTAAGCTTCTCAGGTGATTTTAAGCCAGGTATGATAATAAAATTTGTGAAATATGTTATAAAGAGTAAGAAACTCAAACTTAATAAAAATAAAACTCGTACAATGTTCAATCACCAAAGACAAGAAGTTACGGGCATTGTAGTTAATAAACGTATGCAAGTTGCTAGAAATGTTAGGAGAAAATTAAGACAGGACGTATTTTACATCCAAAAGTATGGTCTTAATGATCATATTAGGAGAAAAGATATAAAAGAATCAAATTATATTAAACATTTACTTGGATTATCAAATTTTATTAAATTTGTTAATCCTAAAGATGAAAAGGCTGTTTATAATTTTGATTTCTTAAAGCAATTGTTGTTAAGAAATTAATTACAAATTTTTATAAAAATAGTAAATGTTTGAATTAAAATTCAAACAGTAAATGAATAATCTTA
>JBAYUG010000101.1:0-10358 GCA_041675325.1 Kapaibacterium sp. (SeqCode)
TATTCTTCCCGTAATTAGTCTCCAGTCTGGTGTCGGCCAGCTAGTATATTTAAACAATCTGTCAATATTAATATTATCCCGTTGTCCAAAGACAACCCATTTACCATTATAGACATCTACCTGCGATGCACTTGTGAAACCACCAAAGGTCTCCCAAACAATATTTCCTGTATTAACATCAATTGATCCTTTATATAGTCCTCCTCCTTCAATTGCGAGAGCAAGTTGACTGTTCCCTATATATTTTAGACAACCTTTTTTAAGCAAGTTTGTGCTCACTGGATTATCTACCGATGACCAACCTTCTCCACCATTTTTGGATATAAACATTCCTCCGTTGGGTAAATAGAGATACAAAAATGTTACATTAGATGATATAGGAACCGTAGCAAGATTAAATTGTGAATCAAATATTCCTCCGATTGTTCCGTTATATCCGACACTTGGAAGTTTTGAAGAGTGATACTGGTCTAATGTGTTAATACCAGGTACTTGTGATTGTTGTCCAAAATAGCAGTAATAAAAACTTTCGCCTTTATTAGTACTGAAATAAAGTCCTAATCCGGTATTGAAATTAGGGAATGTATCCTGTTCAGTCGAGCCGACAAGAATTAATATCCTGTTTCTATAAGAACCATGGTCAAATATAACACCATCTGTAATAAATCTATTAGGGTACTCGGTGAATAATTGATGATTTTGAATTTGTCTTATGTTGCATGAATCATCGTTCACCATGTATCTTCTATACATTCTTGCATTCTTATTTGCGCCATATAAATCTCCTCCAATCGCATACGTTACCCGCGTACTATCTGTAGATATCAATAATCTTGAGACATTTGAAATCCATGTATTGGCTGTGCTTCCTCCGGTTCTTCTGTAATCGTATTTCAATTTACTGAATTCAGAAATTTGATTATTCTTATATGCCATCGTCCAGTCGGAGATAGGAAAGAAAACATCTGGATTCCAGTTATTTGGTAATGGCTCGAATGCAATATCATAAACAACCGGCATACTTTGACCGTTTGTCGAATATTTCCATGTTACATTTGAGAATATATCGTTATCTAAAGGTTGGCTATTCTCTGTCCCTATTCTCACTCCCGCACCTCCACCCATATACCAGCAATTATAATATGGGTTTTTCAAAATAAAGTTTAACCCGGAGTAAATAAAATCATTCATTTCGTGCAACGGCTGATGCTCAGGGAAATCAACCGGATTGTATTTAAATTTTATTTGACTAAAACCTCCTTCGCCATTCCAGTTTTCTCCGTCATTAATTGATTTCTTAACAGGATTATATACCCTACCTGCAAGTAAAACACTTCCCGATGTATCAGCCCAAGTCAGCAGAGAGAAGTAATTTCCAGTATAGGCATTATCAGTACCAAAATTACCTGTAAGATCTGCCCATACAGAATCCGGGGGTTGTGCAGTTGAATCATATCTTGCAATTCCGCCACCCTTTACATAAAAATTTGTATCAGTTCCGAAAACAAAAAATAGTTTACCATCATTTTTTAATAGCATTCTTCTTATGTTTTTTCCTCCAATATCAATAGGAATATTGAGTTTATAAAATGGTTTGGGATTATCTCCATTAAAACCCTGACTTTTATATATACCTGATGTTGTGCCAACATAAACTTCATTTCTACTTTTATGCATCGCTATACATGTTATTGTGTCTCCCGAAGTGAAATTCTGAAAAACGGGGGAAAAAGTCTTACCGGAATCTAAACTCATAAATAGTATTGGAGGATCACTATTCGGTGATATTCCTCCTACGAATACTCTCTTGCTTGGTCCGGGTCTTGGATCATATAGGATGCATTCACCTCCGAGTTTTCTTTCAAAAACATCTCCCTGAAACCAAGGACCATAGTTCTCAGGGGGATTAATAAACTGTGACTTTACCCAATTAATTCCTCCGTTCGTAGTTCTCCAAAGGCATTTGTAATTATCTGAGTGAGATGCATCATTTTTATTGTTTCCCCATGAAATAATTAATTGATTGGGGTCAGTCGGGTGAACAGCCATTCCCGCTATGATATATTCCGAGAAGAATAAATGTGCATTTTGCTCTCCCGTTCCTTCGGAATATGATGAGATTAAATTCCAGCTTAATCCGTTATTAGAACTTCTGTAAACACCACCGACATCCGTCTTTGCATATAAAATCTGATTGCTTAATCCACTGTTGTTAAAAGCAGGATAAACTGCGGTAACAAATCCCCCGCATTCAAAATTAAACCATTTAAATTCGTTACTATTCAAAAATGGAATAGTCTGGGAATGAGCTATTAATGTAAAGCACATAAATATCCAAATAAGAAAATTTATCTTCTTCATGATTTATTATTTTAAAGTTTTTTATATTGAGATAGTGATGGTTTTCACCGGGACTAACAAAAACAATGTGATACCTATAATGTTACTTTTTTCAAAGGTTAGGAAAAAATTACTTTATATACCTCCTTTCTTGTGTAAATTATTAATGTTCAACTTATTGCGATTGAATTTCCCTCCTTCCTTTTATTCTTTGTTTTAATAAAATTGTTTATTTGATTAGCAAAAGCTTTTTCGTGTCGGATAATTTATTATCTTTAAACATTGAATAGAAATAAACTCCTGATGAAAGATTACTTGCGTTGAATTCTATCTCGTGTGTTCCGGATTGCTGATGTTTGTTAATCAGTGTTGTCAATTCCTTACCTGAAAGGTTATATATTTTTATACTGATAAATGAAGGTTTTGATAATTGATATTTGATAATTGTCGATTGGTTAAACGGATTCGGATAGTTTTGAAATAATTGATGTTTGTCAGAAATTATTGAAATATTATTAATATTTGTTGTATAAGAATACTTAATTAACACAAGCGAATCATTACCACCGCATAAGTAAAAAGAATTTTTATATGAAGAAATCATAACAAGTTTTGGGGTATGACCATTATATTGCTCGGGGTATTTTTGATTAAAGATTAAAGCTCCCGCATTGTTAAACCCTAATGTTAAAAAACCGTAAAAAGGATAACTATTTGAAAAATAAATGTGATTATTAAAATTTATAGCCGGGCCATATCCAAATTCACCCAATCCGTATTGTTGCAAAATAGAATTTTCAATACACAACAATAAATTTCCATTCTTATCATATTTCTTAATATTTTGTCCAGAAATAATAACATTGCCATAGTCGTCAAAGTTGATATATGCGCTGAAACCATAATCCAATGAATCAGTGGTCATGTATAGCCTTGACCATATTGTATCTCCAAATTCGTTATATTTAATTAATATGCTTGTTTTTTTCTGTTGGGCATAACCGACTGTTCCAACCACATAACAATTTCCATATTGGTCTGGTTTTACATCTCCACCACCAGCTGAATAACCGATGTAAGGACAGGTATATTGACTGATCCATTTCCTGTTTCCCATACTGTCATATTTAATTGTCTGCATAACGCCTGTATAATTTGGTGTCTGTGAAGAACCATTCAAATATACATTTTTGTTCTTATCTACTGACATATTATAGACAGAATATGGATAATTGACATTATAATAATCCAATCTTGTCCATAGTGTATCACCTTGCGGATTATATTTTACAGTTAAAGTCCCGCCCGCACTATAGTTACAATATCCAGTTACATAAATATTTCCTGTTTCATCAAGTGTAAGACAATGAGGCTCTTCATACCCCCCGATGCCAAGTGTCCTCGACCATATCATAGTACCGTTTGTATCACATTTGTAAAGAAGGTAATCATGTTCTCCATCGGTAGTTGCCGCAACATAAAAACATTCACTATTATAACTAGCAATATAGGCTGAATAAGATCCATAGGATATATTATATTGTTTTTGCCAAAGTAATTGACCCGATGAACTATATTTTGTAATATTAGCCCATCCTAAATCATCACCTGCGATATATATATTACCGGATGAATCTATTGAAGCATCCCATATTGTTCCACTAGGAAAATTTCTGATCCATTCTAATTGAGGTGTGTTTTGTGGGTTTATGGGATGATTTGTCTGCGAAAGAATACTATGGAACGTAAAAATGTAAATTGTAAACGCGATAAAAATATATTTTAAATTCATATCAATAAAACATATTAATAAATTATTTAATACAAAACGTACAGAAACGACAATATAAATCAAGTACTATAAAATTCGACAAACTTGTTATGCTATACTTTAGATTACTTAATGTTAATTATAAATGCTTCAACAGAATTAATTAACTTTAAATATTAATAAGTGAACTACGGTGCATTTTAATTTTTACTGCAATAATAAAAAGTGCAAAAATTTATACCCTTTACTGCAATTTTCGCGCCAATTTGTTCGCTATTATCCAATTAGTATAAGAACATCTCTAAAAAGAGAAGTGATGAGATATTATTGAGAAACCATACTCAGTATTTCATTTCTTAAAAATTATACCTTTTGGTCGTTAATTTCTATACATAAATGTTGTAATCTTAGGTGTGCTGGCCTGTCAAGCAGCTTACTCTTTCTATTCTAATTGTTCCTGTGTAGTCACTACGCATTATTAAAATTATCAAGTAAGTTATCATTCTATTTTTTTCAATTTATTCTTTTGTTTTGATGCGTATTTCTCCTTATAACAGTTGTCATATTTTATTTAAATTAATATTTTATTGTTAATTAATTCAATGCACTTAGTAAAACCCGTTATTCATTAATGGGGTTCATCAATGCGCATATTAGTCTGTAATTTCTTATTTTGTGTTGATTCAATTTCTATTGAAATTGAAAATAGAGTAAACTAAGATTAAAGAAATGCTTCTAAAAAACATTTTATAAAACAATGAAGACTTCAGAAATACTATTGCGATCAATATAAAAAGAATGTTTTGAGTTTTATAGCAAGATTATAGATATCCTAATATAAAATGCAGTAAAAAACAAATTGTTTTTAGCTTAAAAATATTGAAATCTGTGTATCTGAATTTATTTGTAATATAACTTTATTTGTAATATTTTCGTATATTGTATTATCTATAAACTTTTTTAAAATATCACTATTATGAAAAAATTATTATTATTTAATCTGGCAATATTTATGCTTATTTCATTCGCTGTTAGTGCTCAGGTAAGGGAATTACCGGTAAAGGATTTTTTCAAAAATCCTGATAAAACAGGCTACCAAATATCTCCCGATGGAAACTATTACTCTTTTCTTGCACCATGGGAATCTCGTTTAAATATCTTCGTTCAGAAGATTGGCGATAATGATGCGGTTAGAATCACTTCTGCAAAGGAAAGAGATATCACTTCCTATTTCTGGAAAGGTAATAACAAGATTATGTACCTTCAGGATAAAGCGGGTGATGAAAATTTCAAGCTTTACTCCGTTAACAAAGACGGCAGTGATTTAAAACTCCTCACACCCGAAGACAAAGTCAGAGCGGGAATCGTTGATGACCTTGAAGATATTGATGACTACATGCTTATCAGTACTAACGAAAGAAATCCTCAGGCATTCGATGTTTACAGGTTAAACGTGAATACCGGCGAGAGAAAAATGATTGCAGAAAATCCCGGCAATATAATGGGATGGATTACCGACCACGACGGAAAGCTCAGAGTTGCAACCGCTTCAGACGGTGTTAATAGTGTCGTGTTGTATAGGGATACTGAGGAAGAGCCATTCAAAGAAGTTCTCGTTACTAATTTCCGTGATGAGGTTAATCCGCTTTTCTTCACATTCGATAATAAGTTTATGTATGCTTCATCCAATCTCGGCAGGGATAAAAATGCAATCGTTAAATTTGATATTGCAAACGGCAAGGAAATTGAAATGATGTATGAAAATCCCGACGTTGACGTCAGCGGATTAAGCTATTCCAGAAAAAGAAAAGTGTTAACAACAATTTCTTATGTCAGAGAAAAGAGAGAAATGAAGTTCCTCGATTCCGAAACAGAAAAACGATACGACAGACTTAAGAAAGAGCTTGGTAATTACGAGGTTGTAGTAACAGGCTTAAATAAAAACGAAGATAAATTCCTCGTTAGAACTTACAGCGACAGGTCGTTAGGTTCTTATTATTTGTATGATGCAGCTTCCGATAAATTGTCTAAAATTGTGGAAGTAAGCCCATGGCTGAATGAAAACGAACTCGCTGTGCAGAAACCTGTTTCATATAAATCCAGAGACGGACTTACAATACACGGATATTTAACACTGCCTGTCGGTGTTGAAGCAAAGAACCTGCCCGTTGTTATGAATATTCACGGCGGTCCATGGGCACGCGATAACTGGGGATTCAACCCCGAAGTGCAGTTCCTCGCAAACAGAGGCTTTGCAGTACTTCAGGTGAATTTCAGAGGTTCAACAGGCTACGGCAAAAAATTCTGGGAAGCATCCTTCAGGGAATGGGGAAAGAAAATGCAGGATGACGTTTCAGACGGCGTAAAATGGCTCATCTCGGAAGGTATTGCAAATCCGAAGAAAGTCGGAATCTACGGCGGAAGCTACGGCGGTTATGCAACACTTGCAGGACTTGCTTTCTCTCCCGAACTGTACGCTTGCGGCGTTGATTACGTCGGTGTTTCAAACCTTTTTACTTTTATGAAAACCATTCCTCCTTATTGGGAACCCTTCAGAAAAATGATGTATGAAATGGTTGGAAACCCTGAAGTTGATAGTGCCTTGTTCATTTCTGCTTCACCCGTATTCCATGCCGATAAAATTGTCGCTCCGTTATTTGTTGCTCAGGGAAAGATGGACCCGAGAGTTAACATCGCTGAGTCTGACCAGATGGTAGAGGCGATGAAGAAACGCGGTGTCGAAGTAGAATACATGGTAAAAGACAACGAAGGTCACGGTTTCCGTAACGAAGAAAACCGTTTCGATTTCTACGGCGCAATGGAAACATTCTTAAAGAAGCACTTAAAGTAAAAATATTTATAATTCTAAAAACAAACAGTCCGTGCTTTTCGGCACGGACTATTTTATTCATCACAAAATCTTATTTTACAAGCGTCATTCTTTTTGTCTCTGTATAATTTCCTGCGGTTAATTTGTATAAATATACCCCGCTTGAATAAGTTGATGCATTCCACACAGTTTCATAAGTTCCAACCTGCAATCTCTCATTCACCAACGTCTCCACTTCCCTGCCCATCATATCATAAACTTTCAATGAAACCTGACTAACAACAGGCAATGAGAAACGAACAACGGTAGAAGGGTTAAATGGATTCGGATAGTTCTGGCTTAAAGAATATTTTTCCGGCGTTACCGAACCTATCGGTGTTATATTTGTAATCGGCTGATGGAATGAAATGCTTCCGTTTGTACCGACTGCCCATATGCCCCAACCCAGAACAGCATTGCTCATATGCCTGTATGTCCCCGTGGGATTCGTGTATTCCGTCATCCAGTTTGCCCCGCCGTTAAAACTGCTGTAAATACTCGATGAACCAATCCGTACGTACCACATGAAAACAGAAGGAAAGTCAACAGGTATATTCAATGTCGTTATCCCGCAGATATTCCCCGTTCCGGCGGCAGACATCGAAGCCCAGTTCAATCCGTTGTTTGATGTTTCCATCAGGTTTGCTGCCCCTCCGCTAAGCCCGTATAATTCTTGTGATACCCAAATCGAGTAAGAATTTACCTCTGGAGATATTGATTGTACCGACCAGTTAACTCCGCTGTTTGTAGAGTAATAAATTCTTGAGTTGTTTGTCC
Source organism: Kapaibacterium sp. (SeqCode) (assembly GCA_041675325.1). Lineage (GTDB taxonomy): Bacteria > Bacteroidota > Ignavibacteria > Tepidaquicellales > Tepidaquicellaceae > CAIKZJ01. The sequence goes on from JBAYUG010000101.1 coordinate 7,758, forward strand.
CAAACCAAACATATGGTGAAACACTAAAGAAGGAATTGTTATAACCTCCTTCCGACGCACCCCCTGACGCGAGATACATTCCCGCTGAATCCCATGTGCTTCCTGCATTTGTTGTTTTGAACAAAGTCCATCTGCCCCCGGCAGGATCGCCGACTAAAATTCCCGTTGTCTGGTTTAGCATGCAAACACCGTTGACGAATCCGTTAGACTGGTGAAAGACCTCAATCCAGTTTGCACCGCCGTTAGATGTTTTCCAGACCCATGTGTTTGTGCTCTGCACACCTGGAACAATAGCAGTGCTTGAGTCAATACCGGCAATGCTTTCCAGTGATACGTTTAAAGGAATACCGTTTAATCCGTTCCCGTCAACTTTCTGCCAGTTAGTACCTTGATTCTTTGTTCTTAAAATTGTGCTCCCGAATCCGCAGACCCATGCTGTGTTTTTATCAACCGCATAAACCGACGTTAGTTCTGTCGTTACGTTTGAATTTTGTTGGGACCACTGTGCGCTTACTAATGAAGTGCATAAAATTAGAAATGTTGTAAAAAGATTTTTCATATAACCTCCTAGTTATAATAATAATTTAAATGTCAGAAATTAATAATGCAAGGAAAAAATGATATAGCTAAATATCTTAATTCAGCTAACCACCTGAGAATCTTAACGCATTGATAATGCAATCTGGCAAAGTACGCTGAAAGTGCGCACAAAGTGCGCATAAAGTGCGCATATTTTGTAAGCCCGTCCTCTCTGTGATAAACCCCTCTATTGGTGTTTTCGTGTTTTGGTGGTAAACTATCCTTCTAAATTTCAGCTGATTATATTTATTTTTCTGTTGCTTAAATCGGACAAAGTAAGTATATTTAACAAGATAAATCTATCTGATTAAACAATGACTGTAATATTCTCTAAAAAATGCGAGTATGGTCTTCAGGCTGTGCTCTATCTATCAACACTCGAAGACCATGCTATGGCTTCGGCGGAGGAGATATCGAAAAAACTGAAGATTCCAAAAGAATTTGTCTCTAAAATCCTTCAAAGTTTAGCTTTGAAAAAACTCGTTGCATCAAAGAAGGGTAATTCTGGAGGTTTCTTTCTTGATAGAAAACCTTCAAAGATAAAGCTCATTGAGATTGTCGAAGCTATTGACGGTCTCTCTCTCTTTAACAACTGTGTCCTTGGTTTTCCTGATTGCACACCTGATAAACCTTGTCCCGTGCATAATAAATGGGGCAAGTTAAGAAAGGATGCGTATGAAATGCTCTCCAAAGAAACACTTGATCATTTCAGGAAGAAAACAATATTAAAGATGGAGACGATAAAACAGAACTAAATTTTTTCAGCGAATAAATTTGCTTAAGAGGAATATAAGTTAAATTTATTCATTCAAATGAAAACAGTATCAACAAGTTCGAAGAAATTCAAAATCCGTGACTACCGTTTCTATATCCAGCTTGCCTTTGCTATGCTGTGTATCTGGATTGGAGTCGAATTCTATCTTTTCATCAGTTTCCTCGAATCCGGAGGTACTGCTGCTTTCTTTTCCCGCCCGCCGGGAGTTGACGGCTTTCTGCCTATAAGCTCTCTCATGAGCTTTTATCTATTCCTGATGACAGGTGAAATCAGCATCGTTCATCCTGCGGGGTTCTTTATCTTTTCAGCAATCGTCGTTATCTCTCTCTTATTTGGTAAATCGTTCTGCAGCTGGTTCTGTCCCGTTGGTTTCCTGTCTGAACTTCTCGGCGACCTTGGCGAAAAGATTTTCAGAAGAAAACTTAAACTCCCTAAGTTTCTCGATTATCCACTAAGAAGTCTGAAGTATCTTCTGCTTGGGTTCTTCGTCTATTCTATTTTCTTCCTGATGACCGATATGGCTATCAAAGCATTCCTTGAAGACACTTATAATATAATGGCTGATGTCAAGATGTATTATTTCTTTGCTGATATTTCCAGATTCTCTCTCATCGTAATTTCTGTTCTGTTCGTCCTTTCAATAGTCATACGCAATTTCTGGTGCCGGTTTCTTTGTCCCTATGGTGCATTGCTCGGAATATTTTCTCTTATCAGTCCGAATAAAATTAAGCGGAACACCGATTCATGCATCGATTGCAAGCTTTGCACTAAAGCTTGTCCCTCTTCAATTAATGTTCATAAAATCAAAACAGTCATCTCTGACGAATGTACTTCCTGCATGAATTGCGTTGACGTTTGTCCTGTAAAGGATACTCTTGACCTTAAAAACGTTGTTGTCAAAAAAACTATTAACAGGAAATGGGTTGCCGTAGGTGTCGTCGGAATATTTATGCTTATTACGGGAATAGGCATCGTCACAGGTTATTGGCAAAACAACGTATCAAAAGAGGAGTATCTCTTTCATCATAAAAATATTGATGATCTGGGTCATCCCACAGATTCAAAGTCAATTAAACAGATGAATGAAGAAGTAAGTAAATAGTTTTTAAAGAAATGGGTCATAGTCCTGTTTTCCGCAAGACAACAATCTTCTAAAATAAATATTTGTATTATTAGTAGTTTATAATTTTGAACTTGTAATTTTGGGTGTCCCGTGGCTATTTTTGAATATGTTTGTAAGGAAAAAA
>JBAYUG010000102.1:0-10056 GCA_041675325.1 Kapaibacterium sp. (SeqCode)
ATCCGGATCCTGCGATCTCAGGTTTAGTAGAAAGATATTTCATGTCGCCATTGTCGTATGAAAATGACATTATCCTACGTTCACGTTCTTCCATATCCTGATTTCCAAACACATCAAAACCAATTCCAATAACCTTATTAATTGCATCTCGTTCACTTTCTAAATGATGCCAAATTATATAATTATTTTCAGCATCATTTAATAATATCTCTTTCATTTTTAAAATCCTATCCGGCAATGAATCTCTTTTTTCCCTACTCGCATCCCTCAACCCTAACGCTGAATCCCTGAACATCTTAACTTGACCATCTTCATCTTTTCCAGCTTCTAAATGATTAACTGGAATTTCATGATATATATATTTTATTTCAGGCAAATCATAACCTTCATCTGAATAACCAAGATTTGAAGGTTTGAGAATAAAAGTTCCCCAGCTGCTTACCCAATACCAAAACTCTTTTTCTTTATGTTCGTATAAAGTTAAATTATTCGCCTGTGTAGAATCTCTTTTAAAAAACCTTGTAAGCGCTTGTCCGGTATCCATAATCTCCAAATATCCGGCATAATGAATTATCTCTTTATACTTGTTAGGCGAAGGCGTAGCGGTGCAAACAAATTTGTATTTAACACCTTTAAACAGCGTTAAAAAGCTCTGGTAAGTTTTTGTCCCGTAACCTCTCAAAACAGATGCCTCGTCTAAAGAAGTAGCCATAAAATATAAAGGATTTATATCCCCGTCACGAACTCTTTCATAATTAGTAATCAAAATCTCATGAGTTGAATTTAAGACCTCTTTCTGATTGCGCACGTATTCAATCTCAATACCCAAAAGGTTTTCAGCATCGTGTTTAAATTCCTGCCTTATTCCGAGTGGGCAAACTATTAATGCTTTTCCGCCTTCCCTTTTTATGATTTGCCTTAGCGCTTCAATTTGCATGACAGTCTTTCCAAGTCCAAATGAAGCAAATACAGCTCTTCTACCACCTTTTACCATCCATTTTATAATATCTTTCTGATGAGGTTTAAGAATATCTGGCAAATTTAAATCTGTTATTTCAAATCCATAATCTTTAGCAATGGCGATTTTAGTTTTTAAAAATTCATGATATTTATCCACGTCGTTAAGTTTTTGGTTAAGTAAAATTAAAATTAATAATATTAAGAATCAATATAAATTAGCCCCTCAGCTTATTGAATAACCTTCTTAAAATATATCCCCTGGCTATACTTGCCAATGTAAACACACAAGTTATTAAAACATTTTGCGACAATCTGACTTCAATATTCAAAGCAGGATAAATGGCAAGTTGAATAAGGAATGATATAACAAGGCCGGTGAAGGTATTGGTAGTTGATTCAATTAAACTATTTTTTTTTGTCTGCATTTAATTTAAAATTAAAATTTGCGAATTCACCGTGATATATTTTAGCGGCTTTATCCCGAGCTATTGCAGCTTCAATTTCATTATTAAATGTACCTAAATAAATATTCTTTTTATTTACTGTAATGCACGCCCTTATTGCCCCTCTGTCATAAAAAACTCCTATATACCTTGAAGATCCTCCACGCGATGAATTATTCATTTGATTTTGCGTATTAGTACATACCCTTATATTATTTTTTTGATTATTCAATCCGTTATGATCTTTATGATCAGTTATTTTACCTGAAGGCGTTTTTAATATAACTCGATGCATAAAAATCATCTTTGTTTTGAATTTATTTATTCGAACATTACGAACTGCATAAAACGTATTCATTTGTCTTGCTGCGCACCATTTAAACTGATTCAGATATTCATAATCTTCATCATCAACTAAAGCAATTTTCCCTTGTGTTAATTTGATTTCTTTCATAATAAAAACACCCATACCAATTACAAAGGCTGTCCAGTTGTGCGAGGTTGCACGAAAGGCGATGTAACCGATATGGGATTTTTTATATTTTTCATAACTGAACAGCGTGGTAAAATTACAAATTATTTTTTAATTAAACAATTTCAAAAAGCGAAAATTTACGAAATTGCTCGAGTATCTTTTTCGATTGCATTATTTCAGCTTCAGGTAGTGGTCGATAATATCTTTTGCGTCCTGAAAGCCAATAGCGACAATGGCATAGTAACCTTTAGTCACTAACAGATTCATGCATTTAACCTGCTCTGAAATGTGTTCGCTTGCCCATTCGCCATTTTTCTTAGCGAGCTTGGTGCCTTCTTTTTTCAGCTCGATAAAAAGACCGTGCCACTTTCCACGAGGTTCGTAGATCACAATATCCGGAAAGCCTTTGTTTGACCTTAGATTCTTAACCTGGACTGATTGTCCAATTGTCATTTTGATACCTGACAAATCCGTATTGAATATAACCGATGGATATTGAAGGCGCAAGTAATCGCATACGGATTTGTGTAATGTTTTTTCGCTCATTTTATTTAAAATTTAATTGTTAATTCCTCCCCAGGATCCGGAACGTAAACCCCTAAAAACTCCGAAGCCCATTTTTTAATATCCGCTAAATAATCCATGAATTGTATTGTGGTTAGCTTCTTAGTACTTCTTATCCCTTCCAGATATTCGCCGTCTTTATTCACTATCTGATAACGTAAAAAGCGGTCTTTGCAATTGTCATGCACCCAGTCAAGATCAACCTCGTTACTGTCATAACCCAGGTCAATAAGTCCCCTTAAAAATATCGGGTAAACAATGCCCCACAGGTATGAATTTTGCAAATTTGACCGCTTCCTGTATTTCTTTTCGACTGTCAAAACATAGCGACCAGGTTTGAGTTCGGTAAGCAGTTTAACAAACTTATCCCGGTGGATAATTTTAAACCGCCCTTCCTCAACGTTGCAAAATGCTTCAATCCTTACCATAATTTAGGCGATGAATCAATTTTCAGTTTCTTTTTTGTTTTCGGCTTATTTGGATCAAATGAAGTGCATATAGGTTCTCCATTCTTGTAAACCCATTGCCTCGGTTGCTTACCAATCAATGATCCTACTAATATAGTACATTGGTTTATCTTATAGCATTTATCGCAATATTTTGAAGTAAATTTTAATCCATCTGTTCCGTTTGATGGATAATAAGATTTATATATTATTGAATTGTAAGGTATATGCTTCCATGTTTTTTTAATAACAACACATCTTATAGTACATGGGTAAACATTGTATATTTTTGAAATAGCAATTAATGAGAAATATCCAGAATCAGCCATTTTTCTAATTCTATTTATATCTATTTCTTTTAATTTATGTAAGCTGACGCCTTCTCCTCTTGCACTATTCATTAATCCTGTTCTAAATGCGTGCCATATATTTTCTTGATTAGTACACCACTCTAAATTTTCAACATTATTATTAATTTTTATACCGTCAATATGATTAACTTGTGGTTTGTTTTCTGGGTTTGGAATAAATGCAATTGCAACCAGTCTTGAAACTTTTGTAAATTTCTTCTTTGTTTCTTTAGTTAATAATACCATTAAATATTTTTTAGAATCAAAGCACTGTTTTAATATTTTTTCGTTAGTTCTTACTGATGAGTTTTTCCATTTAGACCTTCTTTCTAACGATTTAACTCTTCCTAAATTACTAACTTCATAAAAACCCTCATAACCTTTAATTGATTTCCATATTTCTTCCATTTTATTAAATATAAAAGCCTCTACGGTAAATGGCTTATCAATCACATTTGAGGTGGGATTGCATTTACTTTCGAGGCCGTTATAACTATTTTTATTCATAAATGTAATTGATAAGCACTATACAAATATAGTAAATATTTGTTTTTAATCAAAATTATATTTTCTTAAAAGTAGCGAAATCTTAATTATATGCTCAATCTTAACAACATTCCTCAACCTGATCTGCTCGTCACAGCTTTCTTTTATCCGCTGGATAACTTTAGGCGACGGGGTGCAAAATAGTTCTAACTGAATTGATCTGTTTGATTTCATTTATCTGCGATCTTTTAAAAATATGTTCATGCCCATCCTGGTCAAGGATAATAAAATAGTCCTTAGAAATTGTTGTCAAATAACCGCTTAAAGTAGTAAGGTGACCGATCTTATTATATACAGCCACATTGACTAACTTGTTTAAGAGCTTTTTAGAGGGTTTCATTATAGTTTAACAACTACTTTAGTTGACGAGGTCTTTAAAGGCATATAAATAATTTCGCCAGTTAAAGCATTAGCTACACCTTCCAGCGGAATTGATTTTAAAAACTGTTCCCGTTCTTTCATCTTAGCATCAATTTCAAATTTCCTCTTTTCAAGATCATCCCAAACACTGTCATGACAGGTAAGGTAATCATATTTAGCCCCGACTTCTTTAATTGAAAATTCAGTATCTAAATGTCTGAACGTCTTGCCGTATTTTACAGCTTCAGCATAGAAATGATCTTCCAGTTCTTTGTCTTTTAAAAGCTGACTTATTGTCTTTTCGACAAACTTAAGTTGTTTTAAAACTTTCAGAGGGTCATCATTACCGGATAAGATTTCATCTTTTAAAGTGGTAATGTAGTGTTTCAATTCTGCGTCATTTGACGGGAAAATTGTTATTGTGCTTAGTGTTTTCATGATCAAAAAGGGAGGTCATTTAATGGGTCTTCACTATTTGTTTCATCCCTGGTTACAGTAGGCTCTGAAAGTTGTTTAAATTCATCTGAACTTTTGATTTTGTCTTTCATGTAATCGGAAAGTTTATCAAATACATTCCAGTCGAAATTATCATAAGACAAAACACGCATCGGGTTCAACTGTTCAGGACAATCCTGACCTTTCATAAGTTTTGAAATACCAGAAATAACAACATAATTCCTTGTTGGATCAGCTTTTCCAGGTTGATGAATAAGCGATAATATACATGGCTGTCCTAAAAGTTTGGTAATATCAACAGCTTTAGCCTCTTCATCCGTATATCCTTTTCCCCTCCAGCTTTCAAGGTCTTTGCGAAGTGTACTTTTTTCGTGCATTGATAGGGTATAAGTTTTTGAAATTACAAAAGGTTCCTGCCCTTTTTCAGTATCAAATACATCAAGTTCAGTAGGTAGCTCCCAGGTAATGTTCACTTTATGAGCTTTCTTTTTTTCACCGTTGTACTCTGTTTCAACGGTTCCGATTTCGATCATTGAATAACAACGGGCAACGTATGTGCCTGGTTCAACTTGTTTAAAATCTCCTGATTTTTTTTCTGCAATAATTGGCATAGTTTTAAATTTAAAATTGGTTAATTATCGTCTTTTTGTGCATCCCGCTTTTCCTCCATAGCGGTATCGTAGTCGTCGTATTCCGAATCTTCATCGTCTTCATCCGGGCGATTGTCGTAAATTATCCCACCGCAGAGGAATGATTTCTTTTTGGGTTCAGTGTGTAGTGGTCTGAAAAGGTCGTCGAAATAATCGAAAAGGTTATCTTTCAGATCATCCATTTCGTTAAAATTTGTTTTCATGCTATTAGTTTTTGGTTACGTAAATTTAAAAAGAATAATTGATAAGTCAATAGAATAGGGCTAATTTAGAGAGAATCTAAATAAATGTGCTATTTAAAATTTAAGTTTGCAAATTCGCAAAATAACTCCTTAGCTTTAATATCATATGCTTTAGCTGCATCTTCCTTATTATTAAAAAATCCTAAAAAATAAGAATTATTATCCTTGCTAATTCTTGATAAATATCCACCATTTCTGTTTCTCTTATAAACTCCTAAATATCCACATTCACCCCAACTTTGTTTATTATAACTATTTTGTTTATTGTTGCATATTCTTAAATTATTTCGTTGATTATTTAAACCATTATGGTCAATATGATCAACAATCATGTTTTTAGGTGGATTTAGAATAAATCTATGCATCATTATTGATTCTTTTGTTTTGGCTTTATGTGCATAATATCTTTTTTTGCTAAATCTAGCAGCCCACTTAAATTGATTCAAATATTCGTAATCTTCATCATCAACTAAAGCCACCTTACCTTGTGTTAATTTAATTTCTTTCATAATAAAAACACCCTTACCCATTACAAAGGCAATCCAGTTGAATCAGGCGATTCAGAGGCAGTGTAACAGATAAGGGATTTTTAAATGTTTTCATTAAACTGGATTGCGAAGTAAAGATAATAAATTATTTAATAAGTTGATTAACTATTCGCCTATAATTTTTATTTGAGTTAAATCTTTTCAGAAGCGTATCATAATCTGATATGTCATATCCTTTTTTGATATAGTATTCCTGCCATAGTCTTAAGTCCAGAACCGAATCTTGCCATTTTTCATAAACTGCACTCCCTCGATTAATACCTATTGAAAGTGTAGGCCTTTGTTTTGGATGTTTCATTCCAAACAGATTATTATTCTCTTCAAAAATATTAGATGTATAATTACCAGTTTCGAGTTTGCTTTGAGCAAATGTAATCTCAGGTTCGTAAACGTACATTTTAAGGCATTCCTTTAACTTACTCTCAGAAAATGGACAATATAGCATCTCGATTTTATAATAGCTGTATGCTACCTTAAAATGATTATTCGGCATTGGGTGACAAAATAGGTTAATCGGAATGAAGGCTAAAAGTAGTAGTAGTCGTTTCATTTTGTAACGAGTTTAGTTTCTTCAATAGCTGCCATAAGCATGAATTGGCGTTTAAAATAGCCGGCTTCATTACGAGCAAACCAAAAGGACACTTCCAGTGCATAAGATGAAAATATAACAGGTTTGTACTTCATCAATTCAGGAAGATCATATATGTGTACTCTGAAGTCTGTAATTAGATATAAAACATAACAAAATCCTAATTCATATCTCTTACGTTTACCTTTATCCCAATCTAAATACGGATTTTTAAAATATTCAAGCATTTTGATATAAATCTCATACCTTTGTTTTTTGGTTGGCTTTTTCATTTTGTTTTAATTTTAACGTAAACAGAATCAACCTTGCTTCCTGAAGCATCTATTATGTAATGCTTTTCGTAAACAGGTTTGTTTTCAATATGCTTTATTGAGGTATCTTTTTCAACACAAAAAACAAGTAAAAATGCAAATATTCCAAAACAAACAATAGCCCCCACAGATAATGGTATTTTTATATCAGCATCATCTGAAATTATTATTAATATAAACAAAAATGCAAAAATAATTAGTGAAAAAAATAGTAAAATAGTCATTGTTTTAAGTTTTTTAGTTATTTAATTCTTCTTTTTTAGCCCTTTGAATAAGTCTTTTACTATCCACATATAATAAAAGAAAAGTAATAGAAAGATCAATCACAGCAGTTGCAATTTGCCACAATACCACCCAACCAATAAAAGATAAAAAGTTGTAAGGCGATAATATTTTATAGGTAATAAAACCTATTATTATCCATATAACAAATCCAACAAACCAAATTGTGCAGCCTAATTTTGAGTAGTTCATGGTTTTAGTTTTTAGATTCAATAAATTTATTATTTTTCAAAATATACCAGATGTTTTCTTTTAATTTTTTACCATCTATTTTAGCTGATTTAACACAAACGCATTCCCCTTTATCATTATATTCAGCAAGAGTAATCCATGATCCAATTACCCCTTTTATTTTCCCATTATATCCAATATTCGCACCAACTGAATTTTTACCATTTATTTCTAACTGGCTGGAATAACCCGATGAAGCTAACTGGCTGGAATAACCCGATGAAGCTAACTTGCTGGAATCACCCGATGAAGCTAACTTGCTGGAATAACCCGATGAAGCTAACTGGCTGTAATCACCCGATGAAGCTAACTTGCTGTAATCACCCGATGAAGCTAACTGGCTGGAATTACCCGATGAAGCTAACTGGCTGGAATAACCCGATGAAGCTAACTTGCTGGAATCACCCGATGAAGCTAACTTGCTGTAATCACCCGATGAAGCTAACTGGCTGTAATCACCCGATGAAGCTAACTGGCTGGAATCTTTTTTATCAATAGAACATTTTTCCCAAAGAAAATCAAAAGACGCTTTTATAAAAGTTTTTAAATCAATTTTAGCACCTATCTTTATTCTATTAGTGCATACTTTTGAATCTCCGTTATTACGATCTACATCACCAAGCGATTCAACTTCAGCAAATTCAGAATCACATAAATTATAATAATTTAAAACGTCAAGCGGATTCTCACAGAAATGAAATCCAGATTCACATATTACAGGCTTCCCGTCGTGAATGAACTCTTTATTTACCTCAAATTGAAAGTCTTTACATTTTAAGCCTTCTTCAAAGGCCTTAATACCTTTAATTGGTTTCATGTGTTTTTGGTTTTAGTTTTTATTTAGTATAGTGCTTTACTAATTCTAAAAAAATCCTTTTCTCTTTACCCGAAATCTCCTTATTTGCAATCCATAATTTCGGGCTACAATCAGGGTCTTTAAGATATTGATATACTAATTCACAAGTATTAATATTGTTGCTTACCCTGTTAATAACTCTTTGCATTGGTTTCATGTTTTTTAGTTTTTAGAAAATTCGTACTTATGAAAATTAACCAAGTTCTTTGGATTTTGCAAAGCGAGTGCATCCAATATCTTGTCGAACTTGGCTTTTTGATCAGGCACATAGTTGAACTCTGTTATCATTATATCAATCAGCTCATCCACTTCTTTAACTTGTCGTGAAAGATCGAATCCGCCGGCTTTTATCATAAAAAGCAAAGACAGGAACTCAATGTCAAGTTTAGTTTTTAAATATTTGAGATGGTTCATAGCTTTTCAGATTTAAGCCCGATACGAATGAGTTTCTCAATAAGTTGAGTCTTATTAGTCTTCACTCCTTTTGCTTTCAATTCATATACTTGTTTTAAAAGCATTAGGTTAAGGTCTTCAGGAATGTTTAGTAATATTTTCATAATTTAATTTTTACCAAATATACAAATATATATTTATATATTGCAAATGTTTTTGTTATTTTTTTTCATTCTAAATAAGAAAGGGACTTCGCAGCCCCTTCCCTTACCAAAAACTAAACACATGAAAAACAAAAATAACTACTCACCCTATATTATACTAAACCTCCTTAACAACCATAAAATTAATAAAATTATACACACTCCACCAATCCAGGCTAAAACTTTTATAAACTTCGGGGTATATTTAACTTCAACAACTTGTTTTTCGTTAACATACTTACTTTGCCAAAATTCGCTCGTTTTAAGCGCATCCTTGAGTTTTATTGTCAGGGTAGTATCTTTGTCCGCTAAAGTTAAATTAAGCCTATTTTGACCTATCCAGACACGCGCAGTAGCTAAAATTGTTTCCGCTTTGATCTCTTTAAATACAGTAACTCCGTCTTTAACATAAATAGTATCTGAAATTGTCACTGTATCGGCGGGTAATTTTACGTAAATAGTCGTATCACGAAGTTTGATAACCTCACGGATTGAATCTTTGATAATAGTTGTGACCTGTGGCGGGAATTTAATCTGACATTTGCGTTGTGTGACACAACTCGAAAAGAAAATTGCTATTGCGATAATTATTAGTTTATTTTTCATATTACAATTTTATCAATTGTTTGCCCTTTATTCGTAATAAAAATATTAGCGTTTTTGATAATTAAATCTTCTCTTTCACCATTTTGATTATTAAATTGCAAATGAACAAAAATAGCTTCCTCAGATGCAAATTCATCTGTAATAAGAAACCCTATAAAATAAGGACTATGTAATTCATCAGATAAATTCTCAATAAATTCTCTAAAAGTTCCTTTTTTAGGTTTTAAAAATCTATAAAATAAATCAGTGCCTTCAAATAGATGGCAGGACCCTAATTCCCGACATTCAAATTGATTTTCGCTAACGACATGACAATTAATTTTAATTTCCATTTTGTTAAGATTTAGATTGTTATTATTATTATTATTAAAGCAAAGATATAATTAGTTTTTGTTAAAGTCAATAGTTAAGTTTATATCCCAGCATCTATAATTTTTAATGCTTAATATTCATAAAGAAATTAGTTAAAAACTTTTTTCTTTAGCTGACCCTCCATCTCGGTTCCCCATACTCTATCTTTCAAAAGTATATAAGCCATCTTAATG
>JBAYUG010000103.1:0-10017 GCA_041675325.1 Kapaibacterium sp. (SeqCode)
CTGGCAAATATGGGCTATAAACAATATGAAGTTTCAAATTATTCATTAACGGGTTATGAATCCAGACACAATCTAAAATACTGGAATTTTGAGAACTATCTCGGTCTCGGACCATCTGCGCATTCATTCATCGATAAACGAAGATTCTCTAACGTAAGTAATCTTAAGCTTTATAATAATCTGATTGAAAAAAATAAGTTACCTGTGGAGGAAAATATATTATTAGATAAAACACAATTACAAAATGATTATTTTATTTCTGTTCTCAGGAGCGGAGGGGTTGAATTTAGTAAATACAGAAGAATATTTGATGAAGAATTCATATTAAAATACGATAGAGAAACTAAGGAATTATTGAGTTTAGGACTGGCAAATCTATCAGAAACGCATTTCTATTTAACACAGAAAGGATTTGCTCTAGCTGATGAAATTACACTAAAATTCGTTGACTATTCATACATTAAAAGCCGTTAATTGTATGTTTGTAAATATATTCCTCGCCACTTTTTAGAACAGTATAAATATCAAATCTAATTTTGTGATTTTTGAATTCGCTATTGAGTTTTATGAAAACTGATGCTGCTGTTCTAATGTTAATTTGTTTTTTTACATCGATAGCTTCTTCGGGTTGTCCGTAATCAGTGGACGTCCGGGATTTAACTTCAACGAAAATAATTTCTTTAGTAGTTTTATCCTCAAAAACCAGGTCAATTTCAAGCTTCTTAAAAGTGAAATTGCTCGCAATGAATTTAAGACCTTTTCTTATAAGATCCTCTTTCGCTAATTGTTCACCTTTTTTCCCGAAATCTTTACTGTACATATTTATCCGTAAAAATATTTTTGAGAAAACTTTTTCTATGAAGCGGACATATTCCGTGTTTCTTTATAGCGCTAATGTGTTTTTTGGTACCGTATCCTTTATTTGAACAGAATCCGTAAACAGGATATTGATTATCATAGGCTTTCATAATTCTGTCTCTTGTAACTTTAGCTAATATTGAAGCACAAGATATTTCATAGAATTTATCGTCACCTTTTACTATAGTTTCATAATTAATGCATTTATGATAATCGTTTCTGAGCTTAAAGTAATTTCCGTCTATAATAAACTTATCAGGTTCATAAGTAAGGCTTCTTAGACATTCTTCTATTCCGAGCATAGTTGACTGAAGAATGTTCAAGTCATCAATTGTTTTGTTGTCGATTACACTTATTTTATATGCAATAGCTTCATCAATGATTTTGTCAAAGAGAAAATCACGATTTTTTTCTGAAACTTTCTTCGAATCCTTTACACCTTCTATCACATGAAATGAAGGTATTATAACTGCTGCAATGACAACGGGACCTGCCAGAGGTCCCCTGCCTGCCTCATCAATTCCGCAAAATAACATAAGAATTATAGGTTTTTTTAAAAATAGCTATTATAAGTAAAAAATAATACTGAATATATAGATGAATCCAAAATATAATTTAATGAATAATTATTTTGAAGTTTATCAGGTTATTTAATAATATTTAAAGTTTTTGTTTTAATTATTCGTATTACTTACAATAAATACAAGTGTTTATTCATTTTCTATTAAAATTTAATTGACTAAATTTATTGTTTTCAGTGAAAAAATGGCTTTTTAATATAATTTGAATTCGGATACAAAATTATCAATACTCATGAAATTAACTTCAAACAGTAAAATATATATAATTTTACTGTTTATACTGTTTTTATTAATACCAACTTTTCCTATAGAAACAATACAAGCCCAAATAAAGATTTTCGGGAGGAGCAAGAACGAACAAAACAACAATGAAACTATATTTAGATCGGACACGAGGATAAAAATTGATTTAAGTGGAAGCTGGAGAGTTACTTTTGACAATTCTGAATTATTTACAAACATAAATGTACCATTTGCAACAGAATACCGCAAATCATTCGTTATAAATAGAAATTTTGATGTAAGTGATTCTCTTCTTTCAAAGTTTAATTTTATATTTTATGCCGAAAGTATTAATTATGAATCAGAAGTTACGATTAACAACGTTATTGTGTCACGAAATAATGGCGGCAGTAAGATAATTTTTAACGAAATTCAAGAAAACTTAATACAGAAAAATAACAACATTTCAATAAGAATATCAGGGGAGCTTGACAATTCTAAGACTTTTCCGCTTGCTTCGCAAGTAAACTATGCGCGAAATTACAGCGGTGTTTTAGCCAATATTTACATTTTCGCCGTCCCCAAGATTTACATATCCGAATCGCTTATTAGAAATACATTCACCGGTGATAATGTTATCACCTTCACGAATAATATCAGCGTCAACTCACTTTATATAGATACGCTGATGCTTGAAGGAAACAGCTTTTCTGTCAAAACGGATGTCATCAGAATTTCAGACACAGCAAAAATATTTGAAAGTCCAGAAACAAAATTTGACCCCAAGAATTATCAGAATTATAAGTTATCAAACACAATTACTTTAAAGAATATAGACCTTTGGTCACCAGAGAATCCAACATTATACCTAATCAGTACTTCAATTTATTATAAAGATGAGCTTATCGATAATGTTATATATGAAACAGGTTTCAAAAAAACAGATACAAAAGGCAGTGATATTTTTATAAATGGTTCACCAATTACATTAAAAGGTATAAATTATTTTGAAGATCAGCCTTTAAACGCAAGTGCACTTGATTACAGTATTGTAGAAAAGGACCTGAGAAATATTAAAGAGCTTGGTTTTAATACAATAAGAGTACCGGGAAAAACAGCGCACCCATTCGTTGTAAGAGCAGCGCAAAGAATCGGGCTTTATGTACTACAGGAATACCCTTTTAATGAAATACCTTCGAGTTTACTAAAAGACGAACATTTTATTAAAGACGGTATTGATTTCTTTTCAAATATCATTAAACGTGATTTATATTCGCCTGCAATACTTGCATGGGGAATCGGCAATGATTTTGATGTAACTATACCAGAGTCGGAAAAATATGCAATAAAAATAAAAGAAGCTGCAAAACTGCTTGACAACAGACCTCTCTATTATACCACAAAAAATATTGCAAATGATAAAATAGCCGGTATAATGGATTTAAAGGGTTACAATATAACTGATCCTGATTTTAATACTGCCAAAACTAACATTGAAAAAATAAATAAAACAGAACCTGTTTTTATATCATCTCTGGGAGTTTCTACTGATAACAACAACAGAAACGGGTATGGCGATTTCAGAAGTGCGGAATACCAGGCAAAGTATCTTACAGAAATTATAAGTTCGTTAAACCCCAAGCAAGGATTCGTTATTAGCTCATATGCAGACTACAATGCAGAAGCGCCGCTTATCATACATTATGATGAATCAGCACCAGCTTTAAGAACGAATGGAATCTATGATTATGGCAGAAATCCAAAATATTCAAATACTATAATCAGGAGAATGCTTAACAATCAGGGATATCAGAAAATTCCAGAAGGAAATGTATCATACACACACTCAAAGTCATCAAATTATTTTGTTGTTTTTGGTCTGCTTATTATCATTCTTCTCCTATTTGCGTTAAGTAAAATACGGTATTTCAAGGATAACATAGTGAGAAGCGTCATCACACCCAGAAATTTTCTTTATACTGTAAAGGAACAGAACGACGTACCGAATTTTCAGAGTATAATACTGATAATAATTCTTTCTTCCGTACTTAGTTTGCTGTTCAGCTCAATATTATACAATATTAGAATTGAATCGGGATTCGAGCTAATATTATCAAAATTTATTAACAATTCTTCATTGATAATATTTGCAATCGATATATTAAACAATCCTGTTTTATTGTTTGTTTTGCTTTTTGTACTTATAGTTATATTATTCTTTTTGACATACTTGCTTACTAATCTTTTAATAAAACTCTTAAAGAGGAAAACGATATTACGCCCATCATTTGCAGTGACAATATGGTCATTTGTTTTGTTCATTATATTTCTTCCATTTGGAATAATATTCAGCAAGACACTTGATACAAACAGCTCAACAATTATATATTATACAATGTATATATATCTGGGTGTATTAGCATATTCACTTATAAAATTAATAAATGGAGTAAAATACGTATTTGATTTAGGCTTGGTAAAATCGTATTTTTACGGTGTTTTACTAATAGCAGTAATATTCACATTAAATTACTATTATATATTCTCTTATAAATCCGTCGGTATTTTTATCGATTTAATTAACAGTTATAATTGATTGTATTTATCAAAGCTTGAAATATTCGGTTTTAAATCTTTCCCTGAGAAAACAACGATAGAATTCAGCGGCGGAGTTTCGGCAATAGTTGGACCAAACGGTTCCGGTAAATCCAATATAGTTGATGCATTGAGATGGGTTCTTGGAGAGCAAGGCGATAAGGCACTCAGAAGTGAAAGGAGAGAAGATGTTGTGTTCAGCGGTACGAGTAAAAGAAAACCGTTAAGTATTGCAGAAGTTGCACTAACAATCCAGAATAACCGAAACATACTTCCTACAGAATATTCCGAGGTACAAATTGCAAGACGTTTTTACAGAAGCGGTGAGACAGAATATTATCTGAACGGCACAAAAGTAAGATTAAAAGACATAAAAACACTTTTCCTGGATACCGGAATAGGACCTGATGCTTATTCTGTTATTGAGCTTAAAATGGTTGAAACCATACTCTCACATGTAAAGAATGAGAGAAGAAAAATGTTTGAAGAGGCATCGGGAATAGTTTCGTATAAGCAAAACCGAGACCTAACTTTCAAGAAACTTGATACAGTTAAAGAAACACTTAAAAGGGTCAATGATATAATTCGTGAGAAACAAAGAAATGTAACTACTCTCGAACGGCAGGCAAAGAAAAATGAAGAAGCTAAAATTGTTTTCAATGAATTAAAACTGCTGGAAATAATATTTTACAGTTACGAATACGACAAGATGCATTTCGAGATAAAGGAAATCAAAGACCATGAGAATGAGAACATTACATTTAAAGCCAAACTTGAATCAGAACTACTTGTAAGTAATAGCAAATATGATTCCATTCAACCTGAAATAAATGAACTTGAAAAAAACTCAAACGAGATAAATGAAGAGCTGGATGATGTAAAGGACAGGATAAATAAACTGGAAAGAGATAATCTTGTTAAAACAGAAAAAAGCAAGAACCTGAACTCAAACATCGAAAGGTTATCAGAAGAAATAGATACACTTTCAGAAAGTATAGATAAGAACAGAACAAAGAATGATGAACTTGAAAAAGTTATTTCGGTACTCAAACGAACTATTGAAATATCAGAAGCATCACTCTTGGAGAAAAAAGCCAACGTTGACAGAACGATTACACTGATTAACAAAAAGAAGTTAGAAATTTCAGATATCGGAATCAAAGTTAAAGAAAACTTAAAGAAATTTAATCAAAAGAAGACAGAGTACGAGAAGAACAAGTATACACAGGAGAATAATCTTGAGCGTCTAAAACAAATTTCCGAAAGCAACAAAGATTTTCTCGAAGAAATATCACATCTTGAGAAGGAAAAATATACATATCAGGAACTACTCGAAAGTGAGAATAAAATTACACGGAATACAGAGACAGAACTTCGAGCAGAGATAGATAATCGACAAAAGTTAAATGGTAAGATTGATACTCTTCGCAAAGAGATAACTGATCTTACGATTAATCTTGAAAATAATAAGAGCAAGACGGAATATCTTCAGAACATTATTGATAACTTTGAAGATTTTGCCGAAGGCATAAAACATATTAAGAACGATACAACGATAGATTATGCTAAAACTGTTCTTGATTCTGTAGAGGTTGAAGATAAGTATAAAATTGCGATTGAGACAGCATTAGGAGAGGTTGCAAATTATTTAATAGTAGATGATTCGAGGTATCTTAATAAACTGGTAGATAAACTTTCGAATGATGACAAAGGAAAGGTAACTTTCATTTTAAATGACAAACTGAAGCTTGAGAATAATCTGCAAATTCAGTTTGATTATGAATATTTCAATCCGGATTTACTAAAAGACAAGAACGTGTTAGGATTTGCAGACAAGTTTATAAAGTGCAGAAACAAAGAGGATGAATTTCTTTTCAGGTATATTCTCGATGAATATGTAATTGTTGAAGATCTTGATACAGCTTTCAGACTTTCCTCAGATAACTATTACAAATTCATAACACTTGACGGTGACATTGTTACTCAGAGCGTAGTAAGAGCCGGCGGAAAGACAAAGGAAGAGAACATCAGATTCGGAAGAGAAAACCAAATTGAGAAGCTCAGGAAAGAAATGTTCGAACTTGAAGACAGATTAAAATACAGTGAAGAGGAATTAAACGGACAAATTAGCAATCTGAACCTTTTAAAGGATTCGGAAATAAAATCAAAGCTGGATGAGCTAAATAAAACTGCGGATAAAATAAGTAATGACATTGCACTTATAGATTTCAGACTTTCAGATCTTAACAAAAATGTATCAGATAACGACGACATTTACAAGAAACTGAAAGAAGATAACGAAAAACTTACAGTTCAGATTAATGAATTTATTAAGATACTCTCAAAACTTGAGAATGAACAATCAAACCTTGAAAAGGAACTTTCCTTTTTAACAGAAGAATATACACAGATTGACATAGAACATACACAAAACCAATCCGATTACAGCTCATTCCTAATAGAATTCAACCGGCTCAAAAACGAACTCAAAAATGAAGAGAACAGCATAGCAAGAATACAAAATACACTTGAATACCAGAACTCGCAAATAAGAAAAGACAGGCTTCAGATAGAAAAGAATAAATCTGAACTAGATGAGCATGCTGTATTAATTTCTTCAAACAACGATGAGATTCAGAGACTGAAGCAAGAGAGAAATGTTATAAAGAAACGACTTAATGATAATGATGCGATATTGAATGTCAAAAAATCAGAGAAAGAAATCATCGAGAAAGAACAAAGAGTGAAGAGACATGAATTTGACAGAGTATCCCAGCTATTAGTAGATTCGCAAATAAGAATAAGAGAATATGAAATCCGTTCAGAACAGTACACTGATATACTTCACAAAAAATATGAAATAAACATAGAAAAACCATCTGATGAATCAATCAACGAACTGCTCAATACTAAAAATAATTATTCGGATGAAGACGGTAATTTCGATGAAGACAGAGCATTCAAGGATATAGATTCACTATCGGAAAGGCTTAAAAGATTAGGCGGAGGATTCCAGCAGATTATTTGGGATGATTTTCAGAATGAAAAAGATGAATTAGAAAAGATGATTGTTCAAAGAGATGACCTGCTGGAGTCAGAGAAAGACATAAACAAGACTATAGAGAAAATAAACAACGAGGCGAAGGAAAGATTTCTAAAGACGTTCGAAGAAATAAGACAGAATTTCATTCGCATTTTTAAAGAGCTTTTCCAGGAGGGTGACGAATCCAACCTAAAATTAGTTTATGATGAAGATGAAAACGGAAAAATAAGTGATGATCCGCTGGAGGCAAAAATAGAAATAACAGCAAAACCGAGGGGTAAAAGACCAACATCTATAGAACTACTTTCCGGAGGAGAAAAAACACTTACCGCAATTGCATTACTCTTCGCGATTTATCTTGTAAAACCATCACCTTTCTGCGTACTTGATGAAGTTGATGCACCATTGGATGTGGCTAATCTCGGAAGGTTTAACAGGATGATAAGAAAGTTCTCCGAGAAAACACAGTTTATACTTATTACACACAATGAAAGAACCATGGAGACTGTAGATACGCTTTACGGAGTAACTATGCAGGAACCTGGAGTTACAACAATTGTTGAAACAAGATTTAAAGACAACTAATCAAGTTGAAGATCCCTAAGCTGAAGATATTCTGTGACTTTGACGGAACAGTAACAAAGAAAGATGTTTGGGTTGACGCACTCGGAAGATTTATCATAGATAAAAATGCTTTCGATACTGTATGCAAAGATTTTGAATTTGGAAGAATTACTTCCCGTGAATGCATAAAAAAGGAGCTTGACCTGATTGAGAATTTCAGTTTTGAGGAATTCAACACTTTCATAGAACAGCAGGAAATAGACGATTACTTTCTTGATTTTATTGCTTACTGCAAAGAAATGGGATTTGAAGTAGTATTACTAAGCGAGGGACTAAATTATTATATCGACTATGTTGTAAAAAAGTTTAATATAGAACTAAAATATTTCAGCAATCGATTAATACTTCTTAATACAAACGGCAAAACAAAATTGACTTGTGATTTTCCTTTTTCTGATGAACACTGCAATTCCTGCGGAGTAAGCAAAAGGAATATACTGATGGCTAATACAAACGAGCTTGATAAGGAAATATCAATATTTATTGGTGATGGTGTTTCCGATTTTTGTGTCAGCAATTATGCAGATGTTGTATTTGCTAAACATAAACTTGCTTCATACTGCTGGAAAAATAACATAACTTATTACGAATATAATGATTTCAGCGACATAAAGAATAAATTCATGAAATTAATAGACAAAGGACTCTTTAAACAAAAGCAAAATGCCAAAACATTAAGAAAAGAAGTTCTATTAGGAGGATAAAATGAAACAACTCGGAAAAATATTATTTAAATATCGCAGCTACACACCATTACCATTTGTTTTCTGTATGATTCTGTTTATGGAACCTACGTTTTATTCAATAATGACAGGTATTTGCGTTGTACTATTGGGAGAAGCGATACGGGTATGGTCAGTTGGATATGCAGGAAGTGAAACACGAACAACCACAGGTGTAGGCGGCTCTAATTTAGTTACACAAGGACCTTATTCGATTATTAGAAATCCTTTATACTGGGGAAACATAATGATTTATTCAGGATTCGGAATAATGAGTAACGCCTTATTCCCCTATCTGCTAATATTTGCTTTTGTATATTTTGTATTCCAATATTATCTGATTATTATCAATGAAGAAGAATATCTGAGGCAAGCATACAAAGAAGAATTTAGTGAATACTGCAAACTTGTAAAACGTTTCCTTCCTACTGCAAAACCACTACCAGATAGTATAAAATCCAATCTTGTATTTGATTTAAAAGAAGGAATTAAATCGGAAAAAAGATCCTTGCAAGCAGTAACGATAGTATCAATCATAATACTTATAAAGTTTATTTTTCTTTAATAGAAATGAATAAAACTGATATATTTGTTATCGCAGGTGAATCATCGGGAGATGCTCATTCTGCACGATTAATTCAGGATATACTTTCCATAAAAAATAATCTATCTATTCATGGTATAGGCGGAGCCAGACTTAAAGAACAAGGAGTTAAGATATTATATAATTATTCAGAAATAAATTATATTGGGTTTGTAAACATAGCAAGAAAATATTTTTATCTCAAGAGCAAGTTAGAATACACAGCAAATAAAATACTCGAACTTTCGCCCAAAGTACTAATACTTTGTGACTTCCCAGGATTTAACTTAAGAATTGCCAAGAGAATCAGAAAAGTATATGAAGGAAAGATTATTTATTACATAACTCCGCAAGTATGGGCATGGCATAAGAGCAGAGTAAAACAGCTTAAGAAATATACGGACGCATGTTTTACGATTTTGCCTTTCGAGAAAGAGATACTGCAAAAGGAAGGAATCAATGCTTTCTATGCCGGTAATCCTGTATTGCGGCAATGCGAAGAATACCTGGTAAAGGCAAATAAAGAGGATATAACGCAAAAAGTTGTATCGATTATGCCAGGAACAAGAAAAGAGGAGATTGCAAGAATATTACCCATTCTTAATGTGATCGCGAAGTCACTTGTCTTAAAGTATAAATTTGAAGTCAATCTAATCGGGTCGGATAATATAGTCAAAGAATTTTATAATAAGTATATTAACATCGACTACGTTAAACTTATACTCCCTGAAAAAGGGAGAAATCTAGATGCAATTTACAACTCTAATTTTGTAATAACTAAATTTGGAA
>JBAYUG010000104.1:0-9686 GCA_041675325.1 Kapaibacterium sp. (SeqCode)
AGTCGCAGCAGGGTTAGTCATTGCCTGTGGTGTGAGAATTACAAGCACGGCATCAATAGTTTTGTCTTCAAACAAAATCTGTGAAGCTTTTGCTATTCGTTTAGAATTTGCATCACCAAGAACGTCAACAGGATTACCTTTTGACCAATATGGAGGTAAACTATCATTTAGCTTTTTATAAGTTTCATCACTAAGCTCTGCGAGAACACCATCTTCTGCAATCAGTGCATCGACGGCCATTACACCCGGACCGCCGGCATTGGTAACTATTCCAAGTCTTGCACCTTTTGGAATTCTGTTCCGACCAATGAGCTCAACTATATCAAATATTTCACCGATATCAAAAACTCTCGTTACTCCCATTCGTTTGAAAGCAGCATCATAAATAGCATCTTCTGCCGCCATAGCACCTGTGTGAGACGCAGCGACTTTTGCTGACTCAGGAAATCTACCTGCTTTGTATGCAACAATTGGTTTTGTTCTTGCGAACGAACGTGCTGCAGTCATGAACTTTCTTGCCTGATTTACAGACTCGATATAAAGCACGATTGATTTGGTCTTATCATCTTCTCCGATGAAATCAATCAGGTCGGCGTAATCAACATCGAGAGTATTTCCTATTGATATAAAGTAAGAGAATCCTATCTTCTTTTCTATAGCCCAGTCAAGAACTGAAGTGCATAAAGCACCTGACTGCGAAATAAAAGCTATGTTTCCCGATTTAGGAATTCCCGAAGCAAAACTGACATTAAGATTAAGACTGGGAACAATAATACCAAGACAATTAGGACCGAGTATTCTTAAACCGCTGAATTTTTTAAGTGAGGATTTAATTCTTTCTTCAAGTTCGAGACCTTCAGCCCCAATTTCCTTAAAACCTGCAGACATAATTATAATATTCCTAACACCAGATTCACCTGCCTTTTCTACTACGTCAGGTACTTCTTTTGACGCATTGCAGATTACAACGAGGTCAGGAGTTTTAGGAAGTTCGTTTAAGCTTTTGTAACAAGGGATTCCAAAAACAGCCTCGGAATCCGGATTCACAGGATAGACGACTCCTTTAAAACCGCTTCCAACAAGGTTAGTCACAACTTTACCGCTGACACTGTTTGGATTTATAGAGACACCAGTAATTGCAATTCTACGGGGATTGAAGAAACTATCTAATTTATGGACACCCATATCTGAATAGAATATTTATTTATAATCTATCAAAAATAATTCATACGATTTGCAAAAGAAATGGAATAAAAAATGATTTTAATTATTATTATCTTGTTCAATGGTAAAATTAAAAAATACTACAGTATATTCGTGGAATGTGAATGGACTTAGGGCAGTTCATAAGAAAGGTTTTCTTGATTGGATAAATACATCAAAACCTGATATTCTATGTCTTCAGGAAACAAAGGCACACTTTGAACAGCTTCCCGGTGAACTAAAAGAGATCGAAGGTTATACATCTTATTTTCATTCTGCTAAGAAAAAGGGATATTCAGGAGTTGCTGTTTATACAAAGATGGAACCTATAAATGTCTCACTCGGAATTGGAAATGAGTGTTATGATGATGAAGGAAGATGCATTATACTTGAATTTAAAGACTACGTTATCGCGAATTGTTATTTCCCGAACGGAGGACGAGGACCGGAAAGAGTAAGGTACAAACTTAGTTTTTATGATGAGCTTTTTTTCCTGCTTCAGAGAAAATACTATTCGAGAAAAGGTGTGATAGTAACGGGTGATTTCAATACAGCACACAAAGAAATTGACCTTGCCAGACCCAAACAGAATGAGACAAACTCCGGATTCCTTCCAGAAGAACGTGAATGGATTGATAAGATTTTAAACCTTGGCTACAAGGATGTATTTCGTGAATTTCATAAAGAGCCCGACTCTTACACTTACTGGGATACAATAACCCGTGCACGGGAAAGGAACGTTGGATGGAGAATAGATTATTTCATGGTATCAAATAGCTTCGTAAAGAATATAGCTAAAGCAGCGATACACGCAGAAGTACTGGGAAGCGATCATTGTCCTGTTTCGATTCAAATTATAAATAATAAAGGTTAATTGCTATTTAGCAATTAACCTTTAAAATATTCTAAGAATGTGAGAGATTATACTCTCTTCATCTCTTCAAGTTTCTTTCTGACTTCATTCAGTTCTTTATTGATATCATCATATTCCTTCTCAAGTTCATAATCGCTGTCGCTGCCCGCATCAAAAAGCAGTTCATCATCGTGCTTGTTAAGATGTTTCTCAGATCTTTTAGATTTCCATGTTTCTGAGAAGACCTTGATACCTTTAACGATTGCAGAGAATGCGGTTATTGTATCGACGATAGGCGGTTCAACTTTTCTGACAATCTTATCTTTGAAATCAATAACATCATCGATAGCTGTTCTTACTTTTTCAACCGCTTTAGTAATATAAACTACATTATCGTCAATTTTATCGGCGATTTTGTTTACCTTTTGAATTAATGCTTGGGTATCATCGATTAATGGTTCAACCTTTACTTTGAACTTTTCGAAATCATCCTGCAGAACTTCGACCCTCTTCATTAGCGATTTGACCAAAGATGATAATGCCAACACCGCAATAACAAGAACAACAAAAAGAATTATCTGAATAATGACAGAAACAATATTTAAAACTTCAATTGTCAATTTTTATATAATTAAAATTAAATGCCTTTGGATTTTTCGTCCTTATATGCATCAACACCAGCTTTGAAAGCGTCTTTAATTCTATCGCCTTCAACCGTAATCTTTTCTTTAGCAACACCAAACTTTTCCGTTGCTTTTGTCTTAGCATCAGTAAGGACAGAATTTGCATCATCCAGTAGAGTGTTAGCTTTTTCTTTTGCATCCTTTATTATCTGCTCGGATTTTTTCTTTCCGTCATTAATAAGGTCGCTAGCTTTAGACTTGGCAATCTTCATGTATTCGGATGTATCATCAATAAATTCATCCTTCTTGATTTTTATGTCATTTCTTAATTCTTTTCCTGCTTTGGGTGCGTATAGCAAAGCTACAACTGCACCAACGATTCCTCCAGCTAGAAATCCCATCATAAGACCTTTAGCCATTTTGTTTTCTTCCATTTTAATCTCCTGTGTTTAAGTTAATGAATAATATTCACTTATGCGGTAATTACAAACATGTAGTATTATAATTACTGTTTAAGTCACATTCAAAATATCAATATATTAAGGATTAGTCAATATATAAAATAATATAGAGGAAATTACGTACCCTATTACAGTTCCCTACTAATACTGAAAAGGTAATGTGATTTTTAGATTAATACTTCTCCCCGGGTTCATTGCGGTCATCTTATACCTGCTGAGGTGGTCAACGTACTTAGTATCAGCCAAATTTTCAACGCTTAAATCAAGGCTTGCAATAGACTTAGAAATAATAAAGTCCATGCCTATGCCGGCATAAATAAGCGTATAACCTTCGGTTGTTGTTTCATACGGATATACATTCTTTTGTCCATTGACAATTTTAACTCCTGACTTAATATAAGGATTGTACATGAATCCGATAACTGATTTCTGGAATTTAATTTCGAATATGTTTTTCATTGGCGGAGTAAAAGGGACCGCTGTGTTTGTTGAATTATTATTTGTGTAAAGATAATCGCCATTCAGGCTTAATAATAGATAATCAAAAGGCTGGTATTGAATAGAATACTCAACACCCCTGAATTCGCTTCTGTCCTGCTTTATATCATAAATCAACAAGCCACTTTCTGGGTCAATTTCATTTGTCGGAGAAGGATAAATGAAATTATTTACAATGTTATTAAATAATGATATTTCAACGTTTAAGTTCTTATACCGTAACCTTGCTCCAAGGTCAATATTAAAAGAAGATTCGGGAACAGGTTCAGCATTTGGATCCAGTGTAATGATTCCCCTTTCAACTCTGTTTGTACCTTCATGAACACCGTCAACGTACAGTTCAAACTCAGAAGGGGCTCGCCATCCTCTGCCAATATTTGTAAATATATCAATAATATCCGAAGGTCTATAAACAAAACCAAGTGAGCCTGACAGGGCGTTGAAATTAATTGTTCTTGGGGATATTTCTTTGGTTATTGCACCATTTGAATCGGTTTCTATTATAGTATTTTGAATATTAATATTTTTAATATCAAACCTTAACCCACCGGTAAGTGTGAACTTTTCGTTGTTAAACTTTTCAAGAGCGTAAATACCAAATCCTGATGTATGAAAGTTTGGTATCAATTTTTCTGCACCAAGACTTTTATTCACCATATCAACTGCAGAAATTCCAAACGTACCTGAATAATTATGAGTCTGGTCATAGTGCAACCTCAGGTCCCCCTGAAAAGTATTAAGTTTCCAGTAAAGTCCGGGATTATCAATCTCTTTATCTTCAGAAGTTTCAAACTCCTTGCGGGAATGCAACTGATAGGAAAATATCGGTTCGATATGTAATTTTTCTGACAGGTTAAAATTACCGCTGAGTTCAAACTGATTTGTGTTTAACTTTTGGTTTGGAGTCGCACCGGGATCAATATCATGTATCTGAACTTCCCTGTCGAAAATTTCAAATCCCGCATCAATGTATCCAAAGTCACTTCTATAACCAAAAGAAAGACCACCTTCAATTTCTTTTGTTCCGCTATTGGAAAGCTTTCCGCCAATTATGGTATCTTTAATAAACGGGTTTAATGTGTTTACAAGGAATGCACCTTCGGGTGTTCTGACATTCGTTGATTTTCTATAACCTAAATGTCCTTTGAACCCAACGTTTCTGAAGCCAAGCCCATATGACGCACTGCCTGTAACTTCATCATTAACAGAGAAACCTCCAAGGTCTATGCTTCCATAATGAGTAATATCTTTACTGCCTGAAAATTGCAGGGGTTTTGAAATAATATTTACAACTCCCCCTATCCCTTCAGAGCCGTATAGGAAACTAGCCGGACCCCGTAGTATTTCTATCCTGTCGAGGTCGTAGAGGCTAATTTCAGGAGAGTGCTCATCTCCCCATTGCTGTGACTCGTGTTTTACGCCATCATGGACAATAATAACACTGTTAGAAGATAGCCCTCGTATAACCGGTTTGCCAATACCAATACCAGTTGTGATAACATTCACACCGGGAATTTCACTTATTGTCATACTCAAGTTATGAGAACGAGTTTGAATTAAGTTTTTTAAGCTTAATGTGGAAATTGAAAAACTACTTTGAGACATATCCTGAGCTTCAAACGAGCTTGTAACATCTATTGTAGCAGTTTCTATAAGACTTGACTTAAGTTTTATATCAAGTATTACAACTCCATTATCAACATCAAGATAATGAGACTGAGATTCATAACCGGTTTTTGAAAAAATAATGGCATAGTGTCCATATGAAATATCCTTAATTGTATAGTGACCATCAGAATCGGTAAATACTGATATCCCCGGTTCATTAACGGTTACGCTAACAAATTGTATGGGGTTATTATCCGAATCTGTAATCTTTCCTCTAATTTCTCCTGATAAGACATTAGCCGATAGAGTTCCTGCATAAAGCAGAAAAGCAAATATGTATCTGTACATATTATTTGTATTTTAATTTTAAAAGATAGTGATTGCAATAATACTATCTTTGAGGGGGAGCTCTATCAGGAAAGCAGAGTGATATGTAATTATTTGAGATTGATGTGTTAGATTCGATAATAGCTTCTACATAACAGATTTGAGGTTCTGATATTATGGATGATTCGTTTAATATTGCTGAGTTTGCAGACGTAATGGACAATAGGCATACAGGGCATTCCTGATGCTTGTAATCACCGATTTCATGATGATGGTGATGAAGCAATTCCTGACTGAACATAAGCATCAATGCTAAGGTCAGGCAGAATGTTAATGTAATATTTTTAATCTTTGGGTTCAAATTTTACACTATCTCCAACAATTAAACTATATTTATCGTTTCTTCATAATCTAATCCATTTCAACGGGTGAAACCGATTTTGCTCTGTAGGATTTGAAACTGTTTAGACCGAAAATTATAAGCGCAATCCATACGGCTAAGAATCCTATAAACTGATTAAATGAAAATGATTCTTTGAAAATAAATATACCAAGTAAAAACTGAATCGTAGGTGCGATATACTGCAAAATACCGATGTATGACAAGGGTATTCTCTTTGCAGCAGAAGCGAAAAGCAGAAGAGGTATCGTTGTTATTATTCCTGCAAGCACAATTAGGAAATCAGTAAACAGACCAAAATGGAGGAATGCTCCTACGCCTGAATTTTCTGAATGAATTAAATAAGCAAGTGCAGGAATTAATAATATGACTGTTTCAAGTGTCAAGCCCTGCAATGAGCTCAAAGGGGCGATCTTCTTTATCATGCCGTAAAAGCCAAAGGAGAAAGCAAGTATTAATGCAATCCACGGCAGCTCCCCTATTGAAATGGTCATGTATAAGACTCCGGCTCCTGCAAGAGCTATCGGTATCCACTGCCAGAGTTTTAGTTTCTCTTTGAAGAATAAAACGCCGAGCATTACGCTTATAAGAGGGTTAATGAAATAGCCAAGACTGGTTTCAACAATGTATCCAGCATTCACAGCCCAGACGTAAAGAAACCAGTTAACGCCGATAAGTATTGCGGCGAGAAGATAAATCCTGAATGTTTTGAAAACAAATATTGATTCCCTGAATGACTTCCACTGTTTCAAAATCAGTATTACAACAAGCAATGAAATAAATGACCAAATAATTCTATGACCTATTAATTGCAGTGCAGGAACCTTTTGAAGCAGTTTCCAGTAAAGCGGAAAGAATCCCCACCAGGCGTAGGCTGCGAATGCGTATATAATACCTCTATTCAATACAATGTATCGTAATGTTAAAAAGAGATAATTTAATTTAATGTTAAATCAAATATAATGCTGATATTTGGTATAAAGTCATGCTTTAAACTTTAACTCTATACAGGGTCCATATAAGCTCCATACAAGGTCTATATAAAAGCTGTGTATTTAACGTGTAAGGACAGTGTAATTAATCTGTAAGAAAAGTGTAGAAAGGAGGTATTTTTGCGGTTTTAGTTGTCTTTCTTTTTACTTGATACAAAAAGAAACATATTGATATTTGTTCAAATATTATCAACAAATAAAATAAGAATTAAGTTTGATTTTGTCAAGAGAAAGAAAAATGAAACTATACTCATTTTTTGAATTTAATATTATGTTTAAAATATTGATATTTAAAGATACAATTTTATAATCTAATCGTACCTATGAGTAAACTTTCAGATAATTTAGAACTCAGAAAAGATTTTCCGAGCACATCATTTGAAGACTGGAAAAAAGCAGTAGAAAAAGATTTAAAGGGCCAGTCATACAATAAAAGTTTAATCACCAAAACCTACGAAGGGATAGACCTTCAGCCGATTTACACACAGGAAAATATAAATGATAATCCACTGCTTGATAATTTTCCCGGTTACAACAATTATGTCCGCGGGAATAAAACAGAAGGTAACTTGAAGAACGGTTGGTTGATTTCACAGGAACTTCCCTATTTCAGTGCTAAAGAGTATAACGAAGCACTTAAGTTTGATTTGGTTAAAGGTTTGACGACGATTAACTTTAGACCAGATCTTGCTTCACTTATTTCAAAAAACCCTGACGCAGCAAACAATGATGAGCTTGGCAAAGGCGGGACTTCAGCAGCTTCGCTTGAAGATATTGAGACATGTTTCAAAAATATTGATTTAACAAAGTATCCCTTATTTGTTAATGGAGGATTTTCTGCACTTACAATCTTCTCTTTGTTCGTTTCTTATTTCAAGAAATCAGGAATTGACGTAAAGAAACTAAATGCTGCATTTCTTTCAGACCCCTTTGTGTTTGCAATGAGAACGGGGGTTACACCTTATGAGTTAGATACAGCTTTCGATGAGATATATAACGTTTCAAAATGGACTGTAGATAACAAACTAAATATTAAAACCATAGGTGTCTGCGGATACGAATACGTAAATGCAGGCAGCAGCTCTGTTCAGGAACTGGGATATGCAATGGCATCTGCAATTGAGTATATTAATCAGATGTTAAAAAGAGGATTATCTATTGACGAAGCAGCGCCAAGGTTCTTTTTCACTTTCGGGATAAGCACGAACTACTTCATGGAAGTTGCAAAGCTGCGTGCTGCAAGAATAATCTGGTCGAATATTATCGATGCTTACAAAGGAAAAGAAGAATCGAAGAAAATATTCATACACTCAAAGACTTCTTTTTACAATCAGGCGAAGAATGATATTTATGTAAACGTGCTGCGCATAACAACGGAGGCTTTTTCAGCGATAGCCGGAGGTGCAGACAGTATTTACACATCACCATTTGATGAAACTATTGGATTGCCCGATGAATTTTCGAGAAGACTTGCCCGCAATGCACAAATAATACTTAGGGAAGAATCGCATCTAAACTCAGTGATCGACCCTGCCGGCGGTTCGTATTATGTTGAGACACTGACTGCTGAACTTGCACAAAAAGCCTGGGAATTAGTAAAGACGATAGAAGCAGACGGAGGAATGCTGAATGCTGTAATAAAAGCGATTCCTCAAACTGAAATTGAAAAAGTTGCAAAGACTAAGGAAAAAGATTATTCAAAAAGAAAGAAAGTAATAGTCGGTAATAACATGTACGCAAATATGAAAGAAGAGAATATTACCATTAAAGAAAACGGTTTTGAAGAATTGAGAAAAGAACGTATAGAGAAATTCAAGAGCCAAAAACACGAGAAAGTAACTTTAAAAGGAAATACGATAGATTCATTAATAGAAAATTTCCTGAAGGGTTCAACTTTAGGCGATGCAGGCAAAGCACTTGACAGAAAACCTTCAACAGTAAATATAGAACCATTGAAGATAAAACGTGCTTCAGAGATATTCGAAGAATTAAGGGATTACTCATTCAGCTACAAGGATAAACACGGATACTATCCAAAGATATTTCTGGCAACAATGGGACCTTTAAAGCAGCATAAGGCACGTGCGGATTTCTCGAGAGGATTCTTTGAAGTAGGCGGATTCGATGTTATTTACGAAAAGGGTTTTGATACTAACGAGGATGCCGTTAATGCAGCGGTGATGAGTAAAGCAGAGATTGTGGTTTTATGCTCAACTGACGATACATACCCGGAAATAGTACCGGTGCTTATAAACGAGCTTAAAGCGAAGATAAAGAATGTGAATGTGATACTGGCGGGTTATCCGAAGGAAATGGTGGAGACATATAAACAAAATGGAATTGATGATTTTATTTTTATGGGAGCGGATGTTTATGAAGTAAATAAGAAGTTATTAAAAGAACTTATTTAACAGCAGAGGAAACAGAAAATAAAAGGAAAGAATAGAATAAGATACGTTATTTAACCGCAGAGGGCGCAAAGGAAAAGAAGAGAATATAAAATTTAGAGTTAAGAACCCTATAAGTATTTAACCGCAGAGGGCGCAGAGAGCGCAAAGGAAAAGAAGAAAATAGAAAATTTAGAGTTAAGAACCTTATAAGTATTTAACCGCAGAGGGCGCAGAGGGCGCAGAGAGCGCAAAGAATAAAAAGAGAATAGAAAATTTAGAGTTAAGAACCTTATAAGTATTTAACCGCAGAGGGTGCAGAGAGCGCAAAGAA
>JBAYUG010000105.1:0-9646 GCA_041675325.1 Kapaibacterium sp. (SeqCode)
ATATGTTCTCCCAAAATCATTAAGAGAAGTAACAAAAACATTAAAAATGGATGAAAATCAAAGAAAATTGATAAAAATCATAAACCAATATTTCTAGGGTGTCCCAACGCTTAAAACAGGAAACAGATGAATGAAGAAGTAAGTAAATAGTTTTTAAAGAAATGGGTCATAGTGATTATCGTTATCAATCACTATGACCCTGTTTTATTTATCTTAAATAAGATTATTGTTTTCTGAAATAAGTCATCACTCTTCCGTCCATCATATCCTCTGAGAAAACCTGAAGCCCCTTTGCCGTTATCATATCAATTAGAGGAGCAGGCGTAAAAGGAGTAATTAGCAGATATATCTCATCTGCTTTTAGTTTCCCGGTTTCCTGTACCACCTTATTAATCGGATGTACACCCGCTTCAAGGTCTTCTCTTGCATCATAAAAGATTCTGATTTTCTTCTCGTCAATCCAGTCAGGTTTTGCTCCCTCTTCATTTTTTCCTGCTGATAGCTCAGCACTGCCTTGTCCAACCTCAGCTCTTAACTTATTTATCATATCAGCAATACTTACCTTCCCCACAACCGCCGCCTGCTTTAATGTCGTTACTTTTGCAATAGTCTTCCTTAGTATAGGATTCTTAAGCTTTACAAAAATAGGCGCAATCTCTATAAGTTTATCCTCAAGCTGAGGATACTCTTTGAGCAGCTCAGCAACTTTTACGTCTGGTGTAATTATTAGTTTACTTGTCATATGTCAGCAGTCTCCTTTCTCCTTCAGTTCTTTTAAGTTCTGCAATATCCTGTGTAATCTCTGCAGTCCCGAGATACTCACCGTCTTTGTTCCTTATCGCGTAATATGCTATATGCACAAACATTCCTTTAAAGTTTATCCAGAACTTTGCCTCATCTTCTTTACCAGACTTGAAGTCATCAATTATTTTATCAACTATGTGAACGCTCGAAGGCGGATGACAGAACTGTACCTGTCTCCCAAGTATTGCTTTGCTTCGTTCAAATATTCTTTGCTTGCCGTGTGAAAAGAACTTCACCTTATCATCTTTATCAACAAACGTTATGTCAAACGGTACCGAATCCAGTAGCGCTTCAAGCTCATCAACAGTAAAAGCACCTGTCGATAGCTTTATCCTGTCTGATGTTACATTGCTGTCTCCTTCTTTAATCGATATCCCTTCCGGTTTCCAATCAATACTCGGTACATAAATACAGTTGCCTATATCATCTGCTTGTTTGTAAACCTCGTACCAGTCCAAATCCGTAAATTTATCTAAACACATCGGCAAAAGTATTTTCTCCTCCTTGTCAATCATCTCTTGTACGGCATCCGCAGTAGGCGAAAGCATTAGATCTATGTAACCCTGCAAAGTATCTATATCAATTTGCTCATTCTCATTCAAAGTACTTATTGAAGATTTCAAAAACTGCCTTACTTCATCATCCTTCCCCCACATTACAGTAGAAGGTCCCGTTATTTTATACTTTTCAAGTATAGAAAATATAATGTTCTCCTTCTTCATGTAATGTTTCTCAATGTCCATAAGCAAGTTGAATATTCCTTTCAACTGATTAACCACTGCGGGGACATCGACCGAATCTTTATTAAACTTGCACTTTATAAAGATATCTTTCAGCTTGGAAAGCTCTGCCTCTATAGCCCTGTTCTCCATCCTTAACGTATGTACCGGATGCCCGTCAGGTACAGATTTCATGAAGGTCAGGTCAATGTTATCTTTAAGCGCCCTTGAGTGCATGTCGCAGTACTTCTGAATTTCCTGCGGCGGTAATCCTTCATCAATTAATTCCTGTTCCGCCTGTACTACCTCTCCGTAAGGAACCTGACCCAGCATCTCCTCAAGTTCGGCTTTTGTTTTCTCAAGGTTTTCATCCTCGTGTAGTTTAAGAAGAAGTTGTTTAAGTTTTTGTACTCTCTCGCTGCTGTTGTTAATTAATTCACTCATATAATTCTATTTTTATTATCAGACAATATAGTCTTATTATATTCAACAAGCGGAGCATTTATTTGGTTTCACTTAGTATCTCAATTAAAATGTTTTTACGTTGTTCTATTCACGTACTTTAAATAAATTTGTTTATGAAAACCTTATTACATAATGGCAAAATCTGGCTTGGCAGCGGGTACTTTGCTTCGGCAGTTGGCATAGATTCTGAAACAGGCAATATAATATTCGTAGGTAAGGACAGAGCAGATGATAAGAACATTTACGAAGATGCAATCGACCTTAAAGGTAAACTTGTGCTGCCTGCATTCACAGACGGTCATTGTCATCTGTTCAAAGGCGCACTGGTTAATTCTGAAGTTAATCTCAGATATTCAGCAACACGAAAAGACTTTGAAAATCAAATCACTACTTATAGAAACAATTTAAAGAAAGGCGATTTGATAATTGGCGGTTATTTCTCAGAAGCTAACTTCACTGAGAATATCATTATAAACAAAGCCTTCATTGACAGCATCTGCAGCGATATTCCAGTTGTACTTTTCCGCACAGACCTTCATTCTCTTGTCTGCAATACACTTGCTCTCGAAAAACTAAACATTAATAGCATCGTTCAAAACTTTAATAGCGATGAAGTAATAAAAGATGCCAAAGGTAATCTAACCGGCGAACTGAAAGAAAGAGCCATGTATTTTGTAATTCATGCTTTACCTCAAAAGAGTATGAAGGAGAAAAAATCCATTCTCAAAGCTCAAATAGAAAGACTCCATTCATTCGGAATCACATCAGTAACAGATATCTCCTGGCGCGAAGACCTTGATGTTTACAAATCCCTCCTTGATGAAGAGGAATTGAATCTGAAAATTAATTCTGTCGTTCCTATTGCCGAGTATGAAAAGGTAAACGAATATAGAGATGAATTCTCAGCATATAAATCCTTCATCAGGTTCGGCGGTATGAAAGCTTTCTATGACGGTTCGCTTTCCAGCAAAACAGCTTTGTTCTTCGACAATTATGTTGGTACGGATTCTTGCGGTATGCGTACAGAAGAAGTTACAAGCGGTTTGCTGAAAGAACTTTCTTACAAAATCGATAAATCAAGTCTTCAGCTCGTTATTCATGTAATAGGTGATAGAGCTGTCAGCGAAGCTCTTGACATTATCGAACAGCTAAAAAAGGATATCGGTATCTGGGACAGAAGAGTCCGTCTCGAACATATTCAGCATGTTTCCGAAAAAGATCTCGATAGATTTAAAAAGCTTGATATTATTTCTTCGGTACAGCCAGCACACCTTTTCTTTGATGCAAAAGTAGCGACTGAAAATCTTATAAATCCCGAAACCACGCATGTCTTCAAGAAACTTGTTGACAGAGGCAATATCATTTGCTTCGGAACAGATTTTCCTGTAGTTCCTGAAAATCCGTTTGAAAATATTTATTATGCAATGACACGTAATGCCATTGGATTCGAAAACGGATTCAATACAGATATGTCCCTCGACCTCGATACTTGCCTTAAAGCTTATACAATAAACAATGCTTATGCAAGCTTTGAAGAAAATATTAAAGGAAGTATCAGAGAGGGCAAGCAGGCAGATTTAATCATTGTTGACTGGGATATATTTGCAATACCGTCTGAAGAAATAAAAAATGCCGTTGTTGAAACTACATTCATCAACGGTAAAATTATTTACAGCCGCAGATGTCCCAAATAAAATTAGAACTCAACGAGAGTATATTTCTCTTTTATTATGAATTGTTTTCAGAAATGTACTCAAATTAACATAATTGATTCCCTAATTTATTATTGCTAATGTACTTCTCTTATTTTATCAAAGATTGAAGATTATTTCTTGAATTTCTTTCTCTGGTATTGAAAATACACTTCACAAAAATCCGCGATAATCAGTTTAATCTGTGAAAATCCGTGTTCTATTAATTCTTTATTATAATTTTGGACAAATTCATTTACAGCAGGTAATACTACTTTCTCAGTACAGCTTCAATATAAAGCTTCTTTGTCTTATCAAGCATCAGCTCAGATACCGGGAATGTCCATACACCTTTATTCCCTGTTACGTTTATTGCATTACTGCTTTCAATCTCATATGGAAACTCTATTTCAAAATTCACGTTCTTGTTTGCAAACAGGAATGAAAATGCTTTGGTGTTTTCTTCCTGGTTAATGTCATCCCCCGGGTCAGGTTTGTAAAGAAGACTGAAGTTTACCGTGTTGCCGTTATCATTCCAAACGATTTCAGATTTGTTTTCTTTCTCTGCCGAAACATCTTTCGCTGATATATTTGTTGCATAACCTATTTTTGCAACGTTATCAAAATTATACTCAAATTTGTAAGTTGCAGATGAATCTTCATTTGTCAATCCTGTTAATGATATCAGCTCGATGCCTTCCTTAGAACTTAAATTTGTCCTAATCGGCTTAAGCATTTCATCATGGTTGTACAAAGAGTCCTTAACAGATATTGCCCGTGTCGAATCCAGAGCTTGCACCATAGTATATATAAGGTCATAAAATGTTCTGTCTATGTTGAAAGTCTGTGATTCTGTACCCGACCCATCAGCATTAATTTTTATCTTTCTGTCTATGTTCAAGCATGAACTCAACATTAGCATACTAATAATTGCAAAACTTACCGGTAAGTAAAATTTTAGGTTTTTCATATGATATTTTTTCATTAAATATTTATCTTATTTGTGATATTTTTTAAAGCGTGAACTTGTTATTATTACAAATCAATGTTTCGAAACAGACTAATATTAATTTTGCTTTTACTTTTTGCTTCTGCATCAGCTTTTCCGCAGTCCGCAAAAATAGTACTTAAGTTTAAACAAAACACTCCAGAATCAGTTCTCAGTGATTTCAAGAATGGCAACCTTCGAAATTCACGAAATCCTTTGTTGAAAGCAATAGAAAAATACAATGTCATTACTTCTAACAGGCTTTTCGATAATTATATCAATAATTCCAAACTTATAAATAGTGATAGTTTTGGTCTCGAAAGAATATTTCTTCTCGAAGCAAATACCCGGAAAGTAAGCGAACTCATTTCGGAAATAAGTCAGAATAAATACGTTGAGTACATACATGAATTAAGAGCACATAAACTCGAGTCTGTCACTCCAAATGATACTTACTTCTCAAACCAGTATTACTTAAACATGATTAATGTCCCGCCTGTCTGGGATTCACAGCAGGGCGGTGCTCTTGTCGGTATTATCGATTCAGGAATGGACTTCCTTCATCCCGACCTTCAGCAAAGCTATTATATTAATTCAGGCGAATACGGCAGCGGAAAGGAAAGTAACGGCATTGATGATGATATCGACGGATTCATCGATAACTGGCGCGGTTGGAACTTCATCGGCAATAATAATAATAATGACGATGATAATATCTACTCTCATGGTTCGTGCGTTGCGGGAGTTATCTCTGCCGGATTTAATAACGGCATCGGCATCTCTTCAGTCACCGCAGGTTCAAAATCACTAATCCTAAAGTGTTTCAACTCACAGGGTATCGGTTATGAAGACCATATTGCATCAGCAATTCTCTACAGTGTTATGCAGGGTGTTAAAGTTATAAATATGAGCTTCGGCGATTACATATACAGCAGCTTATTAAAAGATGTGATAAAGTATGCTTATTCCAGAAACGTTGTTCTTGTTGCCTCAGCGGGTAACGATAATTCATTCGTTCTTCATTATCCTTCCTCTTTTGACGAAGTTATTTCTGTTGCCGCTAACGATGAAAATTATAGCAAGGCATCTTTCTCCGCTTATGGAGTAACCGTTGACTTGTATGCACCAGGTGTTAATATCCTGACAACTTCACGTCTGGGAAAAGGCTCTCAGGAGTTTGGTAATGACTATATGTATGCAAACGGCACTTCATTCTCTGCACCCATTGTTGCCTCTATTGCTTCAATGCTTATTGCAAAGAATCCTGCTCTGTCAAACGAAGACTTACGTGGTATTCTTGTCTCATCAACAAAATATTTTTTCTTCCAGTCAAACTGGGATGACTATTACTCATCCGGTATTCTGAATGCTCTTTCTTCCTATCAGAATTATAATAATCCTACTACTTCGAGAATATATTCTCCGTCTCTTAACTATAGCTTCACAAACGATACTGTCAGGATTGCAGTTACTGCCGCATCTGCATTCTTTAATTCATACTCAATAAAATACGGGACAGGATTGAAACCTGAAAGTTACATAGATCTTTTCTCTTCTTCCGTTCAGGCTATAAGGGATACGGTGTTCTCCTGGAATACTTCATCAATTAGCGATACAGTCTATACTCTGAAACTTCAGCTGCAAAGCAACAACGGAAGATTCATAGAACATAGTACCATTATTAATAAAAGTGAATCATCTCCGTTAATTACAAATTACACAAACGGAGAGATAGTCTATAAAGAGGGTTTCTCTGAGTTCATTACTTTTAATACAAATGTTCCCACAGAAGGGCTCATCTATTATAAACGCAAGAATGTAAATGAACCATACACAGCTATTTACGCCGATGAAGGAAATATCGGTTGTATCACAACTGCTCATTTTGCACAGCTCGAGCATTTCAAGCTGTCCTCAGAAACCGATTATGAATATTATATAGAAGCAAACTCACAGAATGGAAAGCAAACAGTTTTAAACGATTCTTCTTTTCAGTTCCGAACGAAGAAGCAGATTGATAAATACTCTTACATAAAGAAAGTGTACAACCTTCCTAAGTCTCAGGTCTTTGATAAAGTTGTAGATATTACTAATAACGGAAGTAAAAATATTTTTATAAATAATCTTAGCACCTCATTAACCGCTGAGATATATGAATTCAGCAATAATAAATTCCTTCTTTCAACTCCTGCCTTGATAAGCAATAATATTATACGTGATATTATTTTAAGGAATAATAAATGGAGCCTGCTTACATCTCAGCAAAGAAATGGTAATATTTATCAGTCTCCTGCGGACTTTCAAGTACCCTCAGTAAAAATATGGACAAACGATAATCCAACTGAATTCTGGTCATCAAAGTTTGCCGATGTTGATGGTGACGGCATCGAGGAGGTTCTTGGATTTGATGTTAACGGGTTAATGATAATGAAGTATCAGGGCAATGTTACTTATTTTGCCCACCTTAATTTTATTCCTCAGTTAACTTCAAGCTATGCAAATTCACAGAATGTAATTGTTCATGACTTTGATAATGACGGAAAGAAGGAAATTGTTTTCACTAATTCATTCTTTGACAATGAAGGAGCGCAAAGAACTTCTGTGAATATTTATGAATACGTAAGCGGGGATTCCTTTACGCTGCTGTTCCATGAAGAGTATCCCCTCGTTATCAAAGGCGATAATTTGAGTCTCGGTGATTTCAACGGCGATGGACAAAAAGAAATTGCCGTTGGTTTCAGTACTGACCTTGCAATACCCGTCAAACTATTTTCTGTACTATTTATAAAAAGTACAGGCAGCAACACCTTCGCCGAATATTCTTCTATTGAATTATTCAACAGTGACTTACAGGCTGAAATCTCCTCAAAAGCAGGCGATACCGATAATGACAGCAAAGATGAACTTATCATTAGCGAGGGCAATTCATTATATATTGTTAAGTACAATCAGTCTGCCAACAAGTTTGAACCTGTATTCTTTAAAGAAGGTATTAACTCATACAATTCAATAACCTATGATTTTGATAATAACGGCATCAAAGAAGTCGGTGTAAATTCCGCCGACTCTCTTATATTTCTTGAAAAGAATATTCCCTTTGCAGGTCCTTCCACACCCGCAGGTTTAAAGGGTTACAGCCTTGACTCAAATTCTGTAAGCATATCTTTTCAGAATGTTCCTTTTGCACAGTATTATAAAATATATAAAGGCAATAGCGATTCAACCGGTTACAGCGTTTACGATTCGAACACATCATTAAACTACATTGATAATTCTGTTTCCAATAAAAGGGATTATTACTATAAGGTCTCAGCAGTTGATACAACCTTACCCATAAAGGAAAGCGTTTTGTCAAATTATGTAAAAGTATTCGTTCACAATAAATCAAAACTCCTGAGTGCTGTGTATGACAAAGGCAGCGTGTTTATTAAGTTCTCCGGGAAAATACCTCTCGTTATCCCAAACCCCGAGCTATTCGTACTCAACGGTAACATTTACCCGAACAGTGTTGTAATCAAAAGCAATTATGAATACGCTCTCAGTTTTAAAGAAAAGATAGGCAATGGTACCAATACGATTAAAACAAAAAACCTCTTCGACTTTTATTCGTCTCCTGTAGATACTAATGCTGTAACGTTCAGTGTTCAAAATTACGACTCCTCTTCATTCTACATTAGCACCCTTAAGCTTGTAAACAATAACACGCTGACTGTAGAGTTTAATTCAATCGTTGATACTGTATCCGCTTATAACCTTTCCAATTACTCTATCGAACCTTTTAACCTTAAAGTTATATCAGTAGTTAGGGATAATTCAAACAAGAAACTTCTTTCCCTCGGTGTAAACAGCAGCGGCAATATCGGTGCAAGCGGAAAAACTTATTTTATTAGGTTGAACAATATCTACTCCGAAACCGGTGCTAAAATTGTTGAAGGTAGCGGCAGCATGTTTAGTCTTAGCTTCGTAAAAGAAGACCTGTCAGGTATCGCAGTCTATCCTAATCCTTTCAGTAAAAGCAAAGCAACAAAGCAGGCAGTAACATTCGCAAACCTCACAAAGACAGCAAAAATATACGTGTACAGTATTACGGGTGCTATGATTGTAGAGCTTACAGAAAACGACGGTAACGGCGGTGTCGAGTGGGATCTCAGGGATTCAAAAGGAAACGAAGTACCTTCAGGGATTTATATTTATAAAGTAGAAGGTCAGAATTCACAGGGTGTAGAAGTCGAAAGTAAAATGAGTAAATTTGCTGTAATAAAATAACTTTTTATTTTGTGCAGCAAAAGTGTTTTTATCTTGAATAATTCTTGCATTCATATACTTAAAAGTACGTTGTATTTTGATAAAGAATGTGACAAGTTGTATTATTAAACAGGTAAGGAAAGGTGATTTTTGAGATGCCCTAAATAAAATCATTTCAAACAAAATAAATTTAAACAAAATGAAAGGGGACGAAAATGGGACCTTAACGAGCTTAAAGCGATTGGAATAAGAAATTCATTTTCCCAAATTTCATTCTGAATAAATCGCAATTAGCGAAGCAGCCAAAGTGGCTCATAGAAAATATAGAATCAAATAACGGAAACCGAACCACTTCCAATCAAAATCAAACAAACAATTTGTTTTTAAAAATATTTAACCGGGTATTACGTATGAATAAATTAATTATAGCATTATTTCTAATAATAATCACTGTAACTTCCGCTATTTCTCAAAGCTCATACTTTCAATCAAAGAATCTAAAATCCATTTCGAAAGAGAATAACAAAAATATGATGTTTGGTTTCGGGCTTGGGTTTGAAATACCTATTTCAAATATGAAGGATAGATATGGTTTAATGCTGTTTGGAAATATATCAGGTCATAATAAGATTAATAATGACATTTATATCGGATTTAATATATTTACTTCCCCGGAGTTTGCGACTTTATTTCCATCTAACACAGCAACAAATGAAACCGGACTTACTTCAATA
>JBAYUG010000106.1:0-9060 GCA_041675325.1 Kapaibacterium sp. (SeqCode)
GTTTGCACCGTCTATAAGTATCTGTTGATTGCCGTAATTTCCCACTATTACAGGGTTCATAAGATACTTGCTGTTTGAAATCCGTTCGTATATGTTTCTTAATCTGTTAGTTTCGGTTGTTTCGTGAAGTTTAATATCATCGATTCTAAGTATGTCAACATTAAAAAACTTATTAGTATAATTTATCATTCTTTTTTGAAGTCCAGCAGCCCTTCCTTGCCTAATTTAATTCTAATCGTATCACCGGGCAAAATGCCGCCTTCAAGTACCTTCTCGGCAAGAGGATTTGCAATATTCTTTTGTATAGTTCTTTTTAGAGGTCTGGCTCCGTATTGTATATCATACCCAAGCTTTCCTATCCAGTCTTTAACATCGTTATCTATTAATAATTTAATATTGTTTTTACTCAGTCTTTCTGACAAATACTTTACCTGAATATCAACAATCATCCTTATTTCTTTTTGAGTCAATGGATTGAAAAGTATTATATCATCAATTCTGTTTAGAAATTCAGGTCTTATTGTTGCTTTGAGAAGTTCAACAAGTTTTACCCTTAAATCTCCTATTATTTCATCTCTGTTTCCGTCATTCATCAACTGAAGATGTTCTTGTATTAGATGTGAACCAAGATTTGATGTCATTATTATAATCGTATTCTTAAAATTCACAGTCCGTCCCTGCGAATCCGTAAGCCTGCCTTCATCAAGTACCTGTAGAAGTACATTAAAAACATCCGGATGTGCTTTCTCTATTTCATCAAGCAAAACAACTGAATAAGGTCTTCTTCTTACGGCTTCTGTCAGCTGACCGCCCTCTTCATAACCTACGTATCCTGGAGGAGCACCAATAAGTCTTGATACAGAAAACTTTTCCATATATTCACTCATATCAATTCTTACTAAAGCATGCTCGTCATCAAATAAAAACTCTGCTAGAGCTCTTGCAAGCTCTGTCTTGCCGACTCCCGTTGTCCCTAAGAAAATAAATGAACCTATCGGTCTGTTGTCATCTTGCAATCCTGCTCTTGACCTTCTTATTGCATCAGATACTGCAATTACAGCATCCTCCTGACCAATTACTCTTGCAGAAAGATTTTTCTCCATCTGAAGCAATTTTATCCGTTCGCTTTCCAGCATCCTGTTTACAGGTATTCCCGTCCATTTAGAAACTACTTCAGCTATATCCTCAGCATCGACTTCTTCTTTTAGCATCTTCTTGTCCGACTGCACTTTTAGCAGCTCCTCAGATTTTAAAATAATGTTCTTTTCTATTTCAGGAATTTTTCCGTATCTCAGCTCTGCAACTTTTGCAAGATTGCCGCTGCGTTCGAGATTGTCCGCTTCAAGTTTTAGTTTTTCAGTATCCTCTTTCAGCTTTCGTATATTCTTAATTAAATCCTTCTCGAGATTCCAGTGTGCAACAAGCGAATCCCTTTCCGATTTTAGTTCGGCTAATTCTTTCTCAATTTCCTTTAATCTGTGTTCAGTCGGATTGATGTTAGTTTCTTTTTTAGCCATTAAGAATATATTATATATTCAATATTTTATCGTCAATTCCAAAAAGATAAGCTATCAATGCCGTTCTGACCCACATTCCGTTTCTTTCTTGTCTCCAGTATTTAGCTCTCGGGTCTTTATCTACTTCAACTTCTATTTCTTGTCTTCTCGGAAGGGGATGCATAACTATCGCTGTCTTTTTCATCA
Organism: Kapaibacterium sp. (SeqCode); assembly: GCA_041675325.1. Taxonomy (GTDB): domain Bacteria; phylum Bacteroidota; class Ignavibacteria; order Tepidaquicellales; family Tepidaquicellaceae; genus CAIKZJ01. Next base: position 1,704 of record JBAYUG010000106.1, read on the forward strand.
GCTTAAGGTGTTTCTTCGTCAGATGGAATTTGGTATAGTCGATGTCTTGTGATTCCCCGCTGACATCATATTCATCCTGTATTCTGGTCATATAAACAGCATCTGCTTCGGGTAATGATTTCTCAAGGTCAGATGTTTCCTTAAAAGGTATTTTGTGCTTCTTTAAGAAGTCTTTAATGTCATTTCCGACTTTCAAATAATCAGGTGATACAAAAATTATCTTTACACCTTTGTAATGTTTTAGCAGATATGCAAGCGATCGAACTGTCCTTCCTCTTTTCAGGTCTCCAACCATTACAATAGTTTTTCCCTTTATACCGCCCTTATCAAGAAAGGATTGATGCAGTGTATAAAGGTCAAGTAAGGCTTGTGTCGGATGCTGATCTTTCCCGGAACCTCCGTTGACTATGCTGATCGGACGTTTCGTCTTGTTTAGCATCCATGCAGCTTTCTCAGCCATTCCTTCCTCAAAGTGTCTCATGATTATCATGTCAGCGTATGAACTGAACGTCCTTATCGTATCTTCTGGTGTTTCGCCTTTTAACTCTGATGATGTCGATGTAGAACGAATTTCGCTGACCTGCATACCGAGTATATAACAGGCGCTCTGGAATGAAACAAATGTTCTCGTTGAAGGTTGAACAAAATAAAGCATAGCTCTCTTATGTGATAAAAGAGTTCTTAGATAATCTAATCCTTCTTTCGACTTGGATATTTTTCGTATCTTGTTGGCAACTTCAAAAAGGTCACTCAAAAGTTCCGGAGTAAACTGCTGCGCAAAAAGACTGTCAAACATTCTTCCTTCCTTTTCGAAATAATTGATTTTATTAACAAGTTTTGTTTTGTAAAAATCTTCCCACGAAAGATTCTTTAAACTTTCAATCTTCTTTAGTTCTGCTTTTGTCATATTACTAAATTTAATTTATTTTTATTGATGAATTAACGTACCGGCTTTGTATTCCAGTGCTTCTTTTAACTTTTCAATATGAGTAATAATTGCTTTGTTGCCGGTGTTCTGCACAAACTCTATTACTGACTGCACTTTCGGACCCATGCTTCCTGCGGTAAAATGCCCCTGTTCAAAATATGTTACTGCTTCATCAAGGTTCAAATCTCTCAATTTTATTTCATTTGGCTTCCTGAAATTTATATAACATTGTTCAACGTTTGTGAGTATAACAAACAAATCAGCTTTTAGGTCTATTGCAAGTTGAGCTGATGCAAGGTCTTTATCTATAACCGCTTCAACTCCTGCTATTTCACCTTTTTCATTATGATAGACAGGAATACCGCCCCCACCAACTGATATAACTATGTATCCGTTATTTGTAAGGTCTTGTATAATATTCTTTTGTACAATGGATTTAGGTTTAGGTGATGCTACAACCCTTCTGTATCCTTTACCTGATGGGTCTTCCTTGAATTTCCAGCTTTTTATCTTGAGTATTTCTTTGGTATGCTCAAGCGAATAATAAGGTCCCACAGGTTTCGTGAGATTCTCAAAGGCTTGGTCTTTTTCATCTACTAATACCTGCGTAAGTAAAACCAGTGTTTGTTTCTTTATTCCGTGTTTTTCAAAAGCGTTTTGTAAGGATTTTTGAAGTATATATCCTATTTCTCCTTGAGTCTCTGCGACGCAAACATCTAACGGCATCGGAGGTACTTTGGAAGAACCTTCTTCCTGTTGAATAAGCAGATTGCCAACCTGAGGTCCATTTCCGTGTGTCAGTATTACGTCATATTCCGTTGATTTAAACAATGGAATTAACTGTTCTGCAGTTTGATCTGATGCAGCTTCTCTTTCTTCAATCGTACCCTTGGATTTAGAATCTAATAATGCATTACCGCCTAAAGCAATAACTAGCAGCTTCTTTTTGTCAGTCATATAAAATAAAAATCAGATAATATTATTATAAAATCCTAAAAATATCAATAAATACAGTCATTCTCAATTCATTAAGCTCTCGAAATAAACAAATATGGCAAACTCTGAGCATTTACATTAGATTAGTATTTTCTATGCCTGCCTGCTGCAGGTCGACCTGGCAGTAGACAGGCAGGTGTGCTCTGTGTCCTTGTTGGTAAAAATTCTAAAATCCTTGTTCTTCTTTTCATCAGTGAAAATCATAATTAAATCAGCTTTTTCTGTGTGCGCTTTAGTTATTCTCTGTGCTGCTATCCGTAAAAACGTTGTCTTTTAATCCGTGTGTTTCTGTTTTATCCGCGAAAATCAGCGTTCTATTACTTTTCTCTGCGCACTCCGTGTCCTCGGTGGTAAAAATTCTAAAAAAGTTCTCGTTCTTCTTTTCATCAGTGAACATCATAATTTAATCAGCTTTTTCTGTGTGCGCTGTTGTTATTCTCTGTGCTGCTATCCGTAAAAACGTTGTCTTTTAATCCGTGTGTATCTGTTTTATCCGCGAAAATCAGCGTTCTATTGTTTTTATCTTTGCTCTCCGTGATCTAAAAGCAGTCAAGGCACTATCTTTTGAGTCTGCTATAATTTAATCAGGAACATAATTGCCATTATTAATGTTTAATATTTAAAGATTATATTAACATTTAAATTATACGTATGATGAAAACAAGCAAAACGTTACCCTTCACAGCATTGGTACTGATAGTTATGTTGTTATCCATTTCACTTTTTTATAGTTGTGGTGCAAATTTATTTTCTACATCTGAAGATGTAAAAATAGGTGAAGATCTGGACAGAGAAATACAAAGCAAACCGAATGAATATCCTTTACTTACTAACAATCCTGAAATTACTAATTATGTTTCTGACCTTGGTAAGTATATTCTTAATTCTTCGCCAAAAATTGAATATAAAAATGTCTTCCCTTATAAGTTCCAGGTTATAAATGATACTATCGTTAATGCCTTCTGTACACCGGGAGGTTTTATTTACGTTTATACAGGTCTTATGAAGTTCGTTGATAATGAAGCAACACTTGCAGGAGTTATGGCGCATGAGATTGCACATGCTGAAAGAAGGCATATGACCCAAAGGTTAACATCTTATTATGGCATTAGCATGCTTATGGGTGTTATTCTTGGGAATAATCCAAATGCTATTGCTGAAATTGCAGCTAACTTATTCGTAGGACTGGGGTTTCTTGCAAACAGCCGGTCTGATGAGGAAGAAGCAGATGATTATTCAATAAAATATCTGATGACATCGAAGTATTATCCCGGAGGTATTCAGTATTTCTTCGATAAGATACTTAAAAAGCAGCAGATAACTGGCACAGTTGGAGGAGGATTAGATCGACTTCTCGCAACGCACCCTTTGCCGCAGGACAGGATTCAAAATGTTAAAGACCAGATGAAGAGCCATAAGTTAGTCAATGATTCAACTAAGGGTATTTATCATGATGAATATCAAATCTTAAAATCTAAATTAAACTAATATAATGAAATACATTTTAATCCTTATCGCAGTTTTGTTTGTTACACCCGTTTTATTTTCTCAGGTAAATGTAAATAACAACAGCTATAAATTTCAAATTAGTTTCGATAAAAATTGGAAAGAAGGCTCAAAAGTAGAGACAGATAAAAAAGATGTAATAACATACAGTTTTAGCAAAAACTCACAAGTTGCTGCTACTATCATTGCTTTTAAATTTCCGGCTCAGCAAAAACTTGATGATCTGATTTATACTTTCGAGAAAGATTTCAACCTTAATATCCCTGAAAGGATAGGGGATTATGTTACTTCAAATACTTCATCATTCGAAAGCAAGTCGGCTGAATACAAAGATAAGGATACTTATGAAAAGATTTATTATTACACATCAATAAAAGATAATAACGGAGAGTTCTATAGCTATATGATACGATTTATAGCTGAAAATTCTTATAAACACAGTGATTTTGACTACGACGTTAGTTCAATCATAAATACTTTTAAGGTTAATCTATAATTAATTCTGTAAAAAAGGATTGAGCTTTTTCTCTTCACCGATTGTTGTTTTCCCCATATGACCGGGATATAATTCATATTCATCTGAACACGCTTCAAATAGTTTACTTTTTATTGAATGTAAAAGTGTGTGATAATCGCCTCCCGGTAAGTCAGTTCTGCCTATTGATAACTGAAATATAACATCTCCGCAAAATACTACTTTCTCTTTATCATCGATTATACAAACACCGCCGGGTGAATGACCCGGAGTATGTATAAAATTCAGTACATTATTTCCAATCTTAATAATTGTTTCTTCCGTAATGAAATTATTTACGACAGGTAGGTTCTCAAATTGTATTCCGTAAATTTCGCCCTGAGCCTTTGCATTGTCGTATAAGAACTGGTCATCTTTGTGTATAAATGAATCTACCCCAAGAACCTTGGTCGCAAACCCGTTACCAAGAACATGGTCAACATGTCCGTGTGTCAATAGAATGTATTTGATATTTATTTTGTTGTCATGAATGTACTTCAGGAACATCTCCTTCTCATGATTAGAGTGGTAACCGGGGTCAATCAGAACACCTTCAAGCGTGTGTTCGCAGTAATATATGTAACTGTTCATTTGAAACGGATTAACAGTGAATGTTTTTATTTTCATTTATTAAATTGATTTTACAAAAGTTATTAAATAATTTAAAATTTACCAAAGATACCAGTTTGACCGATACCGATAAAATTAAAATAATAGGATCTAATAGGAAAGCTAATTTTCAGTACGAAATCCTGAATAAATATGAAGCGGGTATTGTCCTTTTGGGTACCGAGGTTAAATCTCTTCGGGAAGCCAAGGTAAATTTAACTGATGCATACGGCAGGTTTACGAACAAAGAGCTCTGGCTTATCGGCGCACATATCAATGAGTATAAGTACGGAAACCTGAACAACCATGATCCTGTCAGGAAAAGAAAGCTGCTCATGAATAAGAAAGAGCTAAGGAAGATTAAAGCAAAACTCGAAGAACTTGGTTTAACATTAATCGTCACTAAAATATATTTTAAGAACTCTAAAGTTAAAGTTGAAATAGCGCTCGCAAGAGGAAAGAAACTTTATGATAAGAGGGAAACAATAAAGAGTCGGGAAACCGAAAGGAAACTAAAAGATTACTGATATGTTTTTATCGCTGAATGAACAAATGGATATCCTCAGGAAGGGAACTGTTGAAATTATACCCGGGGAAGAGTTAGAAAAGAAAATCGAAAAAGCAATTAAAACACGCAAACCTCTCAACGTAAAGCTTGGATGCGACCCGTCGGTTCCTGACCTGCACATCGGTCACTCTGTCGTGCTTAACAAGCTTCGGGAATTTCAGGACCTGGGTCATACTGCTATTCTGATAGTTGGTGATTACACAGGGATGATTGGCGACCCAAGCGGTAAAAAGAAAACCAGACCGCAGCTTACTTTTGAAGAAACACGCGAAAACGGAAAGTCTTACTTTGAACAGGCATCCCATATTCTTGATAAAGATAAAACAAAGATTGTTTACAATTCTGAATGGCTCAGCAAACTTGACCTTAAAGAACTAATCAGTATTCTCGGGAAGTTTACAGTCCAGAGAATACTCGAGCGTGATGATTTTACGAATCGTATGCGCGATCAGGTTGAAGTTTCAATGCATGAACTTCTTTATCCTATAATGCAGGGATATGATTCTTACGCAATCGATGCTGACGTTGAACTTGGAGGAACTGATCAGAAGTTCAATAATCTTGTCGGACGTGATATGCAGAAACGTTTCGGCAAAGACCCGCAGATTGTGATGTTGATGCCGCTGCTTGAGGGTACTGACGGTTCTGAAAAGATGAGCAAGTCGCTGAATAATTACATCGGTATCTCAGAAGAACCAAAGGATATTTTTGGTAAGACCATGAGCATTCCTGATGTTTTGATATATAAATATTTTACTCTCGCAACACGCCTGACACCAAAAGAACTTCAGGAAATAAAACGTGAACTTGTTGACCCGGAGACGAATCCCCGTAACCTGAAGCGCAGACTCGGATTTGAACTTGTTAAGCTATATTACAATGAAGAAGTTGCAAAGCAGTCTATCGAAGAGTTCGACAGGATATTTATTAAAAAGGAAGTCCCTGATGATATTCCCGAAATATCACTCAAAGAGAAAGATGTAAAACTGATTAATCTTATAGTTGCGAATAAAATGGCTGATTCCAATGCTGCCGCAAGAAGGCTCATTGAACAAGGCGGTGTAACTATTAACGGTGAAAAGATTGAAGATTTTAATCTAATACTTAATTACACAGAGGATTTCGTTCTAAAAGTAGGAAAAAGAAAGTTCTTAAAAGTAAAAATTAATTGATTCTATTTTAATATTATTTTATATAATTTTGTATCAGCTAAATTATTTATAATTGAAAGGAGGATGTTTTGTTTCAACCAACAAAGATTTTTTTCACCAAGGGCGTAGGAAGACATAAAGATTATTTACAGTCTTTTGAACTTGCTTTAAGGCATGCAGGTATTGAGAAATTAAACCTTGTTATGGTTTCCAGTATATATCCGCCCGGTTGTAAACGAATCACCCGTGAACAGGGAATGGAACTGCTTTTACCCGGCAATATCACTTACTGTGTTATGGCTCGCAATTTTACGAATGAACCCAATCGTCTTATAGCAACTTCAATCGGCATAGCGCTGCCGTCTGACGACAGTCATTATGGTTACATATCCGAACATCATCCTTTCGGCGAAACCGAAAAGATATCAGGTGAATATGCAGAAGACCTTGCAGCTACAATGCTCGCCACAACTCTTGGAGTAGAGTTCGACACAGAAACAGCATGGAATGAACGCGAACAGGTTTACAAGCAAAGCGGCAAGATATTCAAGACATTTAATATAACACAGTCTGCAGAAGGTGATAAGTACGGGCTCTGGACAACAGTCATTTCCGCCGCAGTATTTCTCCCCTAAAAGATTTTATGCACTAATAAAAAAGTCTCTTATCTTTAATAAGAGACTTTTTCTTTTAATCACTACAGGTATATCACTATGTGTTTAATTCCACGCAGCTTACAGCGAAATCTTGTAATGTTTTAATATCTAAAGTCTCTTAGGCCTCCTGCTGCAGGCAGGGACGAAATATCAGTAGCAAAAAGGTTCTAATGTTCTAAGTCCCGTTAGGGACGGAATATTTATAGCAATTGATTTCTATATTTTTAAAGTCCCATAGGCCTGCCTGCTGCAGGCAGGCGTTCTATTACTTTTCTCTGCGGGTCGCAGATCATTCGTGAGCACGTCTCAAAACCACCCCTGTTTGTCGGTAAATTGTAAAAGGTCTCACTTCCATTAGTGGTTCAAAAATACTAATTTCAAGTATTAAATATGGAATCTCAAAAATGAAAGGAGACCTAAAATGTACAA
>JBAYUG010000107.1:0-8588 GCA_041675325.1 Kapaibacterium sp. (SeqCode)
AATCAAAGTTACTTCTCAAGGCACCATGATTCTCTCATCTCCTTAGCCAAAATTGAGTATTCCTGTATTACAAAATTAATCCTTTCTTTATTTCCTAAAAACCGATTTATTTAACATACGAGTGCACTCAGATCAATAAGAAAAGATTGTTTTTTTGTTTTAAAGATAGAGAAAAGATTTCACCACAAACTCCGAGTACACAGAGAAAATAATGAAATAAAAAGAAGGTTTTAATTTTATAAAGTATGTTTTTATTACATAATTTTTAACAAAAAGGAGTACTCAGAATTTCAGCCTAACATCGAACAACTGTTTATTCTTTATCTGTATTATCCTATTATCGCTGAATTTCTTTACGATATCGAAATTATGAGTTGCCATCATGACCGTAGTTCCAGTTTTATTAATATCATTCAGAAGTTTCACAATATCAAGAGCAACGAAGGGGTCAAGGTTGCCTGTCGGCTCATCAGCAAGGAGTAAAACAGGTTCGGTTATTATAGCTCTTGCGATAGCGACTCGCTGCTGTTCGCCGCCCGAAAGGTCATAAGGCATCTCATTCACATATTCCATAAGTCCGAGCTTTGACGCAATATCAAAAACTTTCTTCTTTATCTGGTCTTTTCTTACACTTGCTATGTAAAGCGGGATTGCAATATTCTCAAAGATATTTCTGTCGTTAAGAAGCTTAAAATCCTGAAAGACTATTCCAATTTTTCTTCTTAAGATTGGTATTTCGCTTCTGTCGATATTAACCGAGCTGTAATCATCAAAATTCACATCTCCGCTTTTTGGTTTAGCGTCGAAGTAAATTAACTTCAGCAGAGTTGTCTTGCCGATACCGCTCTCACCCACAAGAAAGACAAACTCGCCATTGTTTATAACCAGAGAAGCGGAATTGAATATTTCCTTTGTTGAATACGAAAAGTTTATATTATTAAATGTGATAATCATTTTACCGATAATTTTGCTGCGAGTTTAATGGCGGATACTGTACTCTCAGTATTCGCTATATTTTTTCCTGCAATATCAAATGCTGTTCCGTGTGTAGGGGAAGTTCTGATAATCGGTAATCCTGCCGTCAGGTTAACTCCACTACCTTTTGAGAGCAGTTTAAAAGGAATCAATGCCTGGTCGTGATACGCACCTGCGACTGCATCGAAGTTCTTATAAGCACCCGAGCCGAAGAAACCGTCTGCAGGATAAGGACCAGAAACATTTAGCCCTTTTCGGGCAAGGTCTTTAATTACGGGTTCGAGTTTTGTCTTCTCTTCGAAGCCCAGAAGTCCGCCGTCACCGCGATGAGGATTAATTGATAGCACGGCAATTTTCGGTTCTGAGATTTTAAAATTATTAACCAGAGTTTTATGAAGAAGGAGAAGATTATTCTTTAACACTGATTTTTCAAGCTCAATAGAAACACGTTTTAAAGGTATATGAATTGTAACGGGTGTAATAATCAAGGGTTCAGAATACATAATCATAATCGTACTCGCGCTCCCAGTGATAGCTTTCAAGTATTCAGTATGTCCGGGAAATTCAAATCCGCCAAGATTGAAAGACTTCTTCGAAATAGGAAGAGTAACCAATGCATCAAACGTATTTCTGAGGCAGAGTTCCGTGCCAATATGAACTGCATCTCCCGATATACGTCCAGCCTTTTTATCAGTTTTCCCCTCTTTAACCCTTATGTTCAGGTCGGGTATATTAATAATTGACTCCCTCGAAGGTATTTTGATTTTAAGTGTGTTTGAATAATGCTGAATAACAGATTCCGGTATTATAATTTTAAGCTCATATAAGGAGTTTAGAGAAATATTATTCAGAATCTTCAGAGCAATTTCAGGACCGATACCATTCGGATCACCGCAAGTTAATACAATTCTGGGTTTAGACATAAACAACTACTTTCCAATTTTCTTTGGAGCTTTGATTAATTTCGGTTTATTTGCAGTCTTTGGTGTCTTAGTTACTTTCTTTTTTACTGTAGTCTTTTTATACACAAAATCCTCGGGAACGTCAGTAATTTCTGCATCTCCCCAAAGACCTTCAAGATTATAAAACTTCCTCGTTTCTTCCATAAATACGTGTACAACAACGTCAATATAATCAATCAGAATCCAGGTCAGCCCTCTATACCCTTCATCGCGCCATGCACTTTCCCCTGCCTTCTTTGTTTCCTGAAGGATATTGTCGGCGATAGCTTTCACCTGCATTGTTGATAAAGCAGAACAAACAATAAAATAGTCGGTTACTGAGGTTTTGCCCTCAAGATTGATTATTTTTATATCTGTACCTTTTTTCTGAAGTATTAAATCTGCGATGAAGTAAACTAACTCTTTAGCTTCCATTAATTATTTTTAGTTTTATCAGTGAATGGTTTTAACTCTGTATAATCCTTGCCGATAATCACAGTTGCATCGATGTATTTCGTCTTGTCAAGCTGCTGAACAACATTTCTGTGGCTTACCCCTACTGCATCAGCGACTCGTTTAGCTTTGCTGATGTCGCCAATGACGTCAAGTACCATAGTTTTTTCAACCTCAGCCTTGTAATTTCCCATATCCACAACATCGAAGCCTTTAGTCTTAAGATAATCACGGAATCTTGCACCAATCCTGTTCTCACCGGTTGCGTTTAGAATGTTTATCTGTATAGAAAGGTTAGGTTGATTTGTAATCTGTTTTTTAGTAGTATCGCCAGACTTATTTTCACCCCTCGAACCCGAGGTATTCATAATCATCGAATAAGCAAGATATATACATAAAGCCGTGATGACAATAATTGAAATGTTTAAAGAGTAATTTAATAAATTTTTCTTAAAGTCAGAATTCATGTTTATGAAATTATCAAAACAAAAATTGGACTATCTGTACATTCTGTCATAGTAATAGGAGTTGTATGGATTATAGGGATCATAGAAATTTGACTCATCAAGATGCCTGTATTCAAGTTTTATGAAAGAATTTTCTGATACTTTGTAATCGACGGATAACCTTGATAGCGATATTCCGTTAAGGTTGTCCTGCAGCCCTTTCGCATATGCAGAACCGAATGTTGAGCTTACATACGGAGCATACTGCAGCTTTATATCAGCGGCAACGTTTAGTCTATCCGTAACTTTATAGTTCATTGAATTTACGTAAGAAGTAACCGACATATTTCCGTACCTTGAGCTCAACATGGATACCTGGAAGCTATGCCTCATGGAAAAATTCTTTGGATTAAATATTCCGAGTATAAGATTATTAGTGGTTTTATTTATTTTATTCCCATCTTCGGGTCTTTTGAACTGAGAATAAGTTACCGAATTAATTACAAAGACTAACGCTATTAATAAAACAAGTTTTTTCATATTCATAATAGTGGTTTACATATAAAATATCAAATTTAACATAAAACAGCAAGGATAGATTGAATTGGTTATTTTTTCTTTATTTTGATTACTTGTTTTAAATTACTATGCATCTTGGTATTCCTTTCATTTTAAGGTATTATATTCTTAATAACTTATTTGGGGGAATACCAGTTTTATTTTATTCAAGTTTTACTGTCGTGTGCAGTGGCAAAAAATTATTCCGAATTTTTACACTTGATTTTTTAGTATTTTTATTTGAAATTTAACTAAGTTTGATTTACATAATTAATTGTTAATTCCCTTAAAATATTTTTTTAAACTAAAACATTTAATGTTATGAAAACAAGACTTTTTACTTTCTTCATTTTCACCCTTTTCATTTCACTTATCAGTCTATCGGGTTCGTATGCCCAGTATCATAATGATGATCCCACTGGACTTGCTCCGTATGTTAAGGTTATGAATCCTCTACCTGTAACAGTGGCTGCAGATAATATTCTATCATGGAACAGCAGAGCTTTTGGTGAACAAGCATCGTCAAGCGGTACATGGGGAAAAGGAACAATAAAAATGTTCCTTAACAACCCAAGTGGGGCAATATATATGTCAACAGATGCAGGTGCTAACTTTCTTAGTGCAGGTGCATTTAATAGTACCGGTACTTGGTATGGTATAAGATACTATACTAAAGAAATATATACAATTGATACAACTACTGGAGTAATGACTCAGGTTGGAACAGTGACTGGTGCAGTTAATATTATGGGTATGGCATGGGATTATTCTACAAATCAGATGTATGTACTTGATATACCTAGTACAGGTAATATTCAACTTGGTATATTAAATATGACAACATATGTATCGACACCTATTGGTTCTCCTGTGGCTAGCAATACAATTATTGATATCGGTATCAGCAATGCCGGCGTGGTATATGGTCATAGATTCACAACAAACACTACTAATTCTGAAATTGTTACAATTAATAAAACAACGAACGCAGTGACCTTGATTGGTAGTACCGGATTTATAGGTTATTATGCACAAGGTATGTCTTTTGACCATTCAACAGATTCATTGTATCTGGCTGCATACAATTATACTACTGGTGCCACTTCGGGTGGTGAACTCAGAAGTGTTAATCTTACAACAGGTGCAACAACTATTATTGGTTCTCCGTTTGGAGCCTATAATGAAGTTGATGCATTTGCAATTCCCGGAGCTCCAGGTCCAGGAATTACACATACACCTCTGCCAAATACACAAAATGTTGCAGGGCCTTATACAGTTAATGCAGTAGTAACACCTCAAGGTTCAGCTATCACTACTGCAAAAGTCTTTTGGTCAAGAAATAATGCAGTTCTGACAGATAGTGTTACAATGACAAATTCCAGCGGAACAAACTGGACAGGAAATTTCCCCGGAAATGGATCAACAGCACTTTACAGATATCAAATTAAAGCTTGGGATGCATTAAACAGAGTCGGTCAATCCTCAGTAATGTCATTTACTGCAACAGCAACTGATACAACAAAACCAGTTATTACATTTACGCCTCTTGGCGAAATCCCAAGAACAACCTGGCCAAAAATGATTAATTGCTCAGCAACCGATTTATTTGGAATTGATAGTGTTTGGGTAAAATGGTATAAAAATACACCTTCATCTCCAAAAAGATTTAATCTTGCTAATGGATCAGGAAATAATTGGGCAGGTGCATTTAATTCTGATACATCTCAAATAGCTATAGGTGACTCTATATTCTATAGAATTATTGCAAGAGATAATTCTGCACAGCACAATCTGGATTCAACAGCATTGTATCAATCAAAAATTATTAATCAGATTACAGCAATAATAGGAACCGAATCAACATCAAGCAACTTCCCATTTACAACTTATTGGAAAGACGGAAGAACTCAATATTTATATCTTGCTTCTGAATTAGGTTTTGCTTCCGGTTATGTTACACAGATTGGTTTTGATGTTTTAACAGTCGGAGCACCTGTTATGACTGGTTTTACAGTTAGTTTCAAGAATACTTCATTAACTACATTGACAACCTGGGAAACAGGCGGTTTCACAGCAGCTTATAATCCTACCTCCTATGCTCCGTCAGGCACGGGATGGAATATGATTAATTTATCATCTCCATTCTATTATACAGCAGGAAGTAATTTGTTGGTAGATATTTGCTACAACAATACAACATACACAAGTTATTCAACTGTAAAATGTTCTGCAGCTCCTAATATGTATTATGGAAGATATAATGACTTAACCGAACCTACCGGAGGATGTGGTTATACAGCCTGGACACTAACAACAGGACCAGTCGGAAGAGCTAATACAACATTAGTTATGAATCCAGGACCAGTTGGAGTCGGCAACGAAAATACAACAATGCCAACAGTATATTCATTAAGCCAGAACTATCCGAATCCGTTTAATCCGACAACGAAGATTAACTTTGCACTTCCAAAGCAAGGTCTTGTCACGTTGAAGATTTATGACATACTCGGAAGAGAAGTAAGAACTCTTGTAAATGAAGTTAAAGCAGCCGGAAGCTATACAGTTGATTTCAACGCTTCAGAATTCTCAAGCGGTGTTTACTTCTACAGGTTACAATCACAAGGATTCACAGATATAAAGAAGATGATGCTTATTAAATAATTTTGTAATTTTACATATCTGTAAAAACAGAATTTCAAAAAGGCGGTTAGAAATAACCGCCTTTTCTTATTTTGGTTGTTAAATATATTTTTTACCATTTTTATTTATACACTTTTTAAACCTCTGACCTGTATAACGCTTACATCAACAAGGAAAGATTAAATATTCAATTTTAACTAAAGTATTTTGTATGGGTCAATACAAAATTTAGTGTTGCTTTTTTAGTAATTTTCAGTTAAAATTGTTTTATTGAAATTATCAATTTATTTTGATTTTAAAATAAATTTAATTTTTAATTAACTTTTTAAATCAACCTTAAAATAAAGGAGTAAAAATGAAACAGAAATTTACTACCCTGGTTCCTATGTTTATTATTTTTGCATTACTTGTTGGTTTTATGAATACTAATGGAAATGACCCAAAAAAGGGTAAACAAAATACTGATCCGAAATTGGTAAGTTACACTTTTACACCGCCAATTGAATACCGTTCACCAAATGCAATTCTGAAATTTGTTGACAGTTTAGATGGTGATAATACTATTGCCGGTTTAGAAGCAAGAGGGTACAAGACATATTTCCGAGGTACCCCTCCTGCAGGAACAAGCGTAGTATGGTATCAGGGAACACCGACTTCCATCGGATATCCTGCATTTAACGGTCCAACAACAGGATTTGTTCAATCAGATTACAACTCTATTGTAGCCGGTAATATTGATAACTGGTTAGTATTACCCAAATTTAATATCAGTACTGGTGATTCATTATACTTTTACTCAGGGTCTTATAACAGTACCGCTTATCCTGATTCTATCAGAGTAATGTATTCAGCAGCAGGTGATTCGCTACCGGAAGCGACAAGCTGGGTTGAGCTTGGAAGATTCAGATTAACAAGTTATATGCCGAATTCAATAGTTCCATGGGCTGAAAACGGATTCAGAGCTCCTTCAAGCGGAACAGGTAGATTTGCAATTCGTTATTGCGTTTTTGATGGAGGTCCAAACGGTGCAAACAGCAGTACCATAAGTGTAGATTATATACGAGTTATAAGTTCAGCTGCTTATCCGCTAAATGCATTTAATTTACTTACTCCGAGTGCAGGAGTAACTATAACATCAATAAATGGAAGTACTACACCTGTTTCAATAACATGGGATACTTCAGCAACAGGTGCAACCTATAAATGGAAATACACAAGTACTTCAGGTCCATCGAGATCATTAACAATTCCTGTTGGAACAAATTCGATTAGTTCAACTTTGGGAGCATTGGACGGAATATTAGCTGGAATAGGTTTGAATCCCGGAGATTCTACAATTGGGCAATGGGATGTTTGGGCATTTAAATCACCAGCAGCAACAGGACCTGATTCATTAAAATCAACAAATGGTCCGAGAACAATTACTTTGAAAAGACAGAAACCACCTCTTACAGCCTTTAGTTTGGTATCTCCTATTTCCGGAACATCGATAACAACAGCCGGTGGTAGTACTACACCTATAAACATCAACTGGACTAAATCAGGTGCCGGAACAACATATAAATGGTTCTATGCTACTCCTAATTTCACGAATCCTGGAAATATTAAGATGCGTCTTCCAGCAGATAATTCAGGACTGGATACTACATTAACCACAACATCAGGTGCCATCGATGCATTGATTGCAGGTTTTGTTAACATGGGAGATTCAACAGTTGGACAGTGGAGAGTTTACGCATATAGCGGTAATGACTCATTAGCTTCTGCACAGACGAATAACATCACATTTAAACGTGCAAAGGTAATAACAATAGGATCAGGAACGACATCGAGCAACTTCCCGTTCACGACATACTGGAAAGACGGAAGAACACAGTATTTGTATTTGGCTTCTGAGCTTGCAGGAACAGGTACACCTGCATACATTACAAATATTGCATTTGATGTATTAACAGTTGGTGCCCCTGCAATGACTGATATGACTGTTTCATTTAAGAACACAACTGAAACAAGTTTGACCACGTTTGTAAATGACGGACTTGTTGTAGCCCGCACACCTTCTACTTATGCACCGACAGGACCCGGATGGAATGTAGTCACTATGACAACGCCTTTTGCTTACACACCTGGACAGAATTTATTAATTGATATATGTTACAATAACACGACTTACACTTCCTACTCTACCGTAAAATGCGATGCAACGGTACCAGGAACATGGTGGGGAAGATACAATGACCTGACAGAACCAAACGGCGGATGCGGTTATACTGCATGGACGCTGACAACAGGACCTGTCGGAAGAGCAAACACACAGTTCACATTCTCATCGGTAACAGGCATTAATCAGAATACTACTGAAATTCCGAACGTTTATTCATTGAGCCAGAACTATCCGAATCCGTTTAATCCTACAACGAAGATTAACTTTGCACTACCAAAGCAAGGTCTTGTCACGTTGAAGATTTATGACGTACTCGGAAGAGAAGTAAGAACTCTTGTAAATGAAGTTAAAGCAGCCGGAAGCTATACAGTTGATTTCAACGCTTCAGAATTCTCAAGCGGTGTTTACTTC
>JBAYUG010000108.1:0-8560 GCA_041675325.1 Kapaibacterium sp. (SeqCode)
GTAGTCTTGGCAATCACACCGTTCGACCCGCAATAAAAGCCATAATCGCTTCCGTAAAAACTAAATGCGTTTATTGTCTGTGTTGTATTGCTCTGCATAGGACTCCATACCATTTGCGTATATGAATCCGCATATAAAACTAAATGTATTACCAGTGCAAAAAATAGTATAAACCTTTTCATACTCATAAAATTTAATTATTCTTTTTCTTCATTCTCTAAACTTATATGTTAATTTCTCACTTATTCACTTTCTCACTCCGTCACTTTGTTACTCTGTCACTTTGTTACTTTAAAAGAATCATCCTTTTCGTCTCGATGTATTTCCCCGCTCTCATCTGATAAAAATAAACCCCGCTCGTCAGCCCCGCTCCTTCAAAATCCACCTCATACGTCCCCGCAGCCATCCTCTCATTCACCAGCGTCCGCACCTCTCTTCCCTGCACATCATATACTTTTATCGAAACATCACTGACAACTGGCAACTGATAACGGATAACTGTATTGGGATTAAACGGATTCGGATAGTTCTGTCCCAATGAGTAAGAAGACGGTATTTCAGTACTTATGTTTTGTATACCGGTGATATCTGAAAGTAGACGACGCCAGACGGATTGATTTGTTCCGGCAAAAACGAAATTGTCTGTCGTTAGTAATGAATATACAATTGGAACAAAACTGACATTAAATCCCTGATTCTTATTTATCCAGCTCGTTCCGTTATTTGATGAAAAAAATACTCCCGCTTCAGTCCCTGCAAAAAGATTTGTTCCCGAAATTGTAAGTGTATAGACATATTGAGGTGTCAATCCGTTATTAACCATGGTCCAGTTTATTCCGTAATTTGTTGAACGAAATACCCCCGTATCAGTCCCTGCATAAAGATTTGTTTCGGATATTGTAAGTGCATTGATATATTTTGTTAATCCGTTATTAACTGCAGTCCAGTTTGTTCCGTAATTTGTTGAACGAAATACCCCCGTATCAGTCCCTGCAAAAAGATTTATTCCTAATACTGAAATAGCATAGACATATTGAGTAGTCAATCCGTTATTCACAGCAGTCCAGTTTGTTCCGTAATTCGTCGATAAAAATACACCGCCGCCCAACGTACCTGCAAAGATGTTCATTTCCGAAACGGCAAGTGCGGATATACTTCTATTTGCTAATCCGTTATTTACCGCAGTCCAGCTTGTCCCGTTATTTGTCGATAAAAATATACCGCCGCCTAACGTCCCTGCAAAGATGTTTGTTCCCGAAACTGCAAGTGAATAAACATGAGTATTTGTTAATCCGTTATTCACAGCAGTCCAGTTCATTCCGTTATTTGTTGATAAAATTACCCCGCCCTCATAAGTCCCTGCAAAAAGATTTGTTCCCAAAACTTCAAGCGCAAGAACATCTTGATTTGTTAATCCGTTACTGACCTCAGTCCAGTTCGTTCCGCTATTTGTTGATAAAAACACACCGCCTCCATAAATCCCTGCAAAGATTTTTGTATCCGAAACTGCAAATGCATTAACACGTTGATCTATTAAACCGTTATTAACCGCAGTCCAGCTCGTTCCGTTATTTGTTGATAAAAATACTCCGCCCCCATAAGTCCCTGCGAAGATGTTTGTTCCTGAAACTGCAAGTGCACGAACATTTAGATTCGTAATTCCGTTATTAACTTCAGTCCAGCTTGTTCCGCTATTTGTCGATATATAAACTCCGCCGTCCCCAATTCCTGCAAAGAAGTTTGTTCCTGAAACTGCAAGTGTATAAACATTTGGATTCGTTAAACCATTATTAACCGCAGTCCAGCTCGTCCCGTTATTTGTTGATAAAAATACTCCGACGACAGTCCCGGCGAATATGTTTGTTTCTGATACTGCGAGTGTTTTGACAAATGGATTTGTTAATCCGTTATTAACCGCAATCCAGTTCGTTCCGTTATTTGTTGATAAAAACACACCCCCGACTATTCCTGCGAATATGTTTGTTCCTAATACTGCAAGTGCACGAACATTTAAATTCGTTAATCCGTTATTAACCGCAGTCCAGCTCGTTCCGTTATTTGTCGATATAAATACACCGCCGTTCCCAATTCCTGCATAGATGTTTGTTTCTGAAATTGCAAGTGCACTAATATTTAAACTTGTTAATCCGTTATTAACCGCAGTCCAGCTCGTTCCGTCATTTGTTGATAAAAATACTCCTCCGTTGAAAGTCCCTGTAAAGAGGTTTGTTCCCGAAACAGCAAAACAGGTTACATATCCTCCACTTGGACCATTTGTCTGCATCCATTGTGAATTAGCTTTATTACTTATTAATAATAAAACTAAACTAATAAGAATTGTAAAAATTCTCCCCGACAAAAATTCGGATTTTACTTCGTACAACATAAAGTTTTATTTATTATTAAAAAATGTTATCTCACTTAACCATTCCTTCCAAGTTTTGAACTTGAGAAGGAAATATTTATTTTATCAGCACCATCCTTCTTGTTTCGGAAAAAGCTCCCGTTGTCATCTTGTAAAAATACACCCCGCTCGTCAGCATCGAACCATCAAACATCACCTCATACGTCCCCGCACCCAATCTTTCATTCACCAGCGTCTGCACTTCCCGTCCCATTACATCATAAACCTTTAGCTGCAACTCGCTGACCGCTGGCACCTGAAACCTGATAACCGTCCCCGCATTAAACGGATTCGGATAGTTCTGCCCCAGCGAATATGTTTCCGGAATACTATTCTCATTCCTCACTATTCCCGTAACCTGTATTACTTCCACAGTTGTTATGTCATATCCAGTGTTTGTTCCGTATGCCTTTCCGGTTATATAAATCTTATCTTCATTCATTAATAAAAATGCTTTAGGAAAATAACTGAAATAAGGACTGTTATATTTGAATGTCCAGATGCTGTCACCGGCTGAATTGTATTTCGTCAGCCAGTAACCGCCTTGGTAATATTTTGTGTAACAAAATACATAAACATTGTTGTTTTTATCCCTTTCAATCATAACCGGTTCTATGTTAGCATACTGTTGTAAATTTATTTCCCTTTGCCAGACCGTATTCCCTGTAGAATCATATTTGAATGTAACTACACCGCTGTTCCAGGTCGTCGGTTGATTGCTCGAATACCCTGTAACGTATGTATTCCCGAGAGTATCAACAGTTAAACTCTGTGCAAAATCCTCCCCGTTTCTTATACCGTTAAATGTACTTACCCACTTTTGATTTCCCGCAGAATCATACTTTATCGTTAAATAGTTGTATCCCTCTGGTGAACCTGTTCCCGTATATCCGCAGACATATACGTTGTTCTTCTTGTCAATTCTTAACTTGTGTATTGAATGAACATAAGTTCCTGTCCAGTATCTTGCCCAGATGATGTTCCCATTGTTCGTAAATTTCCACGTCATCGCTCCATCCGAACTTCCTCCAACTAATATATTATTTTCTGAATCAGTGTCTAATGCATAAACCCATATCGGTGCATTGTATGGTGCATTAAATTCTGTTGCCATTAGTTGTGTCCCTGTTGGCGTGTATTTTAGTAGTTTTAAAGCTGAATGATTTGCGTTATCCCAGTTCGTTCCTGCTACTATTATGTTGCCTGTCTTATCTATGCAAATACCCCATGGAAGCGCAGGATAGTTTTCATACATCCGTTGCCATTCAAGATTGCCCGATGAATTATACTTTAATAATATAATATAAAATTTCCCGGTTGAATCCATTATTGTTCCTGTTAAATAGACATTTCCCAGACTGTCATTTATTGAAAATGAATGCTGCTCGTTTCTGCTGCTTCCGTCAGAGAAGGTTACAGCCCATTGCTGAGTGAAAGATGAATTGTATTTCAGAATTACATAATCCATCGTATTTATTCCGGTAACATACACATTGTTTTGATTGTCCTTACCTATCCCAATGGCATTATCCAAACTGAACCCAACAGAGTTATAATATTTATCCCATATTTTATTTCCAGAACTGTTGTATTTCATCAAAGCAGCATCTAAACCGTAAATCCCGTATGCTGCACTCCCGCATAATAGATTCCCGTTTGCATCGGTTATAAACGAATTAAATCCGGTGAATATATATTGCCCCTGTATCGTTCTTACCCAGGTCGTGTCCAAATTCTGATTCAGTTTCAAACATCGGGAAATAAACCTGTTTGTTTGCAAATCACGGGTTGTATATGCTAAATATATATTGTTGCTGTTTAATACCTTCAAATGACATATCGAACTCGATGGACTGTTTTTTGCCACATCGAAGACCTTTGCTACCTGACCGTTTGATGTGTATTTTATAACACAGTAACCATCCTGAACAACATTGATTCCATCTACAAGAATTGAGCTCAATTCACCCGCAGCGTATATGTTTCCCAGCTCGTCAAGTGCGATTCTGTAAGCATAATCTCTGTGAAGGGAATTTATATAAAAAGTCGAAGACCATTGAAGCTCTCCGTTACTGTTAAGCTTAACAGTATAGATTGATGAAGTATCAAAACCCTGTGTTCGGTTTCCCGTTGCATATACATTCAGGGAATCGTCAGTTATAACTGCTTTTGCACTGCCGCTTGAGGTTGTTGTTTTTGTCCAAACAGTATCACCCGATGTATTCAGTTTCATTACTTTAAATATTCCCGCAGAAACAACACTGCTGTTCTGCAGCGCTAAGTATATATAGTTGTTCTTATCGAATGTAAAATCTTGAACACTGTATCCGAAAGTATTATTCTCCGAATATACCTTTTGCCATATTTGATTTCCGTTTGCATCGTATTTAATTATTATCAGATCCCTGCTGCTACCCGTTACAAACCCGTAACCCGCAATTACTATCGAACCTGCTCTATCAACAGAGACCTTTATCGGTCGGTCATCATTATTCATCGCACCGTTGAACCGTCTCGACCAAAGAGTATCGCCCTGCTGGTTATATTTTATCAAAAGAAAGTCGTAAGATGCAGTTAGACTTTTCGTAAATCCTGCTACGTATATTCCTCCCAAACTGTCCATCGCAATCGAAACAGGTACATCATATCCGTTATTCATGCTCCTGTAAACCCTTGACCATTGCTTCACTCCGGAAGAATTATACTTATCAAAAAGAATATAAGCCGAATACTCATCCGTACAGTATCCAGCCGCATATACGTTATCATTGTTATCAGTAACTAATGCCGAATAATAATCACTGGCTCCCATATTTCCGTTATATGAACGGACATTGTTCAGTAATGCCTGTGAATGTAAATTTACATAAACAACAATCAACTGAACAACCAGCACCACCAAAAACTTTTTCATATTAATAAATTTTAATTACAACTGTTTTTATTTTCTTCGTTCTAAATGAGTTCTTATCATATTATTTCGGTTCTTATCAACATGTGTTCTTGCTCTTAATACTAAAATAGTTTTTATCTGCGTAAATCCGCCTAAACTGCGTAAATCCGCGTTCTATTATTCATCCGCGTTCTAAATCAGTTTCTTATCATAATATTTCATTCCTATTTTGTGCGTCTAGTTCTTATTCTAAATCAGTTTTATCATAAACAATCGGTTCTTATCAGTGTGCGTTCTTGCACTGCTCTTATACTACAAAATCTTGATCCGTTTTCATCCGCCTAATCCGTGTCAATCTGCGTTCTATTCGGTATGAATAATCATTTCACCAACACCATCCGCCTCGTTTCCGAAAAACTACCCGTCACTATTCTGTAAAAATACACCCCGCTCGTCAACCCACTCCCATCAAACCTCACCTCATACGTCCCAGCTTGCATCCTCTCATTAACGAGCGTCTGCACCTTTCTTCCCTGCACATCATAAACCTTTATCACCACATCACTAACAACTGGCAACTGATAACGGATAACTGTATTAGGATTAAACGGATTCGGATAGTTCTGCCCCAGCGAATATTTATCAGGTAATTCACTCGATAAATTATTAATCCCTGTGATTAAATGCGAATCGAATGTTTCCACAAGCGCAATCTTGCCGTTAATCTTCTTCTCCCATACAGCTCTCAGTTTATACAAAGTCCAACCGTTGCGAACTGGAGGTGAGACAGTAATTTTGCTCACTGTTGAAGTATCTTCAAGGCTGAAATATTTAATGTAATTCATACCATAATCTGCTCTTGACTGTGCAACTATCATATTTGAATCCGCCGTCCTTCTTTGAAATGCAAAAATAATATAAGGCGTATAATCATTCAGAGGATAATTATCTATTGGAATATTGAGCATTTCTCCTGCACAGTTAGTCTTATTGCCTGTAAACCCTATTGTTACATTTCTATACTGTAAAGACGCATGATTAAGTATCATATAACTGTATGTCGTTCCAAGAGTGTCATATTCATAATGAAACTCAGATGATGAATGTATATTCCTTATTGTGTTTGGTCTCTTTATCGTATCTATCGGATACCAGATGTGCTGATATCCCGGATATGAAATTCCAAATCTTTGACGCGTCAGCATATTAAAATCTGTGCTTGTTTCCTGTAAATAATAAACACGCTGTCCGTAATAAACTGGCGAAAAACATTTATTACTGATTGATCCCGTTAGATTTGTATCACCCTGCCAGATATTATTCCTGTAATACTTGAAGCATATATCATCTCCCTTTTCATAAGCCAAATAATAAGTGGGAACATTGTAACTCGAAAAATATAGATTTGGTTTTGTTTCGTTTCCTGAAGTCGAGTCAATAATCACCGGAGAAGACCATCCAGTACCGTTCCACAGTGAATAGTAAAGGTCCCAGTTATTGTTTTTATTCGATTGCCAGACTATCATATCGCCCGTTACGGCTGCATTTATATTCATGTATCCGTTGTTGACTATAAAGTTTTCAGACGAATAGCCCCAAAAGTCAGCATTTCTCCAAGCAAGAGCTGAAGTGCTCCCGCTTCTTGCTTCATAAATAAACCTTATACTTGATTCGTATGACCCTTGAGGCTGCATAGTAAACAATGGATTGCAGTAATCATGGTCAGCAGATGATACTACCACGTTAAAAGAATCAAGGTGTGAAACTTGTCCATATGCTGAATATTGCATTGCAAACACCAATAATATAAACAGCAATAAATAAAATATGCTCTTCATAATTCAAATTAATTTATTTCACTTAGCATCATTTGATACTATTTTATTAATAGCATTTTCTTCGTTTCTGAATAATTCTCCGCCGTCATCTGATAAAAATACACCCCGCTCGGAAGTCCGCTGCCGTCAAACCTCACCTCATATGTCCCCGCACCCATCCTCTCATTCACCAGCGTCCGCACTTCTCTTCCTTGCACATCATAAATCTTCAACAACACATCACTGACAACGGGCAACTGATAACGGATAACTGTATTGGGATTAAACGGATTCGGAAAATTCTGCCCCAGCGAATACGAATTCGGAACATTAGTCTTTATTTTATTTATATCTACAAGAATACCCGCTGTGTCTCCATATGAAATTCCGTTTATAATACATCCTCTTAATGAATAACTTTCACTACCGCCTGAAGTCCCATAGTCAAATGAAGAATAATAATTTTTAAATCCAAATTTTTTATGGTAATACCTGTGTGTTTCAGTCGTTAATACATTGTTATCCATAACAAGCTTGCTAAAATGAATCTGATTGCTTACCACATTAAAAAACATAATCGGACTGACACCGTAACAATAATAGCCATGGCATGAATTTTCAATTCCCGTGCCAATCATGCCAAGACTGTCAATAAGTGTCTCATAATAATAGTACGGACAGTTGTTTGCTGAATTATAAGCGTATAAACTTTTTGTTACCGTATCAACTCTCACCCAGCCCGATGCAATAGTCGGAATTCCGGAACATAGATAATATTTTTTCCCGTTATACGTTGTAGTATCAGTTATCAACATAACCCTTTTACCTGAAGTGCTTGAACTTCCCCCACCTGTCCAGTAATTATGCCTGTCAAACTGATAAATAAATTTATTTCCTATGCTGAGCGGGAAAAAATCTCCTGTCGTAGTATCCTGAAATTGTAATTGGTACAATGCTCCGTTTGTCCCTCCGCTCCATCCATTATAACTATCGATAAAATAAAGGCAGCCCAACTGTGATGTCGGAGTGATAGGATTAAGCGTCCAGTTTATTCCTCCATTTTCTGACCTGAAAATCTGGTTCCCAACAGCCCATCCCATTGATTCGCTCGGAAAAGTTGATGACAAATGTCCTGTGTGACCGCTGCTTAATAAAAGCCAGGTATTACCTGCATCCGTTGTTTTATAGTAACTGTTATGTTGAGTGTAACTCGAATCTGCTTGAACAAATCCGGTATTCTGATTAATAAACACTATATTTTTAAAAGTATAAAATTGTTTTCTGAAAGAAGAACTCCAGTTTTGCCCCCCGTCTGTTGATTTATATACAATTGCTGTGTCAATATTATTGTAGTCTTCCCATCTTTTAGAAATGCAGTATGCAGTAGAAGGATTTGTGAAAACAATCTTTGAAGCAGGTTTTGAACCACTTATCATAACCCAGTTA
>JBAYUG010000109.1:0-8520 GCA_041675325.1 Kapaibacterium sp. (SeqCode)
GGAGAGTTGTTTATATTATCTCGCAACAAAAGAAGAGCAATACATTCCCGCTCATAAGGTAGAACTAATTTCTTCCCTTTACAGGCGTTACTGTACATTTACGGGAAAACACTTTCCCGGGCTTACAGGTGCAAGGGAGTTAGATGAAAAAATGACCGATGAAATGATTGACCAGTTGTTCGGGTCGTGTACATTATGCGGACGATGTACAAAGCATTGTTCCATAGGCATTGATATTGCCTACCTCGTAAGAGAGGGAAGGGGAATGCTTTCAGCGATGGACCTTGTTCCCGCCTCCCTGCAATCGACAGTTAATGCTGCGATTAACTCTGGTAATAATATGTCTATTCCGACCGAAGAATTCACTGATACATTATCGTGGTTAGAAGATGAACTGAAAGCCGAGGTGGACGACCCTCAGGCTTCAATACCGCTTAATGTACCGGATGTTAATATTCTTTATACACTAAATCCGCGCGAACCAAAATTTTTCCCGCTTTCAATTACAGCGATGGCTAAGATATTCTATGCGGCTAAAGAAAGCTGGACGCTGTCAACTGCAATGTATGATGTTACCAACTACGCTTATTTTTCATCCAACCCTGATGAGGCAAAAACAATTTCTCAAAGATTATACGATGAAGTTCTGAAATTAAAAGCAAACCGTTGTGTGCTTGCTGAATGCGGTCACGGTTCAAGAGCGTTCCGCTGGGAAGGACCGAATTATATTCAAAAAGCATATCCTTTTGATGTATTCACTTCAGTTGAACTAATGGCAGAATATATACAACAGGGGAAGATAAAACTTGATAAAGAAAAGAATAAGGAAATTATGACGCTTCACGATCCATGTAATTTAGTGAGGGAAGGCGGCATTATCGACCAGCAACGATACATTCTGAAACATGCAGTCACCAGGTTTATTGAAATGACTCCGAGCGGCACAGAAAATTTTTGCTGCGGCGGAGGTGGAGGCCAGCTTGCAATGAGTGAATACAATGAACGGCGAATGAAAATTGCCGAGATAAAAGCAGACCAGATTCGTAAAACGGGAGCATCAATCGTTGTAACGCCCTGTCATAATTGTGTTGACCAGCTGATGCAGATTGACAACAAGTTTAAGCTTGGAGTGCAGGTAAAGACCCTTTCTGAAATTGTTGCTGACGCAATTGTTCTTGAAAAATAATATTTAATAAATAAATCATATAAGAAACTAAACAACTATTATGAACAAAATAATTTATCTCGATAATTCTGCAACAACATATCCTAAACCTGAAAGTGTATATAAATTCATGGATAGTTTTTACAGGGAAAATGGTGTCAGCCCCGGAAGGTCAGGATTTGACGATGCCATTAAAGCTGAAGAGATGGTAATGGGCACACGAAAACTATTGACTGATTTCTTCAATGCCGGAGGCGATATTAACAGATTAACTTTCAGTTATAACGCAAGTGATTCCCTTAATATGATAATTCAGGGATTAGCAATGAAGGGAGACCACGTTATAACGACAATGCTTGAACATAATTCTGTCCTGCGTCCTTTACATCATCTGGAAATGAACGGTCTCATTCAGGTTACTCACATCACGTTCGATGAACAAGGATATATTAATCCTGATGATATTAAGAAAGCATTGCGTAAAAACACGAAGATGGTAGTGGTAAATCACTGCTCGAATGTTATCGGAACAATTCAGCCGATTGCTGAGATTGGTAAGATATGCAAAGAAGCCGGTGTATTACTGATAGTAGATACGACTCAAAGTGCGGGTGCTGTACCAATCGACATGCAGGCTATGGGTATCGACGTTGTAGTTTTTACAGGGCATAAATGTCTTATGGGTCCTACGGGTATCGGGGGTTCATACGTTATGGAAAATGTACCCGTGAAATATACACGATTTGGAGGTACAGGTGTCCGTTCTGCACAGAAGACACATCTTGAAGAATTTCCATACCGTCTTGAGTGCGGTACACTAAATCTTCTCGGTGTAGCAGGATTGAATGCAGGAGTAAAATGGATTCTTTCTAACGGAATAGAATCTGTGCATAACCAAGAAATGGTATTGTGGAATAAACTCAGGATTGGGATTCAAAATATTGAGAATGTTATAACATATTGTGCCGATGGTAATGAAAATCGTAATCCTGTACTATGTTTTAACATAAAGGGTTTTGAAGCAGGGGATGTCGGTACAATACTTGATGTTGACTATAATATTGCCTGCCGTACAGGTTTACAATGTGCGCCGAATGTTCATACAGTTTTAGGAACTGATAAAATTCATGGCACTGTCCGTTTAAGTATCGGTCCTTTTAATACTGAAGAACAAATCGATATAGCTATTAATGCCGTAAAAGAGATTGCTGAATTAAGAAAATAATATAAAGAGATTATTTATTTAAAAAACAAAAGCCCTGCTTCATATCAGGGCTTTTTGTTTAACCTAAATTTATTTTTAATCACTTCACCATCAGCATCCTTCTCGTTTCCTTGAAAACTTTCCCCGTGTTTATATCCCTCGTTTCAAGCGCATTGGTGGATCCCCGATAAGATCATTCGAGGATGACAAAATGTGGAGAGCAGTGACGGAAGTGAAGTGACGGAAGAGAAGTGGATCCTCGATAAGATCATTCGAGGATGATCCGCCCAACAAGACGGCGGACGCAAAGAACGCGCATGATGGTATGATAAAATGTGAGAGCAGTGACGGAGTTATAAGTGGATCCTCGATAAGATCATTCGAGGATGACAAAATGAGATAGGGATGAATTTAGATATTGACAAAAGAATGGAAAATAATTATGTTTGTGTGTCCCCTATATGGGGTAAAAAAAGAAGTCCCTGATAAGGGGTAAAAATCATTCCCCAATGATGGGTAATAAAAAAGTCCCTGATAAGGGGTAAAAAAATAAGTCCCCGATAAGGGGTAAAATTCAATCCCCGATGATGGATAAAAAACAGTCCCCGATAAGGGGAGACAATCAGTCCCCGATGAGGGGCAAAAATCAGTTCCCTATAAGGGTTAAAATATAATCATTTGAGACCTCTGAAAAACTCATTTGTACAGAATAATATTATTCGTAATTATTTACCTTGTTTCCTGATTTCAGCACGTCACAGCGCATCTGCGACTTTAGCCGGAATGACAGGAACAAAAAGAATTATTTTTCAAGAGTTTCAAAGCAGTTTAAAAGTATTAATAAAAGCTCTAAAGTTATTGGATTTCAAAAGAAGAAAGGGGAGAGTTTTTAAAGAGTTACTTCCGATGATAGAATTTTCCACACCTAACATTTCAAGATATATATCAATTATCCTCAGAAAAACTTACAAGATATTATCATTATATGATTTAGTTTTATTAAGAAATATGTCGTCCCTGCCGCATCAGGCGGGCCTACGGCAGCAGGCAAGCCTATGGGACTTTGAAAATATAAAACATTATAACAAAATTGCAGCTTTTTATTAATTAACTTATTTATTAAACAAATTTAAATGAAATGAAAACTTTTAAAAAAATCCCCGTTTTAGTTTTACTCTCTTTACTTCTAAGTGTTTGTGTATATTCCCAAACACCGAGCTTTTACAATTACAGTGATACAAATGCCGGCAGCAACACATTCCCTCTCGGTACGGGAGCGGGCAGAATGGCTCAATTTCTTTCAAGACCCGGAGAATTAAATCATCCGAGCGTAGCACCGAGCGGAAATATCTTAAAAGTATATTTCCTTACAGCTAAAAATTTTGGTCCGTTCAATTATAATCAAGTAAATCTTCTACTTGGTCAGGCTACAATTACCGATTTACCTACAAGTGCTTTTTATACAGGAACAAGGGATACTGTATATAATAGAGCAACTGTATCTCTATCTGGAACACCACTGACCTGGCTTATATTCACTTTAGATCATCCGTTTGTTTATGACAATACTAAAAGTTTAATAATTCAACTTGAACACCGCGGCGCTTCCGGTTCGGCTTCATACATCCATGCTCACACATATCTTACAGGAAAGAGAAGAACATACAGTAATACAGCAAATCCGTTTGGTGTTCAGGGACAGGATGCTTATATTATTAATTTTGGAGTAGATATTGGACCTAACGCAATTGATCCTAACATTAATTTACAAACGCCCAAAGAATATAAACTTGAGCAGAACTTTCCAAATCCTTTTAACCCGACAACAAGTATTAATTATTCAATTCCGAAATCAGGATTGGTGACATTGCGGGTTTATAACGTTTTCGGGCAAGAAGTTTCAACGCTTGTAAATGAAGTGAAGAATAACGGAAACTATTCGGTTGATTTTAATGCCTCAAATCTTTCGAGCGGTGTATATTATTACGAACTTACGAGCGGCAATTTCGTTCAGACAAAAAGAATGATGTTGATTAAATAGTATAGATGATATTAATGCATATGAAATACAATGGTATTTACAAATTTTTTAAAATTACAGAACAAATGAGAATATTTTATTCATTCATAGTAATATTAATACTTTCAGCAGTATTATTAGTACAAGATGCTGATGCACAACTTACAGGTGTAAAAACAGTTAAGGCTGCCGGCGGAACTTACTCTACACTTTCAGCTGCAATTACAGACTTAAACACAAATGGTGTTGGAGCCGGGGGTGTTACATTCAATGTTGAAGCAGGATTTACAGAAAGTACCACTGCACCGCTGATAATAACAACTACAGGGACATCTTTAAATACAATAACTTTTCAAAAAGATCCTGCAACGTCGGGTTTAAATCCGAAAATTACACGTACAGATGCGGGACTTAAAACAACATCTTCGCTTGGAGGCGATGGTGATGCAATAATACAAATTAACGGGTCGGACTATTTGACAATTAACGGAATTGATGTTCAATCTGACCAGTCCACGATAGAATATGGTTATTACACGTACAAACCCAGCGGAACCGATGGATGTCAGAACGTTGTAATTAAGAATAGTGCAGTTACGATGATAAAGAGTACTGTTACAATTGTTGTAATTGGTATATATATATCGAATGGACCAACATCCGTGAGCAGTAGTGCAGGTGTAACGGTGACAAATTACAGCGGAAGGAATGAAAATATTGAGGTCAGCAATAATTCAATACAGAATGTAAATCACGGGATTTATGCACTGGGATATAACCATACGGCTTCACCTTTCGATTTTTACGATCAGAATATAACAATCGGCAAGGTTGGTGCGGGAAATACAATACAGAATTTTCAGTGGACAGGAACTACAGGTTCTGTTTACGGCATATATTCTGCATACAGTAACAATTTTAATGCATCATATAACAATTTAAACAATACTGCCGGCGGCGGAGCAGCGAGTACAAGCTGGGTTTATGCTATTTTTTCAAGTTACACTAAGGCAGCCAACATTACCTATAGCTATAATACACTTAGTCTGACATCCACGGGAACGAGGTTAATTCAAGCTTTTGGAAATAATGCGGGTGATAGTAACACTACTTTAAACGTACATCATAATATAGTTGAGAACTGTGTTCATGGCAGTTCATCAACGTTTAATGCGTTTAATAACGGTGTTGCTTCCGTGACTGTTAATTTATACGCGAATACGGTTCGAAATAATACGATAAACACAAGTGCTTCGATTATGTTCAATTTAGGTTCAGTTGACACTGCAAATGTATATGATAATATTGTTGAAAATAACACTATAGCTGGCGGTACGGGCACGAATACCGCGATTAACATAAGCAGCGGTATTGTGAATGTGTATGGTAATTCGATTTCGGGTTACAATGCGACGGCGGCTGCCCCGGTTTATGCGATTAGTATTTCCGGAGGTACCAGTGTGAAAGTTTACAACAATTTAATCTATGACATTAAAACTATATATTCACACGCGACTACGGATGCTATTCGCGGTATTAGTATTACCTCAGCAACTGCAAATTCAAATATTGGTGTTTATTATAACACAATATATCTGGATGCATTGACGGGTGGTGCTGAATTTGGGACAAGTTGCATATTTCATACTTATAATGCAACGTCAACAACGGCTGCGCTCGATATGAGAGATAATATATTAGTGAATGTCTGCACACCAGGCGGAGCGGGTAAAACCAGTTCATTCAGAAGGAGTGCGGCGACGAATCTGAATAACTATTCCACTTTATCAAATTGTAATTTGTTGTATGCGGGAATACCGGGTGCGAGTAATTTGATTTATTACGACGGAACAAATTCATATCAGACATTAGCTGAATTCAAAACCGCAACGGGACCGGTGAGAGATACCGGATCGGTAACTGAATTTCCGCCATTTGTGAATATTGTCACAACTCCGTACAATTTACATATCAACCCAGCAATTCCTACATATTGCGAAAGCCGCGGCTCGAACGTTGCGACGATTACTAACGACTTTGCCGGGGTTATCCGTCAGGGAAATCCGGGATACACAGGAACAGGTACGGCTCCAGATCTTGGAGTTTATGAAGGAGAATACACACCTTTTACAATAACAGTTATCAATTCACAAACCGGAACACAAATTGTGAAGGAATACAGACTTGAACAGAACTTTCCAAATCCTTTTAACCCGACAACAAGTATTAAATATTCAATTCTGAAATCAGGATTAGTGATATTGCGGGTTTATAATGTATCCGGGAAAGAAGTTTCTACACTTATAAATGAAGTGAAGAATAAAGGAACCTACTCGGTTGACTTTAATGCTACAAATCTTTCGAGTGGGATATATTTTTACGAGCTCACAAGCGGCAATTTTGTTCAGACAAAAAGAATGATGTTAATTAAGTGATATTGATGATTATGATAAAGATTAAACAAAATGGTATTTACAAATTTTTAAACATATAAACAAATGAAAACATTTTATTCAATCATGTTGGTATTAATACTTTCAGCATTATTATTGGTACAAAATGCTGAAGCACAACTAACAGGGGAAAAAACAATAAAGGCTGCCGGCGGGGATTACTCATCGTTTACAGCGGCAATTACCGACTTAAACACAATTGGTGTTGGAGCCGGGGGTGTTACTTTCAATGTTGAAGCAGGATTTACAGAAAGTATAACTGCACCGTTATTAATAACAGCAACGGGTACGTCTTTAAATTTAATCACTTTCCAGAAAGATAAAGCTACCACAGGGGACAATCCAAAGATTACACGTACAGACGCGGGAAGTAAAGCAACTACTGGGCTTGGAGGCGATGGTGATGCAATAATACAAATTAATGGGTCGGACTATACGATATTTGACGGTATTGATGTTCAGTCGGGAAATTCTACGATTGAATATGGTTATTACACGTATAAACCCAGCGGAACCGATGGATGTCAAAACGTCATCATTAAGAATAGTACCATTACAATGATAAAAAGTACAGCATACAACGTGGTAATTGGTATATACATATCGAATGGACCTACAGCATTGACAGCCAGTACTAATGGTGGTGTAACGGTGACGGATTACAGCGGCAGAAATGAAAATATTGAGGTCAGTAATAGTTTAATACAGAATGTAAATCAGGGGATTTATATCCAGGGATATAACCATACGGTTTCACCATATGATTTCTACGATCAGAACATAACAATTGGCAAGGCAGGCGCGGGCAATACTATACAGAATTTTCAGTGGTCAAGTACTTCAGGTTCTTGCTATGGTATTTATTCATCTTTCTGTAACAATTTTAATGCATCTTATAACTATTTAAACAATACTGCGGGCGGCGGAGCGGCGAGTACTTGCTTCTTTTATGCAATTTATTCAAGTTACACAAAAGC
Source organism: Kapaibacterium sp. (SeqCode) (assembly GCA_041675325.1). GTDB lineage: Bacteria > Bacteroidota > Ignavibacteria > Tepidaquicellales > Tepidaquicellaceae > CAIKZJ01. The sequence continues at coordinate 7,820 of JBAYUG010000109.1, forward strand.
AGCCACAATAACCTATAGCTATAATACATTTAACCTGACAACTACAGGAACAAGAGTAGCGTATGCGTTTGGAAATAATGCAGGTGATGCTAACAGTACTTTTTACGTACATCATAATTTAATAGAGAATTGTGTTCACGGCAGTACAACGTTTAGTGTTTTTAATAACGGCGTTACCGGCATAACATTGAATCTTTACTCTAATACGGTTAGAAATAATACAATCAACGCAGGTTCATCAGCTATGTTCACATTAGGTTCAGTTGACACTGCATATGTGTATGATAATATTGTTTCAAATAATACAATTGCAGGCGGTACGAGCTCGAATACTGCATTTACTATTAGTGGAAGCGGCGTTGTAAATATGTATGGTAACTCCATTTCCGGTTATAATTCGACGGCACTTGCTCCGGTTTATGCAATTAGTATAAGCGGAGGAAAAGATGTCAAAGTTTACAACAACTTAATCTATGATATTGAAACTATGTATTCAAACGCGACTACAGATGCTATTCGCGGTATCAGCATAACCTCAACAACAGCTACTTCAAATATAGGTATTTATTATAACACAATATATCTGGATGCATCGACGGTTGGTACTGATTCATGGACAAGCTGCATATTTCATACTTATAATGCAACGGCAACTACGGCTGTGCTCGATATGAGAAACAATATTTTTGTTAATGCTTCCA
>JBAYUG010000110.1:0-8217 GCA_041675325.1 Kapaibacterium sp. (SeqCode)
ATTATTGTTGCTGCCCATGACTGATATCTGCCGACTCTGTTATCTGCCCAGTTCGGAAATATTTTACCGTTTGCTGATGTGATACCAATGTAATCTCCCTGATATCCTGTTGCTAAACCTGACATTGATGATGGTCTGAATTTCGCATCATTTACTTTTATTTCTGACCATGTCGTTCCTCCGTCCATCGAACGGTTCACGTATGTATCTACTGAGTCGTTATTATTTGAATTTCTGCAATCATGATAAACTACGTTTACACCACCGCCTGCATCAACATTTACTGCTGCATGATATTGTAATTTTCCGTTTGGTGCATCCTGATTTACTCTGATTGGTGCACTCCAGTTTGTTCCCTGGTTTGAAGAAGTCCACATAAATATGTCTGCCGCATCGCCGCCCATGAAATTTTTCTCAGGTGCTACTACGTATATCCAGCCATTTCTTGGACCGCCGCTTCTGTCAACATCAAGTCTTGGAAATCCTGCTACTCTGATTCCCCATCCACCGAATGACGCTGCCCTGATTCCGTTCATGTCTGCCGCATTATTTCTTGCTGTCCATGTTACACCGCCGTCTGTTGATTTTGCAAAACCAAGTGAATCTTCTGTTGAGTTCTGTCCGTTTGTTGTACAGTTTGCCCATACTGCATAAACATTACCTTCCGGTCCTGCAGTTACGTCGCATCCCTGATGGTGATGTCCTGATGCCGTCGGTGGACTTATTACCTGTACATTTGACCACGCAACACCGCTGTTAGTTGTTTTCGAGAATACTATTCTGTTTACGAAACTTCCGCCAAATTCTGTATATACTGTGTATGAATGTCCATAATATGGACTTGCTGATGCATAGTTTGTTCCTGATAAATTCTTATCCGCACTCGTTGATGCTCCCGGAAATGTTACCATTGGCTGCCAGGTTATTCCATAGTCTGTTGAATATGTTGCACCCATGCTTCCTGTTGTGGTTATATTGGAAACTAAATACGTATTATTCTTGTCAATCATTGGTGCTGGGTCACCGGAACTTTGTCTCGTAGTGTCATTCCCGTACCAGTTCATTCCACCGTTGGTTGATATATATCCGCCGCAGCTGAAATATGAACCACCCCAGAATATGTTGGCTGAACCAAACATAAGGTTGGGATTGTTTAAGCTTGAAGTTATTATTACTTCTGACTGTGTACCCGGTGCTACTGTGGGATGAAGTCTGAAGTTTGGACTTACTGCCATAACACCCAGGGGTGTTTGAACGTAAGTATTTCTTGTATTTGTATTTACGTAATTATCCGTATTTGGATAACTTGGTAAATTGTCGTACTGTCCGACAGGCATAAACCTTGTCGATGCCGGATGTTGATTCCATCGCGGGTCATTGTTGTCGAATTTCTGACCGGTTAATATTATAAAACCTATCACGAAAATCGCCAAAACGGAGAGAGTTTTTTTCATTTTACTAGAGTTTGATTTGTAAAAAACATATTATATTAATGTATAAACATACAAATTATACGTATATCAACAAAGATTGTGCATAAATTATCCTTTTAGCGTTTCAAAATCAATTGTAAATTGCATTAGATTAAATTTTTCGGATTTATATTTGAATCTTTGTTTTGAACTGCAAATGGATTAAGCTAAATCTGCGTTAATCCGTTTTATCAGTGTAAACCTGTCTGCCTTCTCTGGGGCAGATCTGTCTCGAAGATGTGCCGCGGTGTATTCGATTTCTATTAGAGTTCTAAAATCAGTGTAAATCATATTCCATCAGATATTATCAGCCTGCCTGCAGCAGGCAGGTGTGCGCTCTAAGTTAAATTATTGTAATCTTCATTCTTTTATCATAGTTTTTGTTCATTTATATTCATAAATTTATTACAATATATACAAACTTTTAATTTTAATTTAAAATAACAGTCATGAAAACAAAATTATTCTCTTTATTTTTAATGCTATTTATAGCAGCTTCAGTTAATTCACAAGTATTTACTGAAAATTTTGACTATCCTGCCGGTGATTCAATAGGTGCGCATGGATGGACAGCTTTTAGCGGTACAACTAATAATATTCCTGTGATTACACCTGGATTAACTTACACTAATTATGCTTTATCTGGAATTGGAAACTCTGCAAGGTTGTACAGAAGCAGTATCGATAATTATAAAAATTTCACTGGTAGTGATATTACCAGCGGCTCTGTTTATATGTCATACATGGTAAAGGTTGACTCTGCTGCAGGTACAGGAGATTATTTTACTGCTCTATTACCCCAAAGTTCTACTACCAACTATTTTGCTCGTTTATTCGCAAAGGATACTTTAGGCGGTCTCAGTTTTGGCATCAGCAAATCTTCTATTAGTGCTTCAAATTTACCCGCATGGGGAAGTACGGGGGCTTATGGTACAACTTATTTGTTAGTTGTTAAATATACTTTTAATGCAGGTACAACTACAGATGATGCAGTAAGTTTATTCGTGTTTACTTCACCTAATGTACCTGCCGTTGAGCCTAGTACACCTTATGCAGGTCCTGTGACTACCACTCAAACTGACGCTGCAGGCCTTGGTAGAGTTGCTCTTAGGCAAGGTTCTTTTACACTTGCTCCAATTCTTGTTATAGACGGTATCTGGGCAAATGTTACATGGCCGTTTACAGGTTCTGCTATTAATCCTATTTCAACTGTCGCAGAAAGTTTCAGTCTCTCACAGAACTATCCAAATCCATTCAATCCTTCAACGACTATCAGTTTCAGTATTCCTAAAACAGGATTCGTTACTTTGAAAGTCTATGACATAAACGGTAGAGAAGTTAAAAGTCTTATCAGCGAAAATATGAATGCCGGCAAGTATGAAGTTAATGCAAACTACAGCGAACTTAACAGCGGCGTTTATTTCTATAAACTGAATGTTTCGGGAGACGCAAACTATTCCGATACAAAGAAACTAATGCTCGTAAAATAATTATATAAATTTTTATAAATCCGGGTTTATATTTACTATAAATCCGGATTTTTTTATTTCAATAAAATGCACTGATGAATAAATTTGTATTAAACGGTAAGAATCTCGATGTACTTAATTCGGTAAATATAATTAAAGGTAATTATACTCTTTCTGTCTCTAAATCAGCAGAGAGAAATGTCAGGAATTCAAGGAAACTCGTTGAAAGCTGGATTGCTAAAGAAGAAGTTATCTACGGTATTAATACAGGCTTTGGCGAATTCAAGGATGTTGTTATTTCAAAGGACCAAACGGAATCCCTTCAAAGAAACCTTATCCTGTCACACTCAACAGGCGTAGGCATACCCATCGAAGATGATGTAGTGCGTCTTATGATTCTGTTCCGTGTTAACTCTCTTATTCAGGGTCATTCGGGAGTTAGATTTGAACTCATCAGGTTTCTTCTAAAGTTTTTTAATGCAGGTCTTATTCCCGTTATTCCTCAGCAGGGCTCTGTCGGCTGTTCTGGCGACCTTGCACCGCTTGCACATCTTGCATCTGCTTTACTCGGTGAGGGTTTAACAAAGTACAAAGGCAAAATATTTAAAAGTAAAGATGCTCTTAAAAAAGCAGGTCTTAAACCTTTCGTCCTCTCTTCAAAAGAAGGGCTTGCTCTTATCAACGGTACTCAAATGATGAGCAGTTATCTTTGTCTTTCTCTTTACGAGGCTCTCAGACTTTCAAAGCTTGCTGATATTGCGGGTGCTGTCACAGTCGAGGCAACTAAAAGTACCGACACTGCTTACGACCCTCGTATTCAGAATATACGTCCTCATAAAGGACAAATTGCTTCTGCAGAAAACTTAAGAAAACTTCTCAAAAAGAGCGGTATAATTAAATCGCACGAAGACTGCCCGAGAGTTCAGGACGCTTATTCTATAAGATGCATTCCGCAGGTACACGGTGCTGTTAAAGATGCTTTGAATTATTGTATAAACGTTCTCAATATCGAAATTAATTCCGTGACAGATAATCCTTTAATCTTTGCAAAAGATAAAGAACATCTCGAAGGCGGTAATTTCCACGGCGAACCTCTCGCTCTTGCTTCCGATTTTCTGAAGATTGCAATTGCCGAGCTTGGCAGTATTTCAGAAAGAAGAACTGCACGCCTTGTTGACGGCAGCCTTAGCGGACTCCCAAGGTTCCTCGTTAAAGAAGGAGGAATCAATTCAGGATTTATGATTGTTCAGTACACTGCCGCAGCACTCGTGAGCGAAAATAAAGTACTTGCGCATCCTGCATCAGTTGATTCTATTCCGACGAGTGCAAATCAGGAAGACCATAACTCAATGGGCTCTATCGCCGCAAGGAAGTGTTATGAGGTAATTAATAATGTAAAGTATATCATTGCTATCGAAATCCTCTGCGGTACTCAGGCTCTTGAGTTTCTCAAACCTCTCGTCCCGGGTGCAGGAGTTAAAAAAGCAAAGGAATTGTTTAGGAATAAGATAAAGTTTGTAACAAAAGATTTATACATGAAAGATTTGATTGAAAGTGCAAATAAAATATTATATTATTCAGATTTCATAGAACAGATTGAAAAAGTAACAGGTAAATTGAAATAATATGATTAAGAAAAGATTAAATAATTTGTTTTTCTACTTAAAAAGACTTTACCAGAAGTATGACACCGACCAGATTTGGTTCTTATCTTCTGGCGTCTCATTTAGTATTCTGTGGGTCATTATTCCGACTCTTCTGATTTTTCTCGGGATTCTCGGATTCTATTTCGATCAGGTTAATGCAGTCCAAAAAATTAATGAATACATCAATCAGACTCTGCCTGTCAATTTTGAGATGAAAGATAAAGTTATCGCAGCAATCTCAAGTAAAGCGTTGGAGCTTTCCAATAATGCCTGGATAACCACGTTGATTGGTCTACTCGGCGTATTCTGGACTATGAGCAGCATGTTCAGTTATATGCGTGATGCTCTTAACAGAATATTCGATGTAAAAGAATCCGTCACTTTCTTAAAAGGAAAGCTTCGCGATTTTGTCCTGCTTCTTATCATCATTGTCTTATTTTCATTTACAACGATTGTTACTTCAGCCCAACAGATTGATAACGAGTTTATCAATTTCATTTTCCACTCGGTCACAGCCGTTATGAGCTCAAGTGTGATTATAATCTTTCTTCTTCCTTTTATCGTGTCATACGTGATGTTCTTTTTCCTTTACAGGTTTGTGCCGCATTATCAGATTCCAACAAAAGCCGTGCTCTTCGGGACATTAATTTCCGCCGTACTTTATGAATTAATCAAATACGGCTTTGCGTACTATATCATGAATTTATCGAATTATACTGCCGTTTACGGGGCTTACGCTGCTATCGTAGTCTTTTTGCTTTGGATTTACGTAATGTCATTAATATTCTGCACCGGCGCTGCTTTATCAAAGATTTACATGGAACTTCATAGTCTTGAACTAAAATTTTATAATAAAGAAAAATATGGAACAAAGAAAATTATCCCGAACGATTGAAAAGTTTATTACCGAAGCTCCAAATTTCAAAAAGACCGAAGACCTGCTTCAGTACGTTCTGCATCAGATTATCGGAAATGAAGATATAGGTATCAGCGGCGGTAGAATCTGGAAACTGAACAATAATAAAAAAGCTTATACCCTTCTCGATCAGTATGGCGACGTTAAAAAGATTGATAAAGGTTTCGTGCTCGGTCTTGATGAACTTGATATTCTTCATGAAATTTCAAGAAAAAGAACCGTTACTACTCAGGAAACAAATATTTATCTTAAGAAAAGAGGTATAATAAATTATTCTGCCACCGGAATTGGCGATAGGTATAAAGTTACGTTCAATGGTAAACCTATTTTTCTTTATCAGTTTCTCCTCGCGTTCAACGGTAATATTATCAACGATGAATTTCTTTACACACTTAACATTATTAGCGTTACTATTAACTCTATTATTCGTACAAAACGAATCGAGTCGAGGGCTAAGGATAATTTCACTGAACTCACTAAAGCCAGCGAAATTCAAAGAAGCATCCTTCCCGAGCATAGCTACGAATTTGGCAATTACGAAATGTACGGTGTTTCTATTCCTGATAAAATAGTCGGAGGCGATTTCTTCGATTACATCAGCATTGCCGACGACACTAAACTCTGCATTGCAATCGGCGATGCCGCCTCAAAAGGTATTTCAGCGGCCGCTCAGGCTCTTTATATTTCTGGCGCTCTTAAAATGGGAGTTAGCTATGATGTTGGCTTTACGACTCTTTTGAAACGTATCGGAAACCTCGTCAATGAAACCTTCCCGAATGAAAGATTTGTTACTCTCTTCCTCTGCGAACTTTACAGGGATAAAAAAGGTCTGTGCGTTTATGTCAATGCTGGTCATAACTCACCGTTTGTCCTCAAGTGTGGTACATCCGATTTATTAAGCTTGTCATCTACAGGCTCAGTTCTCGGTCCTTCGCCCAATCAGGAATATTATCTTGATAGTCTTTATCTTGAATTAGGAGATTCTTTAATTCTTTATACTGACGGCATTGTCGAAGCCACTAATGATAAGTTTGAATTCTATGGCGAAGATAAACTGAAAAATGTAATCGTAAAAAATAGAAATGCCGGTCCTGAAATAATGTGTAAGAGGATTATCGAAAGCGTACAGAAGTATTCTGCAAACGGTAAATATTCTGACGATAGAACCCTCGTCGTCATAAGAAGAGTAAAGTAAAATGTTTAAACTAAGGATTCATATACTTCTCATTATTTTAACCTTTTCATTTAGTACTGTTCTCTCACAATCTAAAGATGAAAAGCGTATGACTATTCTCAGAAATATTTATTCTTGTAACTTCGATTCTGCTCAAACAAACATTGCCTCATATATCTCCTCTTATCCCAAAGAGCCGCAGGGTTATTTTCTCAACGTCCTTTCCGATTGGTGGAAGATTAACGTTGACAGAAAAAATCCTTCTCTCGATGAAGCACTTAAAGATAAAGTCAATATCTGTATCGATTTCTGCGATGCAATTCTCGATAATAATTCTAATGATGTCGATGCTCTCATTTACAAAGGCGCATCGCTCGGTTACCGCGGACTTGCAAAAAGCCTCCGTGAAAACTGGCTCTCCGCTGCCGATGACGGCAGACAGGCTCTGAACCTTCTTGCTGAAGCTCTTGAAATTTCACCGAAGAATAAAGAAGCTTTACTCGGAGTAGGTATTTATAATTATTTTGCGGAATACATCCCTGAAAGATACACCTTTCTTAAACCCCTCATGCTCATCTTTCCTAAAGGTGATAAAGTAAAAGGTATCGAGCAGATTAAAGAAGCCGAAACGTCTAAACTCGCTTCCTACGAAGCTAAATACATAATGGCTTTTTTCAACATGCAGTATGAAAGAAATTTTATCGAATCAGAAAAGTACAGCAAGGAGCTTAATACCCTGTTCCCCTCAAACCCTGTCTTTGAAAAAATGCTTTACAACAGTTATTCCGGCTCTGGCAGATATACCGAAGCACTCGAGGGCTGGCTTAAAGTTAGAGACAAAAATCTTGCAAAAGAAATCGGCTATCAATATGAATCGGTTTTGCGTGAAGCAGATTATTACATTTCTCTCAGCCTTCTCAAACTCGGCAGAATTGAAGAATTGGAAATGTACATAAACGAATGCGAATCCCTCTCAGAAAAAATCGATACAGAAGATACTTCCTTCAAAATCTATACCTACCTCATGCAGGGTATGAAAAACGACTTGCTCGGTAACCGCAGCAAAGCTATAGACTACTATAAAAAAGTTCTTGATTCCCGCGAATTCGGTAACAGCCATTCCGAAGCAAACCGCTTCATCAACACCCCCTACCAAAAACCCTACTGATAATAACTTATGAATTTCCTTACTTAATCTTCTTATCAGTCAGGAAAATTTCCATCTCTTTGTCCTTATTTCAAAAGCATCATCCTCTTCGTATCAACTGCTTTCCCGTCTATAATCAAAGAATAAAAATATATCCCGCTCGAATATTCCGAACCATCAAACACTGCCTCATACATTCCCGGATTTAGTTTCGTGTTCACAAGCGTCGCCGCCTCCCTCCCATTTACATCATAAACCTTTAACATAATCTTGTCGGTAAATTGTAAAAGGTCTCACTTCCATTAGTGGTTCAAAAATACTAATTTCAAGTATTAAATATGGAATCTCAAAAATGAAAGGAGACCTAAAATGTACAATGAAAATATAGTTAGC
>JBAYUG010000111.1:0-8211 GCA_041675325.1 Kapaibacterium sp. (SeqCode)
AATTCATTTAATCCTTTTTCAAAATACCTGATACCCGTACTGCCGCCCGTGTTATACATCGACATATCCGGTACATAGCAGGCAAACATATTTCCTTCTGAATCAATTCTTGGTCTGTATCCGAACAGCGATTTCCTGTTCCGCGGGTCACCGGCATAAAGGCTCATCATATCAGCGTCCGGATTAATCATAGCTGCCTGCCAGATATTTGCATTATCTTTTGTTAAGGCAAGAGCTGTGTCCCTTGTAACACCGTTAGATGTAAGGTTTGAAGGCAGGTCAATGTTTAGCCACCAGCGGGAATAAACTATTCTTCCTGTTAAAGGATCAACGGTCGGTTTTTCTGCACCGTTTCTCTCCGTTGTAATTCTGTACATATTAAAACCCGTTGAATCAACAATGTAAAGGTTTGTTGTTAATGCTCCTCCAAACTGTGCTATACATGGAAACCTTGTTGATGCAAATACTATTTTCCCATCAGGCATGTATATCGGATCAATATCATCATATCTTGTAAACCTGTATGCCGCAGGACCGAACTGAGCTAAATCTATAAACCTGTCTGTGAATGTTATCTTTCTGAATCCTGTTCCGTCTTTCTTAATTTCATATATTCGCCATGAACTGTCCCTGTGCTCTACACCCGCAAAAAGAATTCTGATTCCGTCCCAATTTACACATGGCTGCTGAACATCGACTAATGATATTCCGTCGAAGGACATCGTGCTGTCAACCAATGTAATAATGTTACCTGCTTCGTTTCTTATCATTAACCTTCCGCCCACAACTGAAAACCTTGAATGCGCTCCCATGCCTGGAATTAGTCCTGCCTGCGGAAATAGTATATTACCATTCAGATAATGATTCCTTGAAACAAACACGACCGGAAAATCAATTGATTTCGGAAATAAATCGATTGCCGTGCATAATATAAATAGAGAAATTAATATTTGTTTTCGCATTGTCTTTTAATATAGGAACTATTAATTGAACATTCACGTTTTAAATTTAGTTTACTTAATATATTTATTCAACAACTTAATAAGAATGAAAACAACAGTACTTCTCTTTTTTGCAACAGTTTTTGGCTTTTTATTTGCTCCTCATGTGTTCTCACAGGGATTAAACTCGATTTCGGCTTCAAATCCGCAGAATGTTATGGCTGTCGGTAATAACGGTAAAATACTTAGGACTTCGTCAGGAGGAACCGGATGGAGTTTGCATGTATTAAATAATACTGTTAATTACAAATCTGTTTCTGCTGCAGGAAATTATTACTTCTTATCGGCAAGTAATGGAAAGGTTTATAAAACTTCCGTAAATGTTTTAAGTCTTTCAGAACAAAATACAGGTGTTGCAACCCCACTTAATTCTGTTTCATTCCTGGATTCGTTGAACGGTTTTGCCTGCGGTGCAAACGGTGCAGTGATTAAAACAACGAATGGCGGTACAAACTGGACAAGTGTAAACAGCGGTATTGGTTCTTTTAATTTAAATTCTGTTTCATTCAAAGATTTGAATAACGGAATCGTTGTCGGTGAAAGCGGTAGAGTTTATTTAACTACTAACGGAGGTAATATCTGGTTTTTGCAGTCTTCATTAACTAATAGAAATCTGCTTCAGGCAAAATATTATAATAGAGGAATTGTTATCGTTGGCGAATATGGTGTTATAATTAAGAAAGATAGTACGAACAGTTTTTATTCTTTAAACTCAAAAACTAATTCCGACATTAGAAGTATTTCAGGTACTTACGAAATTAATCATATTTGCGGCGGTGGCGGATTTATCCGCAATAATAAAAACGGGTCAGATGGTTATCTTAATTTTGAAATTAATCCTATGATGGCAAACCTCGTTGATATTGTTTATGCGGATACACTCAGCGGTTATGCAATCAGCAGTCTTAACGATGCAGTTATTAAAACAACTAACGGCGGAGAAAGCTGGTCTCTTCCTGTTGGTACATCCGTTAATATCAGCTGGGTCTCAAAACTTACTGCCTCAAGCGGCATTGGTAACAATCTTTGCCAGCATCCTTTTGACAGGAATGCAATGTACGTAATGTACGGTAGTACTGTGTACGTCAGCAGAAACAGGGGCGAGACCTGGAGCTCAATTGCTACAACGTCTCTTGGTTCAAGAGCACATTCATTTTATGTAAGTCCGCTCGACACTAACGTATGGGTTGCAGCTGTCGAGAGTTCACCCGATAAAGTGATTAAATCCACGAACTACGGCGTTACATGGACTACCATCATTTCTAAAAATTTCAGTAATTACGGACAGCCTCTTGAAATGGATCAGAATAATCCTTCGGTGTTTTATTTTGCACCCGATGGAGGCGGCTTTTATAAATCACTCGATACAGGTTCGACCTTTACAGAAATATCAGGGAACTATCCTTTCAGAAGTCCCTGCGATTTGATTGTTATGTACGACAGTTCAAAAATTGTTTTTGTCGCCGATGGTGTTACCGGTTCCGGAGTTGCTAAAATTTTCAAGTCAACCAACGGAGGTATCAACTGGCTGGATGTTCATACAAATCCAAGTGCGAGTGAAATACCTTCAATGTCAAATGTTGTTTTCGATAAAAGTGTCATTTATGCAACCAACTGGCCCAGCGGAGCTATTTACAGAACTACAAACTTCGGAGATAACTGGTCGCTGCTTAGAACAAATTCAGGTTCCGGATGGGCGTCGGATGTGTGCAGGGAGGACCCGACCTTAGTGTTAACGGGCTCTTACGGCTCTTCTTCATGGCTTTCAACGGATGGCGGTGCGAACTTCTCCACTCATTCAGTTACTGGCGGAGCAGGTGCGGGCATGATTGTCCCCGAAAGAGGTTATCAGCTTAATATGATGACTGGCGGTCTCTCAAAGATGACCTATATCTATTCGGTTCTAACCGATGTTGAAGAAAACAACGTCACCTCCTTGGTTCCCGATAAATTTAAACTTCATCAGAATTATCCGAACCCATTTAATCCCATAACAAGAATTAAATTCGATTTGCCAAAAAGCAGCAACGTAAAAATAGTTCTCTATGATAATGTCGGCAGAGAGTTGAAGACTATATTAAATGAATACAGAAATGCAGGAACTTATGAAATAAATTTTGATGGAAGCAGATTAAGTACGGGTGTTTATTATTACAGACTTACATCAGGCAGCATTTCCGAAACCAAGAAAATGATTCTAACTAAATAAAACATAATAAAATGATAAAGAAAATTCTTATTTCTTCAGTCGTTATAATTCTTGGAGTTGCTTTATACACAAACATAAAAGCATTCTCAACAGGAATTATTGGTCATACAAAAAGAGCCGGTAATACAGAGGGCTGTACCTGCCATGGTCCTTCCCCTACGTTATCAGTAAATGTTTCTATTCAGGGACCCGATTCTGTTAGCTACGGTGACACAGTTACTTTCACTGTAAGTTTGACAGGCGGACCATTAGTAAGAGGCGGAACAAACATCGCAGCAGGTAATGGAAAAGTGATTCTAAGCCAGTCAGATAATTCGCTGCAAAGCCTGGAAGGCTCTCCCGGAGTGTTTGAACTTACGCACGTCATTCCCAAAGTTCCCGTCTCAGGCTCGGTTACATTTACTTTTCGATATGTGGCTCCCGCGGCTGGAACAAAAGATACTCTGTTCGCCACCGGTAATTCAGTTGACTTCACCGGCGGTAATAACAATGACTCATGGAACTTTGGAGAGAACAAAGTTATAGTCCTGAAAACCCCTACGGGAATAGCAGGCACCAATGAAATAATTGATAACTTCCGCTTGAAACAGAATTATCCAAATCCTTTTAACCCTGTTACAAAGATTAATTATTCAATCGCTAAAAGCGGAAACGTTAATCTCTCCGTCTTTGACAGCAAAGGTAACATGGTTAAAAATCTGGTTAATGAAAGAATGAATGCCGGCGAATATTCTGTTGATTTCAATGGCAACGGTCTTAGCAGCGGAGTTTATTATTACAAAATAGATGTTAACGGATTAAGTGAAACAAGAAAAATGATGCTCGTGAAATAAGTCTGTTGTTTTCCAAAAGTTAAAGGCAGTCTCTTCGACTGCCTTTTTATTTTCCGCACTAATTATAAACAATTCATTCGTCCGTTATTTTATCAAAGCCATTCTGTAAACAGATGTATAATCATTATCTCCGTCAACATACAACACGCAATAGTATATTCCGCTCGAGAAATTGATTCCGTTAAAATACGAAGTGTAATTTCCCGCAGGTCTTAAATCATTGCTTATCTGCTTCTTTACTTCGCGTCCAAGAACATCATAAACTTTCAAAGTTATATATCCGCTAATCGGCAGATTAAAATTAATTCGTGTCGCAGCATTAAATGGATTAGGATATGCCGCAAGCTGTACAAGGTCTTTCTTCTTCGGCTGCTGACCGCCGCTGAAAATTGACGTATCAATATAAAGACTTTTTCTAACTCCCATTCCCGTCTGGTCGTTGCTTTCAAAATAAGAATACCAAAGTGTTAGATTGTTCTTGTCCTCGAAAATCCCCGTCGAACGGTAAATCTGCGTATGCCCGTATTGTTCCTTCCTCATCAGCGGCTCAGGTGCAAGGTCCCATCTAATCAGGTCTTTGCTTCTTGCTATGTATAAATCATTGTTCTTTGAACTTGCAACATCATACTTCCCTGCTATCAGCATGTAATACATTCCGTCGAAATTATTTTTGAAAACATTTATATGCCACGGCTGGAAGCTCTTGCTGGTATTAAATATCACACGCTGCTTTATCTGCATGTCCCATCCCTTCATCAGTTCTGAGTTGCTTAAGCAGCTGACTTCAAACTTGCTGTCAGGAGTTTTCCCGACAAAAAACATGTAGTACTTGTTTGCTTTTATCAGCGATGGAGCAAACGTCATCCTTTGATAGCTTGTTTGTTTAAGTATGGTTATTGAATCTGGATTAGTAAAATTGCTGTCGTACATTACCATCTTCACGTTTTGGTAAAACTTTTCCTGCTTTTGCGAAAATGTCTCGTTGTACACCATATAATATTTCCCGTTATCTAACAAAACATCAGGGTCATTATTGTATGCGTTGCGGAAGTTGGGCGGAACAGTCGGCATGTTAATAAGCGGTCTCTTCGTGCCGGGTATCTCCGTGAAGTTATATCCGTCTGTGCTTTCAAGGACTGAAGGGTTCTCGAAATCATCATCGCTGAACGGAAAGGGTGTCATTACCATTTTGTATTTTCCGTCATGACCGAGTATAACGTCGGGATGTACAGCCTGATTCGTTCCATCGTAAGTTTTAACTATTAAGTCTTTGTTGTTATCTGTGTCATAAAATAAAATCAAATCATTGCTTACTCCGGTTTTGATTGGAAGTATTATATTCCATGAATTTCTCCAGGACGAATCCACATCTGCCTGTATTATATTGTCGTTTCCTGTTTTGTAAAATCTGCAGTCGCCCGTCTCTCGAACATAAAACAAGAGGTTGCCGTATTCTCTCCCGTCTCCGAAATCCCCGGTTTCTATGTAAGTGATGTTTTTGGGGAATTCAGTGCTTATAGGTATTTCGGTGAAATACGGTGCTGATGAATTGTAACGGAAAAGCGATATGCGTCCTGCCTGGTTTTTATTATAGGGGTCGTATGTAATTATGCCCTTGGTTCCGTTTTCAAATGTAATTCTTTTTACAGTTTCCCATGTTTGCTTTTTCATAAAAACAGAACCCCATAAAGAATCTATTTTGTATTTTCCGGAATTTTCCTTTGATATCTTGTATAGATTTGCAATGCTGTCCTTTGCATCGTAAAAAAGGAATTCATTCCTGGTTTCCCTGTACGAATCCATTAGTACTATCTCTGTCCATGTTTTCCTGATTGAAGCAATATTGCTTTGAACTATCAGTTCAAGATATTTCCCGAGGTCGCAGATTTCTGCAATTCCATTATGCTGGTCATAAAAGAAGAGTTCATCTTTGCCGTCGCCGTCAAAATCATGTGCTATTATTTTGTACCATGACCTGCTGATATCATTGTAGCTTCTGACTATCGTTAGCTCGGAGTCAAGCAGTACGGCGCTTCCGTTTGCCCTGTCATAAAAGAAAAGAAAGAAGGTGTCATTGTATCGAATCTGTGTAACCGAGCTTACAGTTTCCATGAACTCATAACCAAAGTAAGCTAATTCGTCAAGGTTGTTCTCGCTGGTTGTGTATATTTCAAACGTGCCTTCAAGGTTGCTTACCTGAGAGTATGTATAACCATATAGCACGAATATTAAGGGAATTGCTATGAGGTAAATTCTGTGCATAAATTATGCTTTTTATAAACTTAGCATATATTAATGATTTTTTAAAAACAATGAAACAGCAATTTATTAACCTATAAATTAATGGGTTTTGCTTATCAACTAAATACTGATTTGAAGAACCCTTTATCGTTAATAGCTTCGGGGACGAAATTATCACTTTTACCTAATTCTTTTAATACAGTCTTTTCTTTTGAAGATATTTTCTTAGGAATAAATACGTGTATCTTTACAAGCTGGTCGCCTCTGCCTCCGCTGTTAAGATGCCTTATCCCTTTATCCCTCATGCGAAGTATGCTTCCTGATTGAGTTCCCGGATCTATCTTTAGCTTTGCCTTGCCGTTCAAAGTTGGTACAACAACATCAGACCCGAGAATAGCATCCGTTATACTTATCCTAAGATTGTAAATAATATCGTCATTGTCTCGTACAAAATACTCATGCTTGGATTCTTCTATGAAAATTAATAGGTCACCTGCATGACCACCTCTTGACCCTGCATTTCCCTTTCCGCGTAATGAAATGTACTGTCCGTCTGAAACGCCTGCCGGAATCTTTACTGTTTCGGTTTCTTCATCTTTAACTCTTCCGTCGCCGTGGCATTCAGTACATTTATCCTTTACTATCTTACCCTCGCCGTGACAGTTGCTGCATTCCGATACATTTACAAACTGCCCGAATATTGAACGCGATACCTGCTTTATCTCTCCTGCACCATTGCAGACCGAACATGTAACGTAACCGCTGCTTGATTTTGCTCCCGTACCGTTGCATGTCTTGCAGGTCTTGAGTTTTTTAATCTTAATTACTTTTTCCGTTCCGTCAGCAATCTCTTCGTAAGTCATTTTTATCGTTATCTTCATGTCTGACCCTGGAATACCCTGTGAACGTCTTCTTCCTCGTGATGAACCGCCGCCGAAAAACTCATCAAA
The DNA here is from genome assembly GCA_041675325.1 of Kapaibacterium sp. (SeqCode). Lineage (GTDB taxonomy): Bacteria > Bacteroidota > Ignavibacteria > Tepidaquicellales > Tepidaquicellaceae > CAIKZJ01. The sequence continues at coordinate 7,235 of JBAYUG010000111.1, forward strand.
TATACTGCCGCCTCCAAACCCGCCGAATATATCACCGAAATGTGAAAATATATCGTTAACATTGTCGAACCCGGAGAACCCTGTCGAATTAACACCCTGATGCCCAAACTGATCATATCTCTGACGCTTCTGCTGGTCTGAAAGTACTTCGTATGCTTCGGCGCATTCCTTGAAACTTTCCTCAGCTTCTTTGTTGCCGGGGTTTTTGTCCGGATGGTATTTCATCGCAAGTTTTCTGTAAGCAGATTTTATCTCGTCATTTGATGAACCTTTGTTAACACCAAGTATTTCATAATAATCTCTTTTTGTCATGTCCTATTCCTTCTCGGAAGATACTATTACTTTCGCAAATCTGATTACCTTGTCTTTTAGTTTGTAGCCTTTTTCAACTACTTCAATAACTGTATGAGGAGGAACATCTTTCCGTTGTACCTGAAGCAAGGCATCGCATGTATTAACATCAAATTCTTTTCCAAGTATATCTATTTCTTCAAGACCCTCATTCTTAAATGTTGTCTTGAACTTATCCGCTATTAGCTGCATTCCCTGTTTCAATGTATCAAAATCTTTTGTCTCTCCCTTTTCAATCGAATCAATTGAACGGTTTATGTCGTCATAAACAGGCAGCAGAGATTTTATTAAATCTTCCGATGCGTATTTAATGTAATTTGTAATTTCGTTGTCCGAGCGCTTCTTGTAGTTCTCAAACTCAGCAGCTTTGCGTATGAAAGCATCCTTGTAATATTCGGCATCAGCTTTGAACTTTTCTGCCTCTGTTAGCTGAACTGTGTTTTCTTCCTGATTAATGTTATCGTTTTGCTTCTTTTCTTCTGTGTGTGATTTGTGTTTATCGTTTTTCTTCATTTAATCTGTATAACTCCTGTCTATTGATTTAATTCTGATATTAATTTTGATGTATATTCAACCAAAGAAATCATTTTTGCGTAGTTTAATCTCTTCGGTCCTATTATTCCTAT
>JBAYUG010000112.1:0-7857 GCA_041675325.1 Kapaibacterium sp. (SeqCode)
AATAGCAAAAATGATATTTGCCTCTGTATATCCACACTATGTTACAAAAGTTGAAAGCAAAGGCAGAACAATTGAAGAACTTTTGCAAGTTATAGAATGGTTGACGGGTTTTGACAAGTATAAACTGCAACAACTCATTGACGATAAAGTAACATTTGAAACTTTTTTTGAAAAAGCAGCATTAAATGCTAATGCAAAACAAATTACAGGTGTAATATGCGGCTATCGCATTGAAGAAATAGAAAATGAACTTACACGTAAAGTTAGATATTTAGACAAGCTGATAGATGAATTAGCAAAAGGAAAAGCAATGGATAAAATATTGAGGAAATGACACAAAAGAAAACAACTACCACCAACAGCACCTACCCAAAATGGGGTTTCGTATTTTAATTTAGATTTATTATAACTTGCTATAAAGAGATTTAGATAGAACCAATATTACCATTTTTGAAAAGATCAACTAAACTCCGTTCTCTCCTTTATATGTCAGAATCACATGAATACAATTTAATCTTTAATCAAATTTTCTTCTAAATTTGTTCTAAAAAATCCATAAAAAGTACTTTTGATTTCTTAGTAACAAAACCAAAATATTCTAAATTGAGTTTTAAAGTCGTCAATTATTTTATTTAGAGAAATAATTATTCTCAAAATTCATACTTCCATTTTAGGTAGATAAATAATCCTTGACTTTTATTAATAATATATTTAATATTGTATCACTATCATGGTGAGACATTCACCTTTGTAGTGAGACAACACATAATATATTAAAACTATGTATAATATGGATGAAATAATTGATAAGTTAAAAAAATATGGAATTTCGAAGAGGGAAGCTGAAGTTTATGTTGCTTTGCTTCAGAAGAAAGAATTAACTGCTCCTGAAGTTGCAAAAGTAACTTCTGTTACAAGAACAAAATGTTATGAAATTCTTCAAAACCTTGTAAAAAAGAAAATGTGTAATGAGAATTTCAAAAACGGGAATAAAATATTCAGTAGTGTCGAACCTAATATTGCTTTGCAAAATATACTATCTGTTCAGGAAATCGAACTGAATAGGAAAAAAGATGAAGCTCGGAATTTTGGAGAAACGTTATCAAAAATTTTTCATGAAAAGGAGAAGTTTGATTCTCCCCTTGATTATATAGAAATAATTAGTGACCCCGGTACTCTTAAAGCAAAATGGATGGAATTTGAAAAAAGCATGAAAGAAGAATTTCTTGTTTTTGTAAAAGCCCCATTTGCAGTTAATATGGAAGACAATATAGAAGAAGAAACCGAAACTCTTGGAAAAAAGGTGATTATTAAAGGATTATATGAATACGGAAACCTGAAAACAAAAAATGAGATAGACCATTTAATCCATTTTCTGAATGCTTATCAAAATATCGGTGAAGAAGTCAAGGTTTATAAAGAACTGCCAATGAAGTTAGCTATTATAGATGGAACTATAACTATGATTTCGCTTGCAGACAGAATTTCTATGAAACCGGAACTAACATCAATGATTGTTAACCATCCGAGTCTTGCAGACGCAATGAAAACCGTCTTTTATACTTATTGGAATATGGGCATGTCTGTTAATGAATTCGAGATTTTGGTGAAAAATGAAGAAGTGTTTAGCAGCATTGAATAAATATAATTTTGTTCTCAAAAATGTTTTTTTAAAATCAAATATTTGCAAAATAACTAATTATGTTCCGGTTGTATAATTATACAAAGCATAGTTAAAGTTGTTAGCAAAAAGGAGTAATGTAATGAAAAGAATATTTACATTGTTTTTTGTCGTGTTATTGATGGTATTTGCAATGAACCTCGATGCACAGGTTAATCAAGATTGGAAATGGGCACACCCGGGACCGCAAGGAAATCAAATGCGCTGGATAAAAATTATTGATTCTCTAAATTGGTATGCCTGCGGTAATACAGGTACATTTATGAAGACATCAAATGCGGGGGCTAACTGGACTGTTTATACGAATGCCGGCGGCTGGCTGCCAGCATACTTTGGAGAGGGAAGAAACCTAATGAACGGTTGGTTTTTTGATTTAAATACAGGAGTGATTTGCGGTTTCACTGGATGGATTGCAAGAACTACAAACGCAGGTGTTTCTTGGGATTCAATAGGTATTCCGACAACAAACTCGATGTACGGACTTCATTTTGTGAACAATACAGTTGGATATGCTTCGGGTGCAGGGGGAAGATTATTAAAAACAACCAATGCTGGATTATCGTGGGATTCAATTCCATCAGGTATATCGACTGCTAATTACAATGTTTATGCACTTGATACAAATAGAATATTTTTTTGTACAACACTTTCTAATCCTTTAACTTCTAAAGTAGTAAAATCATCGAATGGGGGAATAAATTGGACAACCTATACTATGGATACCGCATTTACTGCATATGATATTAATTTTATAAATGAAAACACCGGAATGGTATGCGGTTCCGCAGGGGTAGTCAGGTTCACCTCAAATGGTGGGGAAACATGGATACGAGCTAATATCCCATCAACCGTAGCTTTATACGGGATACATTCTTCTTTAACCCCGACACCTACTTTTTATGTAGTTGGTGCTCCAACCGGAATTTATAAAACCGAAGATTACGGCGCGAACTGGACTCTCTTAAGTTTTAATGATCCGAATATGACATTGTCGTCAACACACTATTCCGTAGATGTCAGTGGAAACATGATTCTTGCGATAGGAGCCTATGGTTCAATACAAAAATCAACGAATGCTGGTGCTAACTTCACAACTCTTACGCATTGGCTAAGCTCGGCAACTAAGTATGCTGTATGGTCGCAATATAATAATGGTTTAGTATTGGCAATTGGTGGTCGAACTTTTCCAAATTTTGACCAGGTTTTAAGGTCAACAAATGGCGGAACGAACTGGGCAGTTATCCCATTCAATTCTACTGCAACTTATAATAGTTTGTCTATGGTAAATTCCTCCACAGGATATATGTCCGGTTCTTTGGGTAATCTCCGTAAGACAACAAACGCAGGTTTAAACTGGGATTCAATTCCCGGACCGTTTGGTACTTTCAATTTAAAAAGAATCGAATTCGTAAATGCAGCAACTGGATATGTATTCCAACAAACGACAAATACCGGTGGTGGATGGAAAACCACAAATGGTGGGCTAAGCTGGGATTCGTTGACCAATATGGGAAGTGAAACAAGGATTGCTTCTTCATCCTTCATTAACGCTAATACAGGATACGCTGGAAATAATTTGGCTAAATTAATGAAAACGACTGACGGAGGAGCAAACTGGACAATATTAGCAAATACTCCAATGGGAACCTTCGGTCTTTACGGAATTAAATTCTTCAATGCAGACTCTGGTTACGTTTGCGGTGCCGCTGGTTTAAAACTTTGCAAAACTACGAATGGGGGAACAAGTTTTGATACAATAATTACTCCTTTCAATAATACTCTTTACTCAATGAATTGGATTAACTTCAATAGTGGATGGGTATTCGGTTCCGTCGGATATGCCGGGAAAACTACTGATGGAGGAGCGAATTGGTTTATTCATAATACATCAGGTCAGATTGGTTACGGTTGTCATTTGACACATCTCGATTCAGGCTTTGTTGTTGGAGACAATGCATATATTCTTAAAGTCGGTGATAATCAAACTGTTACTGGAACTCAATGGTCAGGAGTTCAAATTCCAAGTGGTTATTATCTAAAACAAAACTATCCGAATCCGTTCAACCCGGTAACAACAATCGAATTTTCATTACCAAAACAGGGATTTGTAACTCTTAAAATTTACGATATTACGGGTAGAGAAATCAGTAATGCCATCAATATGACTCTCAGTCCGGGTGTAGTTAAATATAAATTTAATGGTATGAACCTTTCTTCAGGTGTATATTTCTACAGACTTGTGGTTGATGCAAAAGCAATAGATACAAAGAAAATGATTCTCGTAAAATAAAATCTGATAAATAAAGCGTTATAAGAAATTGAAATAAAAGAAAGCAAATCAAGGCGGACAAAAGTCCGCCTTTTTGTTTATCTTAGTTTTCGCCACTCCATATTATTTGTTCTTAGCAATAATTCAATTCTTTACTATGCGACCTCTGATTTTTATGTAAAAAAATCTTTAAAATAGTTTTGTTCATAGCAATAATTTAATTCTTTACTCTGTGCTGCTATCCGTAAAAATGTTGTAATAAAAACAAACTTTTTGCAAAATAATAACACTATATTTTTCTTTGTTTATTAATCAATTTGTAACTTTTCCCTGCTCTCTTTGCGACCTTTGCCTTCTTTGCGTCCTTTGCGTTAAAAATATATTGTTTAACAATAATACATTTGTTTTCTCAGCGTTCTCTGCGATCCCTGCGGTAAAATCTATGGTCAATGTTATTATTTGTTTGTAGCTTTAGGGCTCTCTGCGGTAAAATCTGTGGTCAATGTTTTTATTTGTTTGTAGCCTTAGGGCTCTCTGTGGTAAAATTATTTTTCTCTCCAAAAGTCCCTAAAACAACCTAAGTTCCAAACAAAGAAAAACTCTATCTACCCAATATTGTCAATTATTTGACATAAATGCCAAAATCATTCCAAAATTATCTAAATCCGTGTTTATTTGCAACTTACGCCGTTTGCTCAACGATCAAGCATGAACCACGAAGCAATCATCTAAGGGTCTATTAATGCGGTTAAAGTGCGGTGGATTTGCGGTTGAAGTGCGGTGGATTTGCGGTTGAAGTCCGGTGATAATGCGGTGTTACTGCGGTGGAATTTTATTTTTAATTATTTTACTCAAGTAAATCATAATTCTAACCATATTTTGCTCTTCACTATATTAAACATTCCATCATTTGGAAATGTTCCCTTATTAATAATAGTATCATAAATTGTCAAAATAATTCTTAGCAGTTTTATAATTTTGGTTTATCCGCTTTTAATATTATCATCCTGTATCCAACCCCGGATTCAGTAATAAACATTTTAGGACGAGATGGATTGTCTTCCAGCTTTTTCCTTAATTGTGCAACATAAACCCTTAAATACTGTGTGTCATCTGAATACTGTTTCCCCCATATCTCCTTCAAAATATAATTGTGAGTAAGTACTTTTTCCGAATTCCTGATAAATAGTGAAAGCAGTGAAAATTCCGTAGATGTAAGTTTTACTATACTGTTTTTCTTTTTAACTGTACGAGTTGAAAAATTAATTGACACATTACCGTTTGTAAAATTCTCTATCTTCTGTTCCGGCAGTGAATGTCGCATACTCGTCCTGATTCTTGCAAGAAGTTCTCCTGTGTTAAATGGTTTGGTAATATAATCATCAGCACCAGAATCCAAAGCTGATATTATAACATTTTCCGAGTTTCTTACTGATAGTATTATTACCGGAACTTCAGAAAAATCTCTTATTTTCTTTAATAGACTCAAACCATCTTCATCCGGAAGTCCTAGATCAAGAAGTATTAAAGAAGGTCTGGCATTGACTATTTCCTGCAATCCTGATTTTGCATTTTCGGCTTCGAAAACTTTAAACCCGGAATTCTCAAGACTGATTTTTAGCAATCGCCTGATTTGAATTTCGTCATCTATTACTAATATATTTTCTGTTATACTCATGATGTTATATATTAGAATCTCGCGGAATCTTTATTGTAAATTTAAGCCCTCCGGAAATTTTATTCGATGCAGTTATCGTTCCCTTATGTGCTTCGACAATTCCTTTCGTTATTGAAAGACCAAGTCCCGTGCCGCCGGCTACCTTATTATCTATTCTGTAAAACTTGTCGAAAATATGTTCCATGTTTTCTTCCGGAACTCCTTTCCCGTTATCAGATACAATAAAGTAAATATTATTCTCATCATAGGATGCCTGAAGCTCGATTTTGGCATCCTTTGGTGTGTAAGCCAGTGCATTTTGCACTATATTTTTCAATGCCTGTTCCATGAGGGTAATATCTATATTTAAGAACGGGAAATTATCTTGTACCTCTACATTTATGTTACGGGATTTTTTATCCTTCTCGAAATTGTTTAAGACGCTGTCAATTAAATCATTTACATCGCAGGTTTTTAAATTCGGAATTAATTTACCGCTTTCAATTCTGGCCATATCTAACAAATTCTCGACCAATTTGTTAAGCCTTATACTCGCCTCGTTTATTTCTTCAAATAATTGAATTTGTGTTAAATCAGAATTATCGGATTTTGTATGTAGTAAAAAACTTGACGCACCCATAATAGCTGCTATAGGTGTTTTTAGTTCATGTGAAATACTGTCGAATAGAATCTTGTATAATTTTTCCGATTCCTGATATACCAGAGTTTTATTAACGGTTTGATTCAGAAGTTCGCGCTCAATAGCGGAACCGGTTTGGTTTACAAAATTATCAATAAGTGTTTCATGTTCTCTGTAAGTAAATTCATTCTCGAATTTTAATCCTATTACTCCGTATGTATCTCTTGGTCCTACCATTGGGTAATAGACATACTCGGCAAAAGGCAGTGAGTCAGTGTAATGTCCTGCCTTTTTACGATTGCTGTAAACCCATTGTGCCACGCTTAGTTCTTTATCTGTAATTTCCTTTGAATCTGTTTTATTATTAATATAAATCCCATTTTTATCAATAAGTAAGAATATTATTTCTGCACTAAATACCTTCTTAAAGTTCTTCATCGATTCGCTGATTACTTCTTCCAGATTATTAGATTTTGAAAGGTCATTTGCCAGATTATATAATGCAACCGCTCTTTCTTCTCTTTGCATTACTGCTTTTTCACGCTGACGGATTTTGGTAGTTAAAATTCCTGTTACTAATGCAACAATAAGAAACATAATAAATGTTAGTAAATCCTCGCTGCGATGAATTAATAATGTAAATCGTGGAGGTACGAAAAAGTAATTCCAGATAATCGGACTGATTATTGCCGAAACCAGAACTGGACCTGGACCAAAAAATAACGGTAATAAAGTTACAACAAATAATAAAATCATTGCAACAGCCTGATATCCTAATACTGAACTTAATGAAAAACATATTGCTGCAACTATGCATACGATAAGTGATGAATAAAAGTATTTCCATATTCCTGACTGGAGTTTCGGTAGAAAAGTATGAGTATTCTTCTCTGCAGGAATATTATCCCCCGATACTATATATACATCTATTTTTCCGCACTCCGATAAAATTCTATCAACTATGCCTTTTCTGAATATTCTTGAAATCAAGCTCGAATCGAGAGATTTACCAATTACGATGTGAGTGACATTTTCTCTTTTTGCGATTCTTAAAATTCCTTTAACTACATCAGTATCGGCTGTAGTAATTATTTCAGCTCCAAGCTCTTTTGCGAGTTCCAGATTCTTTTTAAGTTTAAGCTTCTGTTTCTCGCTGAGATTCACAGCTGTCTCAACATGAACTGCTACCCAGCTTGCTTCCATTGTGTATGCAATCCTTCTTGCCCAGCGTATCAGGTCTGAAGAGTTTGGACTCGGACTAATACCTAATAAAATTCTTTGTGTTGATTTCCACGGTCCCGGTATTCTGTTTTCCTGCATATAATCCCTGACCTGCTTATCAACCCTGTCTGCTGTGAGCCTTAATGATAATTCTCTTAAGGCATTTAAATTTCCTTTTCTGAAAAAGTTTTCAACAGCATCTTTAGTCTTATCCGCTGTATAAACTTTTCCATCGGAAAGCCTTTGCAGGAGTTCGTCCGGTGAAATATCAAGTAATTCGATTTCATCCGCAATATCGAGAATTGAATCTGGAATAGTTTCTTTTATCATAACACCAGTAATCTGACTGACAGTATCTGCAAGGCTTTCGATATGCTGTACATTTACCG
>JBAYUG010000113.1:0-7681 GCA_041675325.1 Kapaibacterium sp. (SeqCode)
ATATCCTATATATGAAAGTAAATTAACTAACTGTGAATTCAGTCCTGTATTTTTAAATGTTAGACCGTTATTTGAAGAAATAAAGACACCGTTAACACTTGAACCTGCAATTAATATATTTTGATTTACAATTAGGCTTTGAATATCAATTTTACTTAATGCAGTTTGTATCCAGCTTTGTCCGCTATTTGTGGAGAGATACACACCGCCTGAATCAGTGGGATAATTCTTTACTCCTGCAAAAATACTGTTTCCGCTTATGGCAAGAGACAAAACAGATTTACTATTCAAAGCTGTTTGTGCCCAAGTTTGTCCGTTATTTATGGAAAGATAGACACCGCTGCCATTTGTCCCGGCAAAGATATTATTTCCGTTTATGGCAAGGGAATAAACAGGAATGTTTTCCAATCCATTTTGTGTCCAACTTGTACCGTTATCTGTGGAGAGATAAACTCCATAATATGTCCCGGCAAAGATATTATTTCCATTTATGGCAAAAGAAAGAACGGTTTGATTAAAAGCTTGCGTCCAATTCTGACCGTTATTCGTAGAGAGATAGACTCCGTAAATTAGTGTTCCGGCAAAGATATTATTTCCGTTTATTGCAAGGGATACAACTTGTCGATCATTCAAAGCCGTTTGCGTCCAGCTTTGTCCATTATTTGTTGAGAGATATACACCGTACGAATCTGTCCCGGCAAAAATATTATTTCCGCTTATTGCAAGGGACCATATCCTTTGATTATTTAAAGTTGTTTGAGTCCAGCTTTGTCCGCTATTTGTGGAAAGATAAACTCCTCCTGAACTGGAAAAGGAACTGTAATTAGTTGTCGCAGCAAAAATAGTATTATCACTTACCGCAAATGCATTAACCTTTCCGCTGTAAGGCCCTTCGCACTGCTCCCACTGGCATACACAATAGTCAATACTAACTGATAATTGGAATACGACAATTAAAACTAAAGCTGTAAATAGTTTTTTCATATAATATCTCTATAATTAATACCCCTTGCGAAATGCAGAGGGGAATCATTTCGTTCAATTTTACTATTTAATTAATAGCATCCTCTTTGTTTCGTTGAACCCGTCAGTCATAATTTTATAAAAATAAACCCCGCTATTCAACCCCGAACCATCGAATGTTGTCTCATACGTCCCCGCCTGCAACCTTTCATTCACAAGCGTTTCCACTTCACGACCAAGAACATCAAATATTTTTAAAATGACTTCTGAATTCTGACTTCTAGATTCTAACTTCTGTACTTCAAACTTAATCTTCGTCCTTGCATTAAACGGATTCGGATAGTTCTGCCCCAATGAATAAGCAGAAGGGATTTCCGTGCTGATGTTTTGTATGCCTATGATTTCTGATAATGGTCGCCGCCAGACAGAATAGTTCCAAGTCCCTGCATATATATAATTATCAGCGATTAACAATTCATAAATGTGCAGATGTCGAAGATTGTTAAATCCCTGATTTTTTTCAGACCAGTTTGCTCCGTTATTTGTAGAGAGATAAACGCTGCTGGACCCGGATGGAGAATTATCTGCCACCGCAAAAATGTTATTTCCGCTTATAGAAAGAGAAGAGACATCCAGATTATTCAAAGCAGTTTGAGTCCATGCAGTACCGTTATTTGTTGAGAGATAAACGCCATTAAACCGGGTGCCTGCAAAAATATTATTTCCGTTGACGGCAAGAGAGTAAATCTGTTTATCATTCAAAGCAGTTTGAGTCCAGCTTGCACCATTATCCGTGGATATATACACACCGCTATCTTGTGTCCCTGCAAAAATAACTTGTCCCGATTTATCGGGATAATTTCCCATTGTCGCAAATGAGGCAACACTTTGATTATACAATCCGGTTTGAGTCCATGTATTACCATTATTAGTTGAAAGATAAATACCGTTGAATTGTGTTCCCGCAATAACGTTATTTCCGAATGCCGTAAGTGAAAGTATATTTTTTAGTGTCAAAGCACATTGAGCCCAGCTTGAGCCGTTATTTGTAGAGATATAAATACAATTAAAAGAAGGATAAGGATCGTTAAACGTTCCTGCATAAATTTTATTACCGCTCACAGCAATGGCAGAAATATTTTCATTATTAAAGACAGTTTGATACCAGTTTCTTCCATTATTTGTGGAGATGTGAACACCGCCGTACCCCGCGGGATACTTATCTACTCCTGCAAAAAGAAAACTACCGGATGATGCTAAGGAAAAAACACTATGCCTATTCACAGCTGTTTGCGTCCAGTTTGTACCGTTATTAGTAGAGAGATAAGTTCCATACCCATCAGTTCCGGCAAAAATATTAGTTCCGCTTACGGCTAAAGAAATAACTCCCTTATCATTTAAGACAGTTTGAGTCCAGATTGCACCATTATTCGTGGAAATATACACACCGCTATCTTGTGTCCCTGCAAAAATATTATTCCCACTTGAGGCAAGTGACCGAACAGTTTTATTATTTAAAGCAGTTTGAGTCCAGCTTGCACCGTTATTTGAGGAAAAATAAATGCCATAATACAAAGTTCCTGCAAAGATATTATTCCCATTTGCCGTAATAGAATAAACAAGTCTATTATTCAAAGAAGTTTGTGTCCATATTGTACCATTATCAGTAGAGAGATATACGCCGCTATCTCCCGTACCCGCAAAAATATTATTTCCGCTAACGGCTAAGGAATGTACAGAAACATTATTTAAAGAAGTTTGTGTCCAATTCAATCCGTTATTCGTTGAAAGAAATACTCCATATCCTGTCCCTGCATAAACATTACTTCCGAGTGTCGCAATAGATTTAATTTCATAATTATTCAATTCGGTTTGTGTCCAACTTATTCCATTATTTGTGGAAATATACACACCACCATCCAGTGTCCCGGCAAAAATATTATTCCCGCTTGTGGCAAGTGACCAAACAGTTTTATAATTCAAAGAAGTCTGTGTCCAGCTTGCTCCGTAATTTGTGGTGAGCGAGACTCCATCAAAATCTGTGCCCATAAAAATACTATTTCCTTTAATGGTAAGGGCATGTACATTAAGATAGCCTCCGCGTGGACCATCACACTGTTCCCATTGCGCTTCGCTTTTTTTAGTATTAATTGAAAAATGTAATATTACAATTAATACGAAAATTATAAATACTTTTCTCATTTCATAATATACAAATTTGCTATCACAACGTTTTTGAACATCATATTTATTTATAAAACGTATTCATTCTTTATAAAACAATCAAGATACCTTTCAATTAAAGTATTTTGCTTTCACCTTCTCACTTCCTAACTTCCTAACTTCCTCACTTTCCGCGTTCTTTGCGTCCGCCGTGGCGGATCACTTCAAAAGCACCATTCGCTTCGTCTCGCTAAATCCATCTGTCGAAGATCCGCCGTGGCGGACCACCATCTTATAAAAATAAACCCCGCTATTCAGCCCCGATCCGTCAAACGTCACTTCATAACTCCCCGGTTTTAATCTTTCATTCACAAGCGTTTCCACTTCCCGACCCATCACATCATAAACTTTTAACACCACTTTGTCATTCCCTGATGTTTTTACAGGGAATCCATTTGCAACTTCAAACCTAATTACTGTATTGGGATTAAACGGATTCGGATAGTTCTGCCCCAAAGAAAATGCAGAAGGGATTTCCGTGCTTATATTTTGCACTTTTATAATTTCGGATACAAGACGCCGCCATACTGATTGACCATAAGTCGCTGCATAAAGAAAATTATTGTATTCATACATGTAAAAAATTGGAGGAAGTGTTGTAAAACCCGTATTTTTCGCAATCCAGAAGTTTCCGTTGTTTGTAGAAAGAAAAACTCCGTCTTGTTCTGTTCCTGCAAAAATATTTGTTCCGCTCGTTACTAAAGACCAGACGTAGGTGAAGCCAATTCCGGTATTTACCGGAGCCCAGTTTATACCATCATCCGTTGAACGCCAAACACCATCACTACCTGCACCTGCATATAATGTGTTGTTTAAAACAGCGAGTGAGTTAATATAAGTCCCATATAATGATGTTGCATACCAGTAATCCCCATAATTTGAACTTTTATAAACACCGTTGCTTTTTGTTCCGACAAATAAATCCCCATTAAGCTCTGTAATGCAACCTATTGATAGACTTAAAAGTCCTGAATTAATTTGAACCCAGTTAACACCATTATTAGTTGACCGGTATATTCCGTTGTAATATGTAGCCGCATATTTGTTGACGCCTGAAAAATATAAATAAGAAACCCATTTTCCCATCAAGCTTGTTGAATCCCAGCTTTCACCATAATTTGTTGATTTATACAATCCTCCTCTTGAAAACGAACTCGATTCTGTGCCGGCATATATTACGTCGTTTTCTGTATAAAGACACATAACCCATCTGTTGGTTAATCCCGAATTAACAGAGTCCCAGCTCGCTCCGCCGTTTGATGACCGGAAAACCCCTTTGCCTGTTGTCCCTGCAAATAAATAATTGCCGCAGGTTGTAAAGAAATTTGAAAGACAGTCATTCCCCATTCCATTCGGCATCTGCTCCCACTGTCCGCTCGCATTCACAGCCACAAGCATAGCTAAAACCAGAAAAAGATTTCTCATATCTTTAAAATAAAATTATTTAATTAGCACCATCCGCTTCGTCTCGCTAAATCCATCCGTCGTGAGTCTATAAAAATAAACCCCGCTGTTCAGCCCCGAACCATCGAATGTTGTTTCATACGTTCCCGCCTGTAATCTCTCATTCACAAGCGTCGCAACCTCTTTCCCCGTAATGTCAAATATTTTTAAAGTGACTTCTGAATTCTGACTTCTAGATTCTAACTTCTGTACTTCAAACCTAATAACTGTCCTTGCATTAAACGGATTCGGATAGTTTTGCCCCAATGAATACGCAGACGGTATTTCAGTGCTGATGTTTTGTATGCCGACATTTCCTGTTAAGTTACGTTTATAATATATAGCATTATATCCATCACGTTTATCTTGCCATAAAACGTGTAATGACTGACCTGATACAGTTATTGATGGGTCATAAGATTCTACCGAATCATATGTCAACCGCGTTCCTGTATCCCATGTCATTCCGTTGTTAGTAGAACGCGTATATTGTATTTCCGGATTAAATATTCCTAATGTGCATTGTTGCCAGACAAGGTGAACAATATTCCCGGAAACTGCAATATTTGGCGATTGTTTATCAGAAAATAAATTAGTCATTCTTGTATCTATACTCCAGCTTAGCCCGCTGTCAGTAGAATTTTTGTAATATATTTCAGTATGATTATCGCGGCGGTCTGCCCATGCTATATGTATAAATGAACCATTAACGGATAAAGTTGGTCCAACTGAATCCGAATTAAAGTTGGTAAGTCGGATATCATCAGACCACGTTTGGCCGCCGTCCGTTGATTTTTTACAGTAAATTTCTTTATTGAAATCTCTTGTGTCCACCCAAACAATACAAACAAACGACCCATTTGAAGTAATATAGGAATCTCGTGCTTCGCCTGAACTATTAGTAAGTTGTAAGTCATTCCCCCACGTAATACCATTATCCGTAGAACGTTTATAGAAAATATTATAACGACCTGTGCGGCTGTCGAACCATGTAATATGTACCGTTTGACCGGTAGCATATATAGAAGGATAGTATGATAGTGCTCCGTTATTTGTGAGTCTTATATCAGGTCCCCAGGTTGTTCCTTCATTATTCGATTGTTTATAATATATTTCACTGAGACCATGTCTCTCATCCACAAATGCAACATGTACAAATGATCCTGATGTGCATACAACTGGGTCAGATGCTTTTGATGAATCATTTGATATTCTGGTACTAATTCCCCAGTTAGTCCCGTTATTTGTTGAACGAATATAATATATCTTTGGTGGAGAAATTCTAAAATCGAACCATACTGCGTGTATAACATTTCCGTTTGAAGCTATCGTGCCCTGATTCTGAATAAATGAAGACACTGAATTATCACTTATACGTGTATCAACTTCCCACTGCCCGCTCGCATTTATTGCCGCGAGCATAATTATAACCAGAAAAAGTATTCTCATAACCGATTATTAAAATTATTTAATTAATAGCATCCGTTTCGTCTCGCTAAATCCATCTGTCGAAGATCCGCCGTGGCGGACAACCATCCTATAAAAATAAACCCCGCTATTCAACCCCGATCCGTCAAACGTGGTTTCGTAGGTGCCCGGCTGTAACCTTTCGTTCACAAGCGTTGCAACCTCTTTCCCCGTAATGTCGAATATTTTTAAAGTGACTTCTGAATTCTGACTTCTAGATTCTAACTTCTGTACATCAAACCGAATCTTCGTCACAGGGTTAAACGGATTCGGATAATTCTGCCCCAATGAATATTTTGATGGAACCACAGTCCCGATTTGATTCACAAACACATTCCCGCCGTTAGTTGATTTTAATATCTGTGCAGCAATATTTGTTTCCCCTGCACCTATAAAGAAATTATTGGCATCAACCAATGATAAACCATAAGCAAGTAACTTCGGATTAAAATCTTTTGAAACCCAGTTCAATCCATAGTTTGTAGTCTTTAAAGTAGTAATTTTATCAATCCATTGAATTGCTGTATCTATATTATTTCCAATCGCAAAAGCAGTTCCTGTATTCGGCAATGACATTAAATTATTATATATTTTATTACCTGTAAAAGTATTAATGATTGTCCAATTACCACCTGTATTCGTTGTCTTGTATATGTTAATTGTATTGCCGGTTTCTGTATTACCAATTGCAATCCCTGTAGTTGAATTAAAAAATGTTATATTGCTAATCATATCTGCCATATTAGTCACATCCCAGTTCACTCCTGCGTTTGTTGTTTTGTATATCCTCTTCTGCCAGTTTATTCCTCGAGCAATTCCTGTGTTCATATCAAAGAATATCATTTTATCAACATAAGAGGTGTCAAACTGTTTAACTAACTGCCAGTTCGCTCCTGCATTCGTTGTCTTGCAAAATTTAGTTTGAGCAGAAAAGTTACCCTGTATTAATGAGTAACCTGTACTTGCATTAAAAAAATTTATATCCACTACATATCCTGTTGAAGTATCAAACTGACTTGCTCTTTGCCAGTTCAATCCGCCGTCTGTTGAGTTTATAAATGCACCTTTATAGACAGAAAATTCTTCTATACCGTCTCTTATCAATTTGTCTCTGATAATTATTGGATACAAAATGAAATCATTATTTGCTCTGCTAAAATTGCTGAACGGAATATTTTCTGCACCGCAGGCATAAATAGTATTAGAATTAATATATTGCACATCAACTATTGCTCTCAGTTCAGGCGGATAATTTGCATGAATCCAGTTAATACCTGAATTAGTAGTATAAAAAATCTTTTCGCTTATAGTTGAGAAAGTATGTCCAAATGAAACACCGTGGTTCAAATCATAAAATCCAAGAGTGTTTGCCAATCCTGTATAAGGCAATGAATAAGATGCCCATTGGCTTTGGCAATTTTCGGATAATAGAATAGTGTTGAGTATTAGAACTGTGATTGCGGCAACAATAAATTTTTTCATAACCGATTATTAAAATTATTTAATTAATAGCATCCGTTTCGTCTCGCTAAATCCATCTGTCGAAGATCCGCCGTGGCGGACAACCATCCTATAAAAATAAACC
>JBAYUG010000114.1:0-7508 GCA_041675325.1 Kapaibacterium sp. (SeqCode)
ATTTACGGAAAACCATAAAGAACTTAATCCTTATCTCGGATGGCGCGGTATAAGAATGTGTCTTGATCGTCCAGATATTTTTAAAGCACAGCTTGAAGCTATTCTTATTTCATCTTCTAAGAAAAACATTAAGGTAATGCTTCCTATGATTGCTTCATTGGAGGAAGTTAGAAAAACAAAAGAGCTGCTGAAAGAAGTAAAGAAGTCCCTTGACAAGAGGGGAATCTATTACGATAAAAATATTCAGCTCGGTATTATGCTTGAAGTTCCTTCAGCATTCATCCTTGCCGAAGAACTTGCCGCTGAATCCGATTTCTTTAGCATAGGTACTAACGACCTTATTCAATATATACTTGCAGTGGATAGAGGCAATGAATTTATATCTCATCTTTACCAGCAATTCCATCCTGCGGTAATACGTGCACTCGATAAGATCGTCAAAGGAGCACGGAAGCACAACATTAAAGTAAGCATTTGCGGTGAACTCGCCTCTGTTCCTTTGGCAGTCCCTGTTCTTGTTGGACTTGGTATCGATGAGCTTAGCGTCCTGCCGTCAATGTTCAATGAAATCAAACAGGTTGTCAGGGTTATTAGCTCAGCCGAATCAAAAGAACTAGTCGATAAATTGCTGAAATTATCCACTGAAGAAGATGTGACGAAAAGTATAAATAATTTTTATGATAATAAAATCAAACCCCAAATATTATGATTAATAAAAAGATTATATCCCGTATTGATAAGCAAAATATGTTTAGCGTGCTTTACGATTTCCCCGTTCAGGTCTGTAATGCAGTGGATATCGCTAGCAAAGTAAAAACAAATAATGTTAACGTTAAAAATTTAAAGAATATTATTATAAATGGACTCGGCGGCTCTGCTGTAGGCGGTGATTTGTTGCGCAGTTATGTTGCGAGTGAAATCAGCGTTCCCGTTTATGTAAATAGGAACTATACCCTCCCTGAGTTTGCTGGTAAAGATACTCTTGCTATTATTTCTTCTTATTCGGGTAATACCGAAGAAACCATTTCGGCATTTAAAGATGCTCTCGAAAGGAAATGCAGGATTATCTGTATCTCAAGTGGCGGCATGGTTGAGAAGCTTGCTAAAAAGCACAAGATACTGCTTGTAAAAATTCCCGGCGGACTGCAGCCCAGATGCGCCCTTGGCTATTCTTTCTTTTCTCTGCTTGTATTATTTACTAAATTGAAATTTATTAAAGATAAGTCTGCTGATATAAACGAGACTCTGCTTGTGCTCGAACAGTCTCTTGATGAACTGTCTAACCTAACCTTTGATTCAAATCCCGCACTTCAGATTGCTGCATTGCTCAAAGATAAACTACCGATTGTTTATTCTTCCGTAGATGTACTCGATGTGGTAAACTTGCGCTGGCGGGGACAGTTTTCTGAGAACGCAAAAATACTCGCTTACGGAAATCTTTATCCCGAAATGAATCATAACGAACTTGTCGGCTGGGAATTAAACCCTGATATCCTTAAGAAAATTAACGTAATATTTCTTGAAGATATTTCAGATAATCCACGTATCAAAATGAGAATGAAGATAACTGAAAAAGTGTTTAAGAAGCATGCCGCCAATATTTTGCATTTGAGCAGCGACTGTAAATCAAAACTTGCTCGTATTTTCGACCTGATATTTCTTGGCGATTGGGTTAGCTATTATCTCGCTATTCTTTGCGGAGTAAACCCAACCCCTGTTAATGCTATTTCTTATCTTAAAAAGGAGCTGGATAAAATTAAATGAGTATTATAGTCTCTTAAATGTTTGTATAGTTTTTACTTTTTTATAATTGCATAAAGCATTCAATTTATATAAATTTAGATTAACTAATATTCCTTAAAATGGATAAAGAGAAAAACAACTATTCTGCCGCTGCTTTCAAAATCACGTTTATCTATCTTTTACTCGGATTGCTTTTTGTAGTTTTTATGATTAATTCACATAAAGATACATTAAGCAATATCATACTCGGGATTTCCTTTGCAGTCATTACTTCCGTGGTATTCTATTTTCTTATCAGCCTGTTCTTGAAGAAAGAAATACCTCCACCCGTTGAAAAACCAATCAACGAAGTTAATTATAAAGAGAAGTATGAAGAAGCAAAAAAAGCTCAGGCGTATTCTGAATTAATGAATAATGCTAAATCACAGTTCCTTTCGAATATGAGCCAGGAGATTCGTATCCCCATGAGCGGTATTATCGGTATGACGGAGCTTATGATGCTTTCAAATCTTACTAAAGAGCAAAAGGAATATCTCGATATTATTAATTACTCTTCAAGCACCTTGCTCGCGATTATTAACGACATCCTCGATTTCTCAAGAATTGAAAGCGGAAAATTGAAACTTGAATACATCGAGTTCTCCATAAACGAGCTTTTGCAGAAAACAGCACAGATTCTTGAGTTCGAAGCTAAGAGAAAAAATGTTGCGCTGACGGTTAATATCGACCCTAAAATTAATTACAATATTAATGGAGACCCTCTGCGTATTAATCAGATTCTTATCAACCTTGCTAAAAACGCAATTAAATATACCGATAAAGGCACTGTTTCTCTTTCCTTAACCGAGGTTAAACGGACAAAGAATATCGCCTCTTTGTGTATAACCGTTAAAGATACAGGGCTTGGCTTCGATGCCGATACCGTGAAAAACTTATTCGGAGCTCTTGACGATTCAGGAAAAACTATCCCTGAAAAGAATTTTCGTTATTCAGGCTTTGGATTTGGCGTACCGATAATCAAACATCTCATTGCTTTAATGGATGGTGAAATGTTCGTTAAAACAAATTTAAACGAAGGCTCTGAAATAGCCATAAATCTGCCTTTTGAAATAACTGTCAAGGAAGTAGTTGATTCTCAAGAAACAGTATCTCCGAATGTAAAGAAAATAGAAGAGCCGAAGGTCAGGGAAAAGGTCAATATTCTCGTTGCGGAAGATAATATCGTAAACCAAAGGCTGGTGAAAGAACTTCTCACTAGAAAAAATTATGACGTTACTATCGTCGAAAACGGACTTAAGATTTTTGATGTGCTTGAAAAGTCAAGATTTGATTTAATATTAATGGATATTCAGATGCCTATTATGGACGGTTTGGAAGCTACTTCTATAATCAGAGAGATTGAAAAGGGTACGGGTAATCACATTCCTATCATCGGGATTACCGCTTATGCTGTTAAAGCCGATAAGGAAAAATGTTTGTCCGCAGGTATGGATAACTATATGTCAAAACCATTTGTGAAAGAAGAATTTTACAAGATGATTGATTCCTATGTTTCCGAAAATTAAATTCTTCTGACCTCATGAGTTCTGATTCTGTAAACGCAGGAAAAGAAATTCTCTGTTTCCATTGCGGTGATATTTGTAAGGACGATTCAATTTATATTGACGATAAGAAATTCTGCTGTCGAAGCTGCAAGCTTGTCTATGAAATTCTTCAGGAAAACAATCTGTGCAAGTATTATGACTTCGAAAATCAACCTGGTAATTCTCCCCCCGTCAGAAGTGATATTAAATATGAATATCTTGATGATGAAATTACGAAGAAACAAATGCTTGATTTCAGCGACGGTAAAATAAGTACTGCAACTTTCTTTATACCTCAGATGCACTGCAGCTCCTGTATCTGGCTCCTTGAAAATCTTTATAAACTCGATTGCGGTGTTACTCATTCACAGGTGAATTTCCCCCAGAAGAAACTCGTGTTTAAATTCCTCGAAGAAAAAACCTCTCTACGAAAAATAGCGGAACTCCTTGATTCTCTTGGCTATGAACCACTGATAAATCTTGATGCTACAGAAAGAAAATCAAAGCAGAAACATATTAAAAACCTTTATTACAAAGTCGGTGTTGCAGGATTTTGCTTTGGAAATATTATGCTGCTCAGTTTTCCTGAATATCTCGGACTTGAAAAACTAACCGACCCCGAGTTTCATAAACTGTTCGGTTACCTAAATCTGTTTCTCTCTCTGCCTGTATTCTTCTATTCAAGCTCGGAGTATTATTTATCGGCTTATAAAGGTCTGAAAAATAAAATTATAAACATTGATTTTCCGTTGTTCCTCGGTATCTTGGTTGTTTTCCTTAGAAGTGTTTTTGAAATTGTTACTCAGTCTGGAGCTGGATATATGGATTCTATGTCTGGGCTCGTTTTCTTTCTTCTCATTGGTAAAATTTTCCAGAGCAAAACTTATGAAGCAATGAGCTTCGAAAGGTCTTATAAATCTTATTTCCCGCTTTCCGTTACTGTGATTAAATCAGGTACACACAAAACTATTCCTCTCGCTAATCTTAAAGTTGGCGATAGAATATACGTGAGGAATAACGAGGTCATTCCCGCAGACTCTATCCTGTTCCGTGGCGAGGGCAATATAGATTATAGCTTTGTTACAGGTGAATCTCTTCCCGTTCAAAAAGTTCTTGGCGAGATTATTTATGCTGGAGGCAGACAGATTGGCAGTGCCGTTGAGCTCGAAGTCTTGAAAGAGGTCTCTCAAAGTTATCTGACTCAGCTGTGGAATAGCGATGCTTTCATAAAAGATAAAGATAGCAAGCTTGTCGGTTTTTCTAATACTATCAGCAAGTATTTTACTCTCGCCGTTCTTACTCTGGCATTTGCATCCGCGGCTTATTGGATGCCTATTAGTTTCGATATGGCAGTCAATGTATTTACTGCCGTGCTTATCGTTGCTTGTCCTTGTGCTCTGGCACTTGCTATTCCGTTTGCCTATGGGAATGTTATGAGAATCTTCGGTCGTAATAAATTCTATATCAAAAATACAAACGTAATCGAAAAACTTTCAAAAGTTACATCAGTCGTTTTCGATAAGACTGGTACTATAACTCAAAGCACTAAATCGGAAATTGTTTTTATGGGTTCGCAGCTTGATTACAAACAATTAACTCTTGTTAAATCTTTGTCTGCTCAGTCAACCCATCCCCTAAGCCGAAAGATTTATGAATTGTTGTCGGACGTTGATATCATAGAAATTAAAGAATACAAAGAAATTACAGGTTCTGGAATAATTGGAACTCTCAGCAATCATGTTGTTAAACTCGGCTCCGAAAGTTTTGTAAACGAAATTCCGGTTATTTCTCGCCCGGCAAACGAAGTAAACTCCTCAAAAGTTTTCTTAAGCATCGATAATCATTATCTCGGTTATTTCAGTATCAGCAATGCTTACAGGCAGGGTTTATCCGAATTAATAAACACTCTTGAAAAAAATTATGCACTTCATTTGCTGTCTGGCGACAACGAAAGCGAAAGAGATTTTTTAAAATCATTCTTCAAAGACCCTTTGCAGATGCATTTTCATCAGTCTCCCGAAAATAAACTAAAGTACATTAAAGCCTTGCAGAATGAAGGGCAGGAAGTACTGATGATTGGCGATGGGCTTAATGATGCAGGAGCACTTAAACAAAGCAATGTTGGCATCTCAATCTCCGAAGACGTTACTAATTTCTCCCCGGCATGTGATGGCATCTTAAACTCTTCTGAGTTTTCAAAAATTTCCGACTTACTCCGTTTCTCAAAAGATAGCGTTAATGTTATAATTATAAGTTTTGCTCTTTCGTTCTTATACAATATCGTTGCTCTTTTCTTCGCAGTCGAGGGACTTTTAAAGCCGATAATTGCAGCAATCTTAATGCCTGTAAGTTCAATTTCAGTTGTTGTACTTTGTGTAGTTGCAACAAACTACCTTGCTAAAAAGCGAAAGTTAAAATAATGTCTGTCATTTACATATTAATTGGTGTTAGCATTCTTGTTGCACTCGGTTTTTTGGGTGCATTCTTGTGGGCTGTGAAGTCTGGTCAGTACGACGATAAATACACACCCTCCGTTAGAATGTTGTTCGACGATGACGACAAAAAAGAAGAAAACAATAAGTAGCTCTTAAAATATTTAAATATCAAGATTATGAAAAAATTTGACCCCAGTGTTGCCATACATGATTATCTCGTGTTTGGCGAATTTGGTGACGTGAATCCGTCAATAACTGATTCCTCAACCTTTACGTTTCTTTCTACCGATAAAATGTCGGAGATTTTTGAACACGAAATAGAAGGCTGTTTCCTCTATTCTCGTCATTGGAATCCAATTAATAAATATCTCTCGGATACCCT
This sequence comes from Kapaibacterium sp. (SeqCode), assembly GCA_041675325.1. Classification (GTDB taxonomy): domain Bacteria; phylum Bacteroidota; class Ignavibacteria; order Tepidaquicellales; family Tepidaquicellaceae; genus CAIKZJ01. Next base: position 6,144 of record JBAYUG010000114.1, read on the forward strand.
CGCAAGGTTTGAAGATACTGAATCCGCCCAGGTTACCGCTTCAGGTATGGGAGCTATTAACTGTGCAATCATGCAGATTTGTAATGCAGGTGACGAAATCATCTCAAGCCACACCATTTATGGCGGTACCTATGCTTTGTTTAAAAACTTTCTTCCTAAGTTCAACATAAAAGTTAAATTTGTTGACATCACAAACCTTGCAGAAGTTAAACGCGCGGTTACTAAGAAAACAAAAGTTATCTACTGCGAAACTATCAGCAATCCTCTACTTGAAGTTGCCGATATTCCAAATCTTTCTAAAATCACTAAAGCTTCAAACGCAAAGCTCGTCGTTGATAACACGTTTTCTCCTATGATTGTCTCGCCCGCAAGGCTTGGAGCTGATGTTGTGATTCACAGTATGACAAAATACATCAATGGTACAAGCGATTGCGTCGCAGGTTGTATTTGCTCTACTCATGATTTTATTTCCAAACTCAACGATGTAAACAGCGGTGCGTCAATGCTTCTCGGTACTGTGCTTGATAGCACCCGTGCAGCAAGCATTCTTAAAAATCTTCACTCTTTGCACCTGCGCCTTCAGAAGCATAGCGTTAACGCAATGTACATGGCAACTCAGTTTCATAAGCTCGGCATTAAAACATATTATCCCGGATTCAAAACTCACAAAGGAAATAAAACACTGTTGTCAATGATGAACAAAGGATTTGGTTTCGGCGGTATCGTTGCTATAGACCTCCTCGACGAAGTCAAAGCAAACAGTCTAATGGAAATGATGCAGCAGGAAAAAGTTGGCTACCTTGCAGTATCTCTCGGTTATTTTAAAACATTGTTTAGCTCGCCAAGCCATAGCACATCATCTGAAATACCCGAAGATGAACAGAAGAAAATAGGTCTCGGCAAAGGTCTTATTAGATTCTCATTCGGTCTCGATAACAATATCCCCGAAACCTTCGGCCGCATCAAAAAGTGCATGAAAAAACTTAATATCATTTAACAATTATATTTTTTACTTGTCATCCCCGCGTGATCTTGGCGGGGATGACATTGTTGTTTTCTCTATCCGCGTTAATCCGTTTAATCCGTGTAAATCAGCGTTCTATTCTCGTTCAAGTAAATGTTGTGCGTTTTTGTTCTTGATGTCTAATCCATGTAAATCAGCGCTCTATTCTCTATCAGTGAAAATCATATCTTTCAGGTAAATCAGTGTGCGTTTTTGCTCTTGATGTTTAATCCGTGTTTATCCGTGTAAATCTGCGTTCTATTTTCTCTCTTTACATCTCTACCTTATCCGTGTCCATCCGTCTTTTTCCCGCGGGCAATAAATCCTTTTCTTTTCTCTATCCGCGTTAATCCGTTTAATCC
>JBAYUG010000115.1:0-7389 GCA_041675325.1 Kapaibacterium sp. (SeqCode)
TACATGAACTTTCTGACCTTTCTCATGCAGATAATAAGCAAGGTTCTCATAATACACTCCTGAGGCTTCCATTACAAACCAGGTTTGTATTGTACCATCGGGATTAATCTTGTTTTGCTGTTTCTTTACATAAGAAAGAAATTTATCGAAGCCGCGAGTTGTGTTTTTAAACTTCTTGATAATGGAAACTTCTCTGTCCAGATCAGAGTAATAAATACCCTGTGATGCCGTAAAATCATCCGAAGAGATGTCAATTCCATAAGAAATTCTGATAATACTTTTAGCTTTTTTCATAATACAAATAATTTTAATTTAACTTGCACAAGAAAAACAATTTGGCAAAAGTTTCTGCACCGTCTATTCTCGTATATTTATAGAGAATTGTTGAATAAGTTTTCACACAAAGTAGCATCAACATTCTAAGATACTGTTGCGACTCTACAGAGGCTTGAGGGGATGAGGAATTATCTCTGCGTGGATATAGTAAAAATTACTTATCAGCCCGCAGTGATTCTCTCATCTCCTTAGCCAAAATTGAGTATTTCTGTTTACAAAATTACCACTTTTTTTATTTCCTTAAAACCGATTTATTTAACATACGAGTTCGCAGAGCACACAGAATATTTATTTTATTGCTAAGAGCAAGAGATTTTAACGTCCGACGCGGCGGATCTTCGACGTAAGTATAATTAGCTTTTATATCTTTAGTGATATTTGCGATGTCATTACTTAAATTTTTATTTATTATTACATTTGTCTTATTTGATTTTAAATGCGTTCCCAAGCAAGAGCTTGAGAACGAGAGAAAACCTTATCTTGATGGGAAGAAAAACTCAAAAGCTGTAATTGTAAACAAATAATGATTAGATCCCCGCCAAGAACGAGCGGGGATGACACGGTTTGTGTTTGTTTTCACACAACCTCAAGAGTTTGGGAACGAGAGAGAACCTTATCTTGAGGGGAAGCAAAACTCAAAAGCTGTTATGGTGAACAATAATGATTAGATCCCCTGCCTGCAGCAGGCAGGCCGCCAAAAAACGCTTTGCGTATCTGCTTCGCGAGCGGGGATGACACGTTTTGTGTTTGTTTTCACACAGCCTCAAGAGCTTGGGAACGAGAGAAAACAAATCTAACACTAAACATTTAAATACATAACAGACATCAGTACCCGTTTATAAGTCCTTTCTTAACGGCGGGTACACCGTCTTTCATCCATTCGGGCATCGGCTCACCTTTCAGATAATGGTCGAAGAACTGTTTCATTCGTATTGATAAATCAACTCTGTTAGGCCATTTCATCAAGTTGTGCTCGTCTCCGTTGTAGTTCACCAGATAAACTTTTTTATCGAGCCTTCTGAGCGATACAAAAAACTCAATCCCCTGCTGCCACGGCACGGCACCGTCGCCGTCGTTTGCCATTATCATAAGCGGAGTATTAACTTTATCAGCGTAGAACAAAGGAGAATTTTCAACGAATAAATCAAATTTCTCCCAGAGCGTTCCGCCGATTCTGCTCTGCTCTTTTTCATACTGGAATATTCTGTTCATTCCCGATTCCCATCTTATTCCGCCGTATGCACTCGTCATATTCGAAACAGGCGCACCCGACATTGCAGCTTTAAAGAAATCAGTCTGCGTAACAAGATACGCAACCTGATAACCACCCCAGCTTTGTCCCTGCAGACCGATATTATCCCTGTCTATAAATGAATAAGTGTCCGCAAGATATTTAGCGCCGCTGACGATTGAATTGTAAGCACTCTTTCCCGGATAACCAATTTTATAAGTTATATCGGGAATAAAAATTATGTAACCGCTGCTGTTGTACAATGGAAAGTTAACGACAGAGCGGCTTGGATTCGGGATGTAATGCGTATGGAATCTATCCGATGATTTCTCGTAGAAATATGCAATCATAGGATACTTCTTGTTTGCGTCAAAGTTTCCGGGCTTAAGCAGAAGTCCCCTCTGGTCAACACCCGTCGAGTCCTTCCAGTAAACCTGTTCGACAGTCCCCCAGTTATAATCCTTTTGCTGAGGGTTAGCATCGGATATTTTTGCGATGTTTGAAAAACTCATATCCGTCTTCCACAAATCAGGAAACTCAGTGTAGGAAGACTTCTGAAAAACAACCTTGTCAGATTTCTTTGCTTTTATCAATGACACAAACTTATTGTCAAGATTAATGAGTTTATTCTGCAGACCATTGTTTACAGTGGCAGACCAGATTTCCTCCATCCAGTTACTTTCATTAATTCCCTTTATAAGAATTTGTTCATCAAGCCCTATATTTGTTGAATCATTGTTTATCTTTTGAATTCTGTAAACCGTATTCGATTCCCTGCCGTTTGTAAGTTTAACCGGCTCAGAGCCGCCGCGGGACTGAAGCTTCCATACATCAAAGCGGTCATAAACAAGTATGTACTCATCGTTTGTCGTCCATCCCGCTATACCGTAAGGATTGGGAATGTTCGGAACATCATTAAGCTCATCGTAATATTTGACGGATGAATTTTGTGTAAGCTGTGTCTTTATTCCAGTCTGATTGTTGTAAATATAGAACGAACTGTCGGAGCTTTCAAACCACGTAATAAAATTGCCTGTCGGCGAAATCGCTTCATTGAACTGTACTCCTTCTGCAATCAGTGTACGGCTGTTGTTCTTATAGTTAATAGAATAAATATCTTTTTGCTCAGGCTGAATCCACGACTGCGAGCGCTTGTAGGGATTCTCATCAATTCCGAGATAGTAATCAGTGTTACCGCTTTTTGGATACTTTACATTTTCAAACTTCAGGTCTTCAATCTGGTAAGCAGTGTTAAGTCCTTTATCGTAAACCGCTAGATATTTCTTCTTCTTTGTTTTATCAAGGTCGTGAAGCTGCTGAGTCTGAAGGAAATGGTCCTGATAATTCCATACATCAACTTTATGCTTCTCTTCGTCAAGCAATGAATCCTTTGGCTCGGGCTGAAGCTTTGGAGCAGTGTGGAAATACAGCTTGCTGTCATCCGCTGAAAACATCAAATCAGTGTAAGGACTAACTTCCCAGTCCGCAATCATAAATGGACTGTTATAATCTGCAATCTTATTTACTGATTTTGTGTCGCTGTAATAAAGTCCGTACCTTTTAACCTTTGCAGTATCAGGCGAATGAATGAACGCAACCTGTCCGCCTTTTGAATCAACGGTAATTTCTTTCCCGTAACCCTTGCCGGTATAGAGCAGTACGGGTTTTTCTGCGTCCTTCTTAAGCATGAAAACTTTTGTTGTATCAACCTTGCCCTTTATCAGTGATAAATAAACAAGAGCATCACTGTACTTTGAGAAACTGTAATCATATACATTGTCAAAGGTTCTTCTGGTATTGGTTACAGGGTTCATAACGCTTAGCTCGTAAACATCAATATCACTTTTCGATGTAGTATCTTTCTTCGCATCTTCGGGAACAGTAAGGAATGCAATAAGTTTGCCGCTCTCTTCGGGCAGTTTATACGAGATAAGTCTCGGAAACTTCAGCACCGGTTTCTTTACGTCATTAAGCAACACTATGGCAAGTGAATCCTTCGGGAATATCTCTTTCTTCTTTTTGGCAAGCTTCAGCTTTCTCAGCGAATCTTCGGGCACTTTTACCTTAAAAACAGCAAAGTCATTATCATAAGAAAATGTACTTTCATATCCTCTTGGAATTATAATCTCTTCATCGGTGGAAAGATTTTTAAGGTAAAGCTTTCCGTCCCCTTTTTGCTTATTGACTTCAAAAGTTGTAAACTTTCCGTCGTTAGATATCTTTATATTTTCAAGCCGGTTCCAGTCGTTATAAACACTGTGGTCGAGAATCTTCTTTTCGCCTGAATTATAGCTCGAATCCTGAGAGAAAACGATACTGCCCGAAAGCAGAAACATTGAAAGTACAAGTAAAATATTTTTCATTATCTGAATTAAATTATCGTAAAAATATCTTGTTAAGGCAATAGTTACAATTCAAATGCTAATAATTATATTTGGTACAGGACGCAGAGAAACGCAATAGAACGCTGATTTTCGCGGATCAAACAGATTCACACGGATATAAAGACAGATAATGGAATAGGTTGGAGGATAAAAAATAACTTTCACCACAGAAACGCATGGAGAAGAATCACAGAGCACACCTGCCTGCAGCAGGCAGGCAGAGATGAGACAAGAAATAATAGAAAATTTTACCGCAAAGGTCGCAGAGTTCGCAGAGATAAGACAAGGAATAATAGAAAATTTTACCGCTGAGAACGCAGAGTTCGCAGAGAAAAAACAAGGAATAATAGAAAATTTTTACCGTCCACCCAAAAAGATGGCGGATCTTCGACTCGAAGGCAGAGAAAAATTATGGCAAGATCAAACGTGCCAGAGGCACGAAATATTTATAGAACAAAAATGACACGTTTAACCGTGCCGTAGGTACGGAACATTATTAATTTTTTCCACAAACCGTATTGTCCCTAAAGGGACAAATCGCTTTTTCGTATTTTTCTCTATAAATATTCCGTCCCTAACGGGACGAATTACATTTTCGTATTTTTCTCTATAAATATTCCGTCCCTAAAGGGACAAATCGCTTTTTCGTATTTTTCTCTATAAATATTCCGTCCCTAAAGGGACGAATTACATCATCTTGTTGGGAGGATTGAGCAGGACGAGACATCTTGCTTGCGGGATAATATTGCCGTCACCTTCAGGTGACGGATAAGAGTAGTAAATTGAAAAAGGGCTTTAGCCCAATACAAGATTTTAATTTGGCTAAAGCCAATAATTGTGTTTCACTCATTATCCGTTGACTAAAGTCAACGGCAATTGTGTTTTTCTCTCAAGCTGGAAGCTTGAGTTACCCTAAAAGAATTCTTTAATTGCCGTCACCTTCAGGTGACGGATAAAAACAATAAAAAGAAAAGGGCTTTAGCCCAATTAAACTATTAAAATTATTACAAATTAATGCAATATTTTTCGTTAAATAGTGAACAAATTGACGGAAATTTGAGTTTAAGTTAATATGAATGAAAACTTTGAAAATGAATTTAAAGTTATGTTAAAGATGATTAACTTATATGATAAACCATAAATGAACGATTCTTTAAATAAAGACAATATAAACAACAACTTAGAGGGTGACGATATTGAAAAACCATTGCAGAATGGTGATTTATCCGATCAAAACGAATTTGAACCAATAGAAACCGATAATAAAAAGTTGGATTTTCAGGAAAATGAACCTCAGTCCGATGACGCTATTAACAATACTGATGCACCGAAAGCCGAAGATAATTCAGCCTCTGAAGAAAATGAACAAACCGATGAGAAGAAAGATGAAGCTGAAGAAACCGGTACTGAAGAGATTCAGGATTCAGGAGCCTTTGACAGCAAATATCAGGTTAACTTAATTGACGAAAGAGTACTCAGAGTCAGAACCACAACAAACCAGTCAGTTTCAATTGACTGTAATGTTGTTGTAAAAGAAGAATTACAGTCAAACAAAATTTACATTCCGCCGAAAGCCGAAGAATTAAAGCAGGAAATAGAAGTACTCATAAAGATTGGGAGTGAAGAACAAACTTCTGTAACTACTAATGACGCAGAAAATGTAGGCAACGTTGAAACTGTACCTACTGAAACCAAAAAGAAAGAAAGCAATTACCAGATAAGTTTAATAAGCGAGAATGTTTTACGCATAAAGATATCCACGAACAAATCGATATCCGTTGACAGCTCACTTCTTGATAAGACAAACATTGAAAACGGAGAGGAAACTCAGTCTAATAAAATATTTATTCATCCGCGGCAAGGTATCGCCAAGCAAGACGTAGAAGTATTCATAAAAATCGGTGACGATGCCGATAAGCCTGTGAGCAAAGATGTAATAAAGACGGAGAAACCCGTTCAGTTCAAGACTCCCGGGCTTACTCCTAATCCTTTGGTTGTCGATATCTTAAACAGGCTAACCAAGTCAGCACCCGAAATTCCCGAGGAGAGTTTAAACGGTCTTACGGATGAAGAGAAGCTCGATTTAAAAATCGGCAGAAAGAATCCGTGGAAGAGGAATTCGGAATTTCTTCAAAGAAATTTGCAAAGAGGTTTTATGGCTGCGAACACAATTACAATATTAGCCGCTATTTTATTCTATGCATTCGGTGCGGGAAAAATTAAGGAAGACGAAGAATTAGTCCAGAGAAGACTTATCATAATGCAGGACCTGCCTGAAAACCTAAATCAGCTCCCTCAGAATGTAGATGACCCAAACAAACCTGAAGAGCCGAAGACTGACAGCGAGACAGGTTCCGATATAGCTCCGCCAAAGATAATTCAAAGGAAAATAACACCTCCGAGAGTAAATCTTCCTAAGCTGGAAAAGAACCTAACGGAAAACGATACAACGCTGAATAAGGAACTGGATTCACTTAGAAAAGTGAACGACATTACAGGTAACCAGAACGATAAAGGCGATACAACAAAGGTTAATACTTCATTAATGGCGGATTCGCTTCTTAAGAATCTTTCAGAAAACGAAGTCGGGCTTATCGGAAGATTTCCTCCTAACTGGAAGCAGATAGACGCACGCGACCTTAATCAGACAGCTTTGTTTACGGGCGTAATACTCGTCGATACTACAGTTAAGAAAGAAGAGACTTTAACCATGAATATAGAGATCGATTCCAAAGGCGACAGGTTCAGCCAGTTTCAGTTTACAAAAGTATTTAACGAGGATACGCTTACTAAGACAACCATCTATTCAATTGACCCAAAATCAGAAGGCAAGCTGACTTTTTACAGGTTTTATGTATCCACAAAAACCGATAATATTTTCGTCAACACATTTACGTTACAGCCCTCATTCGAAAAGTATAAGGATGAGATTGAAAGGGTTGTAAAATCAATAAGAGTAAAAAGACCCGAACCCAAAGTAGAAAATTAAAAACGGTGCTTTTACCGGTGTTGCAAACAGAAAAGAACTTAACCGGTATTGCAAACAAAGAAGAACTTTAACCACAAAGAAGAACTTTACCACAGAGCCCTCCGAGAAAAATCACAGAGAACACAGAGAAAATAAACAAATTATTATTGGGCATAAAAGATTTTACCGCAGAGGGCGCAGAGATCGCGGAGAAAATAAAAAGATTATTGTTATCAAAAGATTTTTTAACGCAAAGAACGTCCGCCCAACGAGACGGCGAATCTGCGACTCGAAGAACAAAGGACTCAAAGAGAACAAAGCTTCAAACAGAGAAGAACTTTACCACATAGAAGAACTTTACCACAGAGCCCTCCGAGAAAAATCTCAGAGAACACAGAGATAAAAAATAAATTATTATTGGGCATAAAAGATTTTACCGCAGAGGGCGCAGAGATCGCGGAGAAAATAAA
>JBAYUG010000116.1:0-7290 GCA_041675325.1 Kapaibacterium sp. (SeqCode)
AAGCCTGAGTGGTGAAAGTAATATAATTTATTTAAGAACAACCATACGTTTTATACTATTGTAACTGCCTGCATTCATCCTGTAGAAATAAACACCCGAACTCAACGAAGCAGCGTTGAAACTAACTTCATAAGTTCCCGCAGATTTGCTTTCATTCATTACGTTTGCAACTTCTTTGCCCAGCATATCATATATTTTTATTGAAACAACTTCATTCTTGGGCAATGCAAACTGTATACTTGTAGTCGGATTAAACGGATTTGGATAGTTCTGTTCCATTGAATATTTAGAAGGTGTTTCAGTGCTTATACTTTTTATTCCGATAATATCTAAATATTCTCTATACCAGATAGATAATGAGGATACGGATGCATGAATATAATTATTCGTTATCGTTAATGCATGGATAGTTGTTGAAGGCTGAAATACAGGAAAGCCATGATTTTTTTGTAGCCAGTTTACACCATTATTTGTTGAGAGATATACTCCTGAATCAACTGTTCCCGCAAAAATGTGACCATCCTTTGATACAAGCGAATATATAGATTTATTGTTAAGTGAAGTCTGAGTCCAGTTCATTCCATTGTTTGTCGAAAGGTATAAACCCAACCCGTCTGTTCCGGCATATACATTACTACCGTTGTAAGTAACAGCGTTTACATATACCATTAAGCTGTCATTTAGAGGTTTTTGTGTCCACGTGGAACCGTTATCCGTGGATAGATAAATTCCGTAATATCTTGTACCTGCGTATATAATATTTCCGTTTACCGCTATGCTTTGAACGATTCTATTATTTAAAGAAGTTTGTGTCCAGTTTGTACCATTATTAGTTGATTTGTAAACACCGGTACCATAACAGCCCGCAAATATTGTGTTTCCTTCCACTGCAAGCGACAATACTGCTTGATTATTCAGTGGTGTTTGAGTCCAGTTCATACCGTTATTTGTGGAAACAAATACACTTCCTGTTGACGAACCGATAGTTACCCCTGCATATAAATAATTTCCTGATACAACTATTCCACGAACATCCCCTTTAGACAATGGTGAATGTGTCCAATTTAAACCATCGTAAATATATATTCCGCTGTCTCTTGTTCCTGCATAAATGTAATTTAGATTGTTTGCCAGGGAATAAACCTCCTGTTGGTTTATGATCCCGCTATTTAAATTTAAATGTGGATTCCAAACCTTTGCATTGCATTTATCAGTTCTCACTGTAACATTAAATAAGTTGAATAAAAGCAATGGCAACATAAAGATTTTGTAAGTGTTTTTCATTTTTCTATCCTCTTAATAATTTATATTTTTAATAATGAATATAAACAACATATCTTCAATTCTAGTTCATTATTTTTAAAAACGTCGAGTATTATTCCTGTATACATACATCATAAATTCCAGCCTGTGAGATAATAATTGAACTGTCAGAGTCAAGCAATGACTACTTAAGCTCGTGAGAATGAAATAATATTGGAAATATTTTAAAACAATAAGAAAGTAGATTTGAAAAGTAATTAAATGTAAGAAATTAAACTCACCACTCAGACGCTAAGCCTGAGTGGTGAAAGTAATATAATTTATTTAAGAACAACCATACGTTTTATACTATTGTAACTGCCTGCATTCATCCTGTAGAAATAAACACCCGAACTCAACGTCGATGCGTTAAAGTTTACTTCATAAGTTCCTGCCGGTTTGTTTTCATTCACGACATTCGCTACTTCTTTGCCGAGTATATCATATATTTTTATCGAAACGAATTCATCCTTTGGTAATGAAAACTTAATGTTTGTTGTCGGGTTAAACGGATTCGGGTAGTTCTGAGATAAATCATAGTTTGATGGTATCTCACCCCAGAACCCGATTATGCCGACTGGAATATTCTGTCCGCCACTGAAACACATCAGCTTTCCGTTTCTGCATCCTGCTGCAAATTCGGTTGTTGAATTTCCGTCTATGCTGTTAATAGCGCTGACCCTGTCAGCTCTGAACGTAACAGTTGAACCGAATGAATATAAAAACAACTCTGTGCCGGTTGCTCCGCTTAATACAATAACGTTTCCTGGTGTCTGCATTCCGACTACAACATCATTCTTTCCGTCTCCGTTTACGTCGCTGAGCATATCAACTCCTCGTATGTATGATGCAGAAGGAGAGTAAGTCCATAGAGTGTTATGAGTCTTGGTGTCAACCCTAAATACGTTTTGAGGACCTGAGAGCGTGAAATCCGGCGAGCCGTTTGAATCAAGGTCATCAAGAACCTTTATAAATCCGCCGTTGGCTGAGCCAAGTGTGATTGTCCAAAGCTCTGAACCGTTATCAGAATCAATAGAGAATACTTTTCCCGCAAAACCGTAATACCCAAGAATCTCTTTTGATGTATCGGCATCAGTAGATGGTACAACTTTCATACTCCACGTTTTTCCGTTTACGTTCGAAAATGCCCATGTACCGCTTCCACTGTTATCCGTTCCATGTACAGAATAAGATCCTCCATTGCTTCCCCATCCGATGACAGCACCGTATTGAGTAGAAACTATATCGCCGGTAAATTCTGAATTCTGAGTAACGAAGAATATTTCAGTTCCGGTCAGTCCGTTTACGCAGATTATCGCATGTCTGCCGCCTGTTCCGCTTCCGGTACCGCTTGCTGAAATTAGAACGTCCTTAATACCGTCTCCGTTGAAATCTTTGTCCGCTCTTACACCTTCAATATCGCCGTCTGAATAATTAATTGAATCTCCGTAAGCCCAGATTTGTCTGCCGGTTCTTCCTGATATTGTGTAAACCATCTCATTACCTCCTGCACATCCGATAACTACATCCTGTATTCCGTCTCCGTCAACGTCATCGCGTATCTGCATTCCATCTTCCCATGTAACAGAACCCGTGTTGTTGTTATCATATCCTGTGTTGAATGACCAGAGTATATCTCCGCTTGACGATGCGTTACCATTCCAGCAAGTTGTGAGATAGTTGCCCGATGAAACGATTAAATCGTTTACGCCATCACCGTTTACGTCGTTAATCTGCTTCATGCTCGTCGGTTGAGGGTCATCTGAAGAGGTAAACGGATTGTCAGGTGTATTTGCCGACCACAATGCTGTTCCGAGCAAAGTTGGAGTTTGGTCACCAATTCCTGTTAATGAAATCTTTGCAACTGGTAAATTTGTTGCGTTTGAATTTATGCTGACTGTATCTTTAAATGTCGCCCCTGAATTTGGATTAAACCAGACCCTGAACACTTTTGATGCTTCGGGTAGTATCGTGTACGGAAATTGTATTCCGACAGTATCCATTCTGTATCTTCCTGTGTTAAACTGCATCGAAGATATGTTTAGATTTGCATTCCCTTGATTAGTTACAGTAAACTGAAAACCGCATAGCGAATTAACTCTTCGCAATTCATAATCAAAACTCGTAGCTGATAAAGCAATCGTAGCTCCAGTAAATACACCCTTGCCTTTTAAATTCACTACCTTCACAGGTGTTATCAGGTCATTGCTCGTAATCTGCAGTTGAGCAGATAAAGTATCAAAAGCAAGTGGATTGAATGTAACCGTATAATCCTTATTCTGACCCGGATTAATAGTATCAGGTACTCCGCCTGGAGTTATTCCAAACCTCGGATTTGTAATGTTCTTTCCTGAAATAATCAGCTTTGCAACTCCGTTGTTCGAGATGTTAAGATTTTGATTTGAAGTCGTGCCTACAGGGACATTTCCAAAGTCAATAAGATTAGTCGATGTCGATATCAGAGGATTACCTTGTCCCCCAATCTGGTACTTGTACAAAGTTCTGAATGCGAATGATGCACCTCCCGGTCTGAAAGCCATAAGCCAGAGATTAGTACCGTCATAAAATAGTCCCCTTGGGTCGCAGTCGCCGTCTGTATCAGGAGAAGGAAACGAGAACAGAGTGTCGCCTGTCGTTTGGCTGTATGCATATATTCTTTCAGGTTCGGATTGAAAATTATCATTCACATAAAATATCGTATCGCCCTTTACGGCAATCCCCTGAACCTGTCTGCCTCTGAGCGGTATAGTATCTACTGCTAGTTTTGTAGTAAGATTTATCTTATATGCAAAAGCATTCGGATACGATGGGAAATCAGGAGAGTAAATCGCTACCCACAAATGATTTCCGTCAAGTGCTATTCCGCCTATTCCGCCGAGTGTTGAATTTGTGTATATACTATCAACCGTCTCGCCAAGTGAATTAATTTTGTAAATTCTTCCTCCTGAGGATCTGTATTGTTCGGCTATCCAGAATCCTGTCCCGTCCCATGCAAGGCCGTGGTTGAACGTAAATGGTGTAACCAGACTGTCAACCATAACACCCTGCTTTGTTATTTTATACATTGAGGATGTTGGATAACCTGTTCCGTTAAAATCGGAACCTATCCAGAGTGTATCATTTCGCTGTGTTATCCCCCAAAGATAATTGTATGAATTAAAATATGGGAAAGGATAAGCACCTACTAATGTTTGAGAGTTTGCCTGCGCAAAAGAGGCAAGCAAAATAAGAAAGACAAATAATTTTTTCATAATAATTAAATTAGATTATTCAATAATGTATGTAATTTATAGGAAGTATTAAATGAATTTATTTAGCCACACTCTTACAAATAAGTAATTGTAATTTCAGTCTCAAAATTTAAATATTGCTTTTTATTAAAAGAGTGTTTAATTTAAACTTTCTAAACTAAACGAGGGAGAGTCAAATGAAAATGCTCTTTAAATCTCTACTGTCTGTTACAATTCTATTTGCAGTTGCATTATTTCTTTCAGGGTGTGTTAGTGTCGATCAAAAAACAAAACTCAGTTCAGATGGTTCAGGAACTATGAGTGTAAAGTATTGGACTAAATCGTCTAATGTCACAGGTGATGAGCTTTCAGGTTTTGGTTTTACCGAGGCTAAAATCAAATCGAATTATACTTCTTCAAATTCTGAACCAAGTGATATCAAGATTGAAAAGAATGCTTCTAACGATTCAATGTCAGTCGTTACTCTGAATGTTAAATTTAAAGACGTCAACAAACTTTCCGATGCCGCTGCATTCAAGAAAATCAAAGCAAGCTGGGCAGACGGTAAAGAAGGCAAGGATTTCAAGTACGTCCTTCTTCAGGATACTTCAAGCGCGAAGAACATGGGAATGGACGAATATAAACTCACTTATGAGTTTGAATTCCCGGGCGAAGTTATCTCTACAAATGGTGTCAAGGACGGTCAGAAAGTAAAATGGGAAAAGACAGTCGCCGATTTGAAAACTGACGTGGAAATGACTGCAACAGTTAAAGCCGGCAAGAAATGCGGCCTGTTCGGTATGGAACTCCCGATTGTATTCCTGCTTGGGATGGGATTTATTTACCTTAAAAGAAAAAAGTAATGTGAAGTTTTTCGTTTCACAAAGGGCTGAACTTAATCAGCCCTTTTTTATTTTGTCATCCCCGCTCGTTCTTGGCGGGGATCTAATCATTATTTGTTTACAATTGCAGCTTTTGAGTTTTACTTCCCATTAAAATAAGGTTTCCTTACATCTTCAGGAGCTTGCTATATAATCTTATTCGAAGCAAAAAATCATCTCTTTTTAAATTGAAGTAAGACTCCATTTTAGATATATTCATCAAATATGAAGAGATATTTCCTAATATTCCTTTTCGCGGTATTTTATTCAAACGGAATTGCTTACGATTTTACGAAGGTCGATAATCTGATTCTTAACGGAATCATAAATAAGTATTTTCCGGGTGCAGCATTAATTGTCGGAAATGAAGTTAATATACTATATGAGAAGTATTATGGCGGGTTAACTTATGATGAAAATGATGTGGGCGTAACGGAGAACTCTATTTACGATATCGCTTCACTTACAAAAGTAATCGCAACTACCTCTGCAGTAATGAAACTTTATGATAAAGGACTTATTGACCTTGATGAAAAGGTTTCAACATATCTTCCGGAATTTGCTGTAAACGGCAAGGAGAATGTAACCGTTCGGAATCTTCTTCTTCATAATTCCGGTTTGAAAGCATGGATGGCATTTAATCAGTTTTGTTCTTCAAGAAAAGAAGTAGTTGAAACAATTATGAATACCGGGCTCGAGTATGAAACAGGAAAGGCTTATGTTTACAGTGACCTGAATTTCATAACACTCGGACTTGTAGTTGAAAAGATAACTGGTTCTTCGCTTGCGGATTACTGCGAACTTGAAATTTTCGAGCTTCTCGGTATGCGAAACACTATGTTTAATCCCTCCGATAATAAAAATGTTGCCCCAACTGAATACGACGGAATATGGCGTAAAAAACTTCTTAAAGGCGAAGTGCACGACGAATCGGCATCGCTTATGGGTGGAGTTTCAGGAAACGCAGGCCTGTTTTCAAGCGCAAGAGACCTATACTT
Organism: Kapaibacterium sp. (SeqCode); assembly: GCA_041675325.1. GTDB lineage: Bacteria > Bacteroidota > Ignavibacteria > Tepidaquicellales > Tepidaquicellaceae > CAIKZJ01. The sequence continues at coordinate 6,412 of JBAYUG010000116.1, forward strand.
CTTAACGAGCACTATTTTAAACGGCGGTAAGTACTACAATCCTAATTCAAGAGGATTAGAAGAAAAATCATTATTTAAAGAGGAAACAGTAAACCTTTTCACTTCTAAATTTAATACTGATGTTTACCGGAATACACGCGCTCTTGGATGGGATACAAAACAGGAACCTATCGGAAAATACCGCGCTGCTTGCGGCGAGCTGATTTCTGAAAACTGTTTCGGGCATACGGGATATACGGGTACGAGTATATGGTGTGATAAAGACAGAAAAATTGTAATTATATTCCTTACTAACAGAGTCTATCCCGCAAGAGGAAATGATGGCATCAGAGAAATAAGACCTGAACTTCATAACTTAATCATAAATACATTAACTAATAAATAAAAATATATTATGGGAATTTCAAATTTCAAGAATGAACCGTTTACTGATTTTACGGACAAGAAAAACAGAAAGGCTTTTATAAAAGCACTTGAAGAAGTAAGAAAAAGATTTAAGGTAGAATATCCGATTTTAATAGGCGGAGAAAAATTGTTCGCTGATGAAAAGATAATATCCCGCAACCCTTCAAATCCTGATGAGGTTGTCGGTACTTTTCAAAAAGCATCTGTAGAACAAGCGCTTCATGCGGTTCAGACTGCTAATGCAAAGTTCGAAGAATGGAAACGCGTTGCTCCTGCTAAACGTGCGGAATATCTTTTCAAGGCAGCAAAACTCATGAGAAAAAGAAAGCATTATTTCTCTGCCATGATGGTTTATGAAGTTGGTAAGAACTGGGCTGAAGCTGACGGGGATACAGCTGAAGCTATCGACTTTATGGAATTCTATGCAAGAGAAATGCTGAGATACAGCAAAGAACAGCCTCTAACCAAATTAAA
>JBAYUG010000117.1:0-7272 GCA_041675325.1 Kapaibacterium sp. (SeqCode)
AATCAGAAAGAGACTGCTTGAGTATGATAACGTGATGAACCAGCAGAGAGAAGTAATTTACGAACGCAGAAGACAGGCTCTAATGGGAGAAAGACTTAAGGATGAACTTTTTGAGATGGTTGAAAAGAACGTCGATAAAATTGTCGCAGCTTACTTCCCTGAATCCGATCTTGATGGTCTTGTAGATGAAGTGCAAAGAACATTTCTTGTAAGACTTGAGCTTACTCCGGAGAAATTCCAAACCCTCGGAGAAAAAGGGATTAATGAATTAATTCTTAGCGAAGCTAAGGCATTCTACAAGAGAAAAGAAGACAGATACGGTACAGAACTTATGGGTAAAATCGAAAGATTTGGAATGCTCACAATTATTGATGACAAATGGAAAGAACACCTTCGCGAAATGGATGACCTCAAAGAAGGTATTAACTTCCGTGCTTACGGACAAAAGGACCCTCTTGTTGAATACAAGATGGATGGATTCAAGTTGTTTGAGGAAATGCTTAATACGATAGCTATCGATACGATTAATTTTATATTTAAATTTACAATTCAGTCACAGGAAGAGACTCAGATTCAGGGTCCGAAGTCTATCAACACTTCAAGACTCCAAACGCGTCATGATACTTCTGAAGGTATGGGTTACTCAGCAAATCTTGATCCAGTAGAAAATGAAGCTGCTAGAACAGGAAAGCATCAGCCAGTACATGTTGGAGAAAAAGTTGGACGTAATGATCCTTGTCCTTGCGGGAGTGGGAAGAAGTATAAGAACTGCCACGGTAAAGGGCAATGAAATTCTCTGAGGATACAATAGACCTCATACTCGATATTAAAGAATTTTCCGGCGGAAAGCTTAAGAATGAATTTGAGCTTTCCGCTCTTATTGAATACACAAACACCGGGAATAGTGATGTATCATTTCGTGATATAATCTTTAAAGCCAAATTTCTGAAAGGATTACTGAAGGTAATTTCAGTGACTTCTGTTCCTAAAGAAAATTCCGATAAGTTCATGTCCGAATACACATTGGAACTAAAAAACCTCACTGAATTAATTCTAAAAGGCTTAAATAATTCTAACTCGAGTATTTCAGACTCATTTACGAGTAAATTTTTTGAATTGACACCAGAGTGTCTTATGAACTTTAATCTGTTAATTGAGGATTTATCTGTGTGTAAGGACTATTTTAACGACCTGAAAAACAATCAGTGATGCTTGTGCTTCACTAATTTCATCTCTTCATAAAGATTATTTGACTGCATCATAAATATCTCTATTTTCGACTGAGTTATCTGAGGGAAAGCACTTCCGTCTGTCTCAATGTGCAGATATGGAAGGTTCTGAACAGATTCAGGATATCCATTTCTTTGGAGTTTCCCAAACCTGTATTTACCGTCAAGTGTCATTTCTTTACTGAGTATTCCTTCCGCAAGTCTGCTAGGAATACAATTGAAAGGTCCTATTGTAATAATACCGCATGATTCGTCAAGTATCTCCCTTAAAGACAATCCCACGGTCAGAATTGTCTCTCCGATAAGCCTCTCAGAAATAAGTTCGTTTCCGTAATCTATCGTTTTCTCTACATCTATCATTGCTGACGAACAAAGATTTGATTTTGCAAGTATTTTCTTTACCTTTTTTTCTATCCTTTTCTGTATCTTTTCCTTTATAAATAAAGCTATTTTCTCCTTTGGAGTAAAGGCTTTAACTATATTATTTCTCTGGAGATAGTTAGTGTAATATACATATTCTGTTATAGGTGCGGTCCTGACAAGAAATCCGTTTTCAGTCAGCACTTTTATCAGATCAAGTCTTGAATATTCTTCCCGTCTGACATAAATTTCTCCAATAAGAGAAACTATTTTCGTATCATTATAATTTGACTTTAGTTCGATTTCTGATAATTTGAATGCGAATTCTTCTAAGCGATTGTAAATAGCTCCATTGTTTCCGGATTCCAGAGCATTTAGTACAAGTTTCCAATTTTCGTCAATTATTCTCAATCCTGCTTCTTTATTAACAGCAAGTACATTAATTGCGTTTTCAATATCATGTACAGTATCAGCAATCATAAGACCTGTCCATTGCCTGATGAAGAAATCATTTCCGAAATCGCTGAATGAAGATTCATCGTCCATTGATATTACACCTGAATTCTTTATGTCAGAAGTTTGAAGTATATCTTTTAATCGTGTATGATACTGTCCCTGCCTACATGGACCGTATCCGTGAGGCATGAAGAACAGGGTTTTCATGTTTGTGTCTTTCTTATTATTTAAATATTCTAACAAAGAACCCGTCGTAAGTAAAAATGGGAGACATTCCTTACATGTAGCAACTCCTCTGCCGTGTTTCAGTGTCTCAAAAGTCGGAACCGGAAGAGGTCTGCTGTTTATACCCATAGAACGGAAAACGGATGAGAATGCTTCTGTGCTGTACCTGCCCATCGATGGTATTAATACTTCCACGTCAGCGGAATGTATAGGGAACTCGTTTCCTTTAAAATCTTCAACGTAAAGCTCTTTGCTTTTACTTATAACTTTTAATGATTCATAATCATATACTTCATCCTCATTTGTTGCTTTGTTCAAGATAATATAGTTCTTGATAATATCCAGTGCTGCCTCTATTCTTGTCTCAACACCGACATCCGCAGTATGGCTGTCAAGCTCAAGCGTAAGTGAAGGTTTTGAGCCCATTATTTTCCTAAAATAAGGTATAATAAATGAATCAGGTCCGCAAGAGAAATTTGTTATAAAGACACCGAAAAGTTGTTTATGCTCTTTTACGTACCTCGCAGCCGAAAGAATTTCATTGCCGCTGAACCAATACATATTTTCATACGATGATTTCTCCTCATAAGGCAGGAAATCATAAGGTATAATCTTGTAACCATGAGACGCTATCTTATGTGGTATGTTTAAATTTACTTCCTGTGCAAAAGCATTATATGGTCTTCCAAACAGTACCAGAGCAATTTCTTCGGGGTCGCTTTCGATTTCTTTTAATTCTTCTCTTCCAATAGTCTTGAAATCTCTCTTCATTTCCTCAAAACTTTCAACGGCATAATCAAAACTTTGATTGAAATTTCTCATGTCTACACCAAGATCATCGAACATTTTTGCAAATGTTTCCCTCGTCTTTTCCATACCTTTTGAGAAGTCAAGAACAGGTGAAAGTATCACTGAACCGTTCTCTCGCTCAATCTCATCCCTGAATGTAGATTTTAGAAAATACGTCTCCCCCTGGACAAACACACACATTCTGTTGTATTCGAATTTATCTCGGCCTTCCATTTGACTAATGTGCGGCAGGAATATGTAATCAACATTCTTTGAAATCAGGTTCTGAAAAAAACCATGGGATAATTCAACAGGAAAACAATAAGAACTTCTTATCTTATCAGACCCGCCTTTATCTACCTGGTCCGACAAAATCACATTATAACCAAGCTTAGTAAAAAGATTATAGTAAAACGGATATAATGTATTCGTGAGTAAACTTTTTGACACTCCTATTCTTTTCCCCGTGTTATTATCTTCTATAAGATATTTGCTGAAAACAGCTTCCTGTCTTTTCTTAACGACGTTATTCTTTTCAGTATCAGATCTAATATGCCTTCTCTCATTATAATATTTGCTGCATGCACCTCCAAACGGATATTTCTTACCGTTTATCTCGACCATATTAATAGAACATTTTAAGTCGCACTTTTCCTTACCGCCTGCACATGTAAAACTGTTAGAGTATTTGAACTCCCTGTTGATTAATTCATCAAGATTAAAATCCTGTTCCGCATAAATTCCGAGTTCTATTCTGTTCTTTATTTCAAGAGCAACACCAAATGCTCCCATAAGACCGGGTTCTGGAGGTACGATTATTTCCTTACCGGTCAGAAGTGACATTGCATAAGGAACGGCTTCGTTATAACAAACACCACCTTGCATAAATACTTTATTCCCTACTGGCCTGTTACCTTTTACCCTGTTAACATAATTAAGGCAAATAGAGTAAACCAAGCCTGCCACGATATCTTCACTGTTAGCACCCTCATGTCCAGCATTTTTAATATCACTCGATATAAACGCTGCACATTGATCATTGAAATTCAACGGGGTTTTTGCTTTAAAAGCTATATCTGCAATTTCAGTATAGTGGATATTCAGTGATTCTTTTGCTGCTTCTTCGAGGAAAGAACCGGTTCCGGCAGAACATGCCTCGTTCATAGTATAATCACTCGCAACTCCGTTAGTTAGGTGTGTGTATTTTGCATCCTGTCCTCCTATCTCAAAAATTGTATCCACATCTTTGTCAAAATGTGCAGCAGCTACAGCATGCGCAATTATTTCATTTACGTCTCCGTCTGTAATCGCATGCAATGCAGCAATATGCCTTCCGGATCCTGTAACACCTAATCCAATAATTTTTATTTTTGCGTCATACTGTTTGTCAATTTCTTTATAACATTCTATTGATGCTTTTACAGGATTACCGTTAGTCCTAAGATATACTGATGCGAGTAAAGCATTATTACTCCTGTTTACTAACACAGCTTTTGTAGTTGTGGAACCAACATCAAGTCCAAGAATACACTCATCCCCGTCGCTTGCTTTCAACTTCTCAATCGACTTAAATACTACATTTGCCTCAGGACTTTTAAGAGGTTTATGGAAAGAGAATTGATGCTGATGATCTTTAAAAACATTATTCGAACTAAAAGGATAGTGTATCTCAAGTCCTTCAAGTGCTGCTCCGAGAGCTTCGATGTAAGATGACTGTTCAATTACGAAAGTCTCCGGATACTCTTTCTTTATAAAGTCATAAACCGATTTATTCTTAGAAACTCCTCCGATTAGCAATACTTTCTTATACTTTTGCTTTGCTAAAAGTTCAATAGTCTTGTCGGCTATCATTTTGCATAGTCCTGAAACGACATTAGGCATTGGGATACCTTTATTCAAAGCATGTGTACAATCACTTTTGCAGAACACACTGCATCTTCCTGAAACACTGTATGGATTATCATTGTCCGATATATTGACTGCTTCATCAACTGATATATTCATTCTGCTTATTTGCTGAAGGAAGAATTCGCCGGTTCCCGAGGCACATTTATTCCCTGTCATAACATTCTCCAGCGCACTTCTTTCGTTAACACAATATACCATAAAATTTTCAGCACCAAGACTTGCAACTGCCATCTTTTTACCTGTATGACCTAAATACTTTAGAGAATTCTCGATTGCTTTAGGCTCAGGTATAACATAAGCATTTATAAGATTTTTAAATTTTCTACCCGTTACAACTATAGATTGTTTGTCAAAATTATTCTCATCAAAAAACTTCTTTAATAATGATTTTGGATTTCCTTCATGTGAATATTGTTCAACGGATATAATCTTTCCGGTAATATCTTTTGCCATTTTAACAAAAGATATTGTGGAGGCACCAATGCAAATACCTAATGACAATATTTCCTTTTCAATTCTCATTTTATATTTTTACAATCGCCTCCATGCATTTCTTACCGCTTAATACAGCACTTTCAATCGTCGAAGGCAAACCTGTATTAGTCCAATCCCCTGCAATAAATAAATTCTTTATTTCACAGACTGTGTTTAATCTGCTATTAACGGAATTCGTTTCGGGTAGGAATGTCGCCCTTTTCTCCCTAAAGTATTTTACTTTCTTGAAATGTGTATCTCTGAACTCAGGAAAATAATCTCTGATTTCTTTTTCAACCCTAACACATACATCTTCTTTGCTTAATTCTTCGAAACCATTTACGGTGTATTCAGGTGCACTGATGGTTACTGATATGTAATTCTCTTTGAAGAATACCCAGTGCATTAATCCGTCGAGAATACCAACCATTCCGAAATAGTATTTATGTTTTAAATTCACCGGCATTTTATCTGGAACTAAGAATACTGACAATATAGATGCCGGTTTCAAGTCTATAAAACTGTCAAAGTGATCCTCAAATATATCCGTATTAAACAGCCGCCTGAAACTATGAAAAGGAACTGCCGATACATACAGATCTGATTTAATAATTTCACCATTCTCGAGAATACATTCCATTATTCTGTTATCCTTTATTTTGAACTCATTAACAGCGGAATTGTAATTTATACTAATCTTATTCTTTGAATATTCAATAAACGGTTTTGCTATCATATTATCAAGATAATCGTTAGGAATGATCAGTGTATTTGCCGCAGGGTCATCAAATGCAGTAGCAAGTACATTATAAAATAATTCTGAATCCACATATTCAGGAGATGTATTAAAGACAGCAAATACAAAGGGTTCCCAAAAATACTTAATTAGATTATCTGTTTGCTTAAGATAATTTAGAAGCCAGCTAAGTTTCCTTCCTTTTATTTTTTCAGGAAAATCTATTTCTATCAATTCACGCAATCTCAGGAGACTTAGTTTATCCTTTAAGTTAAGAGGTTGATAATTCATGAATCCTTTTGCAGCTGCAACGAATGGATTGTCGCCTTTAGCAATGAATTCTAAGTTGCTTCCATTCTTATCCCTGAAATAAACGTGGAGATTCTGATGAAGTGAAAGATCAGGAATATGATTCATTTTATCAAAGAGTTGGAATGTATTCTTATACCATCCTGCAAGAATATGCTGCCCATTATCAAACCTAAAACCTGTTTCAGCATCATCGAAGCTAAACGTTCTTCCACCCAGTTTTGAAGTTGATTCAAAAAGCTTTACTTCATAACCTGCATCATGAAGAAAAACAGCTGATGAAATCCCTGCTAATCCACCCCCTAATATTGAGACACTCTTTGACATTAAGATTTTGTGTTAACCTATTTTATAAAACAAATTGTATTTTATAAAAATCATGTACGCCGAAATAAATTTATTCAATTTAGATATCCTGACATTATTATCGAATACATTATACTTTACAGATTTAATCTTTCTTAATAGCTTATGGTAAATATTTTCCATTATCCGGGCGGCAATCATATAAGATTTATCTTCCCTTTTCAGAAATGAATCTGCTTTTACATAATACGCATCAGCTCTTCTATATTCAAATTCCATCAATTTGATAAAGTTTGCATTATAAACGGAATTTAATAAATCGTGTTCAGAATAACCATATTTCCTCAAATCTTCCAGAGGCAGATAAATTCTGTTGTTAACAGCATCCTTTTTTACATCTCTAAGAATGTTAGTAAGCTGCAATGCTACACCAAGATATTCAGCATACTTTTTTATTTCCTGATTCTTGTAACCAAAAAT
>JBAYUG010000118.1:0-7217 GCA_041675325.1 Kapaibacterium sp. (SeqCode)
GGGTGGTAATGCTGAGGGTGGATCAACGCCTACGCCTCTTAGCATATCTTCGGTTCAATCTCAATCACCAGCTCAGTTAAGTTACGCCGGTAGTGATGTGCTTAGTTCTCGCAGTGGAATGAATTCAGATAGAGCAATGGAAAATGCAATGATTAATGCATTGAAAAAAGTACCAATGAAACCTGTATTGGTAACTGATAAGGTTACGGTAAAACAAAATAGTCAGAAGGCTGTTGTTGATTTGGCTATGGCTTAGCGGCTGTTTATATCCCTGCTCTTACCCTGTGATCTTCTTTTAGCCCTTCGCTGTTTAAGTGTTGGATGTTTTTCATAATTCGGGATAAAATTAGGATTAGATTTCTTTTCACGAATCACGGTAGTAAAGGTCTTGCCACTTATTTTATTTGGAGGAGTTGTTTTCTTTTCAAATCCAAATAGTTTTTTTACAGTTGTTACCGCTCTGTTTAGTGTTCCCATTATTTTTTAGGTTTAAGTAAAATCTCAAAGTTTTGCCATTCTTTAGGTAATTCCTGAATCTCTATTATCCAGCCAGCAGATAATTTATGTGCTATGTGATTCGTTGGAAGCTGATTATTTCTGCATAGATTTTTAATTGTCTCAGCGCATACGATCCTTCCATTTCTGGGGAACATATTAGCATATTGCAGTGGAGTTAATATCATATTTATTGTAAATCTACAAAATAGATTTGATATATGAAAAATTTATTGTGAACAATATATTAATTTTACACTTATTAAGTCTAAATAAAAATAACATGGCTGAAGGTCATATTTATATTTACGGAATTATCACCGATGCAGAAGATAAGGATACTCGTAAGTTTGGAAGAGTAGGCCTTAAGGATGTAGTTGAACAGATGCAGGTCAATAAAGATGCTGAAGTTCTTAAAGTACATATCAGATCAGAAGGTGGAGACGTCGCAGAAGGTTATCAGATTTACAACTTACTCACAAACTCAGGAAAGATTATTGAGACAATAGGCGAAGGTATTGTGGCTTCAATAGCTACTGTTATTTTCCTTGCCGGCTCGAAGCGTTCAATGTCACCTGGTGCAGAGTTCATTATTCATAACCCCTGGAACTCAGGTAAAGGGACAGCGGATGACTTTCAGAAAAACGCCGATGAACTTCGAATGATCGAAGATAAATTAGCGCTATTTTACAACGAAAAAATAGGACTCGACATAAATATCCTTAAAGATTTAATGGACAAAGAAACTATTCTCACCTCCTCACAGGCTAAGAATTATGGCTTTGCGACCGAAATTGCTGAAACATTCAGAGCGGTCGCATTATTTAATATCACTAATAAAAATAATGAAATGACAAAAGAGGAAATTGGTAATGAAATGGATAAGAAGTTTGAAACTTTCTTTTCCAAAATCAAAAATCTTTTTTCTAAAGCAAAGAATCTTACCGTAACCACAGGTGATGGAGTGATGCTTGACTTTGGTGATCAGATTTCTGATGTGTCCGAAATTGCCGTCGGTATGACAGCAACGAAAGAGGGTGGAATTATCGAGGGCGAAGTTGTTATGCCTGATGGTAGTACACTAACTTTTGAGGCTGGTAAAATCACAGCAATAAAGCCAGCCGAAGGAGGCGATGAAGTAGCCGTCTTGAAAGCTGAAAATGAAGACCTGAAAAAACAGTTAGCTGAAGTTCAGGCACAAGCACTGGTTTTAAAATCTGAATCAGAAACTAAATTCAAGACTTTTGAAAGAGAGATCAGCGAGTTTAAAGCTCAGATAAAATCAGATATTGAGAGCTACTCAAAAAAGGAAAATGAAAAAGAGGAACCGTCGAATAACAGGTTCAAAGATGTTTTTAACAAATAAAAAAGAAAGGAATTAAAAAATGGCAAGTAAATTAAATCTCGCAGCTTTAGATCTGAATCCTGAAGAAGCCAGGACAGCGAATGAGGCTGTATTTTCACAAGTGTACAGTAATCCAGCATTGGAAGCAGGTCATTTCATTGCCACTGGAATACAAATGAAAACTCAAATCCCGATTTTCGGTCAATTGGGGTTAATGGGCAAAGTAGCCAATGGATGCACCCCTAACACAAATGCAGGTACCATTGTTGCATCTCAGAAGTATTGGGATCCATACCTATCACAAGATCGTTTCGCACATTGTCAAACAGATATCAATGCATTGTTCAAAATGTGGCCACGATCTAAAGAAGCTCTCACGAAATGGGAGAATATGGATCAGGCTCTCATGGCTTTCTTATCTGAAAGACTTGTAGCTGCAATGACTAATAACATTAGTAGGATAGCTTGGTTCAATGATACCGCTGCCGATGTTATTGCTAACGGCGGAGTTCTTACAGCAGGTACTGACAAAACCTATTTCAACACCATTTCAGGACTATGGAAGCAGATAGTTACCGCAGTAAATGCATTAACTATTCCGGCAGCTCAGAAGGTTGCTATATCTGAAAATGGCGAAGCAAGTTATGCTGCTCAGTTACTTTTGGCAAGCGATTCAGCAATAAATGTACTCAGGGGACTTTATGAAGCTCTTCCTGCAGAGGCATTTGACAAACCAGGGTTAAAATTTCAGATTACCCGTTCATTGTATATGAACTGGAAAGCATTTCTGGAAGATAAATCATTGGTTTTCCAGTTGAATACAGCGGAGCAGGGTTCAGCAATGGACTCTTATCGCGGAATTCCTATTGTTGTGCGCAATGACTGGGATCGTAACATTCGGACTTACGAAGATAACGGTACAACCTACAACCTCCCTCACAGAGCTGTTTTAACCCCGATAACCAATATCCCAATTGGTACTTCAGATGAAGGATCATTCACGAGCTTTGACGCTTTTTATGACAAAGTTACGATGAGCCATTATTTTGACACCTCTTGGTATCTGGATGTAAAACTTCTGGAAGAGTCACAAATCGCAGTAGCATACTAAAAAGAAAGGAGAAAAAATAAAATGAAAAAGTTAATTTTCTTAATTGCATTTATTGGGCTTATCAGTCTGAATTTGCAGGCACAAATATCTGTAACTGCCGATAAAGTTGTACACTACATTTATGGTGATACTTTAATTAAAGATGCTACTTTCAACAATACATATTATGTCAAGGATTTCGCTGTTAATGCCAGGCTCACACTGGTAATTGATACGATGCATTTAGCTACCGATCTTCCTAAAGTTCGGGCTATTGTTACACGGTCAGTTAATAACAGTGATTTCTATAGTGTAGCGGGAGATACCGTTACAGCATCTGCAACGGCTGCAAGCGGTCATAAGATTGCTACCAGTGGGTTACTTAGCGATATTTACGCTAATTATCTAAAGGTTACGGTAAAAGCAATTGACAGCACGCAGAACACAAAAGTAGGTTATTATTTACTTATTGATAAAAACGAATAATCATGGGATGCGCAGCGAAGGTAGCTAAGGCAATAACCAATTCGTGTACAGATGTGCCAAGTGCAGGTCTTGAGTTGGTGGCTTATATTTTTGATCGTCTTTCAGCAACATTTACAATAGGCGCTTCGGCTAACCTTGTCAGCGCAATAGCATTGGCAGGTGCAGAGGTCGCTTATAAGGTAACGGCGGTCAAAAAGGAGAATAACGCAGGCTTTGACATGGTCACAGGCGACAATATTCCAGATCTATTTACTCATATGTTTTCAATACAGCCCTACGAAAGATCAGCGGCTGTTATTAAAGCACTTGATGAGATGGATGATTTTGTTGCAGTGGTCGAAATCAAAGCCCCTAAAACTGAGGGTAAATTTGTAATACTCGGATTTAATTCGGGGTTGCATAAGAAATCAGCCAGCGGAAGGTATAACGATAATTACGGGATACCTACTTACGAGTTTGGAACTCGTGAAGGTGAAGGTGAAGTTTATTCAAGGTATATCTTCTGGAATTCGGATTATGCAACTTCTAAGGGTGATCTCGAAGCATTACTCACCTAATGTTACGTGAAGACCTAATTGAAATTCTAAGACATGAGAGCGGGGAGGTATTAAAGACTCCCCGACTTCTTATGCTGATGTTAAGTGTCTATTCAAAGTTATTTCTAAACGATCAACCTTGTAGCACGTGCGAAAAAAAACACGAGGCTTATTTTTCAAGGCTAAAAAAAGAAGGAATTAAACAGCTCGAAAAAATTAACACAATGGAAAAGCAGAAGACAAAATATAAATTCAAGACAGAAAATGGAGGTTTATATCATCAAGGGGAATATTTTAACACATCGAATTTAACAGATGAAATAGTTGAGAGGTTGTGTCAAGATAGTCCCAGGTTCAGAAATCAGTTTATAAACCCTCCAGAGATAAAGGAAGACGCAAAACAGGAAATTGCTGTACCTGAAAAAGTTGTTTCTGAAGTAATACCGGTTCCTGAAAAAGTATCAAAGACAAAAGTAAAGAGGTATCCAAAACGAGTTAAAAAATAACTCGAAATGGGAAGGACAATCACACTTGGAGAATTACCACCGGCCTTTACGATAAAGCCAGTAAAACTCGAGAATATTACCCGTTATGGAGAGGATAATAACTATCCTACTCGCATGGAGCGCATTATATCAAGCTCTATCACCGCTAAGTCTGCATCAAAGATGCTTGCCAGGTTCCTTATCGGGAAAGGATTTGTCAATCCAGAACTCAATAATATAGTAGTAGGAAAAGACGAATACCAGCGACCTGTCACATCTTACAAGTTACTTACCCAGATAGCTAATTCGATAGCTAAATTCAATGGGTTTTATGTACGTGTTCAGTATGATGGTAATTATAAAGTGGCCGGATTGAAGCACGAATCCTTTAAGTATTGTCGTTTTGGGATGCTTGACGATCAAGATTATTCCGGTAAAATTGTATTATATAACAACTGGGATAAATACAGGGGGGCTAAAACGGATAAAGAAAAGTTCAAGGTCATTGATATTTACAACCCTCGTACAGAAGTTGTGAAATCACAAGTTAGAGCTATCGCAAAAAAACTAAAGTTACAAGAATCTGAAGCACTTGTGAAATACAAAGGACAAGTGTATTTTAATTTCATTGATGACGAATATATTTACCCCATTTCGCCTATTGACCCAGTGAGTTGGGATGCAGACACAGAAAGCCAGATAGGTAAGTTTAAGAATGGTGAACTTCGAAGAGGTTTCTTTTTGAAATACATTGTTCATCATACGCAATTTGAGAGCAAGCGTGATGCTGAGGAGTTCGTCGATGAGATGAAGCGAATGATGGGAGGTGATCACGAAATATCAATAATGGTAATGGAAGGTCGATTTGATAAAGATGGCAAATTGATCGAAAACGAATCTATAAAAGTCGAAAAGATTGAGCAGAATATCAATGATAAGATATTTGAGGCTTACGAAACCTCAACTCAAAATAATATAAGACGTGCATTTGATGCAATACCACAGGTTCTAATAGATTATGAGGATTCAAAACTCGGCACAACAAGTGGAGAGGCATTGATACAGGCTTGTAATTTTTATAATTCACAGACATTGCAAAAAAGAGATGTGATAAAAGAGTCTTTTACCGAGCCGTTTAAGAATTTTGCAGACGAAAGATATAATAATGTTGACTGGGAAATTAATCCTTTAACGTTTCAATAATGACAATAATCTGGACAATATCAGATCAGCAATCAATAAAGCCTATTTCAAAGAATAGAATTAACGATTTTGATAAGTTAGCCGAAGAGGTTCAGCTTGTGGATTTGCAGCCGCTAATGGGTTTTGACTTTTTCCAAGATATTATTCAAAAACCAAATACAACCTGGAATAAAAAACTTTTAGACGGTGGCACATATACTTATAATTCAATTGATTATGTATATTCCGGATTGAAATTCGTCCTAAGCTATTTTCTTTATGCTCGTCACATTGGGCAAAGCAATGAGTTCAATACTTTTTCGGGTATGACAGAAAAGATAATGACCGATTCCAGAACTGCCGATTTAGGGATAATTAAAAACAGACAGAACTCGGTAAGGAAAATCGCTAATACACATTGGGAAGATTGCGCTAAATTCATTCAGGCTAACATTTCTGAATTTCCAAAGTCGTTAATTAATCCTTTGAGCCCTAATAACATTTGTTGTGATCGGAGATACATTAGATATTTATAACCATGCAAATAATATATACACCAGCGTCAATTTTACATATAGTAGAGCTATATTATTCTGATGGTACGCTTGTAGATAATACTACACTGACTGAAATTGAAGTTACTTTCAGGAATAAAAGCACTAATATAACACTGACAAAAGTTTGGAGGTTAAGTAATGGTACTATTACACTTGAAGGAGCTAACTCCATTTTACTGATTGTAAACACTGAAGAGGTTGCATTATTAGTCAATGGTGTTTACGAGCAAACAATAGTAACCGAAGAAGCGGATTCCAGATTTACCGATGACATTAGGATAAGAAAAGGCAAATCAGATGCATTTGAGATAAAGCTATGAAAATCACAGGCGATAATAAAACAAACGTATTATTGACCTACGATAATTTAGTTTCATTATCAATAAATGATGACAGTAAAAGTACTGTTGAATTAGATGGTATTTATGATCTGGTACAGCCTTTATTGCTTACTGCAATTATGACAGCAGTTAATGAGATTACTTTAACCTATGATTCGGCACTTGACGAAACAAGCATACCTGATCTTATTGATTTTGTTTGTGATTATTCGGGCGGAGCAATGGAGGTCAGTGGCGTGGTTGTATCCGGTTCAACAGTAGTTTTGACCACAGATATTCCCGTTACGTATAACACTACTTTAAGCCTTGCTTACATTCCAGGAAGCTCTCCTATTAAAAGTGCTTCTGGTGTCAATGCATCTGCATTCAGTGAGGCGGTAGATTTGAGTATTGTTGCTGAACTATTCCCAAATGGCAATAGTGACGATCTTATATTAAGTGACGTAACAAGCTCATCTATACGTTTGGATTGGATTAATGGCAGTACGGATGAAACAGCCATAAGCATTGAAAGGAAAACAGATATAGTTGAGTGGGCTGAAATAAAAACACTGGCAGCCGGAACAAAATATTACATAGATGATACTTGTGATTCATCTACTAATTATTATTACCGTGTACGTGCTGAAAAGACTGGTTATTATTCAGATTATTCGAATCAGGAAAATGAAACTACACTGGCATCTGGTCCGGATGGTGA
>JBAYUG010000119.1:0-7036 GCA_041675325.1 Kapaibacterium sp. (SeqCode)
CATTCCTTAAAAACTTTTTCAATGTCGGAAACATTATTAATCCCATTATTTGAAACTATCAGGTCAATGGAATTGCTCTGTAATGGTATTTTCTCGGCTTCTCCCTTTATTAACTTCACATTCTTGATTCCATAGAAATTAATTCTTTGCTTTGCTCGAATATGTGACGGATTCCAGGGATCAATACCATATACTGTCGAACTATTACCTAGTCTTTGAGCTATTTCTATCAAAGGAAAACCTGTACCGAAACCAATATCCAGCGCACGTATATTTCTTTTTATTTTTATTCGATTTAAAATGCCAAGTCCAAATGGTGCAGACCACAAAGGAAGTTCATCTAATATACCAGCCCCAATCTTTGTGTTGAAGTTAAATGTTTTATTTATGTATGAAGGTTTTTTTTCCATTCATCTTATTAGTTTACCGGAGCCTATAGTTGATATATTATCTATTTTGTAATTTCCCGATAATTTCAAATCACCAGATCCTAGAATCTCTATATCAGCAGTTTTGTTGCACTTAAACTCTATATCTCCTGAACCGAACAGTTTCACTGTACAGTTTTCAGTGATAAATTCTTCACCGTTAGTTCCTCCGGAGCCTAATGAATTGATAACAAAATTTACAGTCTGTCCTTTTAGTTTAGTTTCTCCAGATCCCATATTTGATAATTCAAAATTACTCCCATTGAAAATAACATTGGAATTGCCAGAACCGGTATTATTTAATGTCAAATATGAGCCAATACTTTTATTGCTAATCTCCAGATCACCAGATCCAGTATGATCAATCTTGCATATATCTGCGTTAGAATTAATATTCGCATTACCCGAACCTGTTATTTCCGAATTAAAAGTTTTCGAACTTACATTTATACTGCAATCTCCAGAGCCTGTATTCTTAAAGACAAAGTCATCGGACTTTATTACATTTAAGGTCCTTATATCTCCAGAACCTGTATTCTCAAGACCTTTTAAATCTGTCACATTCAAATAAACATTAAATGTTGTCGCACTGATATTTCTTCCGTTTAAATTTATTTCAATATTGTTCTTTCCTGCATCGTACTTAAAATATTGAATAAGATTCTCATCTATTTCTAATGTTAATTTATCCGCATCTGATTGAGAAATAAACAGATTAGCAGAGCAAAAATTACTAATGTTTTCAATTTTGGAGACCGGTAACTCTTTTTTAATAATATTCCCATTGCCTTTAACTGATTGAGCATATGTTAACGGTGAAATAATCAGTGCTAATAAGACTAAAAATATATAGTTTTTCATATTATTATGTTTAGAGATTTAAAAATAATAGTTTATTATATTACGTATACTTGCATAAAAAGTTATATTATCTATATATAGTATATTTAATATTGTTCACGTTCAAAAATGTAATAATTAATATAAAAAAGGAATACAATTTGTCTTTGAATCTTCGGATTTATATAATTAACTTTGTTAAAAATCATAATTATGAAATATATATACTTTTTAATAATTCCGATTATATTATTTGTCGGTTGTACATCATCAGAATCCAAAAAGATGGATCAGGATATTTCTAATTTAAAGAAATCACTGGATAGCTTAAAGAAACAAAGCCAGATGAATGATAAGACACTTGATAGTCTCAATAAGGAGACTTTGAGAAAAGAAGAAGAGATGCTTCGCTATCAACAGATGCTCGATTCTCTAAAAAAGAATCTTCAGGAAGAATAAGCCACATTTAAAACATGCAGAATAGGATGAAAAACGGAATTTATTCGTTATAAATTCCGTTTTCTTTATATATGAAAAGCAAAATATTTCTGGCATTAATTTTACTTACTTTAGTGCTGATTGGATGTTCACAGAATAAATCAGTATCAAAAACAACTTATACAAAATCAGATATTATGGACTCAACCTCAAAATACAATAAGCTTACTCCTGAAGAGGAAAATGTAATTATCAACAAAGGAACTGAAAGACCTTATACAGGTGAATACACTAACAATAAAAGAAAGGGTACTTATTATTGCAAAAGATGCAATGCACCTTTGTATAAATCTGAAGCTAAGTTTGATTCAGAATGCGGTTGGCCTAGTTTTGATGATGAAATAAAAGGTGCTGTAAAGCGTGTACCGGATTTAGATGGAATGCGTACTGAAATTATTTGTAGTAATTGCGATGGACACTTAGGACATGTTTTTTTAGGGGAAGGATTTACAGAAAAGAACACAAGACATTGTGTTAATTCAATCTCAATGATATTTAAGGAAGATACAGGTGATACTGAAACTGCATATTTTGCTGGAGGATGTTTCTGGGGTGTCGAACATCTAATGAAAAGCAAGAAGGGTGTGATATCAACTGCAGTTGGATATATTGGAGGTAACCAAGATAATCCAACTTATAAAGAAGTATGCAGTGGAAATACCGGACATGCAGAAGCTCTTGAAATCGTATTTAATCCTGAAACTATTTCATTTGAAGAGCTTGCTAAGCTTTTCTTTGAGATACATGATTTTACGCAGGTAAACAGACAGGGTCCGGATATTGGCGATCAATACCGTTCCGGTATATTTTATACAAATAATGAGCAGAAACATACTACAGAAAAATTAATTGGAATATTAACCGAAAAGGGTTATAAAGTAGCAACAGAAGTAACTCAAGCTAATAAATTCTGGAAAGCTGAAGATTATCACCAGGATTATTACGACGTAACCGGTAAACAACCTTACTGCCATACTTACAAAAAGATATTTTGATGATATTTGTATTTATATACGCTCTTAATATCACTATTTTATACAATTGAAAATTTATTAATAATTCAAAATTATATTTAGATTATGCAGGAATTTGATGTAACAGTTATCGGAAGTGGTCCGGGAGGATACACAGCAGCAATTAGAGCAGCACAGCTTGGTTTTAAAACGGCTATCGTCGAAAGAGATAAATTAGGCGGAGTATGTCTGAATTGGGGCTGTATTCCTACAAAGGCTCTTTTAAAGAGTGCAGAAATAATGAATAAACTTAAACATCTTGGTGATTATGGACTGAAAGTGGACGGATCAGGTTTTGATTTTCCGAAGATAATACAGCGATCAAGAAAAGTTGCTGAAGCCTCGGAGAAAGGTGTTCAGTTTTTAATGAAGAAGAATAAGATTACGATAATAAATGGAACCGGTTCTTTTAAAAAAGACAAAACTATTTCTGTAAAGGATAAGGACGGTAAGGAAATTGAAATAATAAAATCCAAGCATACTATTGTTGCGACAGGGGCACGTGCAAGGACACTACCCGGAATAAAGTTTGATGAAAAAAGGATTCTATCTTCTACAGGTGCAATGCTAACACAGGAAGTGCCCGCAAAGCTGACTATAGTCGGTAGCGGTGCGATTGGAATGGAGTTTGCATATTTTTATAATGCTTTTGGAACTGATGTAACAGTTATTGAGATGCTGCCTCAGATACTACCGGTTGAGGATAAGGAAATATCTGACGTTGTTGCAAGGGAATTTAAGAAAAGCGGAATGAAGATCCACACTGAGACAAAGACTGAAAGTGTTGAAGTAAAAGGAAACAAAGTGATTACTAAGATTAGCGGAAAGACTAACGATTCGTTTGAATCTGATGCAGTGCTTCTTGCAATTGGAATAACGGGAAATACTGAAAACCTCGGACTCGAAAACCTTGGAGTCGAGCTATTTAAAAATGCCATCAAGGTTGATACAAATTATAAGACAAACGTGGACGGTATTTATGCAATTGGTGATGTTGCATTGATAAATGAAAAAGGGAAACCATGGTTAGCTCATGTTGCATCAGCTGAAGCTATTAATTGCATTGAAAAGATTAAGGGGCATGCTGCAGGTGATATAGATTATAATAATATTCCAGGATGTACTTACTGCCAGCCGCAAGTTGCTTCAGTTGGTATGACAGAGGAAAAAGCAAAAGCAGCCGGATACAAACTTAAAATAGGTAAGTTTCCGTTCTCAGCAAACGGTAAGTCCAGAGCAGCAGGTGAAACAGCAGGAATGGTCAAACTTATATTTGATGAAGAATATGGTGAATTGCTTGGCGGTCATATAGTTGGTGCTGAAGCTACTGAACTGATAAGCGAACTTGTTATGTTGAAATCACTTGAGGGGACAGGGGAGTCAATAATTAAAACTATACATGCACATCCGACATTGAGCGAGTCCATTCTTGAGGCTGCAGGAGTTGCTTACGGTGAAGCGATTAACATTTAAATTTTTGAGATACACATATAAAAACGGGGCATAAGCCCCGTTTTTATTCTATATTTCTGAATACTCTCCTAAACTTAGTATTTTACTCTTTTGAATTATTTTTGAGTGTTTTCCTATCAGTGAATCCTTAATTATCGAATTTTCGATATGTGTATTATTCTCGATTATTGAATTACTTATAATACTATTTCTTGCAATGCATCCGTCGTTTATAGCTGTGAAAGGACCAATAATGCAGTTATCCAGTGTTACATCTTTTCCTATGAAGACAGGGTAATTAATCATGCAGTTTTTGAAACTATACTTTTTGTTATTCTTCTGCAGCAAGTACTGATTTGTCTCGAGTATTGTTTCATGTTTACCGCAATCAAGCCAACCTTCAACATAATAGGGTACAAACTTTTCATTTTGTTTAATCATTACTTCCATCGCATCAGTTATCTGATATTCTCCTTTTGTTGTGATATTGTTTTTGATAATGTGATCAATAGAATTAAAAAGTAAATTAGAATTCTTAATCAGATAAATTCCTACAATTGCATCATTCGAAGGAGAAACTTCAGGTGAGGCAGGTTTCTCAACAAACCTTGTAATAAATCCTTTTCTGTTTGTTTCAACCACTCCAAACCTTTTAGGGTCATCAACCTTCTTTACACCAATAGCAGAAAACTTGCTTCTGACAATATCTTTCAAATCAACATCGAACAAAGTATCTCCAAGAATAATAAGTGCCTCTTCATTTTTTAAAGGATCGAACTTTTCTTTGGCACAGAGCACTGCATGACCAAGACCGAGCATTTCTTTTTGCTCTACAAAATCGAACTTAAACTTAAAAGCCCGTTTTAAGTAACTCTTAATTTCATCACCTTTATATCCTATGATGAAGATAATTTTATCCGCAATCTTTTTCCGGATAAGCTCATCAACAATATAGTAAATCATTGGATGCCCTGCTACATTCATCAATACTTTTGGCATCGTTAGTGTATGAGGTCTCAATCTTGTCCCAACACCTGCAACTGGAATAATAACATTCATGATTAAGCTGATTATAGTTTACTTTTGGTATTAGATATAAATGAATTTAACACTTCATTCAGTTTTGAAACATCTTTAGCTCCTGCAGTAGCAAGCTGAGGTCTTCCACCGCCCCCCCCACCGAGTTGTTTAGCAACTTCAGATATTAGTTTACCCGCAGAAAGTCCTTTATCTTTTATTAGATTATCACTGACAGCACAGACAAGTGATATCTTATCTTCTATGACTGAAGCAACGAGTATTATTCCATCCTTGAGAATCTTTCGAAGTTCATCACCAATTTCTTTAAATTCATCAGTTGACTCAATAGTAACGACTTCGGCAAGTATAACACTGCCATTTGTTTTTTCAGATGCCTCAATCTTAGACTTAAGTGAATTAATATGACTTTCTATGTTTTGCTTTATAAGCTTTTTATTCTGGAGCTTCTTTTCCTCAAGAAACTTTTCCCGCAGTTCGTAAAGTGATTTGATGTTAGTATCCTGCTGGGCAAGAAGCAATTTCATCATTGAAGCATCTCTGAAATCAGCCTTCTTATATCCTTCTTTAAACACATTCATTCCAACCAAGAAATTAGCTGAATACTTTTCCGGTAATTCATTTATTATCTTTTCTATGTCAGATATTCTATCTTCGAGAAGTCTTACTATACCTTCGCCTGTTCTTGCGAATATCCGCCTAACACCGGATGAAATACTCTCTTCTTTTACTATTTTGAATAAGCCAATATCACTCGTATTCCGGACATGAGTACCACCGCAGAATTCTACACTGTAATCTTCATCCATAATAACTACTCTGACTTTGCTGCCGTATTTTTCTCCAAAGAATTTCTTAACACGGGGAATATTGTTTGCATCATCAATAGGAAGGTTATCAAGTGTCTGCACTTGCAGTTTATCAGAAATTTTCGAGTTTACTAAATCCTCAATAGTCTGAATCTCAGCAGTACTGACTTTCTGGTAGTGAGGGAAATCGAACCTAAGATGTTCTTCAGATACTAACGAACCCATTTGTTTGACATGCGGACCAAGAACCTGTCTGAGGGCTTCATGAACAAGATGGGTAGCTGAATGATTTCTCTGAATAGATTCACGTCTTTTAATGTCAATAACTGCTGTTACGTTTTTATTTAAGAGGTTCTTATGGTCATAATTCTTGACATATATAAAATGATTGTTTTTACTATCGATAACATCGAGTTCATATCCATCATTGAAAATAATCTTACCAGTATCACTTATTTGTCCACCTGATTCAGAATAAAAAGGATTCTCTTTAAGAACAAGAACTTCAATATCAGAGCCTGCTATTCTTTTCGCCTGCAGCAAAGAAGTCTTAACGCCTTTATCTTTAATTTCATAAGGATTATAGACAGGGTTTGCAGTTTTTAGCTTATCATCCAGTTCAAAAAGTTTTGTATCAGCTATAATAACATCATCTTTTCTTGCAGACCTTGCACGTTCTTTCTGCTTGGTCATCTCTTCATTAAACTTATCTATATTAACCTCGAAACCGTGTTCTCTTGCAATTACCTGAGTAAGGTCGAGAGGAAAACCGTACGTATCGTAAAGCTTGAAAGCAACTTCGCCGGGAAATACTTTATCTTGATTATCTTTTAACTTTTCATAGACCTCTTTAAAATGTTCAATTCCTTTATCGAGAGTGATATTGAAGCTGATCTCTTCACCCATAATAACATTCTTTATGTATTCATTCTTTTCTATAATTTCCGGGAAAGTATCA
>JBAYUG010000120.1:0-6896 GCA_041675325.1 Kapaibacterium sp. (SeqCode)
GATCAAAACCTTGTTGTACACCTATTATTCTGTCTTTGAATTTACTAACAAAGTCTTCCATAGCTTTTTTAATGAAAAATAATATTTCTAAAACTTTGTTTGTAGCCATTGGCTACGCCGTGAACTCAGTGGTGAAAAATCTCTTCTTTGTGTTTTGGTGGTAAAATGCTCTTAGCAATAAATTAAATCTTTTCTCTGTGTTCTCTGAGCCCTCTGTGGTTAAATGTTCTTGTTCTTATAATTAAATCTTTTGCGGTGTGCAATCTCCCACCATTTCCATTTCAAAATTATATTATTTGCATTAATTTATATAAACAAACTTGATTGGATATGAAAAAGTTAATTTTCCCCCATGTAATATTAATTCTCTTATCATTACTTTTATTCTCGTGCGAAAGCACTGTTGTTAATACCAGCAATCCAAATTACGACAAGGTGTACAGAGTGGTTGACAGCATCCGCCAGTCTCTGCAGACATCTTCAGGCAAGACCATTCATTCATTAAATCTTCTTATAAATACTCCGTCTGAAGAAATATTCGTTTCATCCGTACCCGCAGGCAGTACGCCAATTACAAAGAACACATACTTTCGCTTTGCGAGCAATACGAAAAATATGACTGCCGCCGCTATACTGAACATGCAGGAAGACGGCTGGCTGAGTATTTACGACAATATTATTGATATGATTCCGGGAAGCGCTTTATCCTACGTGCCGGATAGTCCCTCATGGGATTTTCCTTATAAAAATCAAATAACAATCGAACAGCTTCTTCAGCACAGCGCCGGTGTTTATGACCTGGCGAATGATTCTGTTCCGGGTACAGGAGGTATGTCTTATGTTGATTACGTCGAAAGTCTCGACCCAAACCATCAGTTTATGGTAGGCGAATTTGCAAACCAGCTGAGGGTGAATAATCTTTCTTCTTTTCCTCCGGGCACAAATCACAGCTATTCCAATACAGGTTTTGCTATACTGAGCGAAATAATTGCACGTGTTTATACAGTTCGTAAAGCCACAGCAAAAGTCTATTCAGATTATTTGTATGATTATTTATTCGGCTTCTCTTCGCCCGTTCCTCTTCCTGTAACATTGCCCTATCTCGCATTTGATCAGTATCTGGCCTCGCCCTTTGTTTCAGGCACTGAATACTTGCAGAACGGCGGAACTAAGACTTTCACAAACTGCAACATGAGCGCTAATGTCGGAGAGGGAAATGGATATGGTACGATGAGCAACCTGAACATTTACATACGTTCATTAATGACAGGAGTAAATGTTCTGACTTCCGCAAGCTTGAATCTAATGAAAACAGATATCTCTCCCGGCTCAACAAACTATGCACTCGGCTGTGCTTTAATACCCAACCTCGGATACGGACATACAGGCTCTACTCATGGCTATATCTCCGCCATGTTTTACGACCCGCTAACAGGTGTCTCTGTTATATGCATGATTCCCGTATGGGATTTCTCAAACGGCATGACTTCATACACAAATGTAAACACAGCAATGTTTATGGCATGCTATTCAGCCCGTTCAGCACTCGGCTATCCGGGTCTGCCGTAATTGTAGTAATTTTCATATGACGGATAAAAGCAATAATTCTTATCAAAAAATCTAATCATTTCTTGGTGGCTTAGTGATTTGGTGGTAAAAGATTATTTTTACTCTTAACAACAAGTAACATTTTTTCTTTATCATTGAAAATCATATTTTTCAGTTCTAATCAGTGTGCCAATCTCATTCTTTTTTGACAGACGTGTCAGTGAAAATTGATGAAATTCACAAGGCTAATTAGAGTGCAAGGAGAGCGCAAGGAGACCCTAATCAGGAACGGAGTCTTTTTGACAAATTCGTTAGCATTTTTTTAGGTGACAGGTAACAAAATACAGGAGACGGGAAATGAAAAATATTTAACCACCAAAGCACCAAAACGCCAAAGGATAATGAAATAAAGAATTTGTTATGTACCTCCCTCTACTAATAATCACAACGCAAATAAAAATTGTGACATTTACAAAACACCGAGCAAAAAAATCTTTTATTTGTAAAAACAAAGATATATTTTAAAATGCTTTAATTTTAAGTTAAAAAGTTTTTTGTTTCGCTGAAAAAAAATGTCATAATTCACGGATGGGTTGTGATTAATAGTAGGAAGGCATGTAAAAGCAGGAAGGGCAGTAAGAGCAGCAAGAGCAGTAAGAGCAGTAAGAACAGTAAGAGCAGGAGACAGTGAATAGGGTATAGGAAAAAAATATAAGGGATTATAATTACATGCACCCTTCATTAATAATCACAACAAAAACCAAAACTGTGACACCGAAAATATTTATGAAAATTTTTTAATAAATTATAAGTTTTTGAAAATATAGAGATTTATGAGGCAAGAAAACATATTTCATGTGAAAAAATTTTTCTAAAATGAGAATTTTCGTGTCCAAATTACAAAAAATGTTGTGATTAATAGTAGGAGGGCATGTATTAGTTCATAGTTAATGGTTAAAAGTTGATAGCAAAAGAAAAAAACCGGCAAAGAGAAAAGAAAAAGGATATAAGAAAAAGAATTGTTAATAAAAACTTATATATACCTTTCACTAATAGTCACAACAAAAATGAAAACTCTGACACTTGCTAGGGAAAGGGCAATTCATATTTAAATATCCCTGAAACATAAATTTTCCGAATACGTATTTTAAATTAAGCGCCTCTTTATAAGGGTGAAGAAAATTTACTTCTATAAAGAAAAGGATTCTAATAAAGTAATAAGTAATGCTCATTACACTCCGCAAAGACTCCTCACTCCTGTGGAGTCTTTGTTTTATATAGAGTAACGAATGCATCTTGCTTTGCGGAAATATCTGATATAGGTTCTGATAGTAACACTTCAATTTTCATAACTATATTATTTATATATTAGTTGACTTCATGTGTAGCCATTTACAGCCATGAAGCAGCCATTTACAGCCATAAAGTAGCCATGAAGCAGCCATGAAGCAGCCATTTATAGCCAAACTTCAGCCATGTACAGCCTTTAGACAGTTTGAAGTATGCATCTTCTCTGCTTCGTCTCAGCCTGATTTTTATTTCAAGTATGGTACTTTGAAAATCGATTTGCGCACGGCAGTTATGCTGTTTTTATACTTTAGATTTGTTATTTTGAATGCAATATTAACTTCTATTTAATCTTTTATTACATGAAAAAATATTCTTTGATTATCTCCGTACTGTTTCTGATTCTTACAGTCTTAAACGGAAGCGTGTATGCCTGCACTAACTTTCTCGTTACAAGCGGTGCTTCTACGGACGGCTCTACTTTTATTACTTATACAGCCGATTCGCACAGTCTTTACGGCGAGCTTTATTTCTGGCCTGCCGCTGACCATCAGCCGGGTGCCATGCTCGACGTCTATGAATGGGATTCGCACAGATACCTCGGACAGATTCCGCAGGTGCTGCATACTTACAACGTTGTAGGAAATATGAATGAGCACCAGCTCGCTATCGGCGAAACCACTTACGGCGGTAGGGAAGAGCTTGTTGATACTACGGGTAAGATGGACTACGGTTCAATGATGTATCTTGCTCTTCAGCGTGCAAAGACTTCACGTGAAGCGATTAAAGTTATGACACAGCTTGTTGAAGATTACGGTTACTGCAGCTCCGGTGAATCATTCTCAATCTCCGACCCGAATGAAGTCTGGATTATGGAAATGATTGGCAAGGGCGTCGGCAATAAGGGCGCTGTCTGGGTCGCACAAAGGATTCCCGACGGTTACGTTAGCGGTCATGCGAACCAATCGAGGATTACAAATTTCCCGATGAACGATACGATGAACTGTTACTACTCAAAGGATGTGATTTCTTTCGCAAAGAGCAAGGGATATTTCAAAGGTACCGATGCTGAGTTTTCATTCTGCGATGCATACGCTCCTCTTGATTTTGGAGGCGCAAGGTTCTGCGAGGCAAGGGTGTGGTCTTTGTTTAATAAGGTTGCATCAGGTATGGGCAAGTATGTTGATTATGCAAAAGGTGAAAACCTGAAGAATAAAATGCCGCTCTGGATAAAACCCGATAAGAAGATTTCTGTCTATGATGTTATGAACGTTATGCGTGACCACTATGAGGGTACACCGCTCGATATGACAAAAGACTGGGGTGCGGGACCATATACATGTCCTGTACGCTGGAGACCTATGACTTTCAAGGTTGATGGTAAAGATTATTTTAATGAAAGAGCAATATCAACTCAGCAGACGGGTTTCTCGTTCGTAACGCAGTCACGCTCAAACCTTCCCGATGCAGTAGGAGGAATTATCTGGTTCGGCGTCGATGATAACTACACAACTGTCTATTCACCTTTCTACACAAGCATTAAAGAAGTACCGCCTAACTTTGCAGTCGGCAACGGCGATATGATGGTGTTTTCAGATTCATCTGCATTCTGGATTTTTAATCAGGTTTCGAATTTTGCTTACACACGCTATAAAGATATGATACAGGATATTCAACCCGTACAGAGAGAACTTGAAATGGGTTTCGTAAATAATACGGATGCAGTTGACAGAGAAGCACTTGAGCTTTACAATCAGGACCCGCAAAAGGCAAAAGATTATCTTACTGAGTATTCGCTGACGGCAGGAAAGACAACGTTCAACCGCTGGAAACAGCTTTACGGTTTTCTTTTCACGAAGTACTCTGACGGCAACGTCAAGTTTCCGGTAGAAGGCAGCAGGGTGCCGAAGGTTACGCATCCCGGCTACAGCGAGGACTGGTATAAAAATCTTGTAAAAGAAACAGGCGAAAGGTATAAAGCCAAAGGCGACAGCGGTCATTAATACCTGAACAACTATATTTATTATTCAAAATAAAAGCCGGCGTATTCCGGCTTTTTGTTTTACTCGGGACAGTTTTCAATTTCTAATTATTTATATCTTAACTATATTCACAAAATTATTTTAATTGATGTATAAATTATTAATGTTAGTATTCATTGCTGTTGTTGTATCATCCTGCGGCAGTGAAAATACAGTCGCCCCGCCTGTAGAGACGAGCAGCTATATTAAAGTTTTAACGATAGACTCCGCAAACATAAGAATTGAGATGTACAACGAAAATTCAAACATTCTGTTTGTAGGTTACAATGAAATAGGGTTTAAGGTTTATGTCGATAATGTAGAAAATAAAACAGGCTTCTTTAAATATACACCTGTAATGTTTCATACTGCAGGTCCCGGTCACTCAACTCCCGTGCAGAGCGAGTTTTACTACGATAATTCAAAAGGAATGTTTACAGGCTACGTCTGCTATTCAATGCTTTCAGATACAACTTCTTTCTGGTTTGCTGACTACAATTACAACAATCAGTTTACAATAAAGAGAAGACAGTTTGATGTCGTTCAGGGAGTAGGGAATCAGATGCGTATCTGGTATGATGATGTGACAAGCATGCTTTACTATATGACACTTATAACTCCTAAAGATCCTGTGGTAGGACTCAATGACTTAAAAGTTATTCTTCATCAGACTGCAGACCAGACAAGCTATTCTGAAGTCAGCAATGTGAAAATGTACATAAGACCCTGGATGCCCTCTCACGGCCACGGTTCCAGCAGTAATGTGAATCCTGTATTTACGTCTTACGGTAAGTATGAGGGAAAGGTGAATTTTACGATGCCGGGTCAGTGGTTTGTTTATGATTCAATAGTTGTAAACAATCAAATTGTCTCACCTCCTTTAATGTATTTAGTTTTTGATGTCAGGTGAAGAAGCTGTTAATCATATTAATATTGCTGATTGGTTCTGAAGTGTCGTATTCACAGGTCTGCTGCGGTGGTGGTGTTTATGATTTAGCGGTACTTTCTCTGAATAAGCGTGCACTCTTCAGCATGGGGTATAAGTACGATAATTTCATGGGCGTGTGGGATTCGGATAATCAGTGGAGGAAAATATCGCAGTCGTATTATCAGATGACGCCTTCTCTTTCAGCAGCGTACAGGTTTAACAAGCATCTTCAGGCGGGGCTTCTTGTTCCGTACATCTTTAATGCAAACGACCTCCCGGGACTGCCTTCGAACGGTAATGGAATAGGGGATATAGTGCTGAGCGGAAGGTATGAGATTTTTCATGAATACGCTTTGTACAAAGAAAAGGGAAAGATAAAAACTGACCACGTCACTCCTTATTTTGCAATCACATTCGGAATGACTTTGCCGTCCGGGAAATCTGATGAGAATGCAAACAGCGAGGTTGATATTACAGGGAAAGGATTTTATACAACATCGCTCGGACTTTCTTTTATAAAAACAATCATGAAGGATAAAATCCAGCTCGGTACGGACTTGAGCTGGCAGCATAGTTTCCCAAAGACTTTCACTAAATACTACAATCAGGATATACAGCCGTACGACAGGAAGCAGGGGGACAGATTCAATGCGGCGATATCGGCAAACTATTTTATAAACTTCTATAATTCAGTATCGCTTTCTGTAGCAGGATTCGTTCAGAACAGCTACTCGATAAATGATGCAAAGGTGGATAACACAAACGAAAGTACTGTAAACTTCACAGCTTCTTACACTTACTATCCCAAAACATACTTAAGGATAACGCCTCTTTTCAAATGGAATATCCCGTCAAACGGCTTCGGTACTAACACGGCGGGCTCGTTGCTGTTCGGGATCAATCTTGTTTATTACATCGAGAACCTCGACGATTTTTAATAATTACCAAGAGATTTTTTACCACTAAAACACGAAAACACCAATAGAGCATTTACCACAGACCTTATGTTTAAAAAGGTGGCAAGCCTCAAAATAAATTAGTAAATTTATTTTTTAAGCAAATTCAAGGAGGCTTACCATGAAAGAAGTTAGAAAAATTAATTTTAAAAATAA
>JBAYUG010000121.1:0-6772 GCA_041675325.1 Kapaibacterium sp. (SeqCode)
GTAAATGAACTCTCCCTCAAATGTCTTTGTCTTATTTCTTTCTAAGACTTTTCTGTCTCTTTCTTTCATTTGCCTATCTCCTTTGTCTTTTTAACAAATTTGATAGGACATATGTCCTTATTTATCATGAACCATGTTTATGTTATCCAGAGTATAGAAGGTTTTCATTATAAAAGAAACATTGAAAACGTAATGGATTCCCGATAAATACATTCGGGAATGACAAACAGGGTTAGTGTTTCGGACTTTTTTATTTAGGATGAATATTTGAACAGATTTATTTAAATTACTGTATGAAGAAATATTATTACATACTTGCTTCTGTTATTGCTCTTATTATAACTGTAGTATTTTTATTATCTGACAAGACTGTATCGCAGGATAAGAGTGATAAAAAGATATTTACTGTTATACTTGATGCGGGACATGGGGGGAAAGATCCGGGTACGACGGGAACTACCGGTGTTTACGAAAGAAACATTGTCTTACCGATAACGCAGAAGATAAGGGATTATTTAAGCAAGGAATACACTGATATAAAAGTAGTAATGACAAGGGACAGCGATGATTTTATTGAACTAAAAACGCGGGGCAGCATAGCGAATACTGAAGGAGGCAATTTATTTGTAAGCATACACTGCAACGCTAAGAAGAACGAAGAAAATGACAAGAGCGGATTCGAAATTTATGTACTTGATCTTGCAAGAGTAGATGAAGCTAAGGATATCACGTACGATGAAAATGTTTTTATTGCAAAAGCCGAGAAGCCTGATTCTGCTTATATTGAGCAGAGAAAAATACTTGCGTCCATATACCTGCAAACGTACCTGAGATACAGTAACAGATTTGCAAATATTATAGAAACAGAAATGATTAAAGGATGCAAACTGCCGAGCAGGGGAGTCTTTCAGGCAGGTTTCTGGGTACTGCTGAGTGCGTCCATGCCTTCTGTACTCGTTGAATGCGGATACCTTTCAAACAAATCAGACGAAGAGTACCTTAAATCAGAGAAAGGGCAGACAGAGATAGCCAAGTCTGTTTTTAAAGCAATAAGATACTTTAAGATGGATTATGACTTTGAAAACACACTGATGAATTAGGAAGAATAAATAAAATAATCAGGTTCTTACAAAATAATAAAAAAGCCGGAGGTAAACCCTCCGGCTTTAAAAAATCCCTCCAATCAATTTTTATTTCGATAATATCATTTTCTTTGTTTCTGTAAACTTATCAGTGGTGAGTTTGTAATAATATACTCCGCTCGACAGAGCACTTCCATTGAATGTAACTTCATAAGTACCTGCTGCTCTATTCCCGCTGAATAGTGTTTGAATCTCCCTTCCCAAGTAATCATATACCATTAAAGTTGTATATGAATTTTCAGGCATTGAATATTGAATTTTTGTAACAGGATTAAAAGGATTCGGATAGTTTTGTGAAAGCTTAAAAT
The DNA here is from genome assembly GCA_041675325.1 of Kapaibacterium sp. (SeqCode). Lineage (GTDB taxonomy): Bacteria > Bacteroidota > Ignavibacteria > Tepidaquicellales > Tepidaquicellaceae > CAIKZJ01. The sequence continues at coordinate 1,451 of JBAYUG010000121.1, forward strand.
CCTTAGGAATTTCATTACCGATATTTCCTATTACAGACACAGGATTTATCACATAACGAATTTCGCCTGTAAGTGCACGCGATCCAAACCAGCTTCCGGTTGGAGTAAATGGTATGGAGCGGCCATCACCTGTTACTAAAGCGAGATTTGTATCTGCATAAGTGCTGTATGGCGGTGATCCTGTACCGAAATACCGAGGACCAACACCAATAAATTTTATTGCGACTCCGACAGTATCAAAGGCTGGAACTGATATTGTAGGAAGTGTAAAAACCAGAGAAATTCCGCTTCCCACAGGACCTTGAGTGACAGGTACAATACCGAGTGATGTCCATCCATCAGAAGAACTGCCCGAGCCAGAACCCACAGGACCTCCCAGAGCTGTTCCCGAGCGGATAAAAACTTCGACGCTGTAACTTGCCGAGGCAGCCGCAGTGCTTCCTGTGCTCATTTGAGTAACACTAATATCTCTCGAACCTGCAATAAGGTCGAAAAACGCAGCCCAGTTTGGCGAGCCGCCATTGTTAGATGGACCAGGATTAGCCAGGATAGTTATTGTATCTAAAAGATTTGGATTAGGAACAGTAGAGTTGTAAATCGATTCGGTGTTGAAGCTGCCGTTGAACGAAATAATTGCAGCTGTAAGAATGAAAGCAAAAAAAATGGAACGTTTTACATGTTTAAACATATTACCTCCCTTTTTTGATTTAACTTAATAGAATCTAATAATAAATTTATGTAATATCAATAATAATTGGATAATGATATTTTAACCAAAATGATAAAAGAAAAGCTAATTAGAGTTGTTTGTTTTACGGTTTTCGAAGCTGCTGCTTTTAGAAAGAAATAAAAAAGGTTCTTACTTAGAAGTAAAAACCTTTAATGCATTAGTACAGAGGAGAAGGAGAGATTCGAACTCTCGATAGAGTTGCCCCTATAACGGTTTTCGAGACCGCCGCTTTCAACCACTCAGCCACTTCTCCGTAATTTTGAGTATAATTAAATAAATTACCCATATTCTGATTAAGTTTCAATAATAAACTTAAAGTAAAAATAGTTAGATAATAAGAACCCGACGCAGCAGGAGCTTCAAACAAAGAAAAACTTTCACCACAGAGTGCACCGAGAATAATCACCGAGCACACAGAGAATTATATGAATTATTATCGGGTATAAAAGATTTTACCGCAAGGTTCGCAAAGAAGGTAAAGGACGTTCTCCGCGGAGTTTGTCTCAAAACTTAAATTTTGTAACAAAAGCAAATATAAAACATTGAAAACGGGGTTAGATCCCCGCCAAAAACACGCGGGGAGGACAGCGGGGGGTGTTTTGAGACGAACTCCGCGGCGAATCTGCGACAAAGAGAACGTAGAAATTATAAAGACCGTACCGTTATTTACTACTTTCAATTGAAAATGAACATTTAGATAATAATTATGCGCACCTTATGCGCACTTTATGCGCACTTTGTGCGCACTTTCGATATAGTATTATATATATGGAAATAGCTACCGTTATAAGCTATCTTTTAAAGTTTGAATTTGAGTAAATATGGGTGTAGTGAGAATGTTAGTACCCCCGAGAGGATTCGAACCTCTAATATCTGATCCGTAGTCAGAGGGTTTATCCATTAGCCTACGGGGGCGGTTGAAATACAAATTGATTTAACTAATTATAAAGATAGTGTTTTTAATAGTTTTATTAAATCCAATTGTGATATAACTTTTATTCTATTCAAGATAATAGAACGCAGATTTTCACGGATTAAGCGGATTATTGCTGATTTTTCAGAAGAGTATTAATTTTATAAAGAAACAGATCTATCCAAAGAGAAGGCAGACAGATTTTCATGGATAATGCGGATTATCGCTGATTTTTCAGAAAGAATTTTATTATATCAAGAACAGACATTTGAAATACAACAATTACTTTAATCAATAATATTAATAAAGGAACTTCATTTTAAATGAAAAAATTCTATTTTGCTTTTTAAGACTTATGATAAAAATTACAAACCTTAAGAAAAGCTACGACGGCGGGATAGAAGCTCTGAACGGAGTATCATTCGATATTAACCCTTCAGAAATAACGGGGTACATTGGTGTTAATGGTGCGGGTAAAACCACGACACTAAAGATACTGAGCGGTGTAATTCCTTTTGATGAGGGAGAGGTCATAGTGAATGATTATAGGCTTCCTGAGGATGCTTTGAAGATTAAATCCATAACAGGTTACGTTCCTGAAACTCCTGAATTATTCAATTCCTTGAGAGTAACTGAATATTTTGATTTTTTAAAGGACGTAAGGGAAATAGAAGAAAATAAATTCTTAAAAAGAGTCGAGTATTTTGGCGAGTTGTTTGATTTTAAGGATTACCTTAACACTGCAATCGGCAAACTTTCAAAGGGCAACAAACAAAAAGTTCTTATTGTATCAGCTTTGCTGCATAATCCTGATATAATACTGCTTGACGAGCCGCTTAATGGACTTGACGCTTATTCGATTATAACATTTCAGGATGTAATCTCAAAACTTGCTCAAAGAGGCAAGACAATATTTTACTGCTCGCATCTGCTTGATATAATGGAGAAGGTAAGCGACAGGGTAATAATAATAGAGAGCGGGAAGATAAAAATCAATTCTTCCAAAGAAGAGCTTAAGTCGAACAACGATTTTAAGTCATTAGAAAATATTTTCCGGGATATGAACGAAGCCGGATCAAAGAAAGAATTTTCGTATGACGAAATATTTGATTAATATCTTTCTTTTTACTTTTTTCGTATGTCCTCATTTAAAGTCACAAGCTCTTTTTTCAGTCAGAGATTCAAGCAACTTCTTTGCTACAGATTTCAACAATGATATGAATGCAGCAAACTATTTTGCAACATTGTCGGTAAATAAAAGGATTAAGAGTGTGATGTTTTCGGTAAGAAACGTTTACACATCATCGGTAACAAAGTTTACGGAAAACTTTTCCAACGATAACAACAATCTTGATATAAGGTCAAGTTACAACTTTGCAAAATATTTATATGCCGGAGCGGGAGCAACGAGCAGGCTTGTGTATTCAAACCAGCAGCTTGATTTATCGAACGGATACTCGAACTTTTATTTTACAAGCTTAGATTATTTGCCGAATGAGAAATTTTACTTAAATACAAAACTTGGTATTAAGGACGAGAAGCAAATAGGTGTTTACAATACAGGCTTTTCAGGGATTCTTGAATCGAGCGTGAGAAATCTAAACATATCCGATTTTATTTCTTCGGGCAGTTTTTACATGTCGCTTGATAAATTTTCCGAGCGCACAAACTACAACTATGATTTGAACACAACAGTTGACAAAATCTTTTCAGAAAATGCAAGGAACAGCGGCACGTTAAGAGCATTTACTGTCCGAACAGATTTTTACACGCCTGCGACAAAGAGTATAACGGATAATTATGGAGTAATTAATAATATTCAGTCGAGGCTTGAAGATTACGTTCTACTCAGCGATGACCTTGACTACAGGTTCAACAGGAATTTCAATATCAAATTACACGGGATGTTCTTTTTAAAGGATATTAAAAACCAGTATAAGTATAAACCAACTAGTTCAGGAATACTGACGGAGAGTGTATATGATAATAACATAAAAGAAAATTCATTACGTGCAGGACTTGAGGCGGAATACAGATTGAAGTCATTGAGTACAAGGCTGAACGTATCATATACTGAAAGGACAGAAGACCATACTCCACTGAACACGGATTATTTGCCGCTGGTTCAGAGGACCGAAATTGAGAAAATTGAGAAGGACAAGAACAATAACAGTAAAACTGCAACGGCTTATATGGAGGTAATGTATAATCTTACAAACACGCATACAGTAAGGGTTCAGGGGGCATCATCTTTGCTAAGATACGATACCAACAGTGATATTAATTACGACGACAGGGATGAGCTTCTGCTAAACGGTATGATAACGCACAGGTATTACAATTTTAAGAATTTTTTAGTTGAAACCTCTTTTGAATACAATTCTTCGATTTTAAATTATATTTTCAAAGAGAAAAGTTCGAATAATAACTCTAACAGGGTTTATAAGCTGGGTTCGTACAGTATATTCAAACCTGTAGAAGGAATAACAACAAAGAACTTTTTTCAGGTACTTTCAAATTACACAGTTTACAAGTACGAAGATATAGTATCTCAGGTACAGAGTTTTTCATACAGGCAGCTTTATCTGCTTGATTCGACTGAGATAAACATTACAAAGAAAATATTTGTCGGTTTGTTCGGAGAACTTAAGCTGTATGAACAAGGGCAGTTTAATGAAGATAATTTTTCCGTTAAACCGCTTGCTTATTATGATGAGAGAACACTGGGAACGAGCATAAACTATGAGACGCAGGGATTTATAAAGTTTTACGTTGGATACAGACATTATATCAGGCGTTTTTATACGTATGAAAGAACAGATAAAATTTTAAAAAGGACACAAAGTACATACGGACCTTTTGCAGGAATTATAGTGAATTTAAAGAATAATTCAAGTATTTTTTTACTTGGCGGGCTGGACAGGGTTGAAGTAAGCGATAATCCTGATATACTTACGTCAGAGAATCTTGTTTTAAAAATAATGTGGAATATATAGTAACTGAAATTGCATAAAGGAAGTCTTATATTGCAAAGCAAACGCAGCGAGATTAACAAACTTGAGAATCTGCTATTTACGCTTAATGAGTTCTACAAAATAGACCCAGAAAGGTTTGTTAACTTTCATATTGCGGCTTCCGAAGCACTGATGAATGCTATAGTTCACGGAAATAAAGAGTCAGCGGAAAAAAGAGTATATGTTGATATCTTTGAAGACGAAAATTCGATTGAACTAATAATAAAAGACGAAGGAAGCGGGTATGATACAAGCGATATACCCGACCCTACGCAAAACAGCAACCTGTATAAAGATCACGGCAGGGGAATATTCATCATGAAATCCCTTACTGACGGTTATGAATGCTGCCCGGGTGAAGGCGGTACAACTGTTAAACTAAAGATAATGATTAAGAAGTAAATATTATAAAATATTTTTATTAATTAAAAAACATTTAAAAATGAAAATTACAATTGTTGGTGCGGGTAATGTTGGTGCAACAGCCGCTCAAATTATCGTTGACCGTGCTTTGGCAAACGATGTTGTTTTACTTGATATCGTTGAAGGAGTCCCACAGGGCAAAGCACTTGATATTTATCAGTCTGCTGCAATTCAGTATTCTGACACAAAAATACACGGTGTTAATACGTATGAAATGACAGCAAATTCAGATATTTCCGTTA
>JBAYUG010000122.1:0-6668 GCA_041675325.1 Kapaibacterium sp. (SeqCode)
ACTCGTCAACGAAGTGAAACAAGCGGGAAAATATACTGTAGAATTTAACGGCTCTAATTTTGCAAGCGGAGTTTATTTCTATAGAATAGAAGCAGGAAAATTTACTGATGTGAAGCGTATGGTTTTGGTGAAATAACGGAAATCGAGTTGACCTTATAAAGCTGTTCTGTTTATTCACAGAACAGCTTTTGTATATTCCCTATCCTGACGTTTATTTTAAGTTTTAGTTATGAATTATTCAGGTGAAAGTAAACTAATGCCGGTTGTATAAACAAAAAGGGGCTGTCATTTCTAACAGCCCCTTTATTGTTTGGTTAAATCTTAAACTTAGTTAATTTCCCAGTAAGATTTCCCTTTGAGAAGTGTATTAATATCACCCTCTCCGAATTTCTTCCTGGCTTCTGCTATCTGTGCTGTCATGTCATCTTCAAATGTCGTATAATTAATATCGAGAAATACGCCTACCGGCAGCGGCATTGCAGGATTATCGGAGAACTGACTTATTATGTATGCAAGCTCTTTTGACTTTTCATTATAAATGAGAGCGTCATTAATGCTGTGTTTACCGTCATTCAGGTCAATAAGCACGGGTGTAAAACCATCGAGCTTAATCGCCTTATCCTTCTGTTTACCGAATACCATTGGTTTATCATGTTCAAGGTAAACAACCCTGTCTTCCCTGTGTTCTTTTAATGTGAAATTATCAAAAGCACCGTCATTAAATATAACACAGTTCTGAAGTATTTCTATGAATGAAGTCCCTTTGTGTAAATGTGCTCTCTGAATAAGCATCTGCAGATGTTTTGCGTCAACATCCATAGCTCTTGCAATAAATGTACCCTCTACACCGTTTGCCATTGCAATAGGGTTAACAGGATATTCAACGTTACCCATAGGTGTGGATTTTGTAACTTTGCCGTGCTCTGATGTTGGTGAATTCTGTCCTTTTGTTAATCCGTAAATTCTATTATTAAACAGTAAAACATTGATATCAATATTCCTTCTCAGTAAATGAATGAAGTGATTACCGCCAATTGAAAGACAGTCGCCGTCGCCTGTTGCCATCCAAACGGAAAGTTCAGGACGTGCTGTTTTAACTCCGGAAGCAATTGCTGCTGCTCTGCCGTGAATTGTGTGAAAACCATAAGTATTCATATAATAAGGAAAACGGCTTGAACAGCCAATTCCTGAGATAAATACTATCTTTTCTTTTTCAACACCAACAAGCTGAGGAAAAGACCTCTGAACCTGTGCAAGTATTGAGAAATCTCCGCATCCCGGACACCAACGGACATCAATACCCGAAGAGAAATCTTTAGCTGTGTATTTTGTTTCTGCTTTTTCGCTCATTTTTTACCTCACACTTCCTTTTAAAATTTCTTCAATCTTCTGTTCGATTTCAAAAGCTTTGAATGGTGTTCCCTTAACTTTATTATACTGTATCGGTTCAATTACGTAATTCATTCTCAGTAATTTTGAAAGCTGTCCCATATTTACTTCCGGAACAAGTATCTTTTTGTAGCTCTTTATAACAGCCTCAGTATTCTTCGGCATCGGGTTTAAATACCTAAAATGTGCAAACGCAACTTTGTTACCCTTTGCAACCTGATTTTCAACTGCCGATGCAACGGCTCCGAATGTGCTTCCCCACGACATCACAAGCAATTCAGCATCCTTATCTCCAATGATTTCGAGTTCAGGAATGTCGTTCTCAATATTCTTAATCTTCTGTTCTCTTGTCTTTATCATGAATTCATGATTGTCGGGGTCGTAACTTATATTTCCGTAAATATGCTGTTTTTCAAGACCGCCTATCCTGTGTTCCATTCCCGGAGTTCCCGGTTTTACCCATGGTCTTGCTAAGTTTTCATCTCTTAAATATGGATGAAAATCCTGCGGGTCTGTTCTGAATTTTGCCGTGAATTCCGGCAGCTCTTCAATTGTAGTTACTCTCCAGGGTTCAGAACCGTTACCGATATATCCGTCTGTTAAAAGTATTACAGGAGTCATATATTTTATCGCAAGTCTGGCGGCTTCAACAGCCATTGTAAAGCAATCTGATGGAGATGCAGCAGCAACGACCGCTACAGGACATTCTCCGTTTCTCGCAAACATTGCCTGAAGCAGGTCTGCCTGTTCAGTTTTAGTCGGCAGCCCTGTTGAAGGTCCGCCTCTTTGAACATTGACTATTACCAAAGGAAGCTCTGCCATTACGGCGAGACCAATTGCCTCAGTCTTCAGCGCCATTCCCGGTCCGCTTGTTGAAGTTACACCAAGCTGTCCTGCAAATGAAGCTCCGATTGCTGTTGCAATACCGGCTATTTCATCTTCTGCCTGAAATGTTTTAACACCAAACTGTCTCATACCTGATAAGTGCTGCAGAATTTCAGAAGCAGGTGTTATAGGATAACTTCCGAGAAATAGTTCTAATCCTGCCCTCTTTGCAGCAGCGACCAAACCCAAAGCTACAGCTTCATTACCGTTTAGATTTCTGTAAGTACCTTTTTTGAGCTGTGCAGGTTTTACTTCATATCTTGTATTAAATATTTCAGTTGTTTCACCAAAATACAAACCTGCTTTAAGAACTCTTGTGTTTGCTTCAACTAATTCCGGATTCTTTTTAAATTTATCGCCAATCCAGTTCAAGGTTAATTCAGGTGATTTATTGTAAAGCCAGTAAATAACACCAAGTGCAAAGAAGTTCTTGCACTTTGATGCGATTTTTAAAGGTAAATTTAATTCTTTAAGAGTCTCTAATGTCGATTTTGTTATCGGTATCTTATAAACATTGTATCCCGAAAGTGAGCCGTCTTCAAGCGGATTTTCTTTGTAGCTTGCAAGCTCTAAATTCTTCCTGTCAAAAGTATCAGTATTAACGATAATAACACCATTCTTTTTTAAGTCTCTCATATTAACTTTAAGAGCAGCGGGATTCATAGCAACCAAAACGTCTATCTGGTCTCCCGGTGTGTAAATATCATGACTTGAAAAATGGATTGTGTAACCGCTTACCCCATAAAGGCTGCCGGCTGGTGCACGGATTTCTGCCGGATAATCGGGAAATGTTCCTAAATCATTACCGTATGATGCAATTGTATCGGAAAACTGTGCTCCTGTTAATTGCATTCCGTCTCCTGAATCACCCGCAAACCTTACTGTGACGTCTTCAACTGTTACAACGTCCGGTTTCGAATGCTCTGATTGTGTTTTTTCTTCTATCAAAAGTTTGTGTCCTTTTATAATTAATTATACATGGGAAAATTAAAAATACAATTATTGTGCTGGTTTTTCAAGGTAAAATAAAAAATCCATTCCCTTTTGAGAAATGGATAATTTATAATTTCTTGAAAATCTTTTCGTTAAGCTGGGTGTTCTTCTTTTGTCTCTTCTTTTGTTTCTTCTTTTATCTCTTCTGTTATCTCTTCTTTTATCTTTTCCGGAGCAGGTTCATCGCTTATAACAGATACCTTCAGCTTTGCAATAACGTCAGTGTACAGCTTGATATCAACTGTATAATCACCGAGTGATTTAATATGCTCGGGCATAACTATTTTTCTCTTTTCTAAATTGTAACCTTTTACCGAAAGAGCATCATGCACCATGGCAGGTGATACAGACCCGTAAATTTTACCTTCCTCTGCAATCTTTACCTTAATCGTAACAGAATCAGTTTCAATCCTTGAGGCAATTATCTTTGCATCGTTTGTTTCCCTGAGAATCTTTCTTCCCTGCTGCCTTCTGTCTTCCTCAAATGATTTTAAGCTCGAAGGTGTAGCCAGAGTTGCGATTCCTTTCGGAATTAAATAATTTCTTGCATAGCCGTTTTTAACTTCTTTTACTTCACCGGCTGTTCCGATTAAATCGAAATCCTTTTTTAATAATACTTTCATGATATTTTATTATAAACGGGCGGCTTGTACCGCCCGGGTTATTTTATTTTTAAAGTTTAATTAATTATTTTATTAAATCTGAATCTTCAGGTGAAAGCAGTGAATCGAAACTTTCATCGGTAAACGTTGAAGGTTCATCTCTTTCTCCTTCATTGGAGCCTCGTTTATTAAGGAATTGAATTCTTCTTGCTTTAATTTCTACAATTGTCCTGTTTGAACCGTCTTCTGTCTTGAAAGTCCTACTCTGTAACTCTCCATCAACTAAGACTGCATTTCCTTTTTTCAGTTTATCTCTGCAACTTTCAGCAAGTCTGTTCCATGCAACTATTCCAACGTAGCATACATCTTCTTTCCAATCCTCGTTCTTGTCTCTGAATCTTCTGTTGCTTGCAATCGAAAAATTCACAACCGGTGTTCCATTGGTTGTCTGTCTAAAAATTGGGTCCTTTGTAAGGTTACCAGCAATTACTACACTGTTTAATTCGGGCATCTTAAATTCAGCCATAATGTACCTCCGGATAAATGTTTAATTAATAATCTCTTATTCCTATGCGGTTACTTCACCCTGTACAGGGGTTTCAGCAATCACCTCTGCTTCTTTTTCCTTTGATGCTTTTTCTTCAGCTGCCTTCTGTGCTTCAAATGCGGCTAATGTAGCAGCTTTCTTTACGAAATATTCGTTCTTTTCTTTTAACTCTTTTTTGGTCATTAAAACTGCGAGATGCCTTAAAATATTCTCGTCAATTCTGAATGTCTTTTCAAGTTTGCCGACTACGTCAGCTGGTGCTAACACCTCAAAACATATGTAGTTTCCATTAACCTTTTTCTTAATCGGGTAGGCAAGTCTCTTTCTGCCCATTCTGTCAATGTTAATAATTTCGGTACCGTTTTTAACGAGCAGTTTCTCGTATTTGGAAATAATCTCTTCTACAGTCGGATCTTCAAAGTTTCCGTCAACTATAATATAGATTTCGTAATTTCTCTTAGCGTTATCCATTTAAAGTTAAAATTTATTAAAATATTAAACAACAAATTTATCATTAATTACTCTAAAAATCAAGTGATTTAAGGTATTATCAGGTTCATTTAAGCTGTTCCGGACATTCTCTCCCATCAACTCGTTAGTTGGTTATAAAAGAAAAAGAGGACTATTTTCCTCTTTTTCTGTAAATTCAACTGTTTATTTCAGTATTGTGCGGAAAGGGGGACTTGAACCCCCACGCCTACGCGGCGCCACCCCCTCAAGATGGTGTGTCTACCAGTTCCACCACTTCCGCTGATAGTTAGAACTACAAATATAATCAATATCAGAATTTATATCAATTTAATTATTCTTCCGTTTTGATAAAATAACTCTCCCGATTAATCTCTTAGCAATTATATAAAAGCAACTACTTTGAAAAAATCAGCGATAATCCGTAAAATCTGTGAAAATCCGTGTTCAATTAGTTTTCTATAATTATAACGTTAAGAATATGTGAACGTATCATTCATTTTTAACGTTATTATTTCCATGAAAACATCAGATTTTATTATATTTATTTCGACTGTTCTTACTATATACGGTATCGGAAACTTTTACGTATTTTACCACGGACTTCAGGCATTAAGCGGTTACCAGTGGATTAAACCGTATTACATAGTCGTATTTATTTTCCTTGCTCTGTCATACATTGCGGCAAGATTCCTTCAGGCATATAATTATAACGGCATCAGCGATGTTTTTCTTCTTATCGGTTCATTCTGGCTGGCTGCAATTCTTTATTTTTTCCTTATATCATTAACAATAGATATATTCAGAGCTATAAATCATTTTATTACAATTTTTCCTGCCTTCATAAATTTCAATTATGAGAAATCTAAGTTTGCAGTTCTTATTGTTTCAGTACTAACAGTATCAGGTTTATTGGTTTACGGTTATTTTAATGCAAGGGAGCCGGTTATCAACAAGATTGAACTGAATCTTTCCAAAGAAAATTCAAAGAATTCAACTTTAAACATCGTTGCCATATCGGATATTCACCTCGGTCCTTTGTCATCCGGGAAATGGTTCGATGATATCGTAACAAAGATTAATTCACTAAATCCTGATGTTATTCTCCTTGCAGGCGATGTTATTGATGAAGATATTAAACCTGTTCTTGACAGAAACCTCGGCGACCATTTACTGAATCTAAAATCAAAATACGGAGTTTTCGCTATAACTGGAAATCACGAGTACATCGGAGGTGTAGAACCTGCCGTGAAGTATTTAACCGACCACAATATAACAGTTCTTAGGGATACCGCTGTTTTTATTAACAATCAGTTCTATCTGGCAGGCAGGGAAGACAGAGATATGGAAAGGTTCTCGGGAAAGAAAAGGAAATCAGTTGAAGAGGTATTAGCTGAAGTCGATATTAAATATCCTGTAATTTTTATGAATCATCAGCCGACACAGCTCGATGAACTCACATCAAAAGGTATTGACCTTTCAATATCTGGACATACCCATCACGGACAGTTCTTTCCGAACAACCTTGTAACTAATTTGATATATGAAGTAAGCAAAGGACTTGTAAAGAAAGAAGACACATGGATTTATGTTTCTACGGGACTCGGAACCTGGGGACCGCCTATTCGGATAGGCAATAAACCTGAGATAGTAAACTTCATTATTATATAATGTCTAATATTTAACGATACAATATTAAATATATTATTACTATCTTTGCTTAAATTAAAAGGAGCAAAGATGAAAAGATTAGAAATACTAAATCATTCTGTAGAAGATTTGCA
>JBAYUG010000123.1:0-6298 GCA_041675325.1 Kapaibacterium sp. (SeqCode)
AACGAGCTTGACCTTGTAAACTCGGGTCTTGAAGACACGATGATTCACGCATACCATCAGATAAGGGACGTTAAGATGAAGAACAGAAAGATTGACAGTTTCAGGACTGCGGCGTTTGTGGTGGCGATTGACAAGATTGCGGCATCCTATCTTGATCTGGGAATATTCCCGTAATAGTTTATAAAATTATATTTTTAAAAGGCTTGCGGAGAAATATACGGCAAGCCTTTTTTATTTTATTTAGATTTACTTATTAAGAGATACAAGATTCAGGTTTCGCTTCCAGCCTGTGTATTTTGTTCTTTTAACGGGTGAATTTATAAACAGGTCGTTAAATTTTTCTTCGGTGATTTCTTGAGATGTCATAAGCATTGGGACACCATACAGATATGCAGGAATAAGCATTTAATTCGTTAAAGCCATTATTTTCAAAAAAGAGAAAAAAGTGCTGAAATCCGGAGTGACATTGTTTAAACAATTAGTGATAAACATTTATGAAATAAAAAGTCCGTACGTTAAAGTACGGACTATTTGTTAATTGCATTATAAATACTTTTACTTCAATAGGACCATAGTCTTTGTCATCACAAAATCATCACTCTGTATTCTGTAAAAATAAACACCCGAAGCAAACATCGAAGCATTGAATAACACATCGTGATAACCTGCTTTTTTCATTTCACTAACAAGTTTTGTTATTTCACGACCTGTTATGTCATATACTTTCAAGGTCACAAACCCATCCTTCGGTAATGAAAACTTTATTGTTGTTGTCGGATTAAACGGATTCGGATAATTCTGTGCAAGTTCGTAGTTCTTTGGTATCTGGTTTCCTGAGGTTAGAGAACTTGTACCATTTTCAAAGAATATCTTAGTCTTATAGTTTTTAGGAGCATCTCCCTCAGGAGGAGTATCGTCAGCATATTCTCCGGTCATCCCATAATCACCATCCTCTGCATCAACTGAATCAACAACCATTTGTACATAAAACTGGTCAGTTCCATTTGAGATGTTATTGATTATATAACCTCGTAAAAACTCGATTCCAACAGAATCTTCAATATTAATGGTATCTCTGAAAAGTTCTCTATGTATCTCCATCGTTGAAGCGTTTACAAGATCTACATGATATTTCAAGGGTTGAAACTTTGAATCAGCGGTTGTGTATTTTCCGTGTGCACCGATCAATAAAGTATCATTATCACTTAACGAAAATACTGCTGATACCATTGTTTCGTTAAATTCGACAGGATTATGAACAGTTTGAGGAGGTGTATCGTCTTCAAAACCATACGCTGTATTACACGCAATAATAGGACCTAAAGTGAGTGAGTATGTTGTGTTATCTTTTTCAATCGTTGCGTCAAGATTATTAAAACCGTCACTACTTGCAATATTGCTAATAGAAAAAGGCCGCTGACCTATTGTGTAACGCGAATTAGCGTCGGGATTTGATAAAGTTAGTAATAATGGATTAAAATTACTGCCAAATTGACCAATATAACTTCCCCTTACAAATTTTGCGTCAGTCCCGCTGTAAGATTCCGGAGTACAATAATATTGTGATAGACCGTTTATTCTGACATACTGAAAATATGAACCATTTTTTCTAAAGCTTAACAAATATGCCATAGCATTCTTTGAACCTTCAACATTTGGATTCTCTTGAGGATTTAATCCTGTAAACCTTACGTATTCACTCCAGGCTCCATTATTGGTTGTTTTAAAGAGAGTAATCGTTGTATGATTTAGTAAACTCATCATGTTATCTGAAACTGTTTCATCCTCATATTGTATTATTCTATTGTCGTAATAATTACCGCAATATGTTACAACCGGTAATCCGTTTTGTACTGAAATATCCGGTGTAAACCTTGCCCGCATTCCGTCGAGGTTCCCAAGATTTTCATCAGTTTCTAAAACATCATGTTGTATTGAATTGGTTAACAAATCCCATCCTGCCATTATTTTCTTATACACAATATTATTTATGGAATTATCTTTTTGATAAACCATGTGTAATTCAAATACACCATAATAGTTGTAAGATGAAGATACTGAAAGGTTTTTAATATCTCCTTCATCAACTAATAAGTCATAACTATGTGTTTGATACTTGATCGATACTATTACCTTAGTATTATTTCCATTTTTTTCTAAATGCGGTACAACCAAAGCGCTATTGTATAAATTACTGGTTGTTAAAAAACTTGAAACAAATATTTTAGGTGTACTCTGAAAATCTGATGATGATGGAAAAGAAGTAAATATAAATGATCCTGTATTATCATCATATCCTTTCCATTCATAATCCGTATTTTGAATATTTCGTCCTCTTTCTGAAGCAAGGAGTTCTGTTTTTCCTGTTGCGTTATTAAACCTTTCCCATACTACAGCGACATTTTTATCGGGCTCGGAAATAGTAATTGGATTTACTCCCATTCTCTTTACTGTTATACTTGGATTCCTGTTTCCAAAGGCACGGTTTATATATTGATTATAATTTACTACCTCTTCACTTGACCAGTTTCCTCCTCCGTTTGTTGAACGAATATAAAATATTCCCCCAATACTCTCATGAACCTGATGTATCATTCCGTTTGACACAGAGCTTGTATCTCGTATTGCTTTTGTCTGATTAGCATTATGAATTGCCCATGCATTGTCTGCTTTTTGTTTCGTTTTATAGGATGCTTTTATTTCACCATTATTATCAAAATAGTAGCCATTGTTATAAGAATTCATAGAACCATCGTTCCAACTATAAAATTTAATCTCATTTGTTTCATTTAAGTTAAATATTGGAGTGGCATATAAAACACTATTACCCCCTCTTAAGTAATGCATTGTTGGAGAAGAAGGAATCTCCTTGTTTGCTCCATCAAACGAGAATGAACCACTCGAATTTACATTGTCATAAAGTATTGAAAGGTTCATACCGAGTTTTCTTGTAACACTAGGAATTCCATTAATATATAGTATATTTCCGAATTGTATCAATGGATTACCTGATGATGCATAAGAATATTCGGGTAGATTTTCCGCTACCCAGTTTAG
Organism: Kapaibacterium sp. (SeqCode); assembly: GCA_041675325.1. Lineage (GTDB taxonomy): Bacteria > Bacteroidota > Ignavibacteria > Tepidaquicellales > Tepidaquicellaceae > CAIKZJ01. The sequence goes on from JBAYUG010000123.1 coordinate 3,058, forward strand.
ACCCTGGTTATCGGTTCTATAAATAACATTATTTACATTATTTGATGGAGAACCAAATCCTTTATCTAATCCAGAAAAAGATAAATGGGAAAAATCATCTGGTAATGTGGATATCTGAGTAAATGGCTCCTGTGGATTATCATTTTATTCAAATAATATGGAATTAGAGGCTAATCTTACCAAATCAACATTATTATTATTTACTATTGTGAGATTATAAATTCCTATCATTCCGTTTTGAAGAGTACCGTCATAAATAGTTTGAAAACTTGCACCTCCATCATTACTTACATAAAATAAAGGATTGTTGTTACCTCCACCCATAAATTTTGTGCCGCCCAAATAGAGCCTCAAAGGATTTGTAGGAGATACTTCAAGCACATTAAATCTGCAACTAGAAACATTTGGAACTGGTTTTATAGTTGTCCAATTTAAACCACCGTTTGTTGTTTTCATTAAGTCTCTAGAAATTCTATCAATTAAGTATCCTGTGCTTTCATCAATAAATTTTATGGGTCCATATATTTCAGTGGTGGGCGGTGGACCAGAATATTCTCTTAAAAATACTCTCGACCAAGTGGCTCCACCATCATTGGTTTTCAGCATTTCACAATAGTTAGTAAACATATCACCAGATGAAAAATACCCTATTAAAGCCCATCCTGTGTTTGCGTTTATAAAGCTAATAGTTGGAGCGGCCGCCCAATATGAATTTTGTATATTTCCGAAATCTTTTCTTACAGTCCAACTTGCTCCTTTGTTTGTGGTTTTATACAATTTAGGACTATTATTATCTAAATATCCCATTACATAACCTGTGTTAGGATTAGCGAAATAAATATCTGTTACATTCGATATTTGATTTCCATATTCAATTGTTTCGTATTGAAACTGCGCTAAAAGGTTTATACTTAATAAAAGTATAAAACTTATTATAATTATTATAATTTTCATCTTTTTGTTTTAAATTTATTTGTTTTTTAATTTACCTTTATATAGATGTGTTATATATGCTTGATAATTTTGTGCAATAAAATAAATTCTATCATCATAGAAGAACACTCTCGGGTGAGTATAGCCTCCGGGTCCGTAATAATTAAATAATTCACAAGACCATTTGTTATCCTTAAACAATAAGGGATATCCCATAGAACCTAAAAACATAAACTCATTCCTTGACTTTCCCCCAACAGCAAAAAACCCCCTTGTGAAATATGGGTCAAGGTCATTATAATTAAAGAACTTTATCCAATTGTATCCATCAAAATAATAAAGATTTTCTTCGTCTCTCAGCGTTATTATATCCTGCCCTACCTGATATATTATTTTCGCATCATAAAAATTAAGTGTGTCTGATGAAATACCAATAATATTATCATTGATGAGTTCTTTCACTGTCGTAACACTTTTTGATGTTGAAGGATAATAACTGTTAATAAATAGCAATAATCTTCCTTCAGGGGTTAAATAAATGAAATGACCTGAATTTCTGCTATGTAAATCATTTACCTCAATGCTGCCATTGTTATAATAATAAGCTACCCCCCTGCGGCTAATAGCCCAAAATTTTTCCTGTGACACAGCAAACATGCAAAAAATAGTTTCATTGGTATCCGATGGTAAAATATAAGTATCAACAATCCCATTCATATATCTTTTCACTACGGGAATATAATCAAAGTTTTCCCCTCTTTTCTCACCTCCAAAAAAGACACACTCTTTATTTAATGGTGAAACAGTTTGAGCATAGAATCTATTATCACCCATATTTAAGGTAATGAATTGATTCCCATCGTATTTAACTGCTATTCCCCCAGTTGCGAAGTATATATTGGAGGTATCCAAAACATAGTAATCGCTTGTAGGGAAAGTCCCAGTTTTATAAGTCCAATCATACCTGCGTGCAGTATCGACAGGAATATATTGTTTAGGTTCCGGCTTAGGTTCTGTTGGATTATCCGTACAAGAGTTTAATATTACAACTAATGACAGGAGTAAAACTATATTTACTAATCTACATTTATACATAATGATAGAATTTATTTTTAACACAATTGTTAATACTATTTGAAATCTATCCCCATCATCTTTCTTCATTCTTTTCTTCTATGAGTCAATTGGCTCCTTCGCTAAATGCGATTGTTTTGAATGAAATTAAACATAATGAATTTATGATTCCAAACCACCACCGTCTTTACCGTTTCATTCATTACTTACAGCATTTAAAGTTCATTCAAATTTAGTTAAATTCTTTGACAAAGGGCTGACACATCAATATTTTTATAGTTTAACTATAATTTTATTTGAATCTATCCTGTGGGGGTGATTCTACTGATTGTGCCGGCTCCTTTTTAAAATCATTATAATTATTTTGAATTCTTCTCCAATGTGTTAAGAACTTCTTAAACAGCAAGGACGTAATCCTTTCATTTATGGTCCCTTGTTCATTGCAAACCTCCAGTCAAATTTTCTTTAAAATTGAGATTAATTAATGTGTGTAAAATAAAAGTGGAAGCAATAATGTAAGAAAAAGGACAAACTATTTTATCATATCGAACGATATTATTAATGGCAGTAAGAAATATGAAATAGAAATGAAATAATCCGTTTTTGCTATCAACAGATTTAAAAGTATTTCTGCACTCAATAATATATGCTATATTATTTCTTTTGTGCATCAATTGATTTGGTTTTAATTCTCCCTAAGCAGGTTTAAAAATAACAATGATTGCTTTTCAAATCTAAATTATTTTAACCTATGGAAACGTACATATTATTTATAATTTATTCAACACCTTTTAAAATATTCATAATTCAACATACATCAGAAATAATGCAACCATGTTCCGAGATAAGATATAAATAACCCTCCATGCTGCTATCTGTAAAAATGTTGTAATAAGAGCAATCTTTTGCAAAAGAAAACCACATTTATAATCTCTCTTCTACCTCAGGTATAATAATTTTCCATTTTCTCGAGTAGCAGATCCGCCGTCCTTTTGGAAGGATGGACAGAAGGTATGATGAAGCAACACATTCAAATCTTGTAAACGTAATAGAAAACATCACCGGTAAAAAATTGACACCGCATCAAAGAAGCATTGTTATCACGGGTCCGAACGAGCTTGACCTTGTAAACTCGGGTCTTGAAGACACGATGATTCACGCATACCATCAGATAAGGGACGTTAAGATGAAGAACAGAAAGATTGACAGTTTCAGGACTGCGGCGTTTGTGGTG
>JBAYUG010000124.1:0-6266 GCA_041675325.1 Kapaibacterium sp. (SeqCode)
AACGCTGAATTTGGGGGCAGGGATATTAACGATGTGCTGAATATTCTGAAGATTGGAATGTCAATTCCGGCTTTTGACGGTGAGAACGTAGGTGTTGAGGGCTGGAGCAGGGGGGGCATGATGACGTATCAACTGCTGACGAAGCTGAATTTCTTGAAATGTGCTATTGTTGTTGCGGGGCTTGCCGATTTAAGGGGTAATTTTAAAAGGTATAATTGGCTAAAAGATAAGTTTTACGGAATGTTTGAAGGGGCTGACGAGAAGAAGATTAATGAGGAAATCGAAAAGCGCTCGGCGGTGGAATTTTACAAAAAGATACATACGGAGGTGCCGCTGCTGCTGATACATGGAAATGCTGACAACAAGATTTCTTATGAGGATTCAGTTTCGATGTATAAGAAGCTCTCGGAATTTAAAAGAGCCGAATTAAAGCTGGAAACGATTGAAAACGGCGACCACTATCTCAGGAAAAATAGGAGTGAAGTCAGAAAATTGCGCAGGAGCTGGTTTAATAAATATTTGCAATTAAATAATTGATATATGTGTTTAATAAGTAGAAAAATTAAACGAGGATAAATAATCATGGAATTAGATATTAGCACGTATGACCCGGATTTAGTTCAGCCTATGAGAGATGAAGTGACTGAACTGGGATTTAAAGAACTACTTACAAGGGAAGATGTAACAGATGAAATAGAGATGCACGGAACTGTACTTGTATTCGTGAATTCTGTCTGCGGATGCGCGGCAGGAAAAGCGAGACCGGGTTTGAAGCTTGCAATGAAATGGGCTGAGGAGAACAATGCACTGCCCGACAGGCTCCTTACGGCGTTTGCGGGTATGGAAAAAGAAGCAGTGAATGAAGTTAGGAAATATTTTGCACCGAATCCGCCTTCATCACCGCAGATAGGGCTGATTTCAGAAGGAAAACTTGCAGCGCTAATTTCAAGACAAGAGATTGAAAATGGCGATGAATTTGTTGTAGCGAATAAAATAATTAAATTATTGCAGGAAAATTGCAGGAGGGAGTAATGTTATGGACAGTAATTTTTCTCAAAGAGTACAGGAAGTAATAAGACTCAGCAGAGAGGAAGCGATAAGGCTCGGACATGATTATATAGGAACTGAACACCTGCTGCTTGGAGTAATTCGCGAGGGCGAAGGGCTTGCAATAAGTATATTCAAGAATTTAGGCGTTGATTTGAACGCACTGAAAAGAAACATCGAAGAAACGGTAAAGCATTCAGGCAGTACTTTAACTATTGGCAACATTCCTCTTACGAAACAAGCCGAGAAGGTATTGAAGATTACATATCTTGAAGCGAAGCTTTTTAAGTCTGATATAATCGGTACTGAACATTTAATGCTTTCGATTCTGAGGGAAGATGATAACCTTGCCTCGCAGATACTTCATCAGTTTAATGTTACTTATGACGCCGTAAAAACGGAGCTTGTAAATATTCTGACGGGACAAAAGGCAGCATCGGGTTCCGCGCAGCAAAGTAAGACATCCGAAAGGAAAGCGGATAAATCAAAGACACCTGTACTTGACAATTTCGGCAGGGATTTGACAAAGCTTGCAATTGAAAATAAACTTGACCCTATCGTGGGACGCGAGAAAGAAATCGAACGCGTTGCTCAGGTTTTAAGCAGAAGGAAGAAAAATAATCCCGTGCTCATCGGTGAACCCGGCGTTGGAAAGACAGCTATTGCTGAAGGTCTTGCATTAAGGATTGTACAGAAAACGGTTTCGAGAGTCTTGCACAATAAGAGAGTTGTTTCACTGGATTTGGCAGCACTCGTTGCCGGCACGAAATATCGCGGGCAGTTTGAAGAAAGAATGAAAGCTGTGATGAATGAACTCGAGAAAGCAAAAGACGTAATACTTTTCATAGATGAACTTCACACGATAGTCGGAGCAGGCGGTGCGAGCGGTTCTCTGGATGCATCGAATATTTTTAAACCTGCACTTTCGAGAGGAGAGCTGCAATGTATTGGCGCAACAACATTAAACGAATACAGGCAATTCATAGAGAAAGACGGAGCACTTGACAGAAGATTCCAGAAGATTATGGTAGAGCCGCCTTCAGTAGATGAAACAATTCAAATACTTACTAACATAAAGAGCAAATACGAGGAGCATCACTCAGTAAGGTACACCGAAAAGGCAATAGATGAAGCGGTTCGACTGAGCGACCGATATATTACGGACAGATTTTTACCGGACAAAGCAATTGATGTAATGGATGAAGCAGGATCGAGAGTTCACCTTGCACACATTGTAGTCCCGGAGGATATTGCCAAGCTTGAAGAAGAAATTGAAGCAGTAAAACAAGAAAAGGTAAAAGTAATTAAGTCACAGAATTACGAAGAGGCGGCGAAGTTAAGGGATAAAGAAAAGAGTTTGATGGCAAGATTAGAAGAATCAAAATTCGATTTTGATTTGAAAGCGCAGAACACATTCTATGAAGTCTCGGAGCAGAGCGTCGCTGACGTTGTAGCTATGATGACAGGCATACCTGTGAATAAAGTCGCAGAGTCGGAAACGAAGAGACTTGTTCACATGGAGGACTATTTAAAGAAAGTAATAATCGGTCAGGATGAATCAATTGAAAAGATTTCAAAATCAATAAGAAGAGCAAGAGCGGGACTCAAAGACCCGAACAGACCTATCGGTTCATTTATCTTTCTTGGACCAACAGGAGTTGGAAAGACTGAGCTTGCAAAACAACTTGCTAAATTTCTTTTCGATTCTGAGGACGCATTAATCCGTGTTGATATGAGCGAATACATGGAGAAGTTTAATGTATCAAGGCTCGTTGGTGCTCCTCCGGGATACGTCGGTTATGAAGAGGGCGGACAGCTGACAGAAAAAGTAAGAAGAAAACCTTACAGCGTGGTGCTGCTTGATGAAGTCGAGAAGGCGCATCCAGATACGTTTAACGTACTGCTTCAGGTTCTTGATGACGGCGTGCTGACGGATGGACTCGGACGCAAGGTTGATTTCAAGAACACAATAATAATTATGACTTCAAATATCGGTACACGCGATATTAAAATGGATAAAGTATTCGGTTTTGGTGAATCTAAAGATGAAACTAAATATGATAAAATGAAGTCAACAATTAATGATGCTGTTAAGAAAGTTTTTTCCCCTGAATTTTTAAATAGAATTGACGATTTTGTAGTGTTTCATCAACTTGGCAGAGACAGTATTCTGAGAATCGTCGAGATTTCTGTCGAAACGTTGCAGAAGAGACTTGGTAATCAAAATATCACGATTGAATTATCAAAACCAGTAAAAGAACTTCTTGGCGATAAAGGTTATGACCAGAATTATGGTGCAAGACCATTGAGAAGGGTTATTCAAAAGTATATTGAAGATCCACTTAGTGATGAGATACTAAAAGGCAATATTAAAGAAAATACAAAAGTACGTGTAAAGTTGAAAAAGGGAACGGAGGAAGTAATCTTCGACCCTGTTAAGTCAAGTACACCCGGCACGGACTCGAATGATGAATTCATTGAAGAATCAAAAGAAAATAAAGGATAAATAAATGGGCAACAAAGGACCTTTCAATGCTTACGTTAGTGCGGTCGGACATTTTTTCCCCGACAAAGTAGTTCCAAATTCGTATTATGAAAGTTATCTTGATACAACTGACGAATGGATTAAGACAAGAACAGGGATTTCAGAGAGAAGATTTTTAGAACCGGATCAGCCGACTTCTTACATGGCTATTAGAGCGGCACAGATGGTTCTTGAAAAACGCGGAATTTCTGCGGAAGAGATTGATGTTATTATCGTAACAACAGTAACACCGGATATGTTCTATCCTGCAACCGCTGTACTGGTAGCTGAGGCAATTGGAGCGAAAAATGCTTTTGGATTTGACCTTTCCGCAGCCTGTTCAGGATTTATTTTTGGTCTTGGAACAGCAATACAGTTTATTCAAAGCGGTACTTTTAAAAAGGTACTGATTATCGGTGCGGATAAAATGTCATGTTTAGCTGATATGACAGACAGAAATAACTGTGTTCTTTTTGGAGATGCAGCAGCTGCATTTTTACTGGAGCCTACAGAAGATAAATCAATGGGGGTTATCGATCACATTCTTCATGTTGACGGTTCAGGAAAAGATTTTCTTTATCAATTAGGGGGTGGAAGTTTAAATCCGCCAACACATGAAACCGTGGATAAGAAAATGCATTACCTTTTCCAGGATGGCAAAGTTGTTTTCAAAGCAGCCGTAAAAGGTATGGCAGATGTATCCGCAGAGATAATGGAAAAGAATAATCTGAAATCTGAGGATGTAGCTTATCTCGTTCCTCATCAGGCAAACATGAGAATTATTCAGGCAACGGCTGATAGAATGGGAGTGAGTTTAGATAAAGTTATGGTTAATATTGATAAATATGGTAATACAACTTCAGCAACTATTCCTTCATGTATTTCCGAATACTATTACGCGGGTAAAATAAAAAAGGGAGATAATTTAATTCTCACAAGCTTCGGTGCGGGATATACCTGGGGTTCGGTTTATCTTAAATGGGCGATATAGTTTAATTCAAGTTTTATAAAGGTATTGTTGTAATTGCATTTTAATTATTAAACAATACCTTTATTATATATCTCAAGCAATTAAATTATATCAGCATGAGGAATAAATGCAGTATTTGGATTTACCCATTAATTTTAATGGGATTTATATTTATTCTAAACAGCGGTTGCTCTAAAAATAACAGCTTACTGAAAGAAAGCGGTACCGCATCTAATACTTCAAATCCATTACCTTCCTGGAATGAAACAGATCATAAGAAAGCAATCATAAAATTCGTAGAGAAAGTTACAAAAGAAGGTTCATCTGATTTTGTACCTGTCGCAGAGCGTATTGCTACGTTTGATAATGACGGAACTTTGTGGTCGGAACAACCTATGTATTTTCAATTCATTTTTACTTTTGACAGAATTAAAGCAATGGCACCGGAGCACCCTGACTGGAAAAATAAACAGCCGTTCAAAGCTGTACTTGAGGGTGATATAAAAACTGTTATGGAATGCGATCCTGCTTTAATTGATGACTTAGTAATGACCGTAAGCGCAGATTATACATCTGATGAATACGCAAAAATAGTTAAGGACTGGATTGATACGGCAAAGCATCCTAAGACTGGTAAGTTATATTCTGAAATGGTTTTTCAACCAATGCTTGAACTGCTTGCATATTTACGAAGTAAGGGTTTCAAGACGTATATTGTTTCCGGAGGCAGTGTTGATTTTATGCGTCCATGGGCGGAGAAGGTTTATGGTATCCCGCCCGAACAGGTTATTGGTACAAGTTTTAAAATGAAGTTCGAAATTCGTAACGGCAAACCGGTAATAGTTCAAATACCTGAAATATTCCTAAAAGATGACAATGCTGGAAAACCAATTGGTATCTATCAATACATAGGCCGCAAACCAATAGCATCGTTCGGAAATTCTGACGGTGATTTACAAATGATGCAATGGACAACAGGCGGCAGCGGATTGAGGTTTGCACTTTTTGTTCATCATACAGATGCAGAAAGGGAATACGCATACGACCGTAATTCACCATACGGACGTTTTGATAAAGCACTTGATGAAGCAAATGCAAAGGGCTGGACAGTTGTAGATATGAAAAACGACTGGAAGTTTGTTTATCCATATGAAATGAAAATAGGTTTAAAATAATATATTATATTTATAAAATTTTAATAACAATATTATGAATAAGATTATCAGTATCTGGATTTCACCATTGATAGTACTGGGATTTGTATTAAGTTCGATTAATAATTGCAACTCACAACCGACAAGTTATCCGATTGATTCTAAAGTGTTCACGACACACGACAGAACAGTAGTACCCGTTCCTGTTCCAAATGATGCTGAGAAAATATTTCCTTATGAAATATCAAAATATGCTCAGAACGGTTACGGAGTCTGGAAGTTCGGTCCCGGACTGGAATATGAAAAGAGACTTGATATTATGTCCCCGGCATATTCTAATACTTCGGTTTCAATTACAGCAAAGTTATTAAATTTCTTTACCATTACCGATATACACTTAACTGATAAAGAATCACCGACGCAGGCAATATTGCTTGGATATAAAGGCGGGATTATTTCTGCATATTCGGCAATAATGCTTTATACAACTCACGTACTCGATGCAGCGATTCAAACTGCAAATGCTCTTCATAAACAGAACCCTTTTGATTTTGGTATATCGCTTGGAGAT
>JBAYUG010000125.1:0-6181 GCA_041675325.1 Kapaibacterium sp. (SeqCode)
CTGCTGTAACGATTAATTGTCTGTTAGGTTTCGAAGGTTTATCAGCCAAAGGTGCTTTATCAATAATAATTACATTTCCTAGCTTAGCTCTTTCATTTACAAGCGCTTCCTGATATTTTTCCTCTAAAGTAAGATATAACTTTTCATAAGACTTTTTGTTTCTTTCGAGTCGAGCAAGTTCTATACTTTGTGCAGGCAATTTGTCAAACAGTCCCTGTATCTTGGAGATAACTTTATTTAATGGAGCTAATTTAGCCCGATTCTTTATAACATCAAGTTCTGATTCAAAAAGCTTCTGAGCAATTAGACTTTTTTCCTGAGGAGTATTTGCCAAAATACCAGTTTTAACAAGAATCATTTTGTCATCGAGAGTCTTCCTTAATGGATCTATCTTCTTCTGGTATTCTCTATTAATTCTTTCCTTCAGTTGGGGATCGGTTAAAACAGAAATCTCAACATCTCTCTGCACTTCAAGTTCCACTATTTTCTTTTGCAATTCTTCAAAGTAAGATTCGCTCAGTTGACCATTAATATAATCAATCAGACTTTTATCAACTTTATATATTTCATCTCTGATTTCACTGCTTGCTTTCTGGCTTGCCTGAAGCATTACTTCAGCTGCATTTCTTTCTGCTTGATAATCTGATAATTCATCTACAATCTTTTTGGATTGATCATCCAGAAAAAGAATTCCACCTCTCTGTTGATAATCCTGAATAGCTCCTTCAGATGATGTCAGGTCGTTAAATCTCTTATCTTTTTCGAGAGCAAGAAATTCACGAATTGTTCTTAATTCACGTCTACTGAAATCAAGACTTATTCTCTGATAAGTATCCGCATAAATAATAGAAATCAACATTGCTTCATAGCTTGAAGGACTTTCCGCTTCAATCTCGACTATATCCAGACCTCTTTTCTGATTTATAGAAACAATCTTGCTTAACGCTGTCGTAAGTACTTTTACAGTAATAATATCATCTTTTAATTCCGGATTCTTATTTAAGACGTAATAAAATTTACTTCGATCATTAATTACTTTAAAAGAATCGATTAGAGCTGCAGAAACCATTTCTCGTATGGATCTGCTCTTTAATACTTCAATTTCATTCGAGATAAACCTGTCATTTTGGAAGCTCTCTGCCTCGGGTATAAGTGCTGACGATAGTATGCTGCCTTGTGGTTTTGTTATCTTTAGGGTAGTTACTGTTTTATAAACATCAATAGCGTTCGTCACATATACTATAGTTACCAAAACACTTGTAATGAAAATCAATAAAATAGGTAAGACACTATTCCGGATTATAGTTAGATATTCTTTAATGTTGTTTATCGGCAGTTGATTGGTTGTTTTCCTTCCAGCTGCATTTTGTTCCTTAGTCACCATATTAAACTGTTTCTTTTGCTTTAAATGTTAAATTACTAATTTTAATCTATCAATTATTATAATATCTACATCAAAACTACATAAATTTAGAAGAGTTTTTAAATTTTTTGAATATAAGATTATAATATATTCTTTTTTAATATAAAAATAAATAGAATATCAGCTAAAATTTAATGAGCTGCTGTCTTTCCTTTTGGAAACGCATTCCATATTGTTTTGGTAAAATAAATTCCCAGAAGTGCGAATGGAATAAGAAATACAGGCCAATAATTCCAGTTCCAACTTGTTATGAACCCTAATGATAATGACTGAACCCCTGTGCCAAGATAAACAAGACCGTCAATTAGCCCAACCGCTGTTCCTGCGGTTTTTCTTCCTCCGAAGTCCATTGTTGCCGTACCGCTTAACATTCCGTGTGTTCCAATAACAGCAATTGAGATAATAAATACTAAAATTCCAAGTCCCCATGGATTATTTTGCAGGGTAAAAGTCATTCCGATTGTGGCAAACAGCAAGGTTGTGTATAAAATACCCGCAACAGGAGCCCTCCTTGACCCGAAGAATTTATCAGACATCCAGCCTGCAAGCATTCCACCGGAAGCACCTGCTACCATCAAAAGTAAACCCCAGTTGTTCAACCAGAAATTCCATGAAGCAACCATTTCTCCTGCTGTAACAAGCTGTTCTTTTGCATATATCGGAAACCAATGCATTACACCATTTCTTAAAACACCCGTACAAAACTCAATTAAGCCGACGACTATAATAACTTTGTTTGTAAAAATTTTCTTGATTACATCTTTAAGGGCAAATACAGAATCATCACCCGAAGAGGCATCACCTGTATCAAAATCTTCATACCCGGCCTGTGACGGATAATCTCTTATCTTTAAGATATCATAAATAAACCACAATATCAGAATTACAGCCGGTACCCAGAACACGTACCAATAACTTGGATTAACAGGATTAATCTTTTCAACATAGTTAACAACAAACTGACTCCAGTCAAATGCAAAGTACAAACCAAGCGATATTAAAATTCCAAATATACCTCCAAAAACACCGCGTTCTTTCACATGAAACCATGAAGAATTTACTTTAACAATTGCAACAGCACCAAAACTCTGGAAATACATATTAACTGAATACAGAATTGAGAAAGCAACTGTCAGATTCAGATTCCAACCTAAACTTAATATCCCATACAGGAAAAGTCCCATAAATAGATTCATTACGGCAGAACCGCCGGCACCAAGTAATATTGACCTTCTGCCTCCAAATTTGTCTGTAAGAGGTCCGTTTATAAGAAAAGAGAATGCATAAGTTATAGTACCTGCTGCGAAAATGATTCCGAAATCTTCTTTGGTCATTAAGCTGCCAAGTGCATTTTTTGAGACTGTTAGGTTATAGCGCGCCATATAAAGGAACGCATAAGTTAAACCCAATGGAAGCCAATTGAAAATTCTAGCTCTTTTATATTCTTTCGAATGAATCGGTTTTCCTTTTGCATCTAAGCTTAATAATGATGGTTTCATAATAATATATTTATTTATAATGTATCGTTAACCAGTAACATAATGGTTTTCTGGATGTACGAGTTACTTTATGTTTAATGTTTTTTGGTATTACAAAATAATCACCTTCAGTAAGTTTTATTTTCTGCCCGTCCTCAATCAATAGTTCGGCTTTACCTTTCAGCAACATAACAAATTCATTTGTTTCTTCAATAAGCCATTTATCATCAGGGGTGGCATACCCTTTAGAGGTTATCTTTTCAAGATTAAACCTTTTCCCAAACAATAATTTCGTATAATTTTCCAGAATTGGGTCGGGAGTATATCCGGTATAATAATTATTAATTATTATCTTTGACGGCATAAATACCTATCCATTCCGCTTTACGCATAACATCAGAGACAATAAATCCATTATTATTAAGAGCATTCATCACACTTCTTTCCTCTTTTCTAAGAATACCCGAAAGAAATAGTTTGCCATTAATCTTTAACTTCTCAAACATTGAATCAAGATTTTCTTTTATTACAGAGCTGATTATATTTGCACAGATAACATCGAATCCGCTTTCATTTAAATCGCTGATTGAATTCCTGTATAATTTGATTTTACCCGAGACTCTGTTCAACTTGAAATTCTCTATAGCATTATCGATTGAGTCTATATCTGTATCATTAGCAATTGCCTTAACTATTCCCATTTTCACTCCTGCGATTGCAAGGATACCAGTACCACAGCCAAAATCCAGAAGATATTTATCTTTCTTGCTTATATACTTTAGCATTAACTCTAAAACAAGCTGAGTAGTTTCATTGTGTCCGGTACCAAAAGCCATTTTGGGATCAATCTGAATCTTTATATAGTCTTTGTATTTTTTAACCTCTTCTTTTTTCCATGTTGGATAAACTACCAATCGATTTCCAATAAGAATAGGTTCGATGCTTTTTTGCCATTCTTCATTCCAGTTTCTGTTCTTAATATGTTCAACACTAATATCAAGGTTACCGCTTTTAAAATTAACTGCAATATAATTGATAATTTCAGGAGCCTCTTCGGGTTTTAAGTAAAGGATTACAGCATTGTCCTGTTCTTCAAATGATGTAACACCAATTAAGTAAATATGATTAATTAAATCTTCAAGATGTTTGGGACCTGTGAAGAAGGATACTTTTGTTATGAATCCCTGTTTCATTTATATATCTTATTGGTTGCTGAATCAAGAGTGTTTCTCATAAGCATAGCAATAGTCATAGGACCTACACCGCCGGGAACGGGTGTTATTCTTGAAGCCTTACTGTAGCAGTCTTTGAAGTCAACATCACCTGTTAACCTTGAGCCTTTAGGAGATGATGCATCTTCCACTCTGTTTATACCGACATCAATTATTACTGCATCTTCTTTTATCATATCAGACTTTACAAAATTCGGTTTACCAATTGCGGCGATGAGAATATCAGCCTCTGATGAATACTGTTTTATATCCTTTGTTGCACTATGGCAAATCGTAACGGTTGAGTTAATATCTTTTCTTAAGAACAGAGCGGCAACAGGTTTCCCAACTATGTTACTTCTTCCAATAACCACGGCATTCTTGCCTTTTGTTTCAATGCCGGAACGTCTTATTAATTCTAATATTCCGAATGGAGTACAGGAAATGAAACAACTTTGACCGATTGAAAGGCGTCCTACATTTTGCGGATGAAATCCATCGACATCTTTCCGGTAATCAATTGCTTCGATAATTCTGGATTCATTAATATGATTAGGAAGAGGAAGCTGAACAAGAATCCCATGGATTTTAGAATCGGAATTGTATTGTGATATTAAATCTATTAATTCCTGCTCTGAGGTTGAATCCGGAAGTTGTGATGTAACAGAATAAAATCCCATTTCTTCACAAGCTTTACCTTTATTCTTAACATAAACTTTAGAAGCAGGATTTTCTCCTACGATAATAAAAGCAAGTCCGGGAATAATGTTCTTTTCGGTTATTAATTTTTGAGTTTCCGCTTTGACTTCACCTTTTATTATACCGGATATAATTTTGCCATCTATAATCTTATCAACAACCATTTACAATTTTTATCTGTTTAACGGTCCTGAACTATCCCGGATAAAGGAATCAAGATATCCTTTGCTTACAGCAGTCCGAAGTACAACTTCTGCTTCATCCAGAGAAGTGAACTCACCAATTGAAATTCTGTAGATACCATCAGAAGACCTAGCCATTTTCAAATTTACACCAAAGTTTGGTTTTGCATTTTTAAGAAACTCATCCGCATAGGATTTGTTTGCAAAAGCACCAATCTGGACAGTGTATATTTGAGTTTCAACTCTCGGCTGATTAACGTAAAGGGTATCAGTTTCTTCTTCGACTATTGTAACCGTCATATCGTCACAACATTCGTCCTGAGTACAAGATGCTAAGATAATTGAAATGGAAAAAACCGATAGTAATTGTAAAGTGTATAATAATCTCTTCATATGAATTTAAAATTAGTTAATCGATTGCTTTTATGAATGCGTCAGGAAAACCTTTTGATTTAACTACCGTCAGATAATCCTGCGCAGTATTAGCGTAGTTATATAAACCCACTGTAACCTCAAAAAGATTCCCATGTTTTCTAACCTCGGGAATTACGCCTAACTTCTCTTTTGCTTGTTTTACGAATGCATTGACATTATCTTCCTTGTTAAAAGCGGCAAGCTGTATAATAAATCTTTTATTTATTGTTTCGACGCTTACCTGATCTTTAAGAGGCGGAGATGTAACATTAATAATAACCGTATCTCTTACAACAATAACTTCTTCATCGCTTGAAGTACAAGAAGTAATAAATGAAGCGATTAAGAATGAAAGGATTAAAAATGCAATAATATGTGTTTTTTTCATGTGTTTCTTATGTTAATTTTCGGGTACAAGATAAATAAAGACTAAATACCAGATTAAACAAATACTGTTTTAAACCTTAAATAAGTTAACTATTTTTTGATAAATAACAAATGAAATTTAAACGGACTATTAGGGTTTTAAACAAATCTGTCCAAACTCGAGCTGGTGAAGGAGGTATGGAAAGCAGCTTCCTGCTCAGAAAAATTTCCCCGAAGCTTTCTTTACAAGTTTTATTACAAAAACTTACAAACATGCCTAAAAATTTCAGAGGGCATATGTAAATACTTACATGCCATGTCGCAAGGTTGCGGGGGCACATGTAAATACTTACATGCCATGTCGCAAGGTTGCGGGGGCACATGTAAATACTTACATGCCATGTCGCA
>JBAYUG010000126.1:0-6074 GCA_041675325.1 Kapaibacterium sp. (SeqCode)
TAGAACACGGATTTTCGCTGATTAGGCAGATGAACGCGGATACAGATTTTTTAGAATGAGAGCAAGAAAAGACCGCACACTGATAAGCGCTGAAAGATTATGATTTACACTGATAAGAAATAGAACACGGATTTTCGCGGATTAGGCGGATGAACGCGGATACAGATTTTATAGAATGAGAGCAGCAAAAGAGCGCACACTGATAAGCGCTGAAAGAATATGAACTGCCTGTGGCAGTCAGGTTTACACTGATTAAATGAAAAATAGAACGCTGATTCCCGCGGGTAGAACGGATGGAAACGGACAGAGATTTTATTTAATGAAAAGAAACGGGTAACTCATTTTAATTGTTTGCATTTAAAAGGTTTGCGATAACATTGTGGTCAGACTTATACAAACTAAATAAAATTTATGAGAGATTTAAAGAAAGATTTTCCGGTACGGATAGTTCTAACTGACAAGACACGACTTGTACCCGAGCTTTTGACGGACACTACACGATTAAAAGAAATTTATCAGCTTAGAGTATTAGCATGGGAACACACAAGCTACTCCAAGTATATAAACAGGCGTTTGTTTCCGAACGGATGGACTGACCATCTTGATAAAGACGGTGTACATTTTATTATGCAAAATGAAAAGAAGGAAATAGTTGCGAGTTCAAGATTTAATATTTTATATGAACTTTCCGAATTACCGGAACAAGATTTATTCAATAAGTTTAATTATCCTGAATCAAGACCGTTCGGATTGTTTTCCAGGCTTGTGATACATCCTGATTACAGAAAGTTCGGACTATCCTCAAAATTTGACTTAACAATGATGGAGTATTGCAAGAAGCAGAAAATATTTTTTGCTTTAGCATGGATTCATCACGGGGGATTAGAGCAGCTAACAAGTATAGGATATAAAATATTGGGAACCGCATATTACAATGCGTTTTCCAATGAATCGTTACATGAATTATATGTAATGCTTTTTGATAACTCGGAGAACGCGCATTCGGGATGACAAGATTTTTTTATTTCTATTTGGGAGACAGGTTTTATTTGCTTTTTATTGGGATGCTGGGTATTATTTATTTTTATTGGAGAAGGCCATTTTGACAAGTACACCATAAAAAAAGGCGATTCGAATGAATCGCCTTTTTTATTACTGCCGAAGCAGAAATATTTCACTAATAATTACTTGATAAGAGTCATTTTCTTTACGGATGTGAAATCACCTGCCTGCAGTTTGTAGAAATACATACCGCTTGGGAGAGATGATGCGTTGAACGTAACGCTGTATGAACCCGGTGCGAGGTTTTCGCTGACGAGGGTTGATACTTCCTGTCCGAGAATGTCATATATTTTCAGGCTAACGTTTCTCAATTCAGAAACGCTGAAGCTGATAGTCGTGCTTGGATTGAACGGATTCGGATAATTCTGTGACAATGCGAATGTTGAAGGAGTTTCGGGATCGCTTCCGATACCTGTTACATTATCGATAGTCATTACGAATGCCAATGACTTAAACATATTCGTGTTATAATCAAGTACAACGCTGTGTGAGCTCTGATTCATATAATAAATCTTATCAGATTTTACAGTGTAATTTCCCGGCATTAAACCTTCAACTCTGTACACACCATTCTGGTCTGATACTGCATAGTTTACTATATCGTTGTTTTCATCCACGACATAAACAACTGCTCCGATGATATTGATACCGGTGTTTGTTTTAACAGTTCCGCTTATAACTGCGAGACCTGTATCGGGCAGAGGTACAACTCTGAAATCGATATTGCTGACAATACCTGTAGAATCAACGATTACCGAGTCTGCCATCAACCAGTTCAAAGTAGGAAAGTGGTCGTACCTAAAATATGAAGGTCTGTAATCACCGAATGGTTTTGCGAACAGTTTATACTTGCCTGGAATCATATTGTTTATAACATAATTTCCGAGTGAATCGGAAAGAACGTTGCAGTTTCTATGCAGATTTGAAATACTTGGAGCATTATGTCCGTACCTGAATGCCATTACCTTTGACATAATACCTACGGTATTTGCAGTATCTTTTACCTGACCGGAGATACCGTTCGGGAATACATAAACATGCTCAAGAACGAAGTTTATGTTTGAGATATTACCGGTTACGAAAATCTTATCCGCTTCGAGCAAAATTCTTTTATTATCCCAGTATTCAGGGAGATAGTCAAAATACAGTGGACGTACAAAGACAACTATTGAATCTCCGCCTCTTACATGAAGTGTATAATTGCCGAGTGAATCTGTAATAGCACCGTATGAATAGAAGTGGATATTGTTGCCTCTTACTTTATAAGCATGAACCCTGCTTCTGACGGGATTGTTTACTGAATCCTTTACAGAACCTGTGATATTGTAAAGAACAGGAGGAGTAAGAGGAGCGAGTCCGACATTAATATTAATAGTATCATTTACAGCAAGAACAATTATGTCGGCTGTCTGAATGTTTGGTTTATTGTTATAATATTCGAATCTAAAACCTTGTTTAGCGATATAAGCATAGTACTGACCTACATTAAGCAATGCTTTAAACTTGCCGAGACTGTCAGTGTTGAAAACTATGCAGCTATGCGGTGTAACTGTAGTTGAGAAGAATTTCACCATTGCTCCTTTAACAGGGAGGTTTGTAGAATCATTATAAACGAATCCTGTAACGACAGCTTTAACAGGCGGAGGAGGAGGGATGAGTGTCACCTGAACCGTGTCAGAGGAAATACTCTGAACGTTATTTACGACAGCTTTAACGAAATAGGAATAAGTCTTGTTCATCTGAACGTTGAAGTCATTGACGAACTTACCGTTTACATTACTAAATTTCTTCACAAACACGCCTGTATCACTGATTGCGCCAAATTTTCTGTAAACATTGAAACGCATACTTAAAACAGGATGAACCCAGCTTACTTTAACATAAGGATTTGAATTTGGTTGAACGATAACAACAGCTTTTACGCTGTCAGGAGGTACTATTTGTGTTTGCCCCGTAATTACAAACACGGCTAAAAGGAAAAGGGGAACAAATAGAAAAAGTAACTTTTTCATTTTTTTAGGGTTTAAAAGTTAAAAAATATATAATTGTTATTTTAATGACTTATTTCCATATAAAAATCAATAAATGGAAAACAAAAGTCAAGATATATTTTATTGATTAAATTTTACATAAAAATATTTTATAAAAGAACGATAATTAACGATATTACGATATTTAACGCAAAAACTTACTCAGCATTATTATTCTTAAAAAATTTGATATGCTACGTGTATAATAATTATACAATTATTATGCCGGGAATTGAGGTGAAAATGATTGAAAATTTGAAGAAAATTCAGGTGAATTAGACATAAATGACGAGAATCAGGAGAAACAACGTCATAAATGATGTGTTATGGAAAAAGAACGCACACTGATTTACCTGATTTGTATATGATTCTCACTGATAAAAAGATTTCAATAAAAGAGTCCATTGAGAGGAGATGAGCAAAGAAAACAAAAATAAATATAGCATTTTCGAATAGAATAGTTTAATCATCATAAATACACTAAAATCAATTTCGGAAAGGACAAGAACTCTTCTTTATACAATAAAAAAGGCGGTCAGGACAGACCACCTTTTATTAATTCCGGCACTCAAAAGGGAAACGGAAATTTTGCCGGGATTTGTTGAATATTTATTTGATAAGAAGCATTCGTTTCACGTCAGAGAATTCGTTTACCTGAATTTTATAGAAGTAAGCTCCACTTGTTAAATTCGAGCCGTTGAAATCGACAGTATATTGTCCAGCAGATTTAACTTCATTAACGAGATTTTTAACTTCTCTGCCAAGCATATCATAAACTTTTATTGAGACAAGTCCCTGCTTAGGTAAAACAAAATTTATCTTAGTTGTCGGGTTGAACGGGTTTGGATAGTTTTGGCTAATAGTATATTTATCAGGAATTTCTGAACCAATCTGTGAAATACCGACAATACCATTCGTGCTTGTATAGTAAAGTGCGCCCGAAGCTGCAGAACCAATTTCACCAACAACGACTCCGACAGACTCTTCCCTTAAGGAAACGCCGTACAGATGTCTGCCCTCACCGTTCAACTGATCAGCGAAAGTTATACCACCATCATTAGCGGTCATAATTTTTCCGTTATCGCCGCATACGGTTACAATATTTTCGTAAGTATCGATTGAACGAAGGTGTTCACTTGTAAGGTATTGAACATTAAGGCTCCAATTTTTGCCCCAGTTTGTAGAGCGCAGGATTGTTCCATTATTACCACAAATCATTGCGATTGAAGGAGATAAGAATACGACATCGTTCAGATAATCAAAACGGTTTGTATTTCTTGATATCCAGCTAGAGCCGAAATTAGAAGTATTCCACACTTTGCCGTCTGTGCCGCTGATTATTCCCCTGCCGTCAGTAACATAGTTTGGTGAAAATGCGATAGAGTGCATTGTAAATGGAATATCGAATCTCTGAGAAAATGATGTACCACTGTTAAATGTTTCGAAATACGTACCCGCATAACCTATAAAGATTGCATGATCCAAAACTCCTGGAGGGACACCGATACCTCTGATAGTATGGTCGGGAGTATCATAAGTTCTGACAACATTCCAGGTATCACCAAAATCCGTAGATTTAATGATAACACCACCCATACCCGCAGCCCAGACGACACCGTCACGGTTAGGGTCAAATTTTACGTCATTCATCCAGATATTAACGTTAGAATAAGTTACTGTCCATTCTTCACCGGCATCCGATGTTTTTATAACAGTACCGCCCTGACCAACAGCAACTCCAATCTGTGAATTGATATCAGAAAAATCTACTGCGAACAATGAATAAGGAACTCCTGTTTGATACAAAGTCCATGGAATTGAAGGAGGAGGTGGCGACGTAGTAAAATTCCAAACCGTAGATGCAGGACCCCAGCCTGACTCATCGCCAGCAAAAACACGCCAGTAATAATTTGTGTTATAACCGAGCACACCAGCACCGGGAGTAAACTGAGAGTTTACGATAGTATTTTCATTAATAACAGTCGTGGAAAAATCCGCAACGGTTGAAACCTGAAGATTGTATTTTGTCGAATTAGGTACGTCCGACCAATCGAATAAGGGTCTAAGAGATATAAAGTTAGAATTGTTTTGTGGCTTTGTTAATACAGGCGGTATTAATTCATACAATAAGGAATTTATTTCTGCCTGTGCACTTTGCCAATTAAAAAGAGTGTTTGATGACGCCGCAATTATTGTAAAAATTAATACGGCGAAAAGAAGTCTTTTCATGTTGCAATATTATAATTTAAATTAATATACTATTTATTATTTAGCTAATTATGCATTGAAATCCGATTACTGCCAATTATAAATCGAGAGACAATCCATATTACAGTATCCGGAATAAGATACAATAAACTGAATTGCTAACAATACAATATAATTATACAAACAATATTACAGCAATTAATAAGCCTAATTTTAAATGCAAAATTTGATTGTATTAATGGTTTTTTGGGAATTAGACATAGTATGCTGACTTTATTTTAAGCGGACTTACTATGTTTCAAAATACGTGAATATCTTCTTCGACATGAATTTCACGAAAGAAGCTGTTAAATCCTGATCCGTTATGTAATCGAAAATTCAGATTATCGGATATTTACAATGCTTGTTTCTTCCATCATGGAATTTGTTATTAAGAGCGAATCTTTAGAATCGGGATTTTCATATTCACGGATTTTTGTGTATTCTTTTAAGACAAAAGGAATACTGGCAGACATCAGAAAATCAGGACCGTCATTTATTGAAAAATGCAGATGAGGCATAGTCGAATTTCCCGAGTTACCGAGCAGAGCAATCGGCATACCCTCTTTAACTCTTTCGCCCTTTTTAAATAGAATAGAACCGGGGATGCAATGACCATATACGGCATAAAAACCATTATCGAGTTTCAGTATAATATGATTACCTGCATACTCTTCAATGCTGTTGAAAGTTACGTCCTGAGCATCACCTTTATTTTCGAGCTGACCATCAAGA
>JBAYUG010000127.1:0-5869 GCA_041675325.1 Kapaibacterium sp. (SeqCode)
CAAACGAATAAGATTACGAAACTGGAATCACTTAATATACGATACAGAAATTGAACATGTTGTTACTTTTTGTTTAGAAAACGATTATAAATACGAAGAGAAGACATACAAAGATGCGAAAAATATAATGCAGCAGTTTAATAATTATATATTAGTATCAGACATAAATAACGGACGAAGCATTTTAATACACTTACCCAAGAAATTTAAAGAGAATATTGAAAGACTTCATCAATTTACGAAATTCTATTTTAATGTTTATAGTTTTGACAGGTCAGAAGAAGAAATCACGTATTATGACTTGCGAAAATATTCGAGAAGAAAAGGATTACTCGTTGAATTTTTCCATTTTGACAAGAAACAAATAGTGAAGATAGCGAACAACGAATCGAAACTACCTGCAGGTATTTCAAGACATATACTTGATAACAGAGTTTTACATGTAAAGTATGATATTTCGAAACTTAAAGACGGCAGTGATTTAGAACAGAAGAGAACTGATTTGAGTAAATATTTATTGAATAAGATAGATACAAATAAGGTCAGACAATACAGAGAATCAGTAATAGTATTCGACGAATAATGAGAACTGAATTTTTCATAGCAAAGCGGTATATGTTTTCTAAAAGAAAAATCAGTTTTATAACCGTTATTTCGACAATTTCTATTGTAGGAGTTTCAATCGGTGTTGCAGCAATGATAATTGTTCTTTCAGTATTTAACGGTTTCAGCGAGAAAGTTACGTCAATATTGATAGGGTTTGATCCTCATATTAGAATTGAAGCGAAAGGAAATGCGAAATTTGAAAATTATGAATCGATGCTTCAAACGATATATGCGAACGATATACCTAATGCGGCGCCGTATACGATGAATAAAGGCATGCTTGCTACGAGAGATGTAAACAAGGTACTGCTAATCAAGGGGGTTGATGAGAACAAAATCGGGAATGTATCAGGGATAAAGGAGTTTACAAATTATGGGAAATTTGATCTTAGCGAGAAAGGAGATTTCGGGAGCATAATTATCGGATTTTCACTTGCTAACAATCTTAAAGTTTTTATCGGCGATACTATTACAATTTTAAGTCCTGTAGGGCTTGAGTATTCACTTACACAATTTGTAGAACCGATAACAAAACAATTTATTGTAACCGGTATATATGACTCAGAAAACAGAGAATATGATTCGAAGTATGCATACATATCGATTGAAAATGCACAGGATTTATTCAGGCTGAACAACACTGTTAATGGAATTGAATTGAGGTCAAAAGATATTAATGATGCAGATAATTTGAAATTAAAACTACAGACACAGGTTGACACTTCCAGGTTTAATGTTATGACGTGGTATGATTTACATAAGGATTTTTATTCAATACTTAAAGTAGAGAGATGGGCGGCATTCATATTGTTAAGTTTGATTATAGCTGTTGCATCTTTCAACATACTCGGTTCGTTAACTATGACCGTCATTGAGAAGAAAAGAGATATAGGAATCCTTAAAGCAATGGGAGCGAGCGATAAAATGATTACAAGAATATTTATGTTCGAAGGATTGGTTGTAGGAATTGTAGGTGTAATAACGGGTTCACTGTTAGGACTTGGACTGGCTTTACTACAAATTTATTTTAAAATATATAAACTGGATACATCTGTTTACAAATTAGAAGCACTGCCTATAGAATTAAGATTCACTGATTTCATCTACATACCTTTAGCAGCGCTTGTACTTTGCTTTTTAGCTTCTTTATATCCATCAATCAGGGCGGCAAAACAGAAACCGGTTGAATCAATACGCTGGGAATAAAAATGGAAAATATATTAATACAATTAAGCGGTATAACCAAGGAATATCAGATAACGAAGACAAACAAGCTTCAAGTTTTAAAAGGTATAGATCTGACAATATACAGAAGCGAGATTGCTGCAATTGTCGGGAAATCAGGAGCTGGAAAGAGCACTCTGCTTCACATACTTGGAACTTTAGATAATCCTGATGCAGGGTCGATGATATTCGAAGGGACTGATGTTTTAGGATATAACGACAAACAGCTTGCAAGTTTCAGAGCAAATGATATCGGTTTTATTTTTCAGTTTCATCATCTGCTGCCTGAATTTACTGCTCTTGAAAACGTTTCAATTGCTTCCAAGATAGCAGGCAATAATGATGAGACGAAGGCAAAAGAACTTCTTATCGAAGTCGGTCTTGGTGACAGAATACATCATAAACCTTCGGAGTTATCCGGCGGTGAAGCTCAGAGAGTAGCGATTGCGAGAGCACTCGTTAACTCACCAAAGATAATACTTGCAGACGAGCCGACAGGAAACCTTGACACAGAAAATGCTGATTCGATCATAGAACTGATATTTAAACTTCGTGACAAATTTAAGCAGACATTTGTTATAGTAACACATAATGAGGAATTTGCAGCAAATTGCGACAGAATAATAAAGATAGTTGACGGCAAGATTGTTTAATTCCATCTTTGCTTTTTATTTTGTTATTAAATAATAAAAATATTTACTTCCGTAAACATGACGAAAACAAAAGAAACTAAAATAACAACAAAGAAACTTAACCTTTTTTACGGAAAGAAAAATGCATTAAAAGATGTTGATATACAAATTAATTCCAACAAAGTAACGGCATTAATTGGTCCTTCAGGATGCGGTAAATCTACATTTCTCAGAACTTTAAACAGAATGAATGACTTAATTAATGGAGTAAAGATAACAGGTGATATTCAGATAGATGATGAGGATATTTACAGTAATAAAACTGATATCGTTGCTTTAAGGAGAAAAGTTGGAATGATATTTCAGAAATCTAATCCTTTTCCGAAGAGTATCTATGAAAACGTTGCATACGGAGCAAGAATTAACGGTATTAATAAAAAGGAATGGCTTGATGATATAGTTGAGACAAGTTTAAAGCGTGCGGCAATCTGGGATGAGGTTAAGGACAGATTAAAAGAAATGGCAACAGGGCTTTCCGGAGGACAGCAGCAACGGGTTTGCATTGCAAGGACCCTTGCCGTAAATCCAGAAGTTATATTAATGGATGAACCTGCTTCTGCACTTGATCCGATTTCCACTTCAAAAATAGAGGAACTAATTTTTACTTTGAAAAATAATATTACAATAGTTATTGTAACACATAACATGCAGCAAGCTGCAAGAGTCAGCGATGTAACAGGTTTCTTTTTGAACGGAGAATTGATTGAATATGATTCGACCAGAAAAATATTTACAAGCCCAAATGATGAGAGAACACAAAATTACATAACGGGTAAATTTGGATAAAAATTAAATCACGAATATTAAATGTATCATTACTTAGAAGAAGAATTACAGCAGTTAACAAACAAGATTTTGAAAATGGGTAGTCTTGTTGAAGAACAGCTTAATCTTGCAGTAAAAGCGCTGTTTGAAAGTAACTTAGAATATGCGAAGCAAGTTATAGAGCAGGATGATAAAATAGACAAATATGACGTCAAAATTGATAAATTATGTCAAAGAATATTTGCTCTAACGCAGCCTGTCGCAGTAGATTTACGAATTATTTTATCTGCATTAAAAACTAATAATGATCTTGAGAGAATGGGTGATATAGCGGTAAATATTGCAGAACGGGCAGAACCACTGAAAAGTCACCTTGAATTATTACGAAATGTAGGAATGGATTTGATGGCAGAGAAGGTAAGATTAATGGTTTCAAAAACACTGGATTCAATAGTTAACAACGATCCTGACATGGCTTTGAGTGTCATAAAGGCAGATGATGTTATAGATAAACTTGAAAGGGATATTTTCCATAAACTTATAGATTTAATGGAAAAAGATGCATCAGTAATACGACCTTGTGCACATTGTATTACATTATTAAGACACTTCGAAAGAATTGCAGATCATGCCACAAACATAGCAGAAGAAGTCGTTTTTTTAGTTGACGCCAAGATTATCAAGCATAGAAAAAATCTTGATGACCTTGATTCGAATGCAGAAAAGATAATTTAGAGCAATAATGAAAATCTTACAATTAGTTGGGATGATAGTACTAACGATTTTGTTTGGTTCATCGTTAAATTCTCAGACGAAAGATACATTAATTACAAATACACTTCCAAAAGATACTGTAAAGATTAATTTCAATAAAAACAAGATTCATAAACACGATTTACTTTCATATTTATCCGATACAAGCGGCACGGATGATTTCATTTGGAATGATAAAAGGAATTTACAGGAGATACTAAATGAGAAAACAGGTTTCTATGCTTACTTTTTCGGAACCGGAGGCAAATCCCTTCTAAACTATAATGGATTTTCCAATATAGGTGTCTTCAGGAACGGGATTGAGTCGAATAATCAGTTTTATGGAGGTTTTGACGTTGAAAGTTTCTCTGTCAATGAAATTGACAAAATTGAAGAAGTATCAACTTCCCTATCGTTCATGTACGGATTAAATCCATACAGTAAAATAATTAATATTATAGACAAAGATAACTTCCAACCAAATTTATTCACTCAGTTCAGATACTCACAAGACAGAGACGGAGCTCTATTTGCTGATGTTTACATGAATTTGCCGATTTCAAGAAAATTTAATTTTCTTTTCGGAATTAATAATTATGCGTCCGACGGACATTTTCAAAATTCAGACTTTTCATTTTGGAGAAGCAGATTTCAGTTTAATTACTATCCATCTGACAGATTTAATGTAAAGTTTTTTGTATCCACAAATATGCAAGAGAGAGGACAGAATGACGGTTTAATCTTTAACAATTCAAAAGATACACTTATGGACCCCAATCTTGCTCTCACGGTTAATCCTGATGCGTACGAAAAGATATTCACAACATATAGTGATATGAAGATAACCGGAAGGTTTTTTAGGGATACTTTGTCACTCACAAATTTTAATATCTTTACGAATAATTCAATACGGGAATACAGAGATGAAGAGAATAGAAATGAATCCAATGGAATATTTATTGGTAAGAATTTTCACAGTGTACAGTATGGGTTTAATTTAAACCAAACTGTATATTTAATTCCATTTAAATTGTCACAAATAAGACTTCTTGCCGGTGTAAAAGGTTATTATAACCTATACAATTATGACAGGTCAGCTTTGGAAAGGATTGATTCTGTGGTTGGTACAAGATATTTTGATTTTAATGCTGTTGATCTTTTCTCAAGACTTGATCTGTCGTATGATAAATTTGTAATTTCCGGTGCAATTAAATCTCAGAGATTCAATAATACTTATCATTTTATGTACGGAGCCGAATTAAATTACAGATTAGATTTCAGTAAAACTGCACATCTTGAGATAAAAGGCGGAACCAATAATACTACGTACGGATTCGACTATGAATCACTTTTTTATGATGAATATTATAACAGATTTGAGAGTAATTATAATGCATCCAGAAAGCAATACTATGAAGCCGGTTTCAAGTTTAATTATAATGATTTTACAATCTCATACCTTAATTTTTATAGCAATATGTTTTCGGATTATTCTTTATTGAATTCAAACGTATCATTTGGCTACGATTCAAAGTACATTGCAGTAATTATTAATCTTAATTCATTTGATGAGAATAATTATATCGTAAAAACTATACCTAAAATTTATATATCATCTGATATAGCTTATAAGAATGTACTATTCAAAAATAAGCTTACATTAAAAACAGGATTTAATATAAAATACATATCTGATAAACCGAGCGTTGGTTATAATCAGATGGCAAACTCAATTACTTTTGAGAATAATAATTCAGCTTTTGATTACTTTGATGCAGATTTTTACGTAGGTGCCAGGATCGGGAAAGCAAACATTAATATAACTGTTG
>JBAYUG010000128.1:0-5831 GCA_041675325.1 Kapaibacterium sp. (SeqCode)
AAAATTACAAGTTCAAAATTATAAACTACTAATAATACAAATATTTATTTTAGAAGATTGTTGTCTTGCGGAAAACAGGAAAAAGCTCACTAAATTAGCGAGCTCTTGTAATTAATTACTAATTGTATTTCTACATTAATTTCTTAAACAATCCAAGTATCCCTTGTTTCCATGCTATTCTGTGCGTAACTCCCGTTCCCTGCTGAATTTTATGTTTGTTGTCCAGGTACCACTGATAAGAGCGAATTAAAGCATCTGCGTTTGAAAATTTAGGATTCCAACCGAGTACTTTTTGTGCTTTCTCAATTGAGACAAATGAATCTGTATCTGCTGTACCGTAAATCCATTTATATAATGGCGAAAGATTTAATATCTCAAAGAAACGAAGTGCAGGTTTTATCAGCCATGCGGGAGTACTCATAACTCTTGAACCCGACTTTGCATATTCACACATTGCCCCAACATCTTCTTTCACAGTCTTAAATTCCTTCGCGCCAACATTAAACGTATCGTTAATTTTTTCCTTAGGCAGTGTAGCAGCAAGATTAATCGCATCAACAAGGTCATCAACCTCAAACAACTGGTATCTATTGCTGCCGTTTCCAATAATCGGTATCTTAACACCGGATTCAACCCAGTCATATAGTATCTGGAATACGCCGAGTCTTGCAGTACCGATAAAACTCTTTGGTCTTAATATACAGATTGTAAGTCCTTTCGCTCTGTATTCTTCGCAAATTTCTTCTGCCATAATTTTACTTTTACCGTACGGTCCGACCCCGATTCTTGGATGAGTTTCAAACAATGGATGCTCTTTAGGTACACCGTAAACAGAAGTAGAGGAAATAAAAATAAGTCTCTCAACATTATTCTTAAGGCATGATTCACACACAATTCTCATTCCTTCAACGTTCGTCTCAAAAATATCTTTCTTCTTCCACAGTGGAAGTGCAGCCGCACAGTGAATTACAACTTTTGCATCCTTCATCATTTCGTCCATCAGAGACTGCACCCTTACGTCACCGTAAACAAGATTTATCTCAGGATTGTAATCTTCTTTTGGAAAATCTGCGATATCAAAAAACACAGATTCTCCGCAGTTTGTAATTTCATTTATCTTTGTTCCTATGTGGTAGCCTAGAAATCCCGCTCCACCCGTAACAACTACTTTCATATTCTTCTTATTATTTAATTTATTGTTTTCCGATTTTTAAAATTGTTGATTTATCCTTCAACGTAAGTCCAAATATCATGTCCGCAATCGCTTCAGGTTTTACCCAGGTTTTAATTTCTTCTTCACTTCCCCACTCTCTGTTAGCCGGTGTATCAATCGTTGTCGGTATGATAGCATTGCACTTAATATCTGCTTCCTTATTTTCTAAATTAATAGTTTCCATCAAATCTAAAATGGCTGACTTGGATACCGAATAAGAAAGTCTTCCCGGCATAGGATTCCTTGCAGCAAGAGATGCTATTGACACGATTCTGCCGTATTTATTTTCTTTCATTACTTTCAGGACTTCTCTTGAGAAATAAAAAGTTGATTTGAAATTCAGGTTAAACCATTTATCAAATTCAAGCGTTTCAAACTTCGTGACATCTATGAATTCGTGAAATCCTCCGACAGTGTTAACAAGCATATCAATCCTGCCTTTTTCTTGCGCAGTAACTTTTTGTACAAATTCTATAACTGAATCCTCGTTTACTGCATCACATTCAAACGCGTATATTTTTCGTAACGCAAAGTCTGAATTATTATCCTGTGAGTTGTCAAACAACTCAGCGAATTTCCTTAAAGACGTAACGGGTATGTATATTTTCCATCCCTCTGCTGCAAATTTATCTGCAACATACCGTCCAAGAGCTCCGGTACCGCCTGTAATTATTACAACTTTATCTTTCATTATAATTATTTATGCTATACAAATTTTACCTAAAACTACATTCTTCTTCGCACCCGTTACAGATTTCAAATTTGTGCAATTCATATTCAGTGTTTCATGAGCCAGTAATGCGAAAAGAACCGCTTCTTTGTTTGATGTAGTTATACCGGCATTAGAGACTCTGCTGACTTCGGCATTCATATTGTATTTTCTTAAACCATTCATAATAAGAATATTATTTGCTCCGCCGCCGCTTACATGCAGTTCATACTTTCTCTTTCTCTTTAAATATTTTCTGATATTCTCTGAGACTGAAAAAGCAGTATATTCTGTAAAAGTTCGCAATATGTCTTCATTGCTGACATTTTTGTTTATCTTAAGTATATCTTCGATAAAACTAGAATTGTAAAACTCTCTGCCAGTGGATTTTGGAGGTTTCACTTTTAAGTATGTATCTGCATAAAGAATGTCCTTGAAAACTTTTTCGTTAATGATTCCTCTATTGGAAATTTTACAATCTTTATCGTATTCTTTCCCGAAAAACTTCTTCGTTAAATAATCAATCATCATATTTCCGGGACCCGTATCGAATGCAGTAACATTATTGAAATCACATTTCACCGGTAAATAAGTCAGATTTCCGATTCCCCCTATATTCAATACAATCCTGTCTATTGTTTCGCTTCTGAATAATACGAAGTCAAGATATGGTACAAGAGGTGCTCCGCTGCCCATAACGCCTGCGTCTGCTGTTCTGAAATCTCCTATAGTTGTGATACCCGTATTATTCGCAATTACAGAAGGGTCTCCAACCTGAAGAGTTGATTTATATTTAATATTTCCAAACTTTTCTGTTATCGGCAAATGATGAATCGTTTGTCCGTGCGAACCGATAGCATCTACTCTGTCGGAATTGATTCTGTTATCTTTGATGAACCTGTTAATGCAGTCGGCATAAAATTTACCGAGTAAAAAATTCAACCTGCAAACGTCATCAACGTAACCCGTTTCTTTAGAACTTACCCGAAGAACAAACTTTTTAATATCAGCAGGTATTCTATATTCATTATATTGTAAAACTTTTATCCTAACATTATCACCTCTGCCGGTAAACCTGGCGAGAACCACATCAACAGCATCAACTGAAGTGCCTGAAAGTGCACCTATTATCAGCCTTTCTGATTTATTAAGTATCTTTTGGAATTTGTTCATAAACTGTTCAAATATACTCTTTATGAAAATCATTTTCTATGAGTATCGTTTTCCTTTTACTACCGACATGCAGTTCAAACTGAATAGACTCATTAACATTTTATTCTCTTCTAACAAATGAATTTCACTTTACTTATATTAGAGATATATTGTATAAAAAATTATTTAACTACACGATGAATATTACTTTTGGCAGATTTTCTGATGCATTTAAACCAAAATCGCAGACGAATTTATGGAATGAGTGTGAAAAATTATACAATGAAAAGAAGTATTTTGAATCCTACAAACTTTTCTTAGATTACTTAAAAGATTCTGATTTAGAAAACGTTTTCTATTCCATTGATAATGGATTCTTAAAATTTCAGGTCATTCAGGGTTCGAAAGAAATACGCGGTTATTTCGACGGCTCTAGAATATCTGCAATTTCTGTCATCGCAGGTTATGATAGTCCGAATGTAGCAGTGTTTCGAAGATTGATGGAAATGAATTATACGCTTTACTATTGCAGGTTTGCAGTCAAGGATAACAGAATTGTATTAAAATTTGATTCGAATGTTCTGGACTGTTCACCTAATAAATTCTATTACGGTCTGCGGGAACTTGCAATCAGAGCTGATAAGCAGGATGATACATTAATCTCTGAATTTAAATCGCTTACTGACATTGAATCTAAAGCAGTACCGTACTCCAAAGCAGAGCTTGATACTATAAAGAAGTATTTTCGAGAATGGATTAATTCCTGTCTCGAGAGAGTTTCGGGGCTTAATAAAGAGCAGTATTCCGGAGGTATTTCTTATATATATTTGAACGTTCTTTACAAAATAGATTACCTTCTGATGCCTCAGGGTGTTGTTCTGAATGAGATTCAAAAAATGTCCTGGACTTATTTCAACGATAAGGAATCAGCACTTTTACAGAAACTCGATTCTCTCTGCGAAGACCTTAAAAAGATAAAAGATTACGATGATGCAAAACTTGAAAGAAATTTCTATAATGTAATTACCACTTTTGGAATAGCACCTCCAGCAGGTAAACAATCCGTGGACGATTCGATTAACAACAACATTCAAAATATTAAATGGTACCTCGACAACAGCAAACCTGATATAGCTCTGAATATTCTTGAATATATTGCAGGATTCTGCCTTTTTTCATACGGGCTTAACAGGTCTTTACGGAATATCCTTGGACTTATTATAGAAGTAATAAATCATGATTATGTTTCTGAAATCGGTTCAGATAATAATCTTGTCATAAACGAGTCTGTTAACAAAGATTATGTGGTTAATAAATTAACTGAGTTCATCAGCCTCGATAAAGACGAATATCCGGAACTTAACATGAATTTTGAAAACATAAAGTTTGATACAATTCTGAATTTTACCAAGTCCACACTTGAAGAAATTAGTAAATTAAATTATAAAAACTAAGATGCATACACAGGAAATAATTGAAAACTATAAATCTGTTATAATTCAAATTGCTACTTCATTCGGTACGGGGACAGGATTTTATGTTAAGGATTTTAATTTAATAGTTACTAACGACCACGTAGTTAAGGAAAGCTCAGAAGCAGTAATAAGTGGAACAAAAATCCCTAAAGTTTCTATGCCCGTTCTGTTTTATGACCAGAAATTCGACCTTGCTTTTATTCGAGTACCGGAAGGATTAGACCTCCCCGACAGAAAAATCGGAAACTCCCCTGTTCATGACGGAGACAGAGTGATTGCAATCGGTCATCCTTACGGTCTTAAATATTCCGCCACAGAAGGAATCGTCTCTAAAGCTAAACGCGTTCAAAACGGATTAAATTATATTCAGATTGATGCAGCTATAAATCCCGGAAACAGCGGCGGTCCGCTCGTTAACACAAAAGGTGAAATTATCGGCGTTAATACTTTTATCATTGCAGGCGGAGATAATCTCGGTTTTGCTCTTCCATCAGAATATCTTCTTGAATCCTTGAAAGAATATCAACCCTATCACGGTCAATATGCTGTTAAATGTAAGTCATGCGAGAATGTTATTACTTCAGAAAGAATCGTAGATGATTACTGTCCGGAATGCGGTTCAAAGATTTTAATACCGCATCTGAAGAAAGAATCAGAATATAAACCAACGGGTGCATCTCAGACAGTTGAAAAAATACTCGAAGCCCTCGGCAAGGATGTAAAGCTTGCTCGCCGCGGGCAGGACAACTGGGAAGTTGAAGAAGGCTCAGCTAAAATACTTATTTCATACTCTGCTGCCGGATTCATAATCGGTGATGCCTTTATCTGCAGGCTTCCCAAAAAAAACATTTCAGCTATTTATGAATATCTGCTGAAAGAAAATTATGAACTCGAAAATGTTTATTTTGGAGTTAATAACCAGGATATCGTCTTATCTTTGATGATATATGACCATTACCTTACTTTTGAAACTGGACTTGAAAGTATTAAGTCTTTGCTTAAAAAAGCTGACTATTACGATAATTATCTTGTAGAAAACTATGGAGCTTTGCCGAGAATTGATGATGAAGAAATTGATTAATAAATAAATTTTATATAAATATTATATTGTTTAAATTATCATTTCTGTAAATAAAATATATTATGAGTAAAATTGCATTCGTATTTCCCGGACAGGGTTCACAGTCTGTCGGTATGGGAAAAGATTTATATGAAAACTCTGATTTAGCAAAAGAACTTTATAAAACTGCTGATGATATTATGGGTTTATCCTTAAGTACTG
>JBAYUG010000129.1:0-5584 GCA_041675325.1 Kapaibacterium sp. (SeqCode)
AAGTCCATCGGTCTTTTGCCCCTGCTCTATCAAGGTACTTTTAAGCAAATCACCCATTTCGTCATCACCGATAACACCTATAAGGTATGGATTTGCGCCAAGAGTTTTTACGTTAAGACACACGTTAGAAGATCCGCCAAGTTTGTTTTCTACTTTTCTAAGGTCAAAAACCTGTACGGGGGCTTCAGGAGAAATCCGGTTTACATCTCCAAACATGTATCTGTCCAGCATAACATCGCCGATTATACATATCTTGCTGTCAACGGCATTTATGAATAATTTCTCTATATATTTTTTGTTCATCATATAAAATAAGCCTAAAATAAAGGTTTTTCAATGTATATAGAATTTTAGAAATAGTTGAATACAAAGTTAAGAAAATGGTCAGCCTGATGCCTCTGTGAAAAGAAGACCTGTAATCCGTTCCTGGTAATTATTCTATAAAATGCTGCACCGTCAGTACCGACAAGTTTATCCAAGTTAGTATTAGGGAAAAATGCAATAATGCTTCCAATTACATAATTATTCGTAAAAGCAATTTTTTGAATCTCTGTATTTTTCTGACGGGATTTGATACTATCGAGAACTGAAATTTTTGAAGTATCACTCAACTTTATTTCCGGCTTAAATATACTATCACCTTTATAAAGAATTAGAGACTTTTTTCTTTTTTCATCATAAACCTTGAGTGATAGATTATATACACCACTTTCAAAAGGAGAGGATACATACCTTTTTGAATAATAAATCAGGGCAAAAGGTTTTATAACAATTATGTTCTTTACTTCATTGTAAGCAAGAAGGTCTTCAATATTCCTTTCCGAGAATATTCTTTTACTTTCTGTATAAACAAGTGAGTCGTTGTCTTCCCTCCTTATTTCAATAACCGAATTATACCTGTCAAATTCGTAGTCATCGTAATCAATACTATCGAGAATATTTTTCGAGGTTGAAGCCCATTTAATTGAAACTGTCTGAGGGTTAAAACCAAAATTTGTGTTGTCCAGAACAACTTCTTTGATTGCAATTGTTTTGTTAAAATTTATAGTGTTTTGATTCTTTTTTAGGTCTATTATTTTATCTGCAAGTACAGTTATACTTGAATCATTAATATTCGATTCAAGGCTTCGAATGTAAAACACCTTGTAATCCCCTATTTCTTCGTTCTTAAAGTTAAGTTTCTTTAATTTTTCGGAATAGCTGTCGCTCTTAACGATTGCGAGTGATATCTTATTTTTCTCAAGATATGATTTAATGTCAAGAATGTTAATCTCTTCATTGGATAGCCTGCTCTTTTTATTTCTTTTACCCTCTTCATTTTTCAAGATCGGGAAATTTCCGAAGATAAACTTTGACGGATAATTTGAAATTGTCTGGACGGCAAATACATCGTAATATCCTTCTACCTCTTCAAAATAAACACTTTCTTCATTCCGGATATAATTCTTTTCTATTCGGTCACGTATTAACCTACCGGCCTCGTATGTGTCTTCTCTGAAAGGATTCGGATAATTAAAACTCCAGACTATATTTCCTGCAATTATCAATGCGAACAATGTAACCGCTATCCATTTTTTGAAGTTATAAATTTGCCATACTGCCATTGGGATGAAGAGCATTGCGTTAATTACTATGTACCGAGATATCATGTTTGTACCGCCGGTACCAAATAAGCCTTGAAGCATCAGCAGTACAAGCTGTGCAATGTTAAAAAACGCAAGAATGCTGAGAAGGGATACATCGTCTTTCTTCTTAAGAAATCCTCTAATACAATCGTATGAAATCTTTATTGCAAACAACGATGTAATTGGTGCTATATAAAAGATAAAAATCGGATATTGTATAAATTTCTGAAGAACTTTAATTCCACCAGAATCCTCGAAAATTTTATTTGTCTCAGAGGCAAAATAGGTAATGCTTCCGTTGTCTATATAATTTTGAATTAACCACCAAATAATAGTTGAAAGAGAAATAGCGGATATTATTAAAGGCAAATAATATTTCTGATCATTTTTCTTCATCACAACTTCTATGTAGAAAATATAAATCATGAACACAATACTGAACAACCAGCCTTCATACCTGAACATGTTTCCGAACATGAACATAATCGTGGCAATTATTAAGTTCTTTAATCTGCCATTACTTTTCTTGTACAATAATGCATAATAAATCCCCGCAATAATAAAGAAAAAGTGAATTGATTCGGGTAATCCTGATAAGCTTAGCCAAACCTGAAAGGGAAATAATGTAAAAATTAGAGTTGAAAATATTGCTGTTTTTTTGTCGAACACATACAGAGATATTTTATAAAAATAATATACTGTAAAAGTTGAGAATAATACATTTGTCACCGTAGCCGCAAGAAACAGGTCTTTGACAAAAAGCATTATTATACCGTTTACCCAAAAATGAGGAGTTAACCATACCCCCGAGTTAATGACAGGATTTTCAAGCCATTCAAAAGATTTTACTGTCCTGCAATAGTCATCGGATGATAACCATTTATAGCCGGAATTTACGACCAGTATCTGAAATACAAATTTTATTAAAATCAAAATTGCCAAAATCAGATAATCTCTTTCAATTATAATACGGTATATATTCCTTATAGCCTTATTCAATTCATTCTGCCTGTACTATTTATTCAGTCTAATTCTGAAAGTAGTCCCTTTCTCAATTACAGAATCCAGCAGTATAAGCTTCCCCTGATGATAATCGTCAACAATCCTTTTGGAAAGACTGAGACCCAAACCCCATCCCCTTCTTTTTGTAGAATATCCCGGCCGGAAGATATCCTGTTTATATTTTTTATCAATACCCTTTCCATTATCGCTGATATCAATGATTACATCATTATCCTTTTCCAGAAGGTCAAACTTAATTAAACCGTGTTCTTTATCCATTGCATCCAATGCGTTTTTCAGCAGATTTTCTACCACCCATTCAAATAAATCCCGGTTAAGATTGATGTATATTTCAGAAGCTATGTTAAGTTCTATGTTTACCTTTTTCGAAACTGTACCGTCAGCTCCATGAAGCCTTGGTATTCTCTTTTCGAAATATTTACATACGTCCTTTATTAACTCCGATATATTTTCTTTCTCAAGTTTGGGCTGAGAACCGATCTTAGAAAACCTTGACGCAATTTTATTAAGCTTTTCAACATCACTTTCTGTCTCGTCTAGTATCTTTTTAAAATCTTCGGACTCGGGTTTTGAATTCTTCAACAGTTCAACCCAGCCCATCAGAGATGAAATAGGTGTACCAAGCTGATGAGCCGTCTCTTTTGATAGTCCTACCCAGATACTGCTTTGCTCGTGTTTCTTCACATAAGAAAACCCGAAATATCCCAGGAGTATAAAAATTCCGCCGATTATGAACTCGTAGAACGGCAAAAGTTTTAATTCGGTTATTAGAGTTGATTCACCGTAATTAACGTAGTTTAACACAACGGAATCTCTATAGGTAACTTTAATCGGTGCTTTCTTATTCATCATGTCCGTTGCCTGACTTAGAAGTATTTCCTGTAATTGCTTTTTAGGTAACGTTGTGTCTAAATCAATATTTTTATAAAAGTTTACAACTTTATATTCTCTGTCAGTTGCTATAATTGGGAAATCTATTTGTGTTATTATCTCATTAAAAATAAAACCATATTCACCGCTGGAGCTTTGATCATTTGCAATGTATTCAAGAGACTTAGCATACAAACCTGCAATCATTGCTTCTCTTTTCTGTATTCTCTCAACCAGAAGCTGAGTATAATACAAAATACCAAGTGCAATTATGACCGCGCTTAATACAAGAAATATTTTAAGTTTAAACGAACCTACTTTATACATTACTAATTATGCTCTCCTTTATTAATATAGATATACTTATTTTTAACAAAAATATCGAAATATATCACAATTTGAACCGTAATTTAAAGATATTGTTTATATTATTTTTCCTGCTAATTATATCTTTTATTGTGTCAATTTCAGTAGGAAGCATTTATGTTAATCCAGGAATACTATTTTCGAACCTGGATGATGCTGATATGCTTAAAAATATATTATTTAATATACGTATTCCAAGAACTCTTAATGCATTCTTTGTAGGTGCCTCGCTAAGTTGTTCAGGCATTGTTTTACAGTCTTTGTTAAGGAATAATCTGGCTGAACCCGGATTGCTTGGTATTTCTGCAGGAGCAGGATTAGGAGCAATTTTATTCTTCATATTCTCCGCATCATCATTTTATTTATTAACTCCCGTGTCTTTTTTGTCAGCAATACTTACAACTCTTTTGATTTTTCAGATTTCAAAAGGACTTAAAGGTAAATATACAAATTTTCTTTCTTCAAATAAAATCATCCTGGCAGGAATAGCGATAAATGCATTATTATCAGCTATTAATGGTTTCTTACTTATTTATTCCGGGAAATCTCTGACTTATATTATTTACTGGTTAAGCGGCGGACTTTCAGGGAAGGGATGGGTTGAATTTTACTCAACCTCTCCAATTATATTTGTGGGATTAATCATTTCAATTTTGTTCTCCAAGGAATATAATGTACTTTCACTCGGTAATGAGTTATCTATCTCTTTAGGATTAAATACTAAACGGCTTCAGTATTCTTCCATTATTTTATCTTCAATACTTGCAGCTTCCGCGGTATCGATAGCAGGTATTATTTCGTTTGTCGGACTGATTGTTCCCAATATTTCTAAGTTGTTGCTGGGTTCAGACCATAGGTATTCCATTCCGGGGAGCATATTAATTGGAGGTATTTTCCTTCTTGTTTCAGATACTATTTCCAGAATAATTATTTCGCCTTCCGAAATTCCTGTTGGTATAGTTACATCCTTTATAGGTGCACCCATTTTCATCTGGCTGATTTTCAAAAATACTAACAAGGGTATAAACTGATGATTAACTTAGACGACACTATTTGCGCAATTTCCACACCTATTGGCGAAGGTGGTATTTCGGTAATCAGAATATCAGGACCTGATTCATTTAATATTACACAAAAGATTTTCTCGAAGTTAAAAGACAAATCTAAAATTCTAAATATCGAGAATGCAAATTCTCATACCGTTCACTTTGGGTATCTTTTCGATGACAATTTACTTGTTGATGAAGTATTAGTATCAATATTCAAATCGCCGAACTCCTACACTGGGGAAGATATCATTGAAATTTCTGCTCATGGAGGGGTTTTTATAACACGAAAAATTCTGAATCTTATAATTAAACAAGGTGCAAGACATGCAGAACCTGGGGAGTTTTCAAAACGAGCTTTTCTGAATAGTAAAATAGACCTCTCTCAGGCAGAAGCTGTCGCAGACCTTATCAAATCTAAAACTGATGAGGCTCATAAATCATCATTAGAACAACTTGAAGGTTCTCTTTCTGCATTCGTTAAGCAAATCAGAGAAGAATTGATAAGTGTTACCGCACTTGTTGAACTTGAACTCGATTTTGCAGAGGAAGATTTGGAGTTTGCACATAAAGATGATATTAAGAATAAGGCTCTTCAAATAATTAAAGATTTAAATGAGATTGTAAATTCTTATATCAAAGGAAAAGTTATCA
>JBAYUG010000130.1:0-5550 GCA_041675325.1 Kapaibacterium sp. (SeqCode)
GTCAGGTTTAGCAACAGGATATCAGGGAGATTACATTGGTATCACATCAGCAAACGGTAAAATATTTCCGAACTGGGCAGATAACAGAGTCGGCAGATATCAGTCATGGGCAGCAACAATAATTCTTGATGCGGGTCCACTAGCGCCATTTAGTTTACAGAATCCAACAGCAGGAACGACATTAACATCGATTCCGGGATCCACCACTCCATTCACAATAAATTGGGATACATCAAGAGCCAATGCAAGTTACAAATGGATATACGGGACAGCATTACCTACAAGAATACATACAATCCCTGCGGGCACAAATTCAATAACGATGACGCTAGGACAGTTAGACGTTTTGTTAGCAGGCTTAGGTCTTAATCAAGGCGATTCTATTTCGGGTTCATGGGATGTATGGGCATTCCGCGGCAATGATCCACAGTACGATTCATTGAAATCAGCAAACGGACCAAGAACGTTAAAGTTTAAGAGAGTAAAACCTGTTTTGAGTGCTTTCAATTTAGTATCTCCGGTAACAGGAACATCAATAACAACTGCGGGCGGGAGTTCAGCACCGATAAATATAAATTGGAGAAAATCAGGTGCAGGAACTACATATAAATGGTTTTATGCAACTCCAAACTTCAGCAGTCTTTCAAATATTAAAATGAGTATTCCGTCAGGTAATCTTGGACTGGATACGACATTAAACACAACATCCGGAACGATTGACGGGTTGATTTCAGGATTTGTAAGTATGGGTGATTCTACTGTTGGACAATGGAGAGTCTATGCATACAGTGGTACAGATTCATTAGCCTCAGCACAGACGAATAACATAACATTCAAACGTGCAAGAGTAATAACAGTCGGTACGGGAACAACATCAAGCAATTTCCCATTCACAACATACTGGAAAGACGGAAGAACTCAGTATTTGTATTTGGCTTCTGAGCTTTCAGGTACGGGTTCACCTGCTTACATTACTGATATTGCGTTCGACGTACTTACGGTCGGTGCACCAGCAATGACAGGATTCACAGTTTCATTTAAAAACACTACTGAAACAAACTTAACCACCTTTATTAATGACGGTCTTGTAGTTGCACGTGCACCATCGACATACGCGCCTTCTGCAACGGGCTGGAATGGAATCACTATGACAACACCGTTCAACTATACAGGCGGCAATTTGTTAATGGACATTTGTTATAACAACACGACCTATACATCATATTCAACAGTGAAGTGTACGGCAGCACCGGGAATGTATTGGGGCAGATACAATGACCTTACAGAACCCAACGGCGGATGCGGATACACAGCATGGACATTGACAACGGGACCGGTTGGAAGAGCAAATACGATGTTCTCATTCTCAAGCATAACCGGCATTAACCAGAACAGCACTGAAATACCGAGTGTTTATTCATTAAGCCAGAACTATCCGAATCCGTTTAACCCTTCAACAAAGATTAACTTTGCACTTCCAAAGCAGGGTTTAGTTACTTTGAAGATTTATGACGTACTTGGAAGAGAAGTTAGGACATTAGTCAATGAAATAAAAACAGCAGGAAATTATACTATTGATTTCAACGCTTCTGAATACTCAAGCGGCGTTTACTTCTATAAACTGGAATCAAGCGGTTTCAGTGATATAAAGAAGATGATACTTATCAAGTAAAAATAGTTGCTGGTTGCGCATTTTTTGCGTCCGCCGAGGCGGAACAGTTGTTAGTTGACAGTTGTTAGTTGACAGTTGTTAGTTGTTAGCAAAACAAAGTGTTAAGATCAAGGCGGACGAAAGTCCGCCTTTTTTATTTAGATTAATAATATTCATAATAATTCGTTTAAACATATTTATATGTATGCATCATTTTCAAATAAATTGAGAATCATGTCACAATAAATTGTGCTTGAAAATACTATTTTAAATTATTAGGTTACTACACTACTTCATTGAAGGTATAATCCCTTTTTAGAATAAGTACATTTAGTTGCTGGTTCCTCGTTTTTTGCGCCCGCCGAGGCGGAACAGTTGTTAGTTGCGCGTTTTTTGCGTCCGCCGAGGCGGAACAGTTGTTAGTTGATAGCAAAACAAAGTGTTAAGATCAAGGCGGACGAAAGTCCACCTTTTTTGTTTTGCTAATCAAATTTATAGAACATTATATCTAAAAGGATAAATTAATAGAATATTAAATAAGATAAATACCTAATAATAATTTTTTACAAATCAAACTCAAGTAAAATGAAGAAAATTCTCTCCGTTTTGGCGATTTTCGTGATAGGTTTTATAATATTAACCGGTCAGAAATTCGACAACAATGATCCTCGATGGAATCCACATCCTGCAATGACAAGGATGATTCCTGTCGGTCAGTATGACAATTTACCAAGTTATCCAAATACGGATAATTACGTAAATCCTAATACAGTAACAAAATTTGTCAAGACACCACTGGGTGTTATGGCAGTAAGTCCAAACTTTATGATTAAATCGGTTGCATCACCTAATACGCAGTCAGAAGTAATAATCACATCCAGTTTGTTACATCCGAATCTAATGTTCTCATCAGCAAACTACTTCAACGGTTCATCAACATTCAGCACACCGGGATATATTTCTACAAACGGCGGTCTTAACTTTTCAGGTGCGGATATAACAAACAGCAACTACGGCGATCCTGCACCAATGATTGACAAAAATGATGTTTTTATTATTTCTCACATTACTCTTGCGGGAAGCATGGGTGCAGCATATTCAACCAATTTTGGTACAAACTGGTCGGGAGTAATAACATTTCCTGGTGCATCAACTAGTGCAGATAAAAACTTATCAGGAACAAACTATGCATCTGCAAGTCCATATTACGGACATTCATACACAGTATATACGGAATTCGGAGGGACCTACAATAACAGAATAGTATTCACAAAGACAACAAACAGCGGAGTGAGCTGGTCTAATGTACAGGTCATCAGTCCTGTTCCTGCTTCAGGACATCATCATCAGGGCTGCGATATTACAGCGGGACCTGAGGGAAATGTTTATGCTATTTGGGCAAACTGTACTTCAAACGGACAGAACTCTACAGAAGATTCTCTTGGATTTGCAAAATCAACAGACGGAGGTGTAACATGGACAGCAAGAAACAACGCAGCAGACATGAACGGAATCAGGGCAGCATCATTCGAACCATGGGGAGTTAGAGTGGCAGGATTCCCAAGATTAGACATT
This sequence comes from Kapaibacterium sp. (SeqCode), assembly GCA_041675325.1. GTDB lineage: Bacteria > Bacteroidota > Ignavibacteria > Tepidaquicellales > Tepidaquicellaceae > CAIKZJ01. Next base: position 3,227 of record JBAYUG010000130.1, read on the forward strand.
GACAGAAGCGGCGGACCGAGAAACGGATGGATTTATGTAGTAGCACCCGAGAAAAACTTCGCAGGCGGTGATGCAGCAGATATATTTCTTTGGAGGTCTTCAGATCAGGGAACGACATGGAGTGCACCAATCAGAGTAAATCAGGATGCACCAAACGGAAAATTACAATATCATGCAGCGGTTAATGTAGATGCAGGCGGTGGTGTAAACGTTGTATATCATGACTGCAGAAATTCAAATAACAATGACTCTGTAGATACTTACGTAAACCGTTCTCTTGACGGTGGAGTAACATGGTCAGAAATAAAAGTAAACGACGCTAAATTCAGACCGGCACCAATTTCAGGAACAGCTTCAGGATATCAGGGAGACTACATTGGTATCACCTCAGCAAACGGTAAAATATTTCCGAATTGGTCAGATAACAGAGTCGGCAGATATCTGTCATGGGCAGCAACAATAATACTTGATGCAGGTCCGTTAGCAGCTTTTAATCTTCAGACGCCAGTAGCAGGAACAACTATAACCTCGGTTCCAGGTTCTTCGACACCTGTAACAATTAGCTGGGATACATCAAGAGCAAATGCGAGTTACAAATGGATATTCGGAACAACATTACCTACAAGAATACATACAATCCCTGCGGGCACAAATTCAATAACGATGACGCTTGGACAGTTAGACGTTTTGTTAGCAGGATTAGGTCTTAATCAAGGCGATTCTATTTCGGGTTCATGGGATGTATGGGCATTCCGCGGTAATGATCCTCAGTACGATTCATTGAAATCAGCAAACGGACCAAGGACGTTAAAGTTCAAGAGAGTAAAACCTGTTTTGAGTGCTTTCAATTTAGTATCTCCGGTAACAGGAACATCAATAACAACTGCGGGCGGGAGCTCAGCACCGATAAACATAGATTGGAGAAAATCAGGTGCAGGAGCTACGTATAAATGGTTTTATGCAACTCCAAACTTCAGCAGTCTTTCAAATATTAAAATGAGTATTCCGTCAGGTAATCTTGGACTGGATACGACATTAAACACAACATCCGGAACGATTGACGCGTTGATTGCAGGATTTGTAAGTATGGGTGATTCTACCGTTGGACAATGGAGAGTTTATGCATACAGCGGTACAGATTCATTAGCTTCAGCACAGACGAATAACATTACATTCAAACGTGCGCGGGTATTAACAGTCGGTACGGGAACAACATCAAGCAACTTCCCATTCACAACATATTGGAAAGACGGAAGAACTCAGTATTTGTATTTGGCTTCTGAGCTTTCAGGCACGAATACACCTGCATACATTACTGATATTGCATTCGACGTAATTGAAGTCGGCGAACCAGCAATGACAGGATTCACTGTTTCATTTAAAAATACTACGCAAACAAGCTTAACTGCATTTATTAATGACGGTCTTGTAGTTGCACGTGCTCCATCGACATACGTACCTACTGCAACGGGTTGGAATGGAATCACGATGACGACACCGTTTAACTATACAGGCGGTAATCTGTTAATGGATATTTGCTACAACAACACGACATATACATCCTTTTCAACAGTAAATTGTACTACAGCACCGGGAATGTTCTGGGGAAGATACAATGACCTTATGGATCCTCTTGGCGGATGCGGTTATACTGAATGGACAAATACATCAACACCGGTTGGAAGAGCAAATACGATGTTCTCATTCTCAAGTGTAACAGAAATTAACCAGAACAGCACTGAAATACCAAGCGTATATTCATTAAGCCAGAACTATCCGAATCCGTTCAATCCTTCAACTAAGATAAACTTTTCACTTCCAAAGCAGGGACTTGTCACGTTGAAGATATACGACATTCTCGGAAGGGAAGTAAGGACATTAGTCAATGAAATAAAAGCAGCAGGAAATTATACTGTTGATTTCAACGCTTCAGAATATTCAAGCGGTGTTTACTTCTATAGATTACAATCACAAGGTTTCACAGATATAAAGAAGATGATGCTTATCAAGTAAAGATATTCTTTTAGTAAATACTAAAGGCGGTCAGTAATGACCGCCTTTTTTGTTATGCTAATTGATTTTATAGAACATTAATTCATTCAATATTGTTCTTGAATTAAAACATTAACACAATTAAAGTACCGAGAAAAGTATAAATTATATTGATTATAAGAATCTAAAAGGATAAATTAATTGAATATTAAATAAGATAAATACAATAATAATTATTTACAAATCAAACTCTAGTAAAATGAAAAAAACTCTCTCCGTTTTGGCGATTTTCGTGATAGGTTTTATAATATTAACCGGTCAGAAATTCGACA
>JBAYUG010000131.1:0-5501 GCA_041675325.1 Kapaibacterium sp. (SeqCode)
AAATACAGAGTAACTCAAAAAGGGCAGGAAATAATCAGCAGAATTTTATTATTTAAGAAGATGGATATAATTGTTGTCTGAAAAGTTTGTTTTTATTACAACATTTTTACGGATAGTAGCACTTAGTAAGAGTTGAAAACAAAAGAAGAATTTAATACAAATTCTTACCGCTGAGGTCGCAGAGAGCGCAGAGAAGTTAAGGCTTAGTCTATGACTACAAACAAAGAAAGAGGGATTTAAAGCTATAGATTTTTATCGCAAGGGTCGTCCGCCCAATCCTCCCATCTAGACGGCGGATCTACGACAAAACGGCGGATCTACGACTCGAAGACAAAGAACGTTCTCCGCGGCGAATCTGCGACAAAGAGAACATAGAAAATTATTTTTATTTATTGAAAAATGAAAAAAGGTTCACAGAGGACACAGAGAAAATTTGTTTTATTGCTAAGAACAGAGATCTTTCAAAAGTTTTATTCACACAGGTAACAGCTACTGTTTACAACTCACAGTTCACAACTTCCCGTTTACAGTTCACAGTTCACAGTTAACAGCTCACCGTTTACAACTCACAGTTCACGATTTACGGCTCTTCGTCACAGTTCACGCGTCACGGTTCTTAATGCATTTCTGAAATGATTTCAGCGGTTGAAGTTATTTTAGCAAACCCAAATGACAGATTCAGCAAACTTGCAAAATGCATTTCCTCGTTTATGCTTCCCGTAGCATCAGCAGGAAAAAAGACTCTATAATCCCTGTAATATGCGTCGCGTGCGGTTGACTCACAGCACATGTTTGTCATAATGCCGGTGACAACAACGTCTTCAATCTTTAAAACTCTCAAGACGGTTTCGAGGTCGGTGTTATAAAAGGAAGAATAGCGATGTTTGTAAACAATCTTCTCGCCTTTGAGGGGGGCGATGGACTTGTAAACCTTGCTTTCTTCACTGCCTTCAATACACATACCTTTCCACCACCATTCCATTATACCAGCGTCTAATTTTTCAGGGTGATGCACATGACAGGTGTAGATTACCGGTCTGGATTTCTCACGAAATATATCGATAAGACTTTTTATGTTCGGTAAGATAACAGGACCTCCGCATGTGAAAGTTGGAGAAGCCTGGTCAAGGAAAAAGTTCTGCATATCAATAACGATGAGAGCAGATTTATTAGAGTTAAGTTTTAAATCTGTTTTATTGTACGGAGAGACTTTCTTCAGCCACTCAGAAGTTTTAGCATTTAATGTTTCGGGTGTAATGTAATTTGGCATAATGTTTTTATTGTTAAAAGGTGAAAATATGTTGGTTAAAAAATTTAAGCAATGGAGAATTACTTAGATATAAAAATCATTTTAAAAGGAGCATCTTTCGTATATTGGAGAGGTTGATAGTGGTACCTTTTATTATCAATCTGTAAAAGTAAACTCCCGAAGACAGCGAGGCGGCATCGAATGATGATTCATAAGTGCCGGGGTTCAGGTGTTCGTTTACGAGCGTCCGGATTTCTCGTCCATGAATATCGTACACTTTGAGAGTGACGAGGGAAGCATTGTTCATTGATGAAGGTATGTCAAATTTAATTTTAGTTACAGGATTAAACGGGTTGGGATAATTCTGAAAAAGTTTAAATTTATCGGGTATATTTTCGGAAATACTTCTTACGGAAATAACACTCGAAACCGGTATTCTCCAAAGAGATTTACCCGATGTGCCGGCATAAACATAATCAGCAAAAACCTTTATACATTTAACGTCGCAGTTATCGCCCCATTGCGGCTGCACGGGTGTTATCAATGACCAGTTTACTCCTTCGTTTGTTGTAACACGAATAACACCTCCGGTAGAATTATAATATGAAGCAAAAATGCTATTGAGGTATGTATGGACAAAATAGCTTGCGTCAGAAACGGGATTGCTAATCCAGTTCCAGGAGTTTCCTGAATCCGATGTTTTGAAAATGCCCCTGTTAGGCGAGCCAAAGAATACACTCGAATAAAGATTGTTTCCTTTAACGGCAAGTGACAAAGACAGGGGGTTATATGTAAAACCATTATTAATGGTTTGCCAGGTATTCCCCTGGTCAGTACTTTTTACGAAACCGTTTAGTTTAGTCGAGGCAAACACTGTAGAGCCAATGTTAGCAAGTGCATACACGGTATCGTTTAATATGATACCCGAAAGCTTTGTCCACAGAGAGCCGAAATTTGAAGACCTGTAAATACCTCCGCTTTGAGTGCCAGCAAAAAGATTTACACCGTTATAGTTCAGAGCAAAAACTATAGAATCCGTTAAACCGTTGTTCATAGCCTCCCAGACGCCGCTTCCATTATTTCTAAAAATGCCGCCGTAGGTTCCTGCATAGATAAAATTGCCCGCATCAGCAAATGAATAAACGACAGTATTCCCGAGCAATTCGTTTCTCGGCGACCAGTTAGCCCCGAGGTTGAGGCTTCTGTAAACACCTCCGCCTTGCGTACCGGCGTACATAACATTCCCGACAAAATGCAAAGCGTTTACTGTGTGGACGTTTAAGCCGGAATTTCTTGGAAACCATGAAGCGCCATTATCGACTGTAACATACATCCCGCCTCCTGCTGAAGCCGCATAAAGATACGTATTATAAACTGCAAATTTATAAATCATAAAATCATTGAAACCAGCAGATACCGGCACCCACGCATCACCGTAGTTTGAAGATCTGTAAACACCTTTTCCAAACTGACATGTATAAGCATTCGTTCCCTGCGTCGTTACTGCGATAAACGGCAAACCAATTGTCAGTCCGTTGTTTGTGGCATTCCATGTAACGCCGTTATCAGTCGTTCTGTATATGCCTTTATCAGTAGCCGCGAGAATAATGAACCCTGCTTTTTTAAGGGAGAAAACCTTTGTGTTTGGAGGAATACCCGAATCATATTTTATCCAGCTTGAACCGGGATGATAAGCAAGGTAAACACCGTCGTTTGTGGCAGCATACAGAGCAACATCATCGGTTACAATATCGTTAACAACAGTAGTGCCGGGAAGATTTGTCTGAGACCAGTTTACGCCGTAGTTTGAAGAATATATAATACCCGAATTAACCATACTGCTGCCGAGACCGGCATAAATAAACTGATCGAGTTTGCATAAAGTATTTATGTTGTAGCCGGAATTAAGAAGAGAAAAATTATAACCGTTATCATAAGAAACATAGAAGCCGCCGTTATCAGCAGCGGCGAAGACCATATTCCCGACAACTATAACAGCGTTGATACCGTATTGAGAAATATTACCTGCTCCTTTCGTCCAGGTCGTTCCGAAATCCACAGAAATATAAACACCTCTTTGAGTGCCTGCATAAACAACTCCGTCAACTCTGACAAAAAGGCTTTTTACAATACCGCCTTCAAGCCCCGCGGAAGTCCAGTTATACTGGGAATAAGCGGAGGCTGTCACAAAAAAGACTAACAAAAACAATATTGATAAAGTAGTATATATCTTACGAAGCATAAAATATCCCTAATAATGATTGCAAGGTAAAATTAAGTTAATGAAATAACATATTCAAGTTCCTTTTTGTTTCTCGATGAGTTGTAAGTTGTAAACTGTAAACTGTAAACAGTGAGAAGGTGACGAAGTAACAAAGTAAAGAGCAAGAGCTTTTTCAGTCCCGTAGGTAAAAAAGTTCTTGTTCTTCATTTCATCAGTGAACATCATAATTTAAATCGGCTTTTTCAGTGCCTGCCTGTCTACTGCCAGGTAGACCTGCTGCAGGCAGGTGCGTTTTGTTATTCTCCGTGCCCTCCGTGACCTCTCTGAGATCTGTTGAACCAAACCCAATGAATCTTTTCTCTGTTTATAGCTCTTGCTGCGTCGGCTGATTCAATGATAAATTAAGGCAATAATTTTACCGTTAAAAAATTTCGGAAATAAAAACAAATATATAGAAAATTATATTTGAAATCATTACATTAAAAATTGAAGAAAAAATCTAACTGGAGATTATTAAATTAAAACTTGAAGAAAATAGTATATCTTGTTAAATACTTAGCAACTATTAACATTAAAAGAGTGTTTTGAAAGTGTAATTTGAGGAGTGCATTCCCCAAATCAGATTAAATAGTGTAGAAATAAATTAGATTAACAATAAATAGTTGATTTAACATAGAGTTTAACAAAAAACCTTTGATATTTTTCCGAAAATAAGCGGATTTGTAATATATACATAGGGGAATAGGATGAGCGTAAAAGCATCTAAATCCGAGACGTAAAAAAGTATAGTGCATTTTGAAGGAATAAAAATGCAAGTTAAAAATTTTAAAGCGTGTTTATATAATATATTTATAATGAATCAAAACGGATATGGGAGTTTTGCAGCGGAGCTATGTCTAAGAGCGGTGACAGAGTGACAAAGTAAAAGAGTAGTTTTGTTTATCATTACAGCAAACATTCTTATAAACGAAATTAAATCTTACGTTCTCGGCGATAGAATATTCTTCTAAGTGTTCTGAAATCTTCTATTTTTCTTAGTGTTCTTAGTGACTTAGCGGTGAAAATCTTTGTGCGTTTTTTGCATCCCGATTTAATCGGGACTCTAATCAACTATCAACTATCAACTATCAACTATTAACTATCAACTATCAACTGAATACACCCGAAATTAAAGAATTCATACGCAGCAACAGTTCGCTTTTCTGGTATATTCCCGAAGATAAAAAAGGGGAAATAAGCAGCGAATTGCTTGTGGAGACGGTTTTTAATTACGGGGACTTAAAAGACATAAAAAATCTTATCAATATTATGGGGCTTGATAAGTTATCTGAAGTGTTTCATGGCTTACATGGGCGGAAAAAATTAAACTACTACCCGGAAATCTATAATTTTTTTTCAATGCTTATGAAAAGATATGCACGCCGAAGTATTTAGCCAAAGCCAGGTTGAAATTCTGCCGCTTGTTAAACAATTGCCGGCAAACCCGAGGAGCGAATAAATGAGCGGTTAGGTGGGGAAATAAATGAGGAAATAAATGAGGAAATAAATGAGGAAATAAAAAGAGTATTATATCTGATCTTGAAAAATGGCGGAATAAAAACAAAAGCGATTGCCCATCGTATTGGAAGACCTAAAAAGACAGTTGATAACTATTTAAGGAAACTGAAAGACCTTGGCAAAATCCATTATATTGGTTCAAAAAAGACCGGGGGTTATTTCGCTGAAAAAAAACAGTAAACAGTGAGCAGTAAACAGAGCAACATGTTACGTGTCACGCGTCACGGCTCTTAAAGTTACGTGTCACGTGTCACGGCTCTTAAAGTTACGTGTCACGCGTCACGGCTCTTAAAGTTACGTGTCACGTGTCACGGCTCTTAAAGTTACGCGTCACATGTCACCGTTCTTAAAATCACGCGTCACGTGTTACAGCTCTTAAAGTTACGTGTCACGCGTCACGGCTCTTAAAGTTACGTGTCACGTGTCACGGCTCTTAAAGTTACGCGTCACATGTCACCGTTCTTAAAATCA
>JBAYUG010000132.1:0-5371 GCA_041675325.1 Kapaibacterium sp. (SeqCode)
TAAAAGATTTTACCGCAGAGGGCGCAGAGATCGCGGAGAAAATAAAAAGATTATTGTTATCAAAAGATTTTTTAACGCAAAGAGCGTCCGCCCAACGAGACGGCGAATCTGCGACTCGAAGAACAAAGGACGCAAAGAGAACAAAGAATGATTGTAACCTGTTTAAATAATTGATGTAGTGAAAGTGTTTTATAAAAATTTTATATTATTTGCAAAGTAATTAAAAGTCTCTTTTTCTTAGCAATGAAATAATTCTCTTCTCTGTGCCCTCTGCGTTCTCTGCGGTTAAATTCATTTGCTCTTTGCAATAAATTTAATCTTTTCTTAGTGCCTACTCTGTATTAAAATCTTTATCTTTTCTCTTTTTTATACTCTCTAAACAAGCTCTTTTTCAGGAAAGAAAAACTCCACCTCAATCCTGCCGTTCTCAACCGAGTCAGAACCATGTACTGCATTCTCAGCTTTTGAACCGGCGAATTTCTTTCTAATAGTCCCTTCTGCCGCTTCTGCTGGGTCTGTAGCGCCTATCAGGTTTCTGTAATCAACCACAGCATTTTCCTTCTCAAGTGCAATCGGAATAACAGGTCCCGACGTCATAAAACTTACAAGCTCTCCGTAGAAAGGTCTCTCTTTATGGACTTCATAGAATTTCTGTGCCTGTTGATTTGACATCTGAATGAGTTTCATACCGCGAATTGTAAAACCTGCGTCAAGTATCATCTGAATGATATTTCCCTGCACTTTTTTCATTACTGCATCGGGTTTGATAATACAAAGTGTTCTTTCCAAATTACTTTATCCTTTCGTTATATGTTTATTTGTTATGTTATTGTACGATATCGAGCGGAGCTGAAGCAAGTGAGTCATAATATACGTGGTTTGAAGAACATTTCCTCGGAATCAGTCTTTTATTGACGAGTTCAATCTGTCCGGGACAGTTTGAACCGGCAAGTAAACCAGTAATTGAACAGATAGAAACCTCCTGTACGTTATCAGGCATAAGGAAATATTCAAGCGGAAAATCAAAATTCTCGTCTGAATAAAGCAGCTGCATAAAGCGTCCCCAGATAGGCGCGGCTGCTTTACCGCCCTGCCCGTATGCACCTCCGAACTTTATTCTTGCATCGTCAAAACCAAGCCAGCAGCCTGCAACGAACTGAGGCGTAAACCCAACAAACCATGCGTCTGTATAGTTTTGTGAAGTACCTGTTTTTCCAGCAGCGGGTCTCTTGAAAAATCTTCTGATTGATGTCGCAGTACCTTCGTTGACGACGCCTTCCATCATGTCGCACATTATGTAAGCTGTTTCTTCGCTTAGGACTTCCCTTGTTTCGGGAATAACTTCTTCTATCAGATTTCCGTTCCTGTCTTCAATTCTTGTAATGGCAATAGGTTCAACCCATATTCCTTCATTATCAAAAGTACCGAAAGCATTCGTCATTTCAAGAGGAGAAACTTCACCGGCTCCAAGCGCAAGCGACAGGAAGTTCGGCAGCTCAGACTTAATACCCATTTTCTTCGCAAGCGCTATCACCTGTTCTATGGGTGCAAGTTCCATGGCAGTTCTAACTGCTACAACGTTTATTGATTTCTCAATTGCAGTGCGCATTGTAACCGTACCGCCCGTACCTCCGCCTTTCGGAGACCATGTTTTACCGCCTACATTTACAACTACAGGGTCGTTTGAAATCATGTATCCGGGTGAATAACCGTTATTAACTGCAACGGCATAAACAAAAGGTTTAAACGAAGAGCCGGGTTGTCTTTTAACCTGAGTAACATGGTTAAGCCCGTATTTAGTGCGTGTACTGGGGTTTGAGCCTATCATTGCTTTTATCTGTCCGTTCTTTGGATTCATAACAACAAACCCGACCTGTACGGTTGTTGCAAGAATTTTTACGGAATCTATGATTGCAGGATTTTTCTTCATCGTATCAAAAATCCTTTTCTTGTCAAAATCAGTTAAAGCTTTTTTGTATTCCTCGGTCTGTTTTATAAATTTATCAACATTGCTTTCAAGTATATCTTTGTGATTCTTCCAGTTCCATGAACTAATGAAAGATTTCTGATGTGCTTTAAGCTGTTCGATAACGGCATCGTTCGCATGTTTCTGAAATCTTGTGTCGAGAGTTGTATAAACTTTAAGACCGTCGCGGTAAAGGTCGAATCCGTATTTCTCTGCTTTATCCTGCATCAGCTGTCTGACGTACTCGGTGAACTCAGGCGCCATGGATTCCGTATTAATTTCCTGCTGATTAAATGCGACCTTGATTGGATTACTAACCGAAGTGTTGTAAACCTCACGTGTAATATACTCCTCTTCAAGCATTGCATTTAAAACAAGATTTCTTCTGTTCTTTGAATTCTCGGGACTATCTATCGGGTCATAGTTTGCGGGAGATTTGAGCGTTGCGACAAGAATCGCACACTCATCAAGGTTCAGTTCTTTTGAACTCTTGCTGAAAAAAGTGTTTGCGGCAGCTTCAATACCGTAAGCGCCTTTGCCGAAATAAACTGTGTTCAGGTAATAAGTTAAAATTTCTTGTTTCGTATAAGTGCGTTCAATCTGGACAGCGGTCATAGCTTCACGGAGTTTACGGTTAAACGTAATTTCTCTTCTGTTCAGGTAAAGATTACCCGCAAGCTGCTGTGTAATCGTCGAGGCACCCTCTCTTTTAAGGCTGAAACTCATTAGATTCTTCACAAACGCCTTGAAAATTCTCTGAACATCAACGCCCCAGTGATCGAAGAATTTCCTGTCTTCGGTCGCAACAAGAGCATTTATCATGTCTTTGGGAATATCCTCAAAAGTTACCTTGGTTCTGTTCTTCAGGAAAAACTTATCAATTTGCACTCCGTCGTCGGAATAAATCTTCGTAGCTTCTTCAATCTTAGGATTTTCAAGTTCTTCGAGCGATGGCAAAGACTGCGAAAGATAGACAAGATAACCCGTTGTAAAGAGCAGGACTATCGTCAAAACAGATACAATAAAACCAAGAGAATACTTTTCAGTATTCTTTTTTCTGGACACTTTTTTGCGGTATTTCTTATCCGCAAAATATTTATTCAGTTCTTCTTCTTTCTTGATATTTTTAGACTTACCGAACATTTATGTGCTTGAATCCCCTATTAATTCTTCAACAATTTTATGACTATTAATGTCGTAATATTTTCTGAAATAAAAAGTACCATTAGTAAACTCACCGTAACTAAATCTCCACATCCAGTCACCGAGATTTACATAGTAGCCTGTTCCTTCTTTAAACATCATAGGTTTGTGTCTGTGCCCCATCAGGACAAAATCAAACCCTTCTTTAATCTTAGCAAAAGCTGCGTCTTTCAAGCCGTCTTTAACGGAGTAATCTTTCTGTGAAGTATAATCGCGCGACCTAGAAGAGGAACTCCTTGCAAGCCATAGCCCGAAATCAGGATGCAGCAAAGAATAAAGGAACTGAGAAACCTTGCTTCTCAGAATAACTTTTAAAATCTTATAACCGGTATCCTTATAAGCAAGTCCGTCGCCGTGATGAATAAAGAATTTCTTACCGTCAATAGTTCTTTCCTGATGGTTATCAAGCTTTTCAATACCAAACTCTTCCTGAAGATATTTCCCTCGCCAGAAATCATGATTACCGGCGAGGTACGTTACCTTTACGCCTGCATTCACAAGGTCATAGAGCTTTGAGAAAATACGATAGAATCCCTTCGGCACTACCTGCCTGTATTCAATCCATGAATCAAAGAAATCACCAACGATTATTAGTTCAGCAGCTTTTTCAGTAATCAGTTTATCGAAAAAACTTATCACCAGGTCTTCCTGAAGAGTCTTATGTTCATAATGCTTCATACCAAGATGAACATCGGACATAAAGAAGATTGACCCAGCCATTAAGATTGAAATGCTACTTAACTTTTACGCTGACTGTGAAGTTCTTATCGCCAAATTTGCATACACCTGATTCGGTACTGCAGTATCCAAATTTAACCCTGCCTGAAATGGAAATAGTCGTGCCGCTTTGAGCGTCACTGCTGACTTTGAATTTATATGTTACTTTTGAATTTTTAATATAACCTTCTGCATCGGTAGAGAAGATTGGGTCGCCCTGTGCAGTAATACCCTCGCCGTTAAGTGTAATTTCTATTGGCGGCTCGCCGGGAATCTTTACTTTAGGACCGTGTTTAAATTTAATCGTAAGCGTACCAATACCGCCCGGTTTTACTGATTTTGTAGCCGAAACACTTAGAGTCGGGTTAGACTGAGCATTAACCGAATTGTTCACTGAGAAAACTGCAAAAATAGAAAGAATTAATGCAGCCAATAATAGTTTTTTTGTCATAATAATTTTAATTAAACAATTACAAATATAGAAATTTTATTCCGATAATATAATTCAAAATGTCATCTTTCTTTATTATTTAAACTTGTATATGAGTGATTAGTTCCGTTAATTTTATAGGAATTTTATCTGCATGCTTTTTAATATGTTGTTTAATATGCTGTTTATTATGCTGTTTATTTTGCTGTTTAATTGCGTAGCGATTTAATATCGGTAGCAACCCCTGCTCACTTACCATACAATGCCTTTAGGTATTGCATGTAAATTCAACTTTGTTAACATAAAAATGGAATACCTAAAGGCATTCTTTCATTTTGTAATTTGTCCCCTACCGATATGGAATGCCTAAAGGCATTCTTTCTTTTTGCGATTTGTTTGCTACAAACATTGAATGCCTAAAAGCATTCTGGTATATCATAATTAATCGCGTAGCGATTTAATATCGGTAGCAAACCATGCTCACTTACCATACAATGCCTTAGGTATTGCATATAAATTCAACTTTGTTAACATAAAAATGGAATACCTAAAGGCATTCTTTCATTTTGTAATTTGTCCCCTACCGATATGGAATGCCTAAAGGCATTCTTTCTTTTTGTAATTTGTCCCCTACCGATATGGAATGCCTAAAGGCATTCTGGTATATCATAATTAATCGCGTAGCGATTTAATATCGGTAGCAACTAATGTTCACATACCATACAATGCCTTTAGGTATTGCATATAAATTTATCATTGTAATCAGCTTTTATCAGTGAGAATCATATAAAAATCAGGTTTATGTTGTGCGCTCTTGTTTTATTCAATTGTTAAAGTAATCTTTAATTTTCATCTATTCCAGCACCGTGTCCATCACATCGTTTATCACTTCTTTATGATTTTATTTTGTCTATTTTCTTAAAACAACAAGATATTATATAATGTCTAATATTTAACGATACAATATTAAATATATTATTACTATCTTTGCTTAAATTAAAAGGAGCAAAGATGAAAAGATTAGAAATACTAAATCATTCTGTAGAAGATTTGCA
>JBAYUG010000133.1:0-5305 GCA_041675325.1 Kapaibacterium sp. (SeqCode)
ATATATGAAACTGCTTGGGGGAAGTATAAAAGTGAAAAGTGTTTACTCAGAAGGCTCGACTTTTAGGATTGAATTATCAAAGTCTTTCAATAAAATATTTAATGATTCGATTTCTAAAATAGAATCCGAGATAGAAACATCTGAAATTATCACTACCCCCGATTTATTCACATCCAAAAAGAAAATACTCTACGTGGAGAATGATGTGTTCAGTCAGGCTTTAGTAAAGGCTGTTTTAAACAATTATGCGATTATTCATATGGCTAATAATGCAGATGAAGCCATTCAAAAAACTAAAGAAAATGATTACGCATTGATATTGATGGATATTAACCTTGGAACAGGGATGGATGGGAAAGAAGTTACAAATATTATCAGAAGTGATACAAGATATAAGGCAGTTCCAATTGTGGCTATTACTGCATTCGCTATGGACGGTGATAAAGAGGAATTCTTAGCAAGCGGATGCACTCATTATTTATCAAAACCATTTAACAAAGATAAATTACGGAATTTAATATTCTCAATACTTGGTAAATAAAACTAAATTCTGAAGCGCGTATTTAAATGCATTTGTTTTATTCTAAGTATAATTGTTTAATAGTTTTATTAGAAACTGCATTTAATATTGTTTTGATTTTGGGTATTTTAAGTATCACTTATGAAATATTACAAAGAGAATATATCAGTTATAAATTTGAAAGGCGAAGGTGTTGAAGATTTTTTACAGAGAATTTCGACTAATGAAATAAGAAATTTTGGAGTAAAAGGAACAAAAAGAACAATATTTTTAAATGAGAAAGGTAAAATCGTAGATTTTGTAACAATTTTGAAAAGAAATGAAGATTTTTTGATGATTACCACAAATGGAAACGAAGACAAACTTAAAAAACATTTTGAGAAGTTTATTGTCATGGAAGATATAAGTTTTTCCATTGAAAAGGTTGAGAAACAAACATTTATTGCTGAAAGTGATATTGAATTTAATGTAATTAATGACTTTGACATTATAGAAGGTAATTATTATTGTTATGACGAATATAAGTTCCGTAAAATAATTGCACTAATTTATAACGAAAATTCCGTTTATTTAAAAAATTTGTATGTGAAAAGCGAAGAATTATCTGAAGATGCTTTTCGGAGTTTTGCAATTGATAACGCTTACGTCTATTCAGTTACAGAATTGAATGAGAATATAAATCCTCTGGAATGTCAATTAAAGGATTTCATTTCGTTTGAAAAAGGTTGTTATATAGGGCAGGAAGTAATAGCACGACTTGATTCACAGGGAAAAATTCCAAAAGTCATGGTGATTATTGCTGCAGATTTCAGGATTTCAAAAGATGATAAGATATTTTCAATCATATCAGGAGTTGAAACAGAATGCGGCTTTATTTCTTCAGTAGTATCTACAAATTACAATTTTAAGGGATTGGGATTTATACGAGAAGTAGATTTACGTAAAAGCTCTAATTACTATATAAATAAGGATAATAATAAAATTATTTCAATTAATAAATTAAACTAATTAATATGACAATAGAAATTAAAGAAATCATCGGTAAAGAAAATGAAGCACTTCTGACTCATAAATGCACAACAATTCCCAAAGAATCTTTATACTTACCGGGAATTGATTTTGTAGATAGAGTATGGAAGGATTCGGATAGAACACCTAACGTTCTTAGAAATATGCAGCACATATTTAATTCTGGCAGACTTAGAGGCACCGGATACGTTTCAATATTGCCTGTGGATCAGGGAATTGAACATTCAGCAGGAGCCTCTTTTGCACCGGAACCAATTTATTTTGACCCGGAAAATATTGTTAAACTTGCTATCGAAGGTGGCTGTAATGCAGTTGCTTCAACATTAGGAGTACTGGGAACTGTGTCGAGAAAATATGCTCATAAAATTCCTTTTATTCTTAAAATAAATCATAACGAGTTCCTTTCCTACCCAAACAAATATGACCAGATAATGTTTGCAAATATCGATCAGGCTTTTGATATGGGTGCGGTCGCAGTTGGTGCAACGATTTATTTTGGATCTGATGAATCGGCAAGACAGATTCAGGAAGTCACTGATGCTTTCTCGTATGCACACGAACTTGGATTGGTCACTATTCTATGGTGTTACCTGAGAAATCCTGCATTCAACGTAAAAGGTGATAAAGATTATCACGTCTCAGCCGACTTAACCGGTCAGGCAAATTATCTAGGCGTTACAATCCAGGCCGATATTATTAAACAAAAACTTCCTGAAAACAACGGCGGATACAATGCTCTGAAATTCGGAAAAACACATAAAGCAGTTTATGAAAAACTTACGTCCGATAATCCCATTGACCTAACAAGATATCAAGTCGCAAATTGCTATATGGGAAGAGCAGGACTTATTAATTCTGGCGGGGCTTCTACAGGTAAAGGAGATTCAGATTTAAAGGAAGCGCTAAAAACTGCAATTATAAACAAAAGAGCAGGCGGTATGGGATTGATTTCAGGCAGGAAAGCTTTTCAGAAACCTATGAAAGATGGTGTAACACTTCTGAATGCAATACAAAATGTTTATCTCGATAAAGATATTACAATAGCTTAATATAAACTAAATAATAAATAAAATGTTCAAACCAAAGAAAGTTGCTTTAAAGAAGCACAGAAAAACAAAGATTAAAGTTCAGGCAAAGAAAAAAGCCATGCTTGTAAACAAAAAATCAAAATAGCACTTTATCATTCATAGACAGGGGAACTTGTTTCCCCTGATTTCTATAGCTGCTATCCGATGAAAAAAATCATAATATTTATAATACTTATTTTCTCTTCTTCATTTACACCGATTGCTGCAAAATTCATTGTATCTGAAGTTTCTCCTTTAAGTCTTGCATTTCTGAGGTTTGGAATCGCTGCAGTTTTGTTTAATTTGCTTTTCCTTTTTAAAAGGCAAAATTATAAAATTGACCGCGAAGATTTCTACAAGTTTATTTGGTTAGGTGCTCTTGTGATACCTATTAATCAGTTCTTCTTTCTTAATGGCGTAAATATGTCCCTGGCATCTCATTCAGGAGTAACTTATGCATGTACTCCCCTCTTTGCATATCTGATCTCAATTGGGCTGAAGCATGAAAAATTTTCGATTAGAAAGTTAATTCCCATATTGCTCACGATCGCAGGTATTTTCTTTGTGTTTTACGACAGCATTATGAAATCAAAATCCATGGGTTCAGATATTCTTCTGGGAGACATATTCTTGGTTTTTGCTGTATTATCATGGGCATCGTATATTACTTTTAGCCGAGATATCATTTCAAAATATGGCGCACTAAAAACTTCAACAATTTCATTTAACTTCGGCATTATTATGTATATACCGATTTTCCTGTACGACGTACCTAACCTGACATTTGATAATATTACATTGCCGGGGCTATTAGGTTTTCTTCATCTCTCTATTATAGTTGCATTTGCCGGATATTTTCTTTTTACTTATGCTTTAAAGATAATCAACGTAACTGAATTGACGACTTCTACAAATCTTTCTCCTGTTGTCACTATCGTATTTTCATGGCTTTTACTTAAAGAACAAATATCGTACTATTTTATTATAGGCGCATTTATTACTTTTATCGGTGTATTCCTTGCCCAAATAAAAGGCGAAGAAGAGACTGGAGAATTGATTAATTAATTGTAATGGATATACAGGAAGAAATAAATAGTAAAAAGAAAATTCGAGTTGCCAATATTTCACTGCTCGCCGCAGTTTTTATCGTAGCAATAAAATCTCTTGCAAGTTATTTTAGTGGAAGCATCGGTGTTCTGTCTGAACTATTTCATTCCTCAACTGACCTGATAGCAACTTTTGCGACTATATTATCTATAAGATACGCAACAAAACCTCCTGACAAGGATCATCATTACGGACATGAAAAGATTGAAAGTTTTTCTGCTCTGTTCCAGGTTTTTATTCTCGTCCTGATGTGTGCTTATTTAATTTATGAATCAATCGACAGAATATTATCGCCCGTTACTATCAAGCTTAACATTTTTGTTTTCCTTGCTATTCTTATATGCATCTTCATCGATATACATCGTTCAAGGGCATTAATGAAAATTGCAAAAGAGACTCATTCACAAGCACTCGAAGCAGATTCTATACATTTTTCATCGGATATTTTAAGCTCTGTGGTGGTATTGCTGGGAATGATATTTAGCTATTTTGAATGGTCAACGCTTGCTGACCCGATAAGTGCTTTAATAGTTTCAGTAATAATTATTATTACGACATTTGGACTATCGAAACGGGCAATAGGTTCGCTTCTTGACAGGGTTCCTGACGGTATTGAGGAAAATATTTCGGAACATATTTCTTCGATAAAAGGTATAGAGGGAATTAAGAATATCAGGATAAGAGGAAGCGGTTCCCGAATTTTCGTCGATGCTGTAATACGAATTGGACGGACTAAATCGTTTTCTATGACACATGAGCTAATGGATCTGGCTGAAAAGTCAGTGAAGAAAGCATTCCCAAACGCTGATGTTGTGATTCATTCAGAGCCGGTAGAAACTGAAAATGAGACGCTCAATGAGAAGATAAGGCTTATTGTTACAGATTCAGGATTTAAGTGTCACGATATATTCTCTCACAGGATTGACGGCGATATTTTCAGCGAATTGCACGTTGAGATTGAAAATACAAACGACTTAATAAAAGCTCACGATTTAATATCGCACCTTGAGAATTCAATACTTGAAAAAATACCTGTTATCAAGAAAGTAAAAATCCATCTTGATGAACCGAGTGAAATTCTGTTTGATACTATTGATATAACCGAAACATCGAATGATCTTATAGATAATGTTAGAAAAATTCTTGACAGTGAGGAAAAGATAGTAGATTATGGGGATATTAAGATTATGAACTCTGCTGGTAAGATAAGAATATCGCTAAGTTGTTCCTTCAAAAGCAAATACTCGTTCGAGGAAGTTCATGAGGTTGTTACAATACTTGAAAGCAGAATATTTTTGCACGTGAAAGATTTATATCCTAATCTGAGCAATGTTATAATTCACGCTGAACCATCTAAAAATAGTATATGACAGAAATAAAAGTTGGTATAATTGGCTGCGGACATCTTGGTAAGCTGCATATTAAGAATATTAAAGAGATTGAATCTGAAAATGAGAATATAAAGTTCGTCGGACTTTATGATACAAATAAATCAGAATCTGACAATCTGGCTGTAAAATACAATGTAAAGTCATTTACCACTTTGAGCGAGTTATTGGAATGTATTAATGCTGTATTTATA
>JBAYUG010000134.1:0-5274 GCA_041675325.1 Kapaibacterium sp. (SeqCode)
CGGGACAGATGATTTTTGCAGGTACATATTTAGCGGGTGCATGGTCTTCTACAAATTCCGGTCTTAGTTGGTCACCGGCCGGATTAAACAGCAAAAATGTTTTATCAATGACTTCTATTGAAAACAATATTTTCGCAGGAGTAGAAAATCACCCTTTATATACCGGCGGCATACGGCACACAACAAATTACGGTCAAAACTGGGGTTAAGTAAACTTTATTACGTATTCTGTGTGTGCACTTACCGAATACGGGAATTATATTTTAGCAGGAACTGACGCTTATACCGGGATTTGGTACTCAACTAGTCTTGGTCAAAACTGGGTACAAACTAATTTGAGCAATGAAGAAATATATTGCTTTGCTATAAGCGGAAATAATATTTATGCAGGATCTGGTGGAAGCGGTGTATATCTCTCAATTGATAGCGGGCAAACCTGGACTCAAACTGCTTTAAATAATAAGACTGTTGGTTCCCTTGCCGTAAGCGGAAATAGTATTTTTGCAGGGACATATCAAAATGGTGTTTATTTATCAACAAATAACGGCTCAAGTTGGACACAAACTGCTCTGAATAATCTTACTGTCACCTCGTTGGCAGTAAGTGAGGATAAGATTTTTGCAGGGACATATGATAACTTTAATAATACTGGTATATTTTTCTCCACAAATAACGGACAAAGCTGGGTGCAAAAAAATGAGGGTTTTAAATATATACCAGGTGTTGGTTCATTACTAATCTTAAACGATTACATCCTCGCGGGAACATATGGATATTCCGTCTGGCGCAGGCCTCTTTCAGATTTTACAGGAATTCAAAGTATCAGCACGGAAATACCTACTGTTTATTCGCTTGGGCAGAATTATCCGAATCCGTTTAATGCGGTGACAAAGATAAGGTTTGATGTACAGAAGTTAGAATCTAGAAGTCAGAATTCAGAAGTCACTTTAAAAATATTTGATGTTCTTGGACGTGAAGTGGAAACGCTTGTGAATGAGAGATTGCAACCCGGCACGTATGAGACATCGTTTGATGGTTCGGGGCTGAATAGCGGGGTGTATTTTTATAAGATGGTTGTCCACCACGGCGTATCTTCGACGGATGGTTTTAGCGAGACGAAACGGATGATTTTATTAAAATAAAACACTTTTAGATTATGAGAAATATGATTTTCAAAATACTTTTTATCGTTTCTACTATTTTAGTTTTTAATTCCACATTTTTAATTCGGAATAGTCAAAGCCAGTGGACTCAAACAAATGGACCTACGGGCGGTTCCGTATATTCTCTTGCAGTCAGCGGAAATACTATCTTTGCAGGAACTGCTTATAATGGAATCTATTTTTCCACAAACGATGGAATAAGCTGGACACAAACTGCATTGAATAATGAATATATTTATTCATTGGTAGTTATGGAGAATAATATTTTTGCAGGGACTTACCTCAACGGTGTGTACCTATCAACTAATAGCGGTGCTACCTGGACACACACTTCCTTGAATGATAAAACTGTCAAATCTCTTACAACATTTGGTAATATTATCTTTGCAGGAACAGGGAGTAATGGAGTCTATTTTTCAACAAATATTGGTGCTGATTGGATTCAAACTGACTTAAATAATCAAACAGTCAATTCCATAGTTACAATCAACAATAAAGTATTCGCAGGTACTTCTGGTGGTATTTATTCCTCTACAAATAATGGTATTAACTGGACTTTCTGCGGTTTGAATAACAGGTATGTTAATTCACTCACAACACGAGGGAATAATATTTTTGCGGGAGTGGTTAATTATCCTACACTTATTGGGGGTGTCTATATTTCTACGAATAACGGTTCTACATGGACACAAACCTCCCTGGGTGATCAAACTATCTTGTCCCTCGCTGTGAGCGGGAATAATATTTTTGCGGGGGCGAATGGTAATCCTACTTATGGTTCCGGCAATGTATATCTTTCCACAAATGACGGTGTAAACTGGATAATGACAACATTGTATTCTCAAGAAGTTCTTTCACTTGCCATATATGGAAATAATGTTGTTGCCGGGACTAATAGTTCCGGGGTATATATCTCAACGAATAACGGAGCTAATTGGAACCAAACCGGCGTGAGTAGAGATCAGAATGTATTTTCTCTCGCATATTACGAAGATAATATAATTGCCGGTAATTATGGTAATGGAGTATTTATCTCTTCTAACTACGGAATAAGCTGGACACAGACAACATTGAATGATAAATATGTTATGTGTCTCGCTATAAGCGGGAATAATATTTTTGCGGGATGTGATAATTCAGATGGAGGACTCTATCTTTCTACAAACAGCGGAAACACATGGTTCCAATCTTCTTTGAATAATCAAACAGTTTATTCACTCGCTGTGAGCGGAAATAATATTTTTGCCGGTACAAATAATCATGGACTTTTTCGCTCTACAAATGGCGGAAACACATGGTCTCAAACTGATTTGAATAATGAGTTAATTACTTCTCTTGCGATAAACGGAAATTACGTTTTTGCAGGCGGAAGTGGCGTTTATGTTTCCACGGATAGTGGAAACACATGGATTCAATATTCTGTGAATAATCAATATGTTTATTCACTTGCAGTAAATGGAAATGTAGTTTTTGCAGGGACAGCTAATAATGGTGTTTATATCTCCACAAATTCCGGGCAAAGCTGGGCTCAAACTGCTTTGAATATCAATATTGTCTATAATCTTGCTGTAAGCGGTAATGTATTATATGCTGCAACAAATAATGGTGTCTATCTTTCAACAAATAATGGACAAACCTGGATTCAAAAGAATCAGGGATTTTCTGCTATTACTAAAGTCAAATCACTGTTAATCAAAGACAATTACATATTTGCGGGGACTTATGGTCAATCTGTATGGAGACGCACAGTCTCAGAAATAATAGGCATACAAAGTATCAGCACGGAAATACCGTCAAAATATTCACTGGGGCAGAATTATCCGAATCCGTTTAATCCGGTGACGAAGATAAGGTTTGAAGTACAGAAGTTAGAATCTAGAAGTCAGAATTCAGAAGTCACTTTAAAAATATTTGATGCTCTTGGACGCGAAGTACAAACGCTTGTGAATGAAAGATTGCAGCCGGGAAGTTATGAAGTGACGTTTGATGGGGCGGGGCTGAATAGCGGGGTTTATTTTTATAAAATTATGACTGACGGGTTCAACGAAACAAAGAGGATGCTATTAATTAAATAGAAATTGAACAAAATGATTCCTCTCTGCATTTCGCAGAGGGGGAATTAATTATATAGAGATATTATATGAAAAAACTATTTACAGCTTTTGTTTTAATAGTCGTAATACAATTATCAGTTAGTATTAACTATGGTGTATGCCAGTGGGAGCAATGTGAAGGTCCTTACGGCGGAACGGTTAATGCACTTGCCGTGTCAGGGAATACGATCTGTGCAGGAACAAATAAAAATTATTACAATGCAAGCGTTGTCTATCTCTCCACAAATAACGGACAAAGCTGGACGCAAACGGGTTTGAATGATTTGTATGTTTTATCAATTTCAATAAGCATGAATAATATTTTTGCCGGGACACTTAGTTCTGGTGTTTTTCTATCAACAAATAATGGAGAAAATTGGATACAGACTGAATTGAATGGTGGAACTGTTTATTCTATTGCAATAAGCGGAAATAATATCTTTGCCGGGATATGGGGCAGCGGTGTCCGGCTCTCAACAAATAACGGACAAACCTGGACGCAAACGGCTTTAAATAACCAAAATGTTTATTCAATTACAATAGGCGGTAATGATATCTTTGCAGGAACAGGAGACGGTGTGTTTCATTCTTCCAATAACGGACAAAGCTGGACGCAAACAGGTTTGAATAGTCAAGCTGTTGCATCCCTTGCCATAAGCGGAAATAATATCTTTGCCGGTACATATTATGGAGTTTATTTCTCTACAAATAACGGTCAAAACTGGACACAAACGGCTTTGAATAATCAAGATGTACGTTCCCTTGCCTTAAGCGGAAATAATATTTTTGCAGGTACAACCGGCGGTGGAATCTATCTCTCCACAAATAACGGACAAAACTGGACACAAACTGCTCTAAATAATACTGGAGTTAATAGCATTGCTGTGAAACAAAATATTGTAATCGCGGGAACAAGCGAAAACGGTGTCTTTATATCATCAAATAACGGCTTAACATTTAAAAACACAGGTCTAAATTCTCAAGTAGTTTATTCGCTTTCTCAAATAGGAAATAATATTTTTGCAGGTGCATCTACTGTGGGTGCCTGGTCTTCCACAAATTTCGGTCTTAATTGGTCACGAGTCGGATTAAACGGCAAAAGTGTTCTCTCCATGACTGCTATTGAGAATAATATTTTTGCAGGTATAGATAATATTCCTTTATATACAGGCGGCATACGGCACTCAACTAATTACGGACAAAACTGGAGTCAAGTAAATTTTATTACTTATTCTGTGGGCGCACTTGCTGTAAAGGAAAATTATATTTTTGCAGGTACTGATGGAAGTATTGGAGTTTTGTTTTCTACAAATCTCGGACAGAACTGGGTGCAAACTAATTTGAGTAATAAAGGAATATATTGCTTTGCTTTAAGCGGAAATAACCTATTTGCAGGATCTGGTGGCAGCGGAGTATATCTCTCTATTGATAACGGACAAAACTGGACTCAAACGACTTTAAATAATCGATCGGTATGGTCCTTTGCCATAAGCGGAAGTAAAATATTTGCTGGGACGTATGAAAATGGTGTTTATTTATCCACGGATAATGGTACAAGCTGGACACAAACTGCTCTGAATAATCTTACTGTCACCTCGTTGGCAGTAAGTGAGGATAAGATTTTTGCAGGTACATTTGATTACTTTAATAATACTGGTATATTTTTCTCCACAAATAATGGACAAAGCTGGGTACAAAAAAATGAGCGCTTTAAATATATTCCTTCGGTTCGTTCATTACTAATCGTAAACGATTACATCTTTGCGGGAACATATGGTTATTCCGTCTGGCGCAGGCCTCTTTCAGATTTTACAGGCATACAAAGTATCAGCACGGAAATTCCTACTGCGTATTCATTGGGGCAGAATTATCCGAATCCGTTTAATGCGGGTACAGCGATCAGGTTTGAAGTGATGAGATCCCCGACAGGAGCATTCGGGGATGTCTATGTAAAAGAATGTCAAGAGAAAAATAGTATACCTGTAACGATAGTTAATACCCCGTTCTGACATTCGGTC
>JBAYUG010000135.1:0-5148 GCA_041675325.1 Kapaibacterium sp. (SeqCode)
TGATGCTTCGATTTCTGCGAACATTTTTGCTGCATCATCTTTATTTCCCTGTTTTCCATTGATTGTCTTTTCGACAGCTTCAAATTTCTTTCTGAAATCTGCGACACCTGATTTTGTTGAACCGACTGATGCATATAAATCTTCTTCAGCTTTTACGACTGCTGCATCTTTTTCGGTATTTTGTTTTTTCAGGTTATCAATATCTTTTGATAATTGATCGAGTCTACCCATGAGGTCAGTCTTCAATGCGGTATTCTCATCCATTTGCTTCTGCCATTCTTCCTCTGTCATCTCTGGTTCTTCGTCTTGAGCAAATGCTGCCAACTGAACACCTAGACCTAAGGAGAGAACTAGTAAAGCTACTAATAATTTATGAAATTTCATTTTGTTAAAATCTCCTTTTTAAAATTTGTTTTAAAATTAAGTGTTTTTAATTGAATCAAAGATTACTTACAGTTAGCTTTTGCTTGATCAGTCTGCTTCTGGAAATCTTTGATCTTAGCATCTTTGTCAGCTATTTGCTTTAGCAATGAAGATCTTTCACCTTCTTTTGCATTAACTTGACTCTGAAGTGATTCAACTTCAGCTTTCAAGTCGTTTAATTGTTTTAATTGCTCTTCATCTACACCACCACCGCATCCGGCTACTAATCCAGATAGGAAAGCTACGGTCAGAAGAACAAAGAACATGTTTTTTATTCTTGCCATTTAATACCTCCGATATTTTAAGGCGTTTTTAAAATAAGTTTATTTACAATACAAATATGTTTTAAATAAATACAATTGTCAAGTCAATATTCTAAAAAAGTGGACACATATTGTTTCAAATAATAGACAGAGGATAATCGTGGAAAAACAGTTTTAGTATATAAAATCTATGGAGAATCCAATTTATAACGACAAGTTTTGAGAGGTAATAGTGATAAATTTCAAAATTGAATTTGTGAGTGTGTTTATGTAAATTATAGAACACAAAGAATACTTCACAACCATGCTCAAATGGCGGAATTGGTAGACGCGCTGCATTCAGGGTGCAGTCTAAGTATTTAGGTGGGGGTTCGAGTCCCCCTTTGAGCACTAAAAGAAAAATAAATATGAGCAAAATTGGAAAAAATTTGGAAATTAAAACAACTTTACCCAGAAGACGGGGGAAAGGGATACGCCCGATTTGATACGTTTATTAACGAGGTGCGTAATCTTAACGGAAAAATAAAAATTCCGGAATCTGTAGCGAAACTTCTTTATATGAGAGGAGTTACGGATTATTCAAAAGTCTTTAAATTTTTTAAACCTACAATCGATAAGCTTTACGATCCTTCATTAATGAAGGGTTGTGATTTAGCTACTCAAAGAATACTTCAGTGCATTGAATCAAAAGAAAAGGTAATGGTTTTAGGCGACTATGATGTTGACGGTATAATAGGCGCTTCTATGTTTTCCCTTTTCTTAAAGCACAATGATGTTGGAGTATCAGTATTTATTCCTAACAGAATCAATCAGGAATACGGTCTATCTAATTATGCGATTGATGAAGCTTATTCTCAAGGAATTAAACTTTTGGTAGCGATAGACTGCGGCATTACAGCAACGAATACGGTAGAGTATGCGAATGAAAAGGGAGTTCAGATTATTATTTGTGACCACCATCAGCCTCCTGACAAGCTCCCTGACGCTTTTGCAATAATGGATCCGATACAGCAAGGATGTGATTATCCGTTTAAGCATTTATGCGGGACGGGAGTTGCTTTCAAGCTGATTCAATCTGTATGCAAGATTAGAAAAGATGAAAAGTTTGCTCACTCTCTGCTGGATTTTGTAGCCATAGCAACATCATCCGACATCGTTCCAATTGTTGACGAGAATCGTATATTAGTAAACGAAGGATTCAATATTATAAACAACAAACCAAGACTTTCGATAAAGGCACTTATCGAAAAGATTGGAATAAAGGAAAGCAAGGTGAATACATCGAATATTGTTTTTTCGTTGGCACCAAGGATTAACGCAGTAGGAAGATTAGGAGAAGCAAGCAGAGCTGTTGATTTACTGACAAGCGAAGATGAATCTGTTATGACAGAACTCGCAACCATATTGGACGATGAGAATGCTAACAGAAGAGAAATAGACAAGATAATAACAGAGAATGCATTTGAATTATACGAAGATGAGTTTAAGGCAGCGAATGATTACTGCATAGTACTTCACAATAACGACTGGCACCCGGGAGTAATAAGCATTGTAGCAGCGAGACTTGTTGAAAAATACAACAGACCTGCAATAGTACTTACTACGATAAAAGACTCGGCAAAAGGAAGCGCAAGAAGCATAAACGGATTTAACGTTTACGAAGCATTGAAAAAATGCGAGCCGCTGCTGATACAATACGGAGGTCACTGTCATGCTGCAGGTTTAGAAATTGATGTTAAGAATATAGATGAATTAAGAAGGCGGATTAATGTGATAGCAAAAGAAGAGCTTGTGAAAGAAGAACTACAACCAGAAATAGAAGTTGATATGGAATTAAGTTTTGAAGAAATTAATCCTACATTCTCGAAGATACTTTCATTTTTTGAGCCATTCGGACCGGGAAACCCGCAGCCTGTGTTCATTACAAGAAATGTATTTATTGTTGATGAAGTAAGGTACACAAAAACAGACGCACATTTATTCAAGATAAGTAACAGAAAATCAGATAAAGTTTGGAATGCCATACAATATAACTCAAAGAATTTTGCCGGGAAAATTACAAAAGACACGGAATGCGATATCTGCTATTCAATAGATAAGAATTTCAAGAACGGTTATACTAAATTTGTGATAAAAGACATTATAGTTCATTAAAAGTATTAATTAATCTTATAATAAAAAGTTATGTCCGGACACTCTAAATGGGCAACCATTAAAAGGAAAAAAGCTGCGACTGATTCAGCTAGAGGGAAAGTTTTCACGAAAATTATAAAGGAAATAACAATCGCCGCTAGAGACGGCGGCGGAGACCCAGTCGGTAATCCACGCTTAAGACTTGCGATACAGAGTGCTAAGTCGAGCAACATGCCTCAGGATAACATAACACGGGCAATCAAGAAGGGGACGGGAGAACTTGAAGGTGTGATGTACACTGAAATTACATACGAAGCATATGCTCCGCACGGAGTTGCAGTCATCATACAAAGTGTTACAGATAATAAAAACAGAACTGTTGCAGAATTGCGTCATTTAATTTCAAAAAATAATGGCAACATGGGTGAAGCAGGTTCAGTTGCATGGATGTTTGAACGCAAAGGTGTTGTAACGATAGAAAAAGGAACGCATACCGAGGATGATGTAATGGAAGTTATACTTGAATTAGGTGCAGATGATTTATCAACTGAAGAAGACCATTTTGAAATCATTGCCCCTATTGAAAATCTTGAAACGGTTCGCAAAGGTCTCGAAGAAAAAAGTTATAAGATTGAATCTGCTAACTTGCAATACATCCCAAAAGAGCGTGTTGCCTTGGATGAAGAGAAAGCCGCTTCCGTTATTAAATTTCTTGAAAACGTTGAAGAGTATGACGACGTTCAGAATATTTTTACTAATGCCGACTTATAATTTGATATGAAGATTATCGGCATTGACCCGGGTTCTGTTGTTACCGGAGTCGGGGTGATTGAGATAAGTAACGGATATTATAAAGTCCTGAATTATGATGCAATCAAAATGAGTTCAAAGACGCCGATGCCGAAAAGACTCAAAACAATTTATGATTTCTGTTTAAAGAAAATAAAGCTTTACAAACCTGACGAGCTTGCTATCGAAACTGCTTTCTTCGGTAAGAACATACAGTCAACGATGAAGCTTGGACAGGTAAGAGGTGCGGTTATGGTTGCCTCGCTTAATTCGGGAGTGGATGTGTTTGAATATTCACCGAGGGAGATAAAGAAATCGGTAACAGGTAACGGGTCTTCCAACAAGCAAACAGTAGAAACATACATAAAGAATATTTTATCTTTGAAAGTGAACAAAATGCTTAACGATTCTTCCGACGCACTTGCAATAGCACTTTGCCATCATTACAATTCTGAAAATAAAACCAGCTATAAACCTAATAGAAAGAAAACAAACTGGAAAGATTATCTGGAAAAGAATCCTGAAAAAATTTACAGGAGGCAATTATGATTTCATATTTAAGAGGAACGCTCAGGAAAAGACACAGAAACGAAATAGTACTCGATGTAAACGGTGTTGGTTACAGTGTTTTTGTGTCAAAGAGAGTTCTTGAAAACATCCCTGTGCTGAACGAAGAATATTCTTTAATCACGTATCTTGACGTCAAAGAAAATGCTTTGAACTTATACGGCTTCTTTGATGAAAAGGAAAAGGAGATTTTTAAGCTTCTCATTTCAGTCAGCGGAATCAGCGCCAGGACAGCCAACACAATATTATATTATGCAACCTTTGAAGAAATTATTGGAATGATAAACAACCGAACATCTTTTACTGCCGTCAAGATTCCGGGAATTGGTCCGAAGAAAATTGATATGATATCTTTAGCATTAAAAGACAAGATATTCAAGATTACGAATGAAGCACTTCCTGACCTGAGCACGAGACTTGAAGACATGTCCGCTAAAGAGCAATCGCGCTTTGATGCTTTGAATGCGCTTATGAACCTTGGGTACCAGAGAAGCGATGCGGAAAAAATCATCAGAGAGGTTTTGAAAAATAATCAGGATACAAACTTAACGACCGAAGAAATAATAAAACAATCTTTAAATTATATTTCAAATTAAGAAATTATGGATATAAAGAATATTGAGAGATTCTGGAATGAAGTGAGACCAATTTTAAAAGCACATCCATGGCACGGGGTTCATATCGGGAAACACTCGCCTGCGATACTTACGGCTTACATTGAAATCGTTCCGACTGATACTTTGAAATATGAGCTCGATAAACAAAGCGGTTACCTGACGATAGACAGACCCCAGCTTTATTCTAACGTCTGTCCTACACCGTACGGACTGATTCCGCAGACGTACTGCGGCGAAAAAGTCGCAGAGTTCTGCTGTGAGAAAACGGGACGTGAAGGAATAAAGGGTGACGGCGACCCGCTTGATATTTGTGTGATAACGGAAAAAGTAATAACTCATAATGATATACTCCTGAA
>JBAYUG010000136.1:0-4841 GCA_041675325.1 Kapaibacterium sp. (SeqCode)
CTTTAGGTTTTGATTTCCTCTTCTTTTCCTTTATCATATCTTTCGGAAGTTTTGAGGGTACGTTTTCTCTTAATGCCATTATAATTTATTTATATTTTATTTATCAATTGAAAGAACTGCTAAAAATGCTTCCTGCGGTATTTCGACTGACCCTACTTGTTTCATACGTTTTTTTCCCTCTTTTTGTTTCTCAAGCAGCTTACGTTTTCTCGAAATATCTCCTCCGTAGCATTTTGCAATAACATTTTTTCTGAGTGCACTTATAGATTCTCGTGCGATTACTTTTGTACCAATTGCAGCCTGAATGGCTACTTCAAACATATGACGAGGAATAAGCTTTCTCAGTTTTTCACAAAGCTTCCTGCCCCAGTAATATGCATTTTCTCTGTGAATGATTGTAGATAATGCGTCAACGGGTTCGCCGTTTAGAAGAATATCAAGTTTTACGAGGTCACCGCCTCTGTAATCGATTAATTCGTAATCAAATGATGCATATCCTTTGGTAATAGATTTAAGTCTGTCATAAAAATCAAATATAATTTCAGCAAGAGGGAATTCAAAACTCAAGTCCACACGTTTTGCATCAATATAATGCTGATTTTTAAACACCCCTCTTCTTTCGTTAGCAAGTTTCATTATATTGCCTATAAACTCTACAGGCACGATTATCTGTGATAATATATACGGTTCTTTTACATGGTCAATAAATGTAGCATCCGGCATAAATGAAGGATTATCAACGAGTATCATCTCACCGTTTGACTTATAAACCTGATATTCTACGTTTGGGACTGTTGTAATAATGTTTAAATCGTATTCTCTTTCGAGCCTTTCCTGTACAATCTCAAGATGAAGTAATCCAAGGAATCCGCATCTGAATCCGAATCCGAGTGCCACTGAAGTTTCCGGTTCG
Organism: Kapaibacterium sp. (SeqCode); assembly: GCA_041675325.1. GTDB lineage: Bacteria > Bacteroidota > Ignavibacteria > Tepidaquicellales > Tepidaquicellaceae > CAIKZJ01. The sequence continues at coordinate 914 of JBAYUG010000136.1, forward strand.
TATGAAAGAGCAGCGTCATTTAGTTTAAGTTTTGAAAGTGCGTCTCTTAGATTCTCGAAATCATTCGAGGCTATAGGATAAATTCCGCTGAATACCATCGGTTTTACTTCTTTAAAACCCGGAATTGGTTCTTTAGCTCTGTTGTTAACGTCAACTATTGTATCGCCGACTTTAGAATCATTTACGTCTTTTATGTTGGCAATTAAATATCCTACATCGCCCGCTTTAAGAATACCCGTTCTTTTCCTCTCCATCTTAAGTATTCCAACTTCTTCAGCTTCAAACTCTTTACCTGCTGCAAAGAACTCGATTTTGTCACCTTCTTTCAAGTCACCCTCAAATACTCTCAGATATACAATTACACCTCTGTACGTATCGAATATAGAATCGAAAATTAAAGCTCTTAAAGGTTTATCATGTATAATTTTTGAAGGAGGGATTCTTGCGACTATCTGTTCAAGTACTTCTTCCGTTCCAGTTCCGACTTTTGCACTTACGGCGAGTATATCTTCTCGTTTTCCTCCGATAAGTTCTATAATCTGGTCTTTGGTCTCTTCAATCATAGCACTCTGGAGGTCAATTTTATTTATAACAGGTATTATTTCTAATCCGTTATCTATAGCAAGATAAAGATTGCTAATTGTTTGAGCCTCAATTCCCTGCGTACAGTCAACGATAAGCAATGCTCCTTCGCAGGCTGCGAGTGAACGTGATACTTCGTAAGAAAAATCTACGTGTCCGGGGGTGTCAATCAGGTTTAATATATAATCTTCACCGTCTTTCGCTTTATAGTTCATCTGTATGGCATGGAGCTTAATCGTAATACCGCGTTCCTGTTCAAGGTCCATGTCATCGAGAACCTGTCTTGTCATGTTTCTGCTTTCAACTGTTCCAGTCTGTTCAAGCAACCTGTCGGCTAATGTAGATTTGCCATGGTCAATATGCGCAATAATGCAGAAGTTTCTTATGTTTGATTTCAGCACTTTCTATTCGTATCGGATGAATTATTAAAAAAGTGGGCTAAAGAACATATACCCACTTCTAATCTGTAAGATATAAAAACCTTTTCTCGTCTCTTAATCAGCTTTTGTTTTTCTTGTTATTCTTATATCCTGAATTTCTTTTCTAATGTCAGCAGCCATTTTTCTGAGATTATTAAGTTCTTTTCTCAATCTTGTGCCTGCGGCATTTTGGTTCTTTTCATAGAATTTCTCGAGGTCAACTTTCATACCATCGAGTGTTTCCTGTAATTTAGTAAATTTCTCCATTACATCTCCTTTGTTTAAGTTTGAAATAATATAATAAAATTATGACTTAATAATAATTCAATTTAAAGTTAAAGTGTTCGGATAGGGTATTGAAAAAATAATTACATAACCCCAAGCTGTGAATGCAATACCGAGAATAACGAGTGCACTAACAAGCGTAATTTTAAGCCACGGCTGCATTTTATAGTCTCTGAAGATTCCCCACAATCCATTCAAACCATGGTACATTCCGAGCGTTAGGAAAACAAGGTCTATAATTCTATACCATGAATACTGCATTCTGTTAAGTACTGCCTGATATGTATGTCCTGAATCAAGGTTATAATGCATAAGAATGTAGTGACCGATTGCAAAAACAACTAAAGCAATACCGGTAATTCTTTGCAGCATCCAGCTTCTTGAACCCGAGCTTTTTGATGATTGATATTTAAACATATTATTATAAAATTTTAATTTATTTCAAAAGTAAGTGTGAAAACATAATGTAACCCATCCCAAGGAAAAGTATAATACCGGCTATCCATGAGACTTTGTAAAGTGTTTTGTGGTACTTTGCGCCGTCTGCAAGGTCAACGAGTACAATCCTCACTCCGTTAAGTGAATGAAATAATACGAAGATAAACAGCACCCATTCAAGTACAAGATATGGTCCTGAAGTAAAAGTGCTCATTTTCGTCTCAAAAGCAGCTTTGCCATCAGTCAATGTGCTCAATGAATACACATGGAGGAAAAGATATGCGATAAGTGCAATGCCCGTTATTCTGTGATATATCCATGCCCAGCTTCCGCTGTCTTTCTTATAAGATAAGTTTTCCTTAATCCATTCTTTCTGGTCGAATGTTTTAATGTCTTTGTATTCGTCTGCCATTGTATGATTGAGTTTAGATTTGCAAGAAATTAAATATTTAATTTAAATATTACAATTTATTAATTATTATAATTTTACATTTTTTAAATGCTTAAGAAACACTAATTTTGAAAAAATAAATATTTACTTATGTTTAAAACACCTGATTTTATTAAGAACTTAAAGCCGTACATCCCGGGAAAGTCAATTGAAGAGCTGCAACGTGAATTCGGACTTAAAGAGATTCACAAGATTGCTTCGAATGAAAATCCTCTCGGACCTTCTCCAAAAGCACTCGAAGCTAAGAAGAAGCTTATTGAGGAAATTCACAGATACCCCGATGTCGGCTCGGTAGAACTCAGGGAAAAGCTGTCTGCTAAATTTAATATTCCTTTCAAAAACATTGTTGTTGGCAGCGGTTCGGAAAGCATCATGGCAAATATACTGCGGTGCTTCTTATGCGATGGTGATGAAATAATTACGTCTGAGGCAACTTTTATAGGTTTTCAGGTGCTCGCAATGGGACGCAGCAATATAACGCATTATGTACCTATGTCAAGGGAGTCATATAAATTTGATTTAAACGGCATCCTCGAAAGAATAAATAGCAGCACAAAAATCATATATCTTTGCAACCCTAATAATCCTACAGGAACAATAATTACAAAGGACGAATTCGATGAGTTTTATTCAAAAGTACCGAAAGATGTTTTAATACTCTTTGACGAAGCATATTTTGAATACGCAATGAATTATCCTGCTTATCCGAATTCACTTAATCACAGGTACGATAACGTTATCACGCTTCGTACGTTCTCAAAGATTTACGGTATTGCGGGTTTGCGAATAGGTTACGGCTTCGCTCATGAGTTTGTAGTCGAGACTCTTATGAAGGCAAAGCTGCCATTTGAGCCGAATACACTCGCACAGGCAGCGGCAACAGGTGCTCTGGACGATGATGATTTTATAGATAAATCAATCAAACTGAATCAGAAAGGTTACAAATATTTTCTGAATGAACTAAGACCTCATGAAGAAAAAGGGAAGCTTAAGATTATTCCTTCGTATGCAAATTTCGTGATGCTTGATTTGTTTTCCGCTGAACGTGTAAATGATGTAAACCAAAAACTACTCAGGCAAGGAGTGATTATCCGACCGCTTGCAGCTTTCGGGTTACCGAACTGCATCAGAATTACGATGGGACTTATGAAAGAGAATGAAGCATTTATAAAAGAATTCAATAAGATTATTTAATGAGATTTACAAAAGATACAAACATAGAAGAACTGATTCGGGTAATGCCCGCAGCCGCGAGTTACTTCACCAAATACAATATCAGAGTTATGCAGGCAGGGTCAGTAATATGGGGCTCTATTGAAGACATTGCAAAAAGGAAGGATTATAATGATGAGGACGTTGCAAAGTTTGTGAAAGAACTGAATGAGAAATACGATTCAATGAAAAGACGTTAATTTTCGTTTTTCCTTTTTCCTTATTCTCCTGTCCGCACCCTCATGTTGTCATCCCCGCGTGCCTTTGGCGGGGATCTAATCATGAATGTTTTTTATTTTTACCACCCCTAAAGTGTCATCCCCACTCACGAAGCAGATACGCAAAGCGTTTTTTGGCGGGGATCTAATCAAGACTTTGTTTATTTTTCTTATCATTGTTTTTTCTCCACCCCCTAAGGTGTCGGTAAATTGTAAAAGGTCTCACTTCCATTAGTGGTTCAAAAATACTAATTTCAAGTATTAAATATGGAATCTCAAAAATGAAAGGAGACCTAAAATGTACAATGAAAATATAGTTAGCA
>JBAYUG010000137.1:0-4827 GCA_041675325.1 Kapaibacterium sp. (SeqCode)
ACTTCATATCCGACATTAGCAGATTTTAAAACAGCAGTAGAACCGACACGAGAAACTTATTCAGTAAGCGGTTATCCGGGATTCACATCATCTACAAACTTGATACCGGATGGTACAAATGCTAATAGCTGGACAGTTTACAATAACGGAACGCATATTGAAGGAATTACAACCGATTATGCAGGAAATACAAGACCTCTAACTGTTGCTTTAGGTACACCGGATATTGGAGCGTATGAGTTCGGACTACCGAGCGTAAATCCAAACCCCGTTTCGTTTGCACCTGTAAGCGGCCAGAATATCATTGCATTCAACGGTTTACCGTTATTTGATGTGAATTTTAGTAACCTTGGCGGTATTACCGACCTGACAGTGAATAACTATCCGGGTAAAACTCCTCCGGGATCGGGCAGTGAAGATGCTCTGTTTATGAACGGTTATTTTGTAATTACTCAGACAGGCGGAGCAGGTTATACCTACGATATTACTTACACTTATTCAGAGTCACAGCTTGGCACTATAAGCGCTGAAGATAAGGTTAGACTTGCCAAATCAGATGACAACGGCGCTACATGGGTGCCTTACCTTACAGCAGGAACAGAACCGGGACAGTATGAATTAAACACTACTAATAACACTATTAAAGTATTTGGTTTAACTGCATTCTCTACATTCACAATTACGGATAGTGACAGTCCGCTGCCGGTTCAGCTTACTTCATTCACTTCGTCTCTCAACGGAAGAGACGTTAGACTTACATGGAAGACTGAAAGCGAAATTAACAATGCCGGCTTTGATATAGAAAGAAGCGTATCCGGAAGCGCTCAATGGATAAAAGCAGGATATGTCGCCGGTAAAGGAAATTCATTCTCACCGATAAGTTATACTTTTGAAGACAAAAAACTAAACAACGGAAAGTACGACTACCGTCTGAAGCAGATTGATAACAACGGAAACTTCGAGTTTCATAAGCTTTCAAATACAGTAGAAGTAGGATTACCAACTAAGTTTGAACTTAGCCAGAACTATCCAAATCCGTTTAACCCGGTAACAAAGGTTGACTTTTCACTACCGTTAGACAGCAAGGTGAGCATCAAGCTTTATGATATCACCGGCAAAGAAGTAAAGACACTTGTGAACGAAGCAAGGACTGCGGGTTATTACACGGTGCAGTTTAATGCCTCGAATTTATCAAGCGGAACATACTTCTACAGAATGATGACAAAATCGTCAGGTGTGGATTATATATTCACAAAGAAGATGGTGCTTGTTAAATAATCAGTGATATAAAATCAATAAAGAGAGAGAGAAAGAAAGCGAATAATCAAGGGAGAGACAATTAAACGGGAAGGCGGATGAGAATCCGCCTTTCGTTTAAATTTCTTTGCTAATATTCTTGGTAGTTAATGTTTTAAGAACATTTTATTTATGAAAAGAAATATTGAATAATATACTTAGAATAACAGTTTTAGTTGTTGCTGTGATTATTTTTGTATCTTTGTTTTTATACTTAATAGACGAAAAGTTCAACAGTCTCCAAGAATCCTCAGTACATATAAACCCAAATTATTCTATCAGTTTTTTTGAAAAACTGAATACAATTCCTGATTTTGACGAACAGGAAAGGATTGAATCACTTACAGGTCTTAATACGGTTATGTATGTATTTTATGCACTTCTATTAGTCATTAACATTTCATTTTTATGGATTATAAAACAGGATGAGAGTGCAGCAAAAATAATAATTTACGGGCTTTATGCAAGTATATCGTTAATTTTATTTATCAACTTAATACTACATGCAAATCAAGCTACATGGAGTTTTAAACATGCCTTCGGGCTTACATTAAAAGGCGTTGTTGCCAGTTTACTTGCATCTCTTATATCTATCTGTATATACTCAGTGAAAAATGTGTTTAATATTCTTAAAGAAGAAAGCAAATCAATCTTAGTATTGATAACAGATAAAATACTTTCTCCTAATATTAATACATCGCTTGCAATTTCTAGAGTATGGATTATTTTCACACTTATAGTCTCAATATTTTTTATCGGGTTGTTTTTGGTTTAGTATTTTGAGTTGTGCACGCGGGAATGATCCGCCCAAAATGACGGCGGATAGAGCAGTGATGAAAGAGCAGTGACAAAGTGACTTAAGAGCAGTGACGAAAGTGAAGAGGTGAGAAAGTGAGTAGTAAACAGCTGATGGCTCATGGCTGAAGGTTAATAGAAGAAATTAGATCCGTGAGAAGATCCCCTGCCTGTAGCAGGTAGGCCGCCAAATGAACGCGGGGATGATCCGCCCAACAAGACGGCGGACGCAAAGAACACGCATGGTGTAATGAGACCCCCTCTACGATTAAGAGGGGATTACCAAATTATATTATTTTAGGATTATCATGCGCTTTGTGTCGCTGAAATTTTCTGTTTCGAGTTTGTAGAAATAAACTCCACTGCTAAGCCCTTCGCCGTTGAAAGGGGAGTAGTAAACACCCGGATTCATGTTTTCGTTTATAAGGTTAGCTACGTTTCTGCCCTTTATGTCATAGACTTGCAGAGTTACGTACGACGCCTTCGGTATGCTGAATTTTATCTTCGTCGAAGGATTAAAAGGATTCGGAAAATTCTGATACAGCTCAGGGCTTACTGCGACTTCTTCACCTGTAGAGCCGACATTCGTCAAAAGCCAATTATTATACAAAACCTGTAATGAGTCAATCGGGTCTTTGCTGCCCGTCGTATTTCCCACGACAAGCTCAAGATACTGCGTTCCGACCGTATCTCCCGGCTTTCTGATTCTTAAAAATGATGATATGGAAGATTTGTTCGAACCCGTACATCTGGTATCGGCTCCAACTACTTTTGCACCCTGCATTGCTGCCATCAGCTTATCCGCAAGCGTTCCCGTCTGACGAAGAAAACGCGCCTCCATAGAATCGAGTATATGCTGTCCGAGAAGTATATTTCCCTGAATTGAATATGTTGGACCTGTGATGTGATTCTTGTAATTCGTGCAGTTCACACCCGTATATGCCGCAACCCTTCCTCCTCCGACTAAATCAACAAAACCATATTGCCGTACATTAGGGTTTCCGTCCTGAAGAACGACGGAATCTCTTATTTGCTGGGGAGAATATCCCAGAAGCATAAGTCTTTTTGCGTTGTTGTAATTCGTCTGAATCCATGATGCCTGAACGTGAGCAACTCCCCAGTTCGGACGTACGTAGCTGAGAATGAGGCAGTTTGCAATGCATGATGCACCGGCGCTGCCGACCTGTCCTGTGACGGGGTCAACTGCACAGATAGAGAATGTGGAGTTTGCAACCTGAATGTTTGTTGCAAGAAAGATAAGAATTAAAAAGAGTACAGAAAGTTTTTTCATAAGTTGATTCTAAAATTTTAGTTGATTGCAAAATAGTAAAATATTGAAACATTAAGTAAGTAAAATGCCAAGGGAAATTGCATTATAGAGAGACAATCTTTTTGAACACTGATAAAGAGATAAAATATTTGCACACTGATTTTTAAGAAAGAATATGATTTTCGATGATAAAGAGAATAGAAAACAGAGAAATAAAAGAGAAGATTTTTTGAACACGGATTAAAATGATTTAAGCGGATTTGCACGGATAAAGAGATAAAATATTCGCACACTGATTTTTAAGAAGGAATATGATTTAAAATGATAAAGATATTAGAAAACGGAGAAGTAAAAGAGAAAATCTTTTTAAACACGGATTAGAATGATTTGATCGGATTTGCACGGATAAAGAGATAAAATATGCACACTGATTTTTTAAGAAAGAATATGATTTACGATGATAAAGAGAATAGAAAACATTGCAGTCAGAATTTCAAAAAATAATGATTTCTATAAGATTTTAATAATATACTTTTTCGAGGAATAAACCTGATGGCGGTGCTGTGTATTTTGCAAGCTCATCGGTGTAATTTTGTAAATATCTTGTGATGTCATCGTCATTCATATTTCCACGCCCGACTTCAACCAGAACACCTACCAGACGCCTCACCATCTTCCAGAGAAAGTGCGAAGACTTAATCCTGATGTAAATCTTATCCGCATCTTCGGTAACGCTTACATCCTCAACCTTCACCTTTGTTGATTTATCATCTTCAGATTTCTCGCAAAACGACCTGTAGTCATGCATGCCTATAAAGAGTTTACTTGCCACTGACATTTTGCCGGCATTCAATTTATCTTTCACCCACCAGACATACCTTTTCTCAAACGCCGTACGCCTTTTGGATATGACATAAACATACTGTCTCGCCTCAGCTGAATGGCGTGCATGAAAACGGTTATGAGTCTTTTCAACTTCAAGAATATTAATATCGGAAGGGAGAACATCGTTCAGCTTCATCTTGATTATCTCGGGACCAAGCATCGTTTCGCATTCCAGATGTGCGACCTGCTCCCGTGCATGAACTCCTCTGTCAGTTCTGCCCGAGCCCTGCAAATCAATGAACCGGCTTTCGCCTTTTGATTTGCTGAATATGGTTCTAACGGCATCAATTAAAGAGCCCTGAACGGTCTTTGCGTTTTTTTGCTGCTGCCAGCCGGCGTAGTTGGTGCCGTTGTATTCGAGATATATTTTAAACTTCATGACTGTAATTTATTTGTAATAGAGGCTAAGAACAAGAGAATAAGAGCCGTGAATAGTGAAGGGATTTGCACACTGATTAGAGATGAAAGAGGATGATAAGAGCTGATTATCGGGATTCGTGAAAAGAAGAGATTTGCACACTGATTAAGATGAAAGAGGATGATAAGAGCTGATTACCATGATTCGAAGAAAGAAGAGATTA
>JBAYUG010000138.1:0-4721 GCA_041675325.1 Kapaibacterium sp. (SeqCode)
ACTAACTATATGTCCAAAAATATATTTCAATAGTTCTGATTTGCAAGGTTACACATCATTTGGGGGTGGTTTTAGATTTGGCGGACAATATTCTGCTCTCACAATGACAGCTGCATTAGGTATGGAATACAAATTAAATAACACTATAAAACTAAATATTGAGACTAAATACAATTTCTATCTACATTATTTGGTTTTAGCACACTCAATCCTTATTAATGCTGGCATTGGAATTGAGTTATAGACACAAGTATACATACAGTAAATTCTGCACCATTATTCAGTTTATTTTTGAATAGCAAATTAGGTCTGAAATGACTAAAATAATTTTAATTAAAATTCATAAAAAATGGATAAAGGACCATAACAATCTCACTTAGCGATTGGTATAAGAAATTCGTTTTCCCCAATTTCATTCTGAACAAATCGCAATTAGCGAAGCAGCCGTAACGACTCATATAAAACTAAGAAGCAAATTCCGGAACCCGAACCACTTCCAATTAAAACCAAACAAATTGTTTTAACAACTTATAGTTTTAAATATGAAAAAGCTCATAATAGCTTTAGCAATAATCTTTGTTTCAGTTTCATCTGTATTTTCTCAATTTATGAATATACAATTAACTGATAAAACAAAATCGGAATTCTTGTCTAGATTTTCCGTTGAAGCAGGGGTTAGTCTTTCTTATCCAATACAAAATCTTGCAATTGTAGATGCTTATTCTAAATATAAATTCACCGGTTCGATTTATGCAAAATTAATCAATAATTTATCAGCATATATCAACTATAACTATTTTGGAATTGAACAGAAAGATGACATTGTAAAATACAATATCCCAACGGATAAGCTCTATTCATTTAATGTTGGTATAAATTATTCTTATGATATAAAAAATCATAATCCTTTTATTGAAGGTGGAATTGGTTTATACTCATTTACAACCCGGGAACCTAACCCACAATTTTCATACAAAGAATCAACAAAAACTGAATTTGGTGCAAATCTCGGTGCAGGTTACCGATACTTCTTCGACAACCGTATCGGTCTATTTATAAAAGGAAAACTTCATACTTTTTCTTATAATTCAAGAAACTGGAGCTTCTGGAATTTATCCGGAGGTTTATACTTAAAATTTTAATGATTAATTTGTCCATTTCCATCTGAAGCGGAAAAGGAATTGTATTATAAATGTAATTCTTATTTATACCCGATTAGTTAGAAAAAAGCATTAATCAAATAAAATTGTTAATCTTTTATTTAAAAGTGTGTTGAAATCATTTTCAGCACACTTTTAAATAAAACTGAGAATATTATGTGTTCCCCAGCTTGCATTTTTGAATAGACAATCAACAATGAAATTGTTAGTTTTACCAATATATTTTCCCGGGATAATCATATTATCTCATATAGTTAATGATACTCAAAAGTTGAATAATCTATACATATTTAATATTTTAATTAATTGGATTTTCAAATCTAAAAACATTTCTTTATGAACAAATTTATCAAGTTTTTAATTTTCCCGCTTTTTATTTTAATGTTTGCTTCCTTTGCATATTCAAAAGAATATCCAAAGGGTGTTAAATTAATTAAAGACGGTAGCAGCTACATCGTTGAATATTCTTTACCGCAGTACATAATGTCTGAAATCAAAGGCGGTAATGAAACATTTACTTCTCTCGATATTCCCGAGTATGGGATTACGTCACGGGTTGGACAGCCTAAACTGCCCCAGATTTCATTCTTTCTTTTAATAAACAAGAATGAATCATCACCCGGATTAAACATTCTCAGCAGAAACAAAGGTACAATAGAGCTGAGTTCTTTAATTTACCCGACTCAAATGCCATGGGAAAAATCAAAGAGTCTTGATGACAGACCCTTTACAATTGACAGAGCTTATTACAACACAAAAGGCAGTTCAGAAGGTCCCTTCGTAACGATTTCGGAGCCTTTCGTCATTGCCGGAGCCAAAGGTGTTATGGTTACTATCTATCCTTTTGCTTACAATCCTTCTTCAAATAAACTGGAAGCTTCAGTTCAGGGTAAGTTCAGGATTAATTTACAGTACTCCGCAAACCTTGATTTCTCGCCAAGGCCTGCAATGGATGGATTCTTTGACGTAAACTTTGTCAACTATGAAATCAAGAATGCAAAAGGTACTAACAATTATCTTATCATTACAGCCCCTGATTTCGAAAGCGGTCTTTCACCTTTCGTAACTCATAAACAGGGACTCGGTTACAATGTTACAGTTGTAAATACAGGTGTAACAGGCACAACAAACACAGCAATCAAAGCATACATTCAGAATCTATACAATAACATTTCAACCAGACCTGAGTTTGTATTAATGGTTGGTGATATAGATAAGATTCCTGATTTTATCGGCACAGGAACAGGAACTCCTCATACAGACTGGAACTATGGACTTCTTGAAGGCGGTGATATGTATGTTGATGCATTTGTAGGAAGGTTCCCAATTCAGAACCTGACACAGCTTGGAAACATAATCACTAAATCCATTTACATGGAAAATGGAGTTAACAGTTTATGGAAAAAGAATGTATTCATGGCTTCAACAGATAATCATGCCATCAGCGAAGGCTCGCATAATTTTGTAATCGATTCATTCTTTGTACCAGGTGGTTTTACGGTTAACACAAAACTGTGGTCTTACAGCGGCGCCACAACTTCACAAGTATCGCAGTCAATTGACTCAGGAAAAATTTTCGCAATCTATTCCGGTCACGGCTCTGAGACTTCATGGGCTGACGGTCCTTCCTTCTCACAGTCAAACGTTAATGCACTGAATAATACGATTTTTCCATTTGTTTATTCGTTTGCCTGTGTTACAGGTTCTTATCATATCTCAGGTGAATGTTTTTCAGAAACATGGATTAGAAGCCCCAAAGCAGGTTCGGTTTTCTGGGGTTCATCGGTCAATTCTTACTGGGATGAAGATGATATTCTCGAACGAAGAATTAGCAGAGCTATATTCACTGAAAACCTGAAGAAAAATTCCGAGAATTTTGTACGAGGTAAAATTCTTTTGGTTCAGTATTACGGCAGTATTACAGGTATGATGCAAAGATACATTGAAATGTACAACTGCATGGGCGATCCATCCATCTATCAGATTTCTTACGGTCCTTCAATTGCCCATACTCCGCTTCCGAACACAGAAAACCTATCTGGTCCTTATATAATAAATTGTGCTGTAAGTCCTTCGGGTAGTGCGATTACAGGTACTAAACTTTTCTGGTCAAGGTCATCTGCTTTCGACAGCATTCCTATGACTAATACCAGCGGTAATAACTGGTCTGCAAACATTACCGGTAACGGTAATGCAGCAAATTATAAATATTTTATAAGAACTCAGGATGCAATGAACCGTACAACTTTTTTACCCGGCGGTGCACCTGCAAATTATTTCTCATTTACAGCATGTCCTGACACTTCGAAACCTGCTATTATTCATACGGCACTATCCAATGTTCCGAAGTTAAGCTGGCCGGCTACGGTATCTGCGGCAGTTTTAGATAATATTGGTATTGATTCAGTATGGGTTTCCTGGTACAAAAACAGTATCAGCACCGGTTATAAAAAGTTCAGACTTCCTAACACAGGCGGTTTAACCTATGCAGCAGCATTTAATTCGATTGGTGCTGATGTAAATATCGGAGACTCAATATTCTACAGAGTCCTTGCACGAGATAATTCAATGGGACATAATGCCGATTCAACAATGCTGAATAAATTCAAGATTATTAACGAAGCAAATATTATTATCGGAACTGGTACAACATCGAGCAATTTCCCGTTCACTACTTACTGGAAAGACGGCAGAACTCAGTATCTGTATCTAGCTTCTGAAATAAATGCACCTTCTGCACTTATTAAACAAATTGGTTTTGATGTAACTTCTGTAGGCGGTCCGGAAATGACTGGTTATAAAGTATCATTCCAGAATACAACTGCAACAACACTTACAGGTTTTGTGAATGATAATTGGACGGTAGCTTACAACCCTGCATCTTATGCACCTACAGGAACGGGCTGGAATATGATAACAATGACGACACCGTTCAACTATACGGGTGGAAACCTCCTAATAGATATATGTTATAATAACACAACATATACATCATATTCAACTGTAAACTGTACTGTAGCACCAAATATGTACTGGGGAAGATATAATGACCTTACAGAGCCACTCGGTGGCTGCGGATATACAGCATGGACATTGACAACTGGACCTGTCGGCAGAGCTAACACAAAATTAGTTCTTGAACCATTAACAGGCGTTAATCCGGTTGGCAGTCAATTACCAAATGTTTACTCTTTAAGTCAGAACTATCCGAATCCGTTCAACCCAACAACGAAAATAAACTTTGCACTACCTAAGCAAGGATTTGTATCATTGAAGATTTACGACGTACTCGGCAGAGAAGTTAGATCTCTTGTAAACGAAGTTAAATCAGCAGGAAGTTATACAGTTGATTTTAACGCTTCGGAATATTCAAGCGGTGTTTATTTCTACAAGCTCGAATCAAATGGTTTTAGTGATATTAAAAAGATGATGCTTATCAAATAAGGACATATGTCCTATCAAATTTGTTAAAAAGACAAAGGAGATAGGCAAATGAAAGAAAGAGACAGAAAAGTCTTAGAAAGAAATAAGACAAAGACATTTGAGGGAGAGTTCATTTAC
>JBAYUG010000139.1:0-4581 GCA_041675325.1 Kapaibacterium sp. (SeqCode)
ATTCTTATAATCCCATTGAATTTGATTCGATTTTTCGAGCCACCTTATGATGTCGGTTGTGTTTATTTCTTCCTCCGAATTATAGAATATAGAAGCATCTTTAAATTTGCCGCCATTCACATTCAAATTTTCTTCATCAAAATCTGCACCGCTCCAAAACATTAATCTAATTCCTCTTTTTTGTTTACTGTAACCAACAATTGGATTGCCGTCTAAAAACCAGACCGGGTGTGAATGCCAAATTTTATTTTCTGCATTCTTCAAGTGTTTATTTATTAAAGCTGACAACTTATTGCAAAGTTTAACTTCTTCCAGTGATTGATTGTATTTTTGAATTTCTTTAATCATCGAATCAATTTATGATTGTTTTGGAAACTTAGTAATGTCCATAAAGAAAATTTCCCAGGTGTGTCCGTCAAAATCTTCAATGGTCCGTTGCTGCATAAAACCATAATCCTTCATTTCCTGGAGCTCGACTCCACCTGCTTTTAGTCCATTAGTCATCATTTGATTTACTTCTTCCAAGCTTTCTAACGATAATGAAAACAGTCCTGCTACGGTTAATTTTGTGTCTGCAATGGGTTTGGCTGCAAATGATTTAAACTTTTCGTGAGTCATTATCATCACAAAAATGTTTTCACTCCAAACCATACACTTTCCTGTGTCGTCTGAAAATTGCGGATTATTTGTAAACCCTAATGCAGTGTAGAAGTCCATAGATTTTTGAAGGTCTTTAACTGCTAAATTTATAAATATTTGTTTTGCCATTTTATTTATTGTTTTGTGATTTTCTTATGCGTCCGGGATGTTAGGTTCTACCAAACGCTTTAATTTGTCTAACGATTCCTGCCATCCTAAATAGCACATTTCAACTGGTATTGCATCAGGTATTCCCTCCTGAGTTGCTAAAAGTTCTGTACCGCATAAAACCTTTTTGAATTCAATTGTTGTAATCATTTGTCCCGGCATATTGGGATCATCAAATTGGTCGGTGTATTTTAAAAACTCATTAGGGATAATTTCTAGATATTCGCCGCCAAACGAGTGCCCGTTACCTGTGGTAAAATTGGTAAAGCTCATTTTGTATGTGCCCCCAATCTTAAAATCCATACCATGTATTTTACAAACAAATCCATAAGGCGGCAACCAAGAAGCCATTGCGTCGGCATCTTTGAATGCTTTAAATACTTTTTCTACCGGTGCTGCAAAAACCCGATGCAGTTTTACAATGTTATTTTCCATTTTGCTACTTTTTATGTATCAAATTTAAAACTTAATTCGTTGATACTCAAACAAGTTAAGGTTTGAATCAGTTCCTAATTTTCCAAGTATATGGTATTAGCGGGTCGTTGTTCATCCACAGTTATTTCTTTTGTATACAGTATGAAGTAATCCTCACTAAAAATTTATTGTCATCAAACTCATAAAAGTCACAAGATGAAACAAATGAAAGTCGTTTTTTATCTTTCAAAAATTCTGCGGTTCCATTTATTGCAACCTTATTGTTGTCGGTGATAACGTTCAGCGTACTAAAGTTTGTAGTTACTGATTTAAAATAATTGCTTATTTGTTTACAATTTTGTAAAACCGCATTCTTTCCAATAAATTGATTTTCTTCAACCACAGTCCATTCAATGTTGTCAGCCAAAAAGGGATAAGTTTTATCAAAGTGGCCATTTGAAAATGCAGTTGCTATTTCTGTTATATTCATATTATATTATTTTAAAGTAATATTTTTTTCCTTTTTGTCAGGTTAAATTGTATTTGCAATAGAGTCTATTCTTTTGAAATAGTATTAGTAACAATAAATTGCCCTTTAATCTCGACACCTCTTTTATAGATATTATTTAATTATATCCTTAATTAGAATTCGTAAAAACAAATATTTTCAAAACTACTCTATAATTACAAGTTCGTAAGTACTGCTGCCTAGACCCAGTTTCTCGGCATGTTCAAGGACATGAACTCCGTTTTTTTCTTCCATGCGTTTTATTAAATCATGACCGTCGTGTACTTTGTAAATTAAATCAACACATGCCTGGTCGAGAGCTACAGGGTCGAGTGATGCCAGGATACCAATATCCTTCATAGTCGGAGCTGCCGGATTCGACATGCAATCACAATCTACGGAAAGCTTGTTCATTACACTGATGTATAAAATTTTATCACCAAGATATAACATAACAGCACCCGCAGCTTCAGCCATTGATTCAAGAAATTTATCCTGCGGAGTTTCGAATGCCTTTGAAAAATCACTTGTGTTATCAGTTACTCCTGCGGTATGAATCCACATCTTACCGCTTGCTGAAGCTATTCCGATAGACATATTTTTTATTGCACCTCCAAACCCACCCATTTTGTGTCCTTTAAAATGTGAAAGTATTATGTATGAATCGTAATTTTTAAAATGCGAGCCTACTAAATCTTCCTTTATGTTTACACCTTTTTCAAAAGGCAGTGATATTGAACTATCTTCATCCATAATATCTACCGGAGCAATGGCAGTGAAGCCGTGGTCTTCTGCAACCTTTTTATGCTGTTTGGAATTTGAGCGTTTACCTTTATAAGCAGTATTACATTCTACAAAGGTTCCGTTAACTGCTTGCACTAATTCTTTTATTAAATCCGGGGATAAATAGTTTTCTCCGCCGGGTTCACCTGTACTTATCTTAACAGCAACTTTACCGGGTAGTTTGCGGTCCAGCGCTTTGTGTATAGCAATTAATCCGTCAGAGGTAATATCCTTTGTCATATACACTACGGGTTTATCAGAATTCTTTATTACTTTTGAATTTTCTGTTTTCTTCGAATCATTTCTTTCCGTATAACATGCACTTATTACGAAAATAACTATTAAAAGCAGTATAGCAGCAATTGGAGTTTTTAAATTTCTGTTCATACTTTTATTCCTTATTTTAATTAAGCTAAAAAATAAAAATTATATTTCACTAAATATTTTGTACACTTCTATTACAAAAATAGGTGATAAATAACTTCAAAACGAATCCAAAAGGCGAGATTACTCATACACTTTTCTGAGATATCTATTATTAGAAGAGAAACGGATATATTGCGAACAACATTGAGTTAGAAAAGGAGAAATAGATATTTCTTCAAATAAACGACAATAGTACAACGAAAATCATACTTTAAAGGGAATTGTCATTGCAATTTACACTTACTTTGATTAAATTTACAGTAAATGGAGTCGTAGTTCAGTTTGGTTAGAACGCCTGACTGTCACTCAGGAGGTCGCGAGTTCGAGTCTCGTCGATTCCGCATGCAGAAAGCCCTGTAGATATTGAGTTTACAGGGGCCAACACCAAGTGCATCTTAGATAAAAAACAAAAAGCCTTCAAGTGAATTGATGACTCAGTATCCGAACCGAAACAGTATCAATCACTCAAAGACTTAATATTTACGAACTCTGCTACTCTACTTGGTTGATGGCAGTTCTCCACGGATTCAATTTTACCAAGCAACTCCTCCGCTTCAATTAAATTTATATAATTATTACTGTTAATTCAAGATGAATTAAAAATTCGATTGTGGCAACTATTGAATATGAAATTTAATATTCACTCGCATAAACAAAGCTTAACATTAACCAACCCACAACCTGCGTAAATGTATTGCCGATTAAAAAGATATAAACCCTTTTGTGATAGTATGCTTTTTAGAGGCTTTTACTTTCATGTTTAAATGTATGTAACTTTGATAGTAATTATTCTTTAAAATTATTTGTGTAAGTGCATCCGGGAAAACTGTAGTAGTGGCAACTACTTACGAAAATGTAATCACGGGCTTATGTATTGATGGTTATGCTGAGAATAAATTGTCAATAATGCTAAATATTTGCTATTCCATAAAATTTTGTTTGTATTTTTCGATTAATTGTGGCAATATTCTTTTTGTTGCTTCTTCACCTGCTAAAATTAAATCTTTTCCGTCTAAAAACTTGCTCCAATGTGCACTTCCAACATGAGGATTGATGACAATATCAGCATCTTTAACGTTACAGTAAGCAAGATGATGTCGCAGAAGATTGATTGAATTGTATGCAACTTTATAAAAACCAAGGTTTTCATTTTCGTTAATACAGTTGGTAAAATAATCCGCATCTAAATTAACAGCTATTATCAAATCTGCCCCCATTTTTCTTACAACCTCAACAGGAACAGGCATCGATAAGCCTCCATCAGCCAATAATTCGTCGTCTCTTTCTATAGGTTTAAAAACTAACGGCATTGAAATGCTTGCTCTAATAGCAGAAGCAACATCTCCTTTATTTATAACAACAGATTCACCATTCTTAAAATTAGTCGCAACAACTGAAAGTGGAATTTTTAGATTTTTAAAATGTATTCCACCAATATGGCTTTCAATAAAATTACTTACTTTATCGCCTCTAAGCATACCCCTATTAAATGATGGATCCAGAAGTGAAAATATCAATTTCCAATCAGTACTGAGTGCGATTTTCTCTATTTGCTTTATATCTTTTTTAGTTGCATAAAATCCGCCAATCATAGCACCAATACTTGAACCCGCTATAAAATCAATTGGAATATTATTTTTCTC
>JBAYUG010000140.1:0-4188 GCA_041675325.1 Kapaibacterium sp. (SeqCode)
CCAAATAATGATTATCAGGATGAGTACAAAGCAGCGGGACTCGATAAATCAATTCCATGGTATCAGGCATTGGGTAATCATGACCATTTCTGGATGGGTATAAAACACCCTGATGACTACTTGCTGCAAAACTATACAGGTGAGAATGTTTTAAATATGGGAAATGTATTAAAAGATCCACTGGGAATTAAAAGCAGGGGATTTTATATGGGTGTCATGGACGGAAGTACAATATATGGAGATGTAATAAATATAGGACCTGTTAATACTACAAAAGTCAATAAAATTCCTGCTGACCCAAATCGTCGTTCATTAAAAAGAGAAGAATGGTTAGGAGAATTTTTTAATACATCTGCAAATCCTGTCGGACATGGATTTAATGAAGCAGATGTAAAGAGGGGATTCGGCTGCTATACTTTTGAACCAAACGCAAATTTACCTCTCAAGGTTATTGTCCTTGATGACACACAAAGGGATGATGACCCGGATGATGATATTTACGGACATGCTGAACTTGATAAAGAAAGATACGACTGGCTTTTCAATGAACTTGATAAAGGACAGTCTGAAGGAAAACTTATGATTATTGCAGCACACATTCCAATAGGAATAAATGATCCTAACCCTGAATTGGGATGGAGTAAATACTCGTTTGGAACAGAAGATGAATTCTTATCAAAACTACATAAATATTCTAATATAATTCTTTGGGTTGCAGGTCATCGCCACCTTAATACAGTAACTGCTTTGAAATCACCCGATACAAACCATCCTGAATTTGGATTCTGGGAAGTTGAAACCTCATCATTACGTGAATTTCCGCAGCAGTTCCGTACTTTTGAGATAATGCGTAACAGTGATAATACTATTTCAATTTTTGCGACCAACGTTGACCCTGCAGTAAAAGAAGGATCATTCGCAGAAATATCACGTTCCTATGCAATAGCTGCAAATCAGATATTTAATGTACCGCCTGTGTTTTCTCATAATGTAGAACTCGTAAAACAATTGAGTCCCGAAATGCAGACGAAGATTCAGAATTGCGGAATACCGATTAAGAAGTAGATAACCCCAAAAAATTCATTAAAAAATGTTTTTAAGTATCGTCATATTGAAAAACGAAATTACTTGATTGAACCCTTAGAATTTCTTTCGGTTGATTTCTTTTAATATTCTTTGACTTCCGTTTTTTGTTCTATTACAGCTTATTCCAAACGTTGTATACAGCAACATGTTCATTCTACTAAATACATCTGATTAGATTACTGTTTGTTAAAATAATGTTTATGTCATTATTTGAAAATTAAGTGCTACCTCGGTTCGTTAAAATTCATGCATATTGAAACTATCTGCTCAAAAATCATACTTTACTTCTTTTTTTCTTCTTTTAGAGTTCGTAATTGTTTTGCTTTGGCAGTTCCAGTCTTTCTTTTAATATTCCGCTATCCCCATTTATCGAGAAATCTCTTCATTAATACTATATCACCTCGGGGGTGATTTGCTTTAATGTATACTCAATTTTAAAATCTATTGCTATAAGATTTCCTTATGAAAATTACAGAGTTAAACAAATTTTTTGTAATTTAATAATTTGTTATTTAAACAACAATTTATTTCCAGTTTCGTCAATACCTTTCATTGTATATTTTCTCAAACGACTATTTGGGATTATTAACTCTTACAAGAATATCCCTTTAATCATGGATTTTGTTTTTCGTATTAAATACACACTATTGACAAATTATTATATTAAAAATCACTTAATTATAAGTAATGTCGTAAAATATTATTTGATCCGATAAGTATCTTCTGCTTTATATTCAGTATAAGCATTTTATCAAATATCAAAATATAGTATTTTTAAAATAATCATTTATTACTGTCAATCCTATAAGTAAGTAACCCTTCCAGAAAAACAATTACAGCAATTACAGCTGCAACCCCGATTACCCAGTGAAATGTTTCTTTAAAATCAATATATGTTAATTCGGTTTTTATGCTGACTATATCACTCATAATAATTTTGGTCGTATCATCAGTAACCCTATATCGTTTCTCATTTTTATTTTTTATAAATGTTGTATCATGTTTTATAAGGTTTAAACAAGCAGGAATATTCTTATATTCTTTTTGATAAGTAACGGTATATTCATCGGTATTAATTACAGAATTATTTAGTGTTATTTCAATAATATTGCCATCGGTAATCAAATCTTCTCTCGATTTATATTCCGCAGGCGGAAGGTTGTAAATATCTGTAGTTTGGCATGAATAAACAATAAAAGATAGCGAAAGCAAAAATATTGTTAACTTATTCATAGTATTTATTTTATTAATAACATTCTCTTTGTTGCTGAATAACTTCCCGTGGTCAACTTATAAAAATAAACACCCGAATTTAACATACTACCATCAAACGTTACTTCATATGTTCCTGGATTTAATCTATCATTTACGAGTGTTTGAACTTCACGCCCCGCAACGTCATAGATACGCAAAATGGTTGTCCTTCTCTCAACACCCCGCCAGCGGGGTACATCAAAATTGATTTTTGTTTTTGGATTAAACGGATTTGGATAGTTTTGGTACAAGACATAATTATCAGGAATTTTCTCGTTGATATTTTGTATTCCGACATTCTTATTATATTTTATTGTAACTATGTCTCTTCCAGTTCCTGTTTCATATGCATCACCGGTGACATAAAGGTTTTGTTCATTATCTAATGCGACATATCGAGCATCATCATAGCCGTTTGCAGAACCATTATATCTGTTGCTCCAGATCACATTTCCAAGAGTATCATAAGTTATTGTGAAATAATCCTGTGAACCGACATTACCAAAACTTTCACCTGTAACATAAACGTTGCATTGCCTGTCGATAGTTAGTTTATATGGCTGATCGCAATTATTACCTGGACCGTTATATTTTCTAACCCAGGATGTATCTCCGTTTGGTTTGTAACGAATCGTAAGATAATCTCTGTTGGATATAATATCTGGTCCGACCGTTGTATATCCGGCAACATAAATGTAGTTATATCTATCAATACCGATGCAAAAGCCATAGTCATTAAAACTAGTATTATTATTTTGATATGTTTTTGCCCACTTCAAAACCCCTATGCTATCATACTTTAAAGTTATTAATGTTGTATTATTATTTATATTATCGTTTGCAAAACCTGTTACACAAATATTGCCAATACTGTCAATAGCAATAGAAAGAAGATCATTTGTCAATAAGTTGTAATCATATCTTCTTGACCATAAAGAATCACCGCTTGGAGAATATTTTATTGTCATACAATCGATTCCTATACCAAATTTAAAGCTAGAACCGGTAACATAGATATTACCTGTATTATCGAGAACCATATCTTTAAGATTATTATTCCCCCAATCACCGCGGAATCTTCTTACCCATTTTTGTGTTCCAAGTGAATCATATTTAATCAATAAAAAATCAATTTCATCTTGAGCTGAAAAACATTCACCTGCAACATAAACACTTTTATTGTTATCTACTTTAATTATTCTGCCACGATCACTTAAATTATAACCAAAATCATATATATTAGTCCATTTCATATTACCCGAAGAGTCATATTTGATTGTTATACAATCATCACCTGCATTGGACCATTTGCTATAACCTGTTACGAAAGCATTACCGAAATCATCCACAGCTAAAGATAGGATTACATCCCAATTATTACCTGCGCCGTTGTAAGTTTTATTCCAAATAGTGTGTCCAGAAGGTGTATATTTAATTAAGAAATAATCATATGAAGTTCCGCTATTTTGTATGTACCCCGCAACATAGACATTGCTTTGCTTATCGAAAGCAATATTATTTCCATAGTCGGCGCTGTTTGAACCGGTTCCGGTAACTTTTTTTATCCATTCCTGCTGATACTGGGCGTATAGATTATTAATAATTAAAATATGGGTAAGCATTACGCTTACCCATATATAATAACTAATTCTGTTATTTCTTTTATTGAAAATTTTCATATTCTAAAATTATGAATTAAATCTATTTAATCAACAACATTCGTTTAGTATCCACAAAGTCATTGGATTCTAATCTATAAATATATACTCCCGAAGATAAATGAGAGCCGTTAAATTCGATGGTATATTCGCCCGCTGATTTATATTCATTTACCAGTACATTCATCAA
>JBAYUG010000141.1:0-4024 GCA_041675325.1 Kapaibacterium sp. (SeqCode)
ATGCTTTACTTAGTGATCTGCGTGTACTTAGTGGTGAAAGTTCTTCTCTGTTTGTAGTTCTTTTTTCTCTGTGCTCTCTGCTCTCTCTGTGATTATATGCTCTTAGCAATAAATAAAGTCTCTTCTCTGTGTGCTCTGTTATTATCTCTGTGCAACTCTGTGGTAAAATCTTTTCTTTTACTTTAAAACAATAAAACATGCTTTACTTAGTGATCTGCGTGTGCGTTCTTTGCATCCGCCGTGGCGGACACTAAGTGTTGAAATCTTTTCTTTAGACTTCTAATTCTACCCCGCCCAGGGAATACCTTCAACCCTGTCCTGAAAATCTTTTAGCATAATCCAGCCCTCTTCTCCGTCTCTGCTCTTAAAGTAATACCAGCTGCATGACTCTTCCCATTCGTCGGATGATTTGCATTTGACGCGTATATCAGCCTTCAAAATAAATACCTCAGTGTTAGGTTTTACTTCAATACTTGCCTTTGAGTTCTCGTTTTTATCCGTACGGAGAAATAAACTTTCTGTTGTGACAATTTTATGTTCCCTTATGCTTTCAGGTATAGTGTATTCGGTTTTATAAACAGTTACAAGTTTATTTTCTATCATATGATACTCTAAATCCGCACTCCAGAATCCCAGCCAGTTGCTTGCTTTTATTATTCCTCGTTCATCAACGACAGGAACATCAAGCGACCAGAATGAACCGATGCTGTCTATCTTATTGCCGTACGTAAAAAGAACTGCTTCAAACCCATAGTAAGCCATATTAGTAATCATAAGATACTTACCGCTATTTATCCTCACAACTGATGCCATCATATCTGAAGTCTGTTCAGGCATGTAAACAAACTTTGAACCATTTACACTTAATGTAAACAGTCCATCATTCTCATTAATTCTAATGCTTACAGTTTCGGTTGTACCGTCATTGTTAAGGTCGTTTGTGAAAGTAGTATCTGTTCTATTTAGGGCATACGCGTTAGTAAATACTGATAAAACAAACATAAGTAGTAGTAGTTTTTTCATTTTGTTATGTGATTATTTTATAAGATAGAATTTATTATTTTATAAACAAAAATACATTAATATTCTGAATAATTCTAATAAAATAGATAATGTTGTTTATGTACTGCTTGGACCCACCGCATCGGGTAAAACGGCAGTAAGCATTGATTTAGCAATAAAGCTTAATGCCGAGATTATCTCAGCAGATTCGCGCCAGGTGTATAAGCACATTCAGATTGCAACATGCGCACCTGCGAAAGAAGAACTTTTGGAAGTAAAACATTATTTTGTAAATGAACTTGAACTTGAGACTGAATTTAATGCTGGTTTGTTCGCAAAGAATGCAAAGTTAATAATAAAAGATATTATGAGCAGGAACAAGAATGTACTTATCGTAGGCGGCAGCGGATTATACATAAAGGCACTCATAGATGGATTCTATGAAGAGGATATCGATGTATCTGAAATAAGGAGTAAACTTAATGAGCGCCACAAGTCAGAGGGCAGTGACGCACTTTACAATGAGTTAATGACGATTGACCCTGATACGGCTGCTAAAATGGACGCAGGGAAGTTCAGGCGTGTTATTCGGGCACTTGAGGTCTATTATTCCACGGGAAAAAGAATGTCTGAACTCCAGATGCATAACGTTAAGCCTGATTTTGAAGCAGTTCAGGTAGGATTACTGGTAAAAAGGACGTTACTTTATGAAAGAATCAATCAAAGAGTAGATAATTTAATAAAAGAAGGTCTTCTGGATGAGGTTGAGGCTCTTAGAATTCAAGGATATTCATATAAAACTCATAATTCACTGAATACAGTCGGTATTAAAGAAGTGTTCCAATATTTTGAGGGCGAAACCGATAAAGATACTATGATTGAGATTATTAAGAAGAACACGCGCCGGTATGCAAAGAGACAAATGACGTGGTTTAATGCTGATAAACGTATAAAATGGGTAGATATTGATGCTGAATTCTTCCAAAATTGGATATATGAAATATACTTCAACTAAATGGCTGTAACTATTAAGATAACAAAGCAGTTATTAGATTCATATTATGTAAAATATAATAGTCACTCAAGCTCGAAAGACCCCATCTGGAATCTCAATAAAGTTACGACTAAATCCGGCAAAGAAATCCTTGCATTCATCATTGCATGTTATTGTTACGGCAATATAACTCAAATCAATAAGTTTATTCAAAAGGTTCTTGATTTCACCACTCCTGATATATATAAATTCATTTTAAATTATAAAAGAAGCAGTAAAGAAATCAATCTTGATTTCCGTTACAGGTTCAATACCAATCAGGATTTCTTTGACCTGATATATTCGTTATCGCAAATCTTAAAGAAATACGGCAGTTTAAAGAGCTTATTCCTGAAGTATTATGACCAAAATGATGGGAATGTGATAATAGCACTAAATGGATTTACGTCAGAGATAAGGAATATCGCAAAAGGAAGCAAATCATTTGAGTATCTTGTACCTGTCGTATCAAGGCAGTCAACTTGCAAAAGGCTATTCCTATTTCTGAGATGGATGGTAAGGATGGATAATATTGATACCGGTTTCTGGGGCAGGGAAGTTCATACATCAAAGCTTATCATGCCTGTCGATACACATGTTTACAGGGTATCGAGAAAGTACAAACTTGCAGAACGAAAATCATGTGACATGAAGTTTGCAGTTGAATTAACGAACACACTGAAGTTGTACGACCCTATAGACCCTGTGAAGTATGACTTTGCCCTGTGTCATCTGGGAGTTGATAAAAGGGATTTACACCCTTGCGAATAAACGTAGGTCAACGTTACCGCCTGAAAGAATCAGACCGACACGCTTACCCGTAAATATCTCTTTATTCTTTAAAACCACTGCCAGCGGTACCGCAGCACTCGGCTCTACAACTATCTTCATTCTCTCATAGATAAGTTTCATGGCAGAAATTATCTCATCATCATTTACAAGCAATATAGCCCGAACGTTTTCTCTTATGATTTTCAATGTTATATCTCCAAGCGTCGTAAGCAATCCGTCTGCAATAGTATCGATGAATGGTGCACTTTCGACATTGCCGGATTTAAATGAAAGGACAGCATCAGCCGCACCCTCAGGCTCACCCGCGAATACATTTGTATCAACCCCAAAGTATTTTGCCGATAGGGAAGTACCCGATAAAAGTCCTCCTCCGCCAACAGGTGTTATTAATACATCAAGGTTGTCTGTATCTTCGAGTAATTCTTTTGCGCAAGTCGCCTGACCTGCAATGATTCTCTCGTCGTTATACGGGTGTATAAATTCTGCTCCCGTTCTTTTAATAACTAACTTCATGGTATCTTCTCTTGCTTTAAGGTTTGGTTTACAGAAAGTTATTTCCGCACCATAACCTTTCACAGCATTTATCTTAACATCGGGCGAGTTATCAGGCATTACTATGTATGCTTTGGTATTTAGCATTTTAGCTGCAAGAGCTATTGCCTGAGCGTGATTACCGGAAGAGTGTGTTGCTATACCATGCTTAAGTTTTTCATCGGGAAGCTGCAAAGCAGCATTCATGGCGCCTCGTATCTTAAACGCCCCTATTTTCTGAAAGTTCTCACATTTAAAATACAATCTGCACCCTGCAATCTCATCCAAAAGCACAGATGTCAGCACCGGCGTTCTGTGAACATACCGTCTTATTCTATCATGCGCTTCCTCTATTTGCTGTTTAGTAATCATAATATTCAGAACCCAATTTATATTTATTATAAACTAAAATCAGTCCCAATATAATTGTCGCAGAGAAGTTTATCCCGATTCTCTTTATCGGGACCGTCATGTCTTATAACCACCCCTGTCATTCCAGCGTAAGCTGGAATCCAGTATGTTTTACGGTTTTTGTTTTCCCCTTTTGTCGGTAAATTGTAAAAGGTCTCACTTCCATTAGTGGTTCAAAAATACTAATTTCAAGTATTAAATATGGAATCTCAAAAATGAAAGGAGACCTAAAATGTACAATGAAAATATAGTTAG
>JBAYUG010000142.1:0-3751 GCA_041675325.1 Kapaibacterium sp. (SeqCode)
AACAGAACATTCGAATCCTTAAAAATCAGAAAAATATATTTCTGGAAATTTATGTCACAATATGAAAAGCCTAATGATACCATGAAAAACTTGTGTATTCTTAATAATTAGACTCTATATAATGACAAATTTTAAAGATAGATACGACTTTTATAAAAATCTGATTGAAGACAAACTGGTTTCGTTTACACCGAAAGTAGCTCCTATAGGCATATACGAACCGATGAAATACATACTCGACGGAGGCGGAAAAAGAATCCGGCCCATGCTGTTAATTATTTGCTGCGAAGCTGCTGGCGGAAAAGTAGACGATGCTCTTGATGCAGCAACTGCAATAGAAATACTACACAACTTCACGCTTGTTCATGACGACATCATGGACAATGCCGATACACGCAGAGGAAAAGAGACTATTCACAAGAAATGGGACAGCAACACTGCGATACTCGCGGGTGACGGACTGCTGGGCTATGCATTCAAATCACTACTGAAAACAAAATCCGAAAGAATACAGGAAATTGCAAACTCATTTACTGAGGCGATAATTGAAGTCTGCGAAGGTCAAAGCTACGACAAAGAATTTGAGCTGAGAAAAAAGGTCAGGATTGACGAATACGTTATGATGATTGACAAGAAGACCTCAGAGCTTCTAAAATGCTGTGCCGAAATAGGTGCACTGATAGGAAATGCTTCAAAGGAAGAAATAGAAGCATTGAAATATTACGCGCTTTACACAGGACTTGCTTTTCAGATACAGGACGACCTGCTTGATATAGTTGCCGACGAGAAGGAGTTCGGGAAAAAAACAGGCGGCGACCTTTACGAAGGAAAGAAAACTTACCTCCTGTTAAAAGCCCTTGAATCAGCTGTCGATACAGAGGACAAAGAACTTCTTCATTACGTGATTGAAAACCAAGGCGTAAAAAACGCAGAAGAAGTTATGAAAGTAAAAGCGGTTTATGACAAATACGGAGTAATTGAATCAGCGGCAATAAAGGTTGAAGAATACACATCTATTGCAAACGAACAGCTCACCCACATAAAAGAATCAGACGCAAAATATATGCTTAAATGGTTTTCCGATATGTTATTAAAAAGGACGTCGTAGGTACAGATGATATCAAAAAAAGTCACTATAATAAATAAAGCAGGAATGCACACAAGACCTGCATCCGCCATAGTAAGGATAGCCGCTAAATACAAAGCCAACTTTTTCCTTTCGCGCGACGGGTTTGAAGTCAACGGAAAATCAATAATAGGCGTAATGACGCTGGCTGCGGAAGAAGGAGCAGTACTCGAGCTCAGGTTTGACGGACCCGATGAAAAAGACCTCTGCACAGATATGGTAGATTTCTTCGAGCGCGGCTTCGATGAGCTTTAATTAGTTGATAGTTAATTGTTATTAATTGTTGATAGTTAATAGTTGATAGTTCTTTCTTTTTTCTTGTCATCCCCTCGTGTTTTTGGAGGGGATCTAATCGAGTATCTCCGTTCTTATTCTTCTGTCATTCCATCATGTTTGTAGATGGAATCCAGAAATGGAACAAATCTCTTAAACAAAATTGTTCTTAGAGAAACCAATCTTTCCAGATTGAGGACATAACCCCGTCAGGGGTTTCATGTCTGTAACAAACTCTTTCAGCGCTAATCAGCGTGACGGGTTACATCTCATTAAATGTTCTTTTGTTCCATGATTTAATTCAATCCGCATACATTTATAGATTGATAAAAAGAGAAAGAGAAGATAATTTTGTACCAATATATAAAATAAATTACAAACACAGCATCATGCTACAGACAATATTAGGTTCGGGAGGTGCGATCGGCAAACCGCTCGCACGTGAATTAAAAAACTACAACTGCGATATAAGACTAATCGGCAGGAATCCCCTTAAGGTCAATGAAACCGATCAGCTCTATCCACTTGAAGCTTTTAACCTCACGGGAATAGATAAAGCAATATCAGGCAGCAGCGTTGTTTATGTAACAATTGGATTTGAATACAAACTTAAAGTATGGCAGCAAATATGGGAGCTGTTCATATCAGAAGTAATCAAATCATGTAAAAAGTACGAAGCAAAACTTGTGTTTTTTGATAACATGTACCTGTACGATAAAAAAGCGGTACCGTTTATGAAAGAAGATTCATCAATAAACCCACCGAGCAAAAAAGGAGAAGTGAGGGAAAGGGTTCATGAATTGATTATGATCGAAACAGAGAAAAAAAGTCTCACTGCGTTAATTGCAAGGTCGGCTGATTTTTACGGACCTGAAAATAACAACAGCGGATTAAAAATAATGGCTGTTGACAATTTTATTAAAGGGAAAAAAGCACAGGTATTCGGGAACCCTTCCTGCATACACACATACACATACACACCCGACGCAGCAAAAGCAGCGGCAATACTGGGCAACACACCCGACGCATACAATCAGGTATGGCATGTACCAACAACAAAAGAAAAGCTTACAAACCTCGGCTGGATAAAGCTGATTGCAAAAGAGCTTAACTGCGAGCCAAAGATACAGAAATTTCCAAAATGGATGGTAAGGATGCTCGGTGTATTCGTTCCTCGCCTGAGAGAATTTCCCGAAATGATATACCAGTACGAACAAGATTACATATTCGACAGCACAAAATTCGAAAAAAGATTTGGAATAACAGCGACTTCACCTGAAGAAGGAGTCAGAAAGATGCTCTTAGAATTAAGATAAAAAGTACATCTTCCTATTATATATGACAATTCTTTTTGAAATTGTGCCGTCATTTCTTATGCAATAATTTTTACCCCTTTGATTTTTAAATGTTTTCACGTATAAAAGGGTCATGCAAAAAATTTTCTCAATCATTTCTTATCGTAATTTCCATTTTTGTTGTCATATATAAGTAGAGGATGCATTAATAGAATTAAAGTTAACTTGCTCGTAAGATTTATCGATTATTTCATTTTCCTCCCTTTATTTTTCTATTCTATTGCTATTTTCGTTTTGGATATTAGTGAGAGATTATATTGAATTTTTTCTTCTGTCACCTGTACCCCGTTACCTGCTCTTCCTTCTCTTACTACTCTTACTACTCTTACTGCTCTTACTGCTCTTACTGCTCTTACTGCTCTTACTGCTCTTACTGCTCTTACTGCTCTTACTGCTCTTACTGCTATTAATCACAACATTTTTTGTAATTTGGACAAGAAGATTCTCATTTTATAAAAATTTTTCCGCATAAAAAATTATTTCTATCCGTATAAATCATTGTATTTTCTCTAACTTATATTTTATTATAAAATATTCATAAATTTTTATGATGTCATAGTTTTGGTTTTTGTTGTGATTATTAATGAAGGGTGTATCAACCAAATAATACTTGCTTAGCTTTTGGTGCTTTGGTAGCTTGGTAGTCAGGCTTTTTTTTCCTGCTCTTACTGCCCTTTCTGCACTTCCTGTCTCCTTGCGCTCTCCTTGCGCTCTAATTAGCCTTGCGAATTTGTTCGTTTTTTAGTGACAAAAATGTCAAAAAGTGTTGGAATTGGAATCAAAAAAGAGGAAGAACTTAGCACACTGATAAGATTGAAAGAATATGATTTGCGCTGATAAAGGAAGAATTTTTTATTGCAAAGAGTTAGAGATTTTTTCACCACTAAGATACTGTGTTAAAAGTCAACTCAAAACATACCGTATGTTTTGCAATATATTATTTTACTTCTATGCCATTTTATAATTTGGATCATAAGCAGTTCCATTTTTCCATAGA
>JBAYUG010000143.1:0-3116 GCA_041675325.1 Kapaibacterium sp. (SeqCode)
AAGCGGGAATATTTAATAGAACGCAGATTTACACTGATAAAGCGGAGTTGCACAGATAAGAGCCTGAATGGTTGAAAAGATTTGCACACTGAAAAAATACGATTGAGACTGATTATCACTGATTAAATAATAACTCTGTCACTTCATAACTTTGACACTTTGTTACTTTATTACTTCGTAACTTTGTTACTGTTCTTAAGCCTTTTTGCCTTTAGAATTTTCTCAATTAAGATTATTTTAACAGGATGTTAAAAATAAGGTTAATATTTATTCTGATTCTCTTTTCCGCTGTTACAGTTTTTTCTCAGCAGGATGACAGTCTGAACGCAACTGCACTTAAATATTTTATCTCCGGCAAGTCCGCTGAGTTAAGGGATGATTACAAAAGTGCGCTGGAACTTTATAAAACAGCTCTTAAGGAACAAAAAGCAGGCGGAATCTATTTTGCCATAGCAAATATATTAGTGCAAACAGGAAAGTATCAGGACGCTCTCATTAATATTAACGACGCTCTGAAGTTCAACGAAAACAACCTTGATTACCTTATTCTTAAGGCTAACATTTATTACGGCACGGGAAAGGTTGATAAGGCTGTGCAGATATACGAATCAGTTCTCGCAAGAGATTCGGAAAATGTTTACGTGCTTTACTCGCTCGCAAGGGCTTATCAGGAACTGAGCCAGCCGGAGAATGCAGCTGCTGTTTATGAACGTATTACGGATGTTTACGGGTTCGAAGCGGATGTTCTCAAACGTATGTATGATATTTACAATTCCAAGAAGAACTATGAAAAGTCTGCTGAAGTGCTTTCATATTCACTCAAACTTGACCCGTATAACAAAGGTCTTCTGCTCGAGCTCGCATCTCTGTACACAAAACTAAATAATGAAGAAGGAGCAAAGTCAATCTACGAAAGGCTTGCTGCACTTAATCCCGAGGATAAACAGATACAGGCAGAGATTGTAAAGCTGTATTTCCGCAGGAATGAAATTGAAAAAGGATTCATAGAATTTGCAAAGATTATCGGAAAGGATTCGCTTAATCTGCAGGAGAAAATCCAGCTCGCTGAAATGTATTTCGGCATGATGAGTCAGGATTCTAAAAATTCCGATATTGTAGAGTATATTTTCGTTTACTTAAATCAGAAGTATCCTGAAAACTGGGCGCCCTATTATTATCTCGGTGAACTGGATGTAATAAACAAACGCGGAGATGATGCGTTTGAAAAATTTTCACTTGGGCTTACCTATGCCGATACTTCCAAACAAGCATACCTGCAGTTCGGATATGCAATGTTTACTCTCGAAAAGTATGAACAGTCAAAAACTGCTCTGAGCAAAGGACTTGAGCTTGCACCTGATGATTACAGAATGAATTTTTCCTATGCTCTTACACTTCAGCGCTTAAACTTACTTCCCGAAGCTATTAAGTACTATGAAAAAGCAATGCAGCTTAATCCAAATGACCTGAGCGTTGTTTCGTCGCTTGCACTCGCATACAATTCAAACAGGCAGTACAAAGAATCAAACGATACTTATGAAAAGGCATTGCAGATTGACCCTGATAATGCGCTGCTGCTTAACAACTATGCGTACAATCTTTCAACGCGCGGAGATAATCTTAAAAGAGCAGAGGAAATGTCAAGGAGGGCTGTGAACAAAGAGCCCGGCAACCCTTCCTATCTAGATACTTACGGATGGATACTTTATATGATGAAAGATTACAAGTCAGCACTCGAGTACATTGAACGCGCCGTATCAATTAATGCTTCCAATGCTGTATTGCTTGACCATCTCGGCGATGTTCATTTTGCTTTAAAGGATAAAGAGAAAGCAGTTTATTTCTGGAAGAAAGCGTTTGAACTGAGTCCTGATAATGAAGAAATAAAAAGTAAGATACAGGTCAACGAATAGATTACAACTTTTATATTAAAAATAATTTTAGAAAGGATTATCTAAACATGTCTTACAATAAAGGACAACACAAAGTTATTATAATCGGAACAGGTCCCGCAGGACTTACTGCGGCAATTTATTCAGCACGGGCTAATCTTGCGCCTGTAATATTTGAAGGCTCACAGCCGGGCGGCCAGCTAATGATTACGACTGATATAGAAAATTATCCCGGTTATGAGCATGGAATTGCAGGACCCGTACTCATGGATATCATGAGAAAACAGGCACAGAGGTTCGGTACTGTTTCATATTTCAAAACTATAACAAAAGTTGATTTCTCTTCAAAACCGCTTAAGGTCTGGGCTGACGACGGTACGGAATACACGGGAGATACAGTTATTATTGCTTCAGGTGCGTCGGCGAAGTATCTCGGAATCGAATCAGAAAAGAAGTTTATGGGGTTCGGTGTTTCTGCCTGTGCCACATGCGACGGTTTCTTCTTCAGAAACCTGAGAGTTGCAGTAGTCGGCGGCGGTGATACAGCGATGGAAGAAGCAAATTATCTTACAAGGCATGCTTCCGAAGTGCTTGTCATTCACAGGAGAGAAGGTTTCAGGGCATCAAAGATAATGCTTGAACGTGCTCAGAAAAACCCAAAGATAAAGTTTGCGTTGAATTCTGTTATTGATGAAATAGTCGGTACGGATGAAGGCGGCAAAAAAGCAGTAACAGGAATTAAACTAAGGAACGTAAATACAGGCGAGGTAAAACTACATGAATGCGAGGGAGTGTTCATGGCTATCGGACATCAGCCAAACACACAGATATTCAACGGAATGCTTGATATGGATAAAGTCGGATATCTTGTTACAGAAAAGACATCAACTAAGACTAATATCGAAGGAGTGTTTGCATGCGGCGATGCTCAGGACAGCATTTACCGTCAGGCTGTAACAGCTGCAGGGACAGGGTGTATGGCTGCTATCGATGCCGAGCGTTACCTTGAATCACTGGAATAATTTAGAATGATTTGTCTTCTCTTATTGTATTCCTAAGCATGTTTATTGCTTTAGAGATATAGAAAAGATTTCACCACTGAGTACACGGCGTAGCCAATGGCTACAAACAAAGTTTTAGAAATATTATTTTTCATTAAAAAAGCTATGGAAGACTTTGTTAGTAAATTCAAAGACAGAATAATAGGTGTACAACAAGGTTTTG
>JBAYUG010000144.1:0-3067 GCA_041675325.1 Kapaibacterium sp. (SeqCode)
CATTTGCTAAAACTGAGTTGTGTTCATTCTATTATTATTAAAACACCTGTCAATCTGTGACGGACAGGTGTTAGTCTGCTATATTCCCAACCTACGGTGTATCAATAACAGTAGGGAGGACAGGGAGCACTATACTCAAGAGTATAGTCTCCTTTGGTTATTGTGAGAACATTTCCTCTTTTCTCCACCGCAATTAAATCAACACTGCTAAGAGTAATCAATTCTGACAGTTTCTCTTTGGAAAAGAGATGAAAGATGTAATGCTTCAGATGAAACAGGAATTTAAAAAATAATTATATTGTGTAATTAAATATAAGGAGATTCCTGAAATGAAAGAAAGACGACACATATCACCGGAACAGAAAATGATTGTTCTAAGAGAACTGTTTGAGGGTAATTCGACAATCAGCCAGCTTGCAGAGAAATATCAGATTCACCCTAATGACATTTTTAACTGGAAAAAGAGATTATTTGAGTCTGCACCTGAAATATTCTCACGTAAACCCGGGATAAAAAGTGATACTGCAGCTGAGACAAAAATCAAAAACCTTGAGGAAAAGCTCAAGAAAAGGGATGAGGCAATCTCTTTTCTTGTTCAGGAAACCATCTCATTAAAAAAAAGTACCGGTGGGGACAACTGAATATGAAATGGGTTGAACCCGATATTAAAGAAGACCTTATTCTGTTTGTTGATAAAGTAACCGGAAAAACGAACTATTCCTGCAAATCATTACTTGGGATTATTAACATCAATTCCGGGAAATACTACTCCTGGAAAGGGAAGGAGAATCTGGAAAACAGCCATAATAAATTACTTCCCAAGGGGAACTGGGCTTTGCCTGAGGAAAGAGATGCTGTTATTTCATATGCAAAGAAACATCCGGGTAATGGGTACAGGCGTCTTACTTATATGATGATTGATGAGGATATTGCAGCTCTTAGTCCCTCTACTGTATATAGAATCCTTAAAAAAGAGGGTTTACTGAATAAATGGAACAATACTAAAGCAACCTCATCGAAGGGACATGGATTTACTCAGCCAACTGTTCCTCATCAGCATTGGCATATTGACATAAAGTACGTAAATTTCAAAGGTTCCTTCTTATTCCTGATCTCAATAATTGACGGTTATTCCAGGTATATTGTTCACCATGAATTGAGAAAAAACATGGAGGAATATGACGTTGAATTAACTCTGCAGAAGGCTTTGGAATTATTCCCCGGTTTCAAACCAAGGGTTATCTCTGATAACGGGAGTCAGTTTATCAGCAAGGACTTTGCTCAGTTTATTAAAGCTACCGGTTTAGCTCATATAAGGACTTCTGTGGCTTATCCCCAGAGTAACGGTAAACTTGAACGCTTTAACAGAACTGTCAGTGAGGAATTAATTAAGAAGTCATCCCTTATTAATTTGGATGATGCAAAACAGCAGTTTATTAAGTATATTTGTCATTATAATACTGTCAGACTTCATAGTTCTTTGTTTTATTTAACCCCTGAGGACTTTTTGTTTAACAGAATTAACCGGAAACTTGAAATCAGACAGAATAAACTTGACGTTGCTAAACAACGTAGAATCGGGATTAGAAATGCTTCCTGATTTTACACATTATTCCTTTTACTCAACTCTCCTGTTTGCCCTGAACCAATACACCAGTTTGAATAAACATATAAATCCTTCAAGCCGATTGTCAAAGAACTTTCAGAACTGTAGTGTCTGTTAACTATAAAGAAATGATTTTTCCAGGGTTCATTCGAATCAAAGAAACCGACATCTGTTGTGCATATAGTCGCTCCTGTTGTCGGACAATTTATATACTTTAGTTTTCTGTAATTAATATTATTAAGATTATTCGTCAGCACATCCACTCCCAATACTTGATGTGCTTGATTTAACATTTTCAGTGTTTTCCCCATTAATCCGGATAAACGTGGTTTGATTATATCCTTAAATGCTACTCCTAATGCAGTTAACGGAGTATTTTCTGAGTCATAATCAATTAATCCTTCCCTGTAGAAACGTGTAACATTTCCGCAGGTTGTTGTTTTTGTGAAGACAGGATCAAGAGTTAACTCTTTTGCTCCAAATAATAATCCCAAATTTATATGGTAATTCATTTCTTCAAACGAAGGATTTACATGATTAGCCTTCTTATCATAGCAAAAAATTTCTGTTGTGTTTTGTGCCCATTCATAAAACTTTCATGATTGCGAAGAATAGCTTATGGGAATATTAGCATCGACTATTTTTACAAGGTTACTATCAACAACATATTTAATGTTCTTTTCCTTATACAAAGGGTCACTTGGAAATCCTGTTACCGGTGGAAAGGGAGGTGGAGGTATAAACGGATGGTGATAGTTATATAAATTTATCGATATATAGTTCAATCCGGCCCTCTTTATAAACTCATTTCCAGGATATATTGAAGTACTATTTACTCCCTTATACACGTCAGTTCTCCATGTGTACCGGGATGTACTCGCTCCCGAAATTGTTGTGTATAAATCCAAGTCCGGGGCTACTTCATGAATGATTTCATTTACTCTCCTGAAACACAGATAATTGTCTATACTCCCAGGCTCATTAAACCCAAACCATCCCAATACACAACTTGTATCTTTATATTGATTAACTATATCAATAATTCTAGGAACAGATATTTCGGGTTGGTTAAATAATTCATCACCTCTTCTATCATAAATGACAATTTTATCAACTGCAAGTTTGCAATAACTTAATCCCGTCCACTCTACTTTATACCTCATGAACTCAGTTGTGTAAGTGCTTTGCGGATTACTTTCATCTATCGGTAAACGATTTCCTACATCCCGCAAATTACTGGAAGTTAAATCATAAGTATAAACAAATCTCTTGAATGAGTCAATTAGCCGGTTATTATTAGAATCAAGAAAATCAGCTATTCTTAGAATAACAGTATTTCCTACATCCTGTATTTGAGCAAGATTTTCCGGATTTGAAGCAACTACTCTTAATGTACAAACAACATCTTCCGAGTGTGCGGTTAGAAACTGATAATCTTCATTTGATTCAAGTTTTAAGAAA
>JBAYUG010000145.1:0-3045 GCA_041675325.1 Kapaibacterium sp. (SeqCode)
ACAGAGTAACTCAAAAAGGGCAGGAAATAATCAGCAGAATTTTATTATTTAAGAAGATGGATATAATTGTTGTCTGAAAAGTTTGTTTTTATTACAACATTTTTACGGATAGTAGCACTCAGACCACTAAGAAGAACATGTTTTATTGTTTAGAACAAGAGAAAAGATCTTATCACTGAGAACAACAGGAAATAACAGGGCACAGAGAAAAGACGTATCTGATGTTTAAAAGCAAAAGATTTTTTAACGCAAAGCACGCAGGTTAGATCCCCGCCAAAAACATGCGGGGATGACAAACGAGTACATTTTTCTTTTGTGAAAAGTTTGTTTTATTATGTTTTATTAACATTCTGTTGTTTTACATTTCAAAATGCGATATAATTTAGTAATTTTGTTAATAAATATATTAAATTATACTCTTATGAACAAATTACTGCCTCTTTTCCTGTTAATTGCTTTTACAATCACAAGCAATTCTTACTCACAGAATTTACAAAGCTATTCCTCACAGAAAGATAAAGTTGAATACAGCTTAAAGACAAAGGGCGAATTGTATTTCAGGTTTAACTCCAACTCCAAGGATAAAATTAACGAGATTGGAAGACATCTATCGATAGACAACGTCAAGAACCATGTATTTTATTTTGAAGTGTATGCATATGCGAACGCTGAGGAAATGGATTATTTTTCAAAGCAAGGAATTGATTTTGAATTGCTGAAACATCCCGGTGATGCAGAGAATATAGTAACAACCGATAACTTAGAACAAATAACAGCATGGGATGTTTACCCGACTTATCAGGCGTACGTAACGATGATGAACAATTTTGCTACTACATATCCAAATCTTTGCAGAATACACAATGCGGGCACAACTGTACAGGGAAGACAGATTTTATTTGCTGTTATAAGCGACAGTGTTAATTTCAGAAAATTAAAACCGAGATTTATGTACTCATCTTCAATGCACGGTGACGAAACAACGGGTTATGTATTGATGTTGAGATTGATTGATACACTTTTAAGCGGCAATGGCAACAGTGCACTTATTACCAATCTTGTAAAGAACTGCGAAATATGGATTAATCCACTTGCGAATCCCGACGGGACATATCACGGAGGTGACAATACAGTAACGGGCGCATGGAGATACAACGCAAATTCAAAAGATATAAACAGGAATTTTCCTGACCCAGTGGGAGGTTCAAACCCAACAGGAACATGGCAGCCTGAAACGATAGTCATGATGAATCTGATGAAACAATTTAATTTTACATTATCAATGAACTTCCATGGCGGTGCTGAAGTATTTAATTATCCATGGGACTGCAAAGCTGCTCTTCATCCTGACGATGCATGGGCAATAAATCTTGGCAGACGTTACGTGGATACTGTACACAAGTATTCCCCTGCAACATATTTGGACGACTTACTTGGATACCCAAACATTCCGGGCGTAACGAACGGTTATGCATGGTACATTGTAACCGGAGGCAGACAGGATTATATGACATATTACAACGGCGGTCGTGAAGTTACGTTAGAAATATCAAATACTAAGATGGTGGCTCAAGCACAACTGCCGACATTCTGGAATTATAATTTCAGATCTTTCCTTTATTACATAAAGGAAACTTTGATCGGTGTTCGTGGAATTGTAACCGATTCATTGACTGGTGTTCCTATTAAGGCAAAAATATACACGGTCGGGCAGAATGACTCGACATGGATTTATTCCGATTCTGTATGCGGAGACTATCACAGGATGCTTGCTCCCGGTACTTATTCATTAACTTTTACTTCACCAAATTATTACTCAAAAACAGTATCAGGCATACAGGTATATCTCGATTCAGCAGTTACGTTTGATGTAAAGCTCAAATCGACTTTTACAGGAATAAACAACAATGAAATTACAATTAATAACTTTGAGCTTTATCAGAATTATCCAAATCCATTCAACCCGGAAACAAATATAAGTTTCGACCTTAAAGAATCATCAAATGTTGTTTTAAAGATATTTGATGTTTCAGGCAAAGAGGTCTCAGTACTTACTAACAAATTATATACTGCGGGAAGTCATACAATAAAATGGAATGCGTCAGAATATCCGAGCGGTGTGTATTTCTACAAGATACAAGCAGGAGATTACAGCGGTGTTAAGAAAATGCTGCTGGTT
This sequence comes from Kapaibacterium sp. (SeqCode), assembly GCA_041675325.1. Classification (GTDB taxonomy): domain Bacteria; phylum Bacteroidota; class Ignavibacteria; order Tepidaquicellales; family Tepidaquicellaceae; genus CAIKZJ01. The sequence continues at coordinate 2,180 of JBAYUG010000145.1, forward strand.
AAATAATTATTAATATAGACAAAATAAAAACGGGGCATTACAGTCCCGTTTTATTATATACATATTAACGATTAATTATTATTCGACAGTTACGCTTTTAGCCAGATTCCGTGGCTGGTCAACATTACAGCCTCTTGCGGCAGCTATATAATAAGATAAGAACTGAAGAGGTATAACATTTATAATGGGAGCGAATAGTGCGAGAGTTTTGGGTACTCTTAAAACGTAATCGGCATAAGAGTTTATATTTTCGTCACCATCACTTGCAAGAGCGATAATCTTACCTTTCCGAGCTTTTACTTCTTCTATGTTAGAAATAATCTTGTCATAAGTTCTATCCTGAGGAGCTATAAAAACAACGGGCATATTTTCATCAATCAAAGCAATCGGACCATGTTTCATTTCGGCAGCAGGATAACCTTCAGCATGAATATAAGATATTTCTTTTAGTTTCAATGCACCCTCTAAAGCCACAGGGAAGTTGTATCCCCTTCCAAGGTACAGGAAATTATCCGAATTCTTGAAAGCATCTGCGACTTTCCTGAACTCATCTTTTATAGCAATCATCTGACTTATTTTAGCAGGTATTTTCTTCAACTCAGCCGCTATTTCGATTAAAGATTCCCGAGACAGAGTTTTTTTGGCTTCAGACAGCATCATAGTTATTAGTGCCAAAGACATTACCTGACAAGTAAATGCTTTTGTTGATGCAACACCAATTTCCGGTCCGGCATGTATGTAAACGCCAGCGTGGCTTTCGCGGGCAATAGAGCTGCCTACAACATTGCAAACACCAAGACAAAGCGCACCCTTTTTCTTTGCTTCTTTAAGAGCTGCTAATGTATCAGCAGTCTCACCGCTCTGAG
>JBAYUG010000146.1:0-3011 GCA_041675325.1 Kapaibacterium sp. (SeqCode)
CCGTTCGCCACGGAGTTTGTCTCATAACTTAAATTTACAATAAAGCAAATAAAAAACATTGAAAACGGGGTTAGATCCCCGCCAAAAACACGCGGGGATGACAGCGGGGGGTGTTTTGAAACGAACTCCACGGCGAATCTGCGACAAAGAGAACTAAGAGCAATTTTTGAATTTCTGATTAAAGTGTAAATGTTGCTGTTTTTATTCTTTACAAAGTATTTCAGATATATTAATTTGAGAATATTTTTCACCTATAAACACTTAGAGTAATTGAAGAGAAAATTAATAGAGGACAGTATAAATTATTTGAAGTACGTTCAGGGCGGGAAGGGAATTAATATTCCCAAAGAATCATTGACAGAATACGACCTTGAAGTGCCTGATGAAAATACTGATGTTGAGGAGCTAAAGATTAAAATTGCAATTCATAATCACGAAACTGAATATAAGGAAAAAGTTGAAAACGAAAGTATAGTGAGGGAAGGAGCTCCGATGACATTGCTAAGAGAAGACTGGATGGACGCAAAGAGCATCAGCGAACTTGATTCAATGATTAACAAGTGCATAAAATGCAATCTATGCGAGACCAGAAAGAATTTTGTTTTTGGTACAGGCAGTCCTAACGCAGATGTGATGGTGATAGGCGAGGCACCCGGTGCGGATGAAGACGCAAAGGGCGAACCGTTTGTAGGTCGTGCAGGCAAACTGCTTACGGATATTTTAAAAGCAATTGATTTTTCGAGAGAAGAAGTTTTTATCTGCAATATATTAAAATGCAGACCTCCTGAAAACAGGAATCCCAATCCCGAAGAGATTCTTAAATGCGAACCGTATTTGCTTAAACAGATTGAACTTATAAAACCGAAATTTATACTGTGTGTCGGAACATTTGCAGGACAGACAATGCTTAGAGTGAAAGAAACACTCGGCAGGATGAGAGGGAAGATATACAATTTAACATTCGGAGACGTAAAAGTAAAAGCAATGGTAACTTATCACCCGGCGGCATTGCTCAGGAATCCAAACTGGAAGAAACCGACATGGGAAGATGTACAATTATTCAGAAAAGAGTATGACAAGGAAAAAAGTAATACAAGATAAAAAGAAGCTGGAAAGAACTGCCGAAGACTCAATGGTAGAAATCTTTGAAGGCAAGCTGCCGCCTAATGCAACGGAGCTTGAAATACAGGTGCTGGGCGCCATTATGCTTGACAGCATGGTGTTTGCAGATATTGCGTCGATTCTTAAATCCGAATACCTGTACAAGAATGCTCACAGAATAATATTTTCATCAATGGTTAACCTTGATACAAGGAACGAAGACCTTGATGCACTTTCTGTGATTGAAGAACTGAAAAGAATGGGAAAGCTCGATGCTGCCGGCGGAGTTGAATACATACTGAGAATAACGGAAAGCATTGCATCATCAGCGAGCGCAAAAAGATACGCAAGGATTATATATGAAAAATATGTACTAAGAGAACTTATAAACATTGCAAAAGAATTACTCGATAACTGTTTTAATCCATCATCAGAACCTTATGCAATACTGGCAAATGCTTCTAAAGATATTCTTGACACATCGGAATCATTTTCAAAGAAGCGGGTAGTATCAGTTGAAGAAGAAATTAATAACATTTTAGAACAGTTAGGTTCGAGAAGGGGAGCGGACAAGAAGAATCTGCCGGGCGTGACGACAGGATATAAACTGCTTGATGAACTTACGCTTGGTTTTCAAAAGTCCGAGCTTATTATACTTGCGGGACGACCATCGCACGGTAAGACAGCATTGGCGCTGAACGTCACAAGAAATGCGGCTCAGAAAGGATACAAGGTTGCATTTTTCTCTCTTGAAATGACAAAGATGGAAATTATCTCAAGACTTATCTCGATTGAATCAAGAGTTGACGGACAGAAGCTAAAGAGCGGAAGAACTTCGAACGAAGAGTGGGCACGCGTTGTAAACTCACTTGAAAAGCTTAAGGTTAAGATGTACATAGACGATACGAGCGAAATGAACGTGCTTGAGCTAAGAGCCAAAGCGAGAAGGCTTAAACATGAGCACGACATTGATATGGTAGTTGTTGACTATCTTCAGCTTTTAAAGGGTGAAGGGCAGTATGAAAGACGCGACCTTGAAGTAGCGCACGTTTCAAGAAGCCTTAAGGCACTTGCTAAAGAGCTTGACATACCTGTTGTAGCAGCGGCTCAGCTAAACAGAGGAATCGAACAGAAGAAAGAAAAGAGACCGCAGCTTTCTGACCTGAGGGAATCGGGTGCAATCGAACAGGATGCTGACGTAGTCATATTTATTCACCGTGAATTTTTAGTATCAAGACCTCCATCTGACGATCCGAAATTCGAAGAAATAAAACGAAGAGCAGATATAGTAATTGGCAAACAACGTAACGGACCTCCGGGAGATTTCAAGCTTGTATTTCTTGAAGAAATAACGAGGTTTGAAGATATGACAAAAGAACCTGTCATGGGAGTACCTTCACAATACACAAACGATAATACTTTCTAAAAGGATATTTGTTCCTGTCGAAAACAGATAGCATAAATGACAATCTCCAACAAGAGCCGCAAAAAGTTGTTGACTCTATTGCCGAACTTATAGAAAAGTCCAAAGTAGAAAATCCGTTTCGCACTCATATTGACTTCATTGGAATGGCAGACTTAATCCAAAAATACAATGAACATTTAGAACAAATTATGACAGGGGTTTATGCTAACTTTTGTACGCAGGGATTATTAAGTGTTAAGAAATGAATTAGTAACTAAAGTCATTAATGTTTTTCTGAGAAACCATAAAATAAAAAAGCCGGCGCATGACCGGCTTTTCAAAAACTATAAAATATTTTTGTCGTTATTTTACAAGCATCATCTTCTTCCTGTTTTCCGCAAGACAACAATCTTCTAAAATAAATATTTGTATTATTAGTAGTTTATAATTTTGAACTTGTAATTTTGGGTGTCCCGTGGCTATTTTTGAATATGTTTGTAAGGAA
>JBAYUG010000147.1:0-2591 GCA_041675325.1 Kapaibacterium sp. (SeqCode)
ATCAGGTCATAATAAGATTAATAATGACATTTATATCGGATTTAATATATTTACTTCCCCGGAGTTTGCGACTTTATTTCCATCTAACACAGCAACAAATGAAACCGGACTTACTTCAATATGTGCAGATATCCGCTATAGGTTCTTTACGGATAAAAGAAATACTTCTGTTTACTTTAACTTCGGTACAGGAATTTACCTGACAAAAGATAAATATGAAACAACAGACCCTGTTAATAATTCAAGACTAAGTGTTAACCCCGGTGTAAATCTTGGTGTAGGTCTTTTCGGGAATATAGCAGAAGATTTAATTCTTGATGTGAACTCTACATACAATTTATATTATAATTCACACATAATGGAATACCGCAAATATAGTTCGAGTAAACTCTTTAACTACGTTTTGATATCGGCATCATTAAAAATTTTTATGTAACTTAAATAAATTTTTTATGAAAAAAATTATCTTCATATTTATTTTTATAAATCTGCTTTATTGCAGTAATTTATATCCTTATTGGACTAACATTCATTCATATTTAGTTGATGAAGCATGGAAGTTAGTGCGTTTACAACACCCTGAAGTTATTAACTCCGAAATGGATTTACATATTGGTCCTGCATATAATTCTACCCCTCCAGTTTTTACAACTGGCCATGTAACTGCTGGTGCATATTTAGAGGATGTAGTGGATTTTCTTTATATTAATAGCGTATTTCTATTATCTTGTATTCCTGTAGGCGGTTCGTGGACTTCAACACATTTTTGGGATGCAGATGAAGGTGACAATGATCATTGGTATATTATACCTGCTGTTTGCGGGTACGCTAATTCATACCAGAAAATTAGGGGACAGTATTATGGCATAAATCAAGATGGGGTCAGACCATGGTACGGATATCCTGCGCTTCCATTACTCTGTTCAAATGGATCGCATATATGGGCGGAACTTAAGTACAACGATATAACAGATTTTATAAAGAACCCAAATAATGTAAAAACATCAAGGTATATGGATTTCGCAGGATATTGGCATTACCTTGATCCTAATGGTACAATCACAGATTTGCTGCTAGATCAAATTATTATGGAACCCTGGTTTGAGACTGAAGCACAGGTTCATGCCCATCTTAAAACAATAATGTGGGAGGTAATAGGTAGAGTTTGTCATGATATTCAAGATGGTGGTGTCCCAGCCCATGTTCATAATGATATACACGATAATAATGACTATTACGAAAAAACATACTTCGAGAATCATAATTATGCTTCCAAAGGATTTATGGATGCTTATAATGAAGGTGGTCTGATTGATATTAATAATTTACAAAATCCTCTCCGTTCTCTTCATTATGTTATTAACCAATTATCTGATCGTTTTCCAAGTAATGATGCAGATGGAGACAATAATTATACAATTAATATGGGAAATCAAGATATTGCTTTTATTAATGGTCAACTCTCTCCAAAGTATGATGCAATAAATTATATTCAAGTTCCAACATTGAAGCTGAATGACCCATCTTACACAATTGATACAAGACAAGGTGTATTAAGCGCAATTTTCACTTATACTTATGTCTATAATATCCGAGCTATTGCTGGTTTTTTATGGTATGTTTACAATAGAATTTACCCTCCCCCACCCCCCGTCATAACAAACATCACAAGCAATATGATTGGAAGTCAGCAGTATGGCTATACTTTATTCAAAGGAAAAACAGGGGCTCTTTATTCTACCGTTCAAGGCACTCCGGTTAATTATACGTGGACACTTTATGAATGCAATACAAATTCAGGTCCGATCTGGTCTTATTCTAATAATGGAATTTACACGCAATCTTCTCCAAGTTCCCCTCACTTCGTTTTAAGGAACCATAATTACGCAGGGCAAAGTTGTACAATTGGTGATAGAGTACCTTCTGCACTTCATTTCTTTACTAAATTGAGAGCATATAACAATTCTGGTGAGTATTGGTCGGATTTATTCAGAATCAACCCGTCAGTTAATTTAGCTGGCGGCGGATGCCCGTATATTTTCGTTTTAGGAAACGATACATCAGGTGGGAAATATTTTACTGAAAACAACATCCTTCATCGCTCTGAATTTTCAGAAAACGCAAACCAAAGCATTACTGACGTTTATAAGTTAAACACTGTTCCCAAAATTGACAGCAATAAAATTACTCTTCAAATAATGGAAACAGAAAACGATGTTAATTATTTCGACCAGATTAAACTTTTTGCTGTTGACCATCCCGCCGGCTCTAAAATCGGTATCACGGAATCTAACGATATTGTTATGTATTATTCCGAAGATGTCTCTTCTTCCGATTATGCAACCCAGAACTTCAGTTCTTACAATATTGCTCCTTATATCCAGTACGGTCAACCTACTCCTAAAATTACAGGTGTAAGTAATGATTTTGTAAACTCTCACTACGATAGCACCTCTCAATACGCAAAGCTGAAATATTATAAAAACCGTTTAAAAGCAAAAGGGTATAAAGGCTCCTCTGATAGTCTTGCCCTAATAGGTGAAATTGGTTCTGATGTTATGGTTCCGATTCAGCCAAGTGTTAAAGATTGG
>JBAYUG010000148.1:0-2523 GCA_041675325.1 Kapaibacterium sp. (SeqCode)
AGTGCAAAGAATGATAATAGCAAAAAACTTAACGAAAGAATCATAAGATAACGGAGGAATAATGTCTTTTTTAGACAAGATTGGATTCAATAAACTTAAGGACGGATTAACTAAAACTAAGGACGATCTGTTCGGAAAGATAAACAGACTTGTAAATGCAAAAAAGAAGATTGATGATGGATTTTTAATTGAACTGGAAGAAATACTCTTATCTTCTGACGTTGGATACGATACGGTAGAAACAATATTAAACAGCATTAAGGAAAGAGCAAAAACTGATAAGTATGAAAACGATGACGAACTCAACACTCTGATAAACGATGAAGTAAAAAAGATTTTTGCAAGTACAACTTCACACTTTAAAACATTCGATTTTGAAATAGCTAAGAAACCTTTTGTGATAATGGTTGTCGGAGTGAACGGAGTCGGAAAAACCACATCTATTGGAAAACTGGCGTATAACTTCAGGAAAGCAGGCAAGTCTGTTCTCATCGGCTCCGCGGATACTTTCCGTGCTGCCGCAAACGAACAGCTTGAAATCTGGGCGAAACGCGCAGGGGTTGATATTATACAAAACCCTTCTACTAAAGATCCTGCTTCGGTTGCTTACGATACAATCTCAGCGGCTGTCTCGAGAAATGTTGATATTGTAATAATAGATACTGCAGGAAGACTTCACAATAAATCACATCTGATGGAAGAGCTAAAGAAAGTTAAACGTGTGATGCAAAAAGTTATTCCAGATATTCCAAACGAAACGTTCATCGTTATTGATGCTACAACAGGACAGAACGGTCTGAACCAGGTGAAAGAATTTGCAAATGCATTGGGCGAAGTTACGGGCATTGTGCTCACAAAACTTGACGGCACTGCAAAAGGCGGTATAGTTGTTAAGATAAATAACGAGATGAAGATTCCTGTAAGGTTTGTTGGGGTTGGCGAACAGATTGATGACCTGCAGGTTTTTGATAGCGAAGATTTTGTTAAAGCAATTTTTGAGAATTAAATCTCACTTTGAATAATTTAATAAAAATACTCCCGCAAGCTCTGTACAATAAAATTGCAGCGGGTGAAGTCGTTGGCAGACCTGAAGCTGTTGTAAAAGAACTTATCGAAAATTCGATAGATGCAGACGCTACCGAAATTACCGTCATCATTAAAGATGCAGGAAAGACTTTAATACAGGTTATTGATAACGGTTCGGGAATGTCTGAAGATGATGCTGTAGTCGCTTTCCAGAGACACTCAACGAGTAAAATAGAAACTTACGAAGACCTTGAAAATATTCGAACACTCGGGTTCAGGGGTGAAGCTCTTGCATCTATAGCAGCCATATCGCAGGTTGAACTTAAGACCCACACTGCAAAAGACGAAGTAGGCACACTCGTAAGAATTGACGGCAATGAAGTTACTGAAGTATCGAAAGTTAACACGGAAACTGGGACATCTATTTCGGTTAAAAATTTATTCTATAACACACCGGGCAGAAGAAATTTCCTTAAATCAAACCAGACTGAATACAGGCATATATACGATACATTTATCAGACAGGTTGTTTCAAACCCCGGGATTGCGTTTAAGCTATACAACAATGATGAACAAATATTTAATTTAAAAGCAAATGAGCTGTTTAAAAGACTCAATGATTTATTTACTGAAGAATTCAGTAAATCACTGATTGAAGTTAAAGGAGAAGGGGCTATTGTAAAAGTTAACGGTTTTATTTCAAAACCGGGATTCGCGAGAAAATCTAAGCAGGACCAGTTCTTTTATCTCAACAACAGGTTCTTCACAAGTAAGAATCTTAACTTTGCAGTTTATTCCGGTTACGATGATTTAATTGAAAAGGGAAATTACCCTTCGTTCTTTCTTTTCATTAATATCGATCCGACAAAGGTTGACGTGAACGTTCATCCATCAAAACTTGAGGTTAAGTTTGAAGACGAAGGTGCAATTTTCGGATTCTTAAGAAAGGTTGTGAAGGATACACTTCGTGCAAGCAATATCACTTTTGAAATCGGTTTCGGAAATGCACAATCTCTCGATAGTGTCCCTTCGTCCCTTGAACACAGGGATTACAGGAATAGCATTCCCGATAATAGAAGTTTTTCTTCCTCCCCTTCCACTAAAGGAACAACTGCAATTCATAGTATATTTGAAGCTTCAAAGAAAGATTTCGGAACCGAAAATGTGAATATGATTCCTGAAGAATCAGAGACAGATAATCAGAAAAATATATTTGAACACAAGAAGAAAGATGCTGAAGATAAGTTCAATGTATGGCAGTACCAGAACAAATACATTATGTGTGAAACCGATGCCGGGCTTATGATTATTGACCAGCACGCTGCACATGAAAGAATTCTATATGAAAAAGCACTGATGCGACTTAACTCAAATTCATCTTTTTCTCAGCAGCTATTGATGCCTATAAAGGTTCAGCTTACGAAAGTTGACTATCAGCTTGCAAAGTCCTTGCAGGATGAAATTCATAATCTTGGTTTTGCTTTGAAATTTAGTGGA